>JANPOY010000135.1:0-143838 GCA_031428215.1 Paracoccaceae bacterium
CAACCACCAGCGGCCCCACGCCGCCCATGGCGGTCAACCGCCCGCCGTGGTCTACTTCAACAACATCGAAACCGATCAGCAGGTGCAGGCAGTAGCTTAAATCACCCCGGAAGCTGTCCAAGAGTTGGGGAGTAGCTCAGACTGCGGCGCGCAGAAACGGCGTTGAACGGTGTTCCGGTCATTGAGGGCCGCAACACTTGGGCATCGGCAAAGAGGGTGAAGACCAAGCGCAATAAGACGGTCAGCAGGCCCGCTCAAAGCTGGTCAGATATGGACAGTAGACAAAAGGATTTCAAATGAAGCGCTGCATTGAACTTGGACTTCTGATCTGCGCACTGCTCGCGCCGGTGGGCGCCGGGGCTGAAGTCGTGATTGCTGGCGAAGATTCCTCCGGCCAAGGCTATTCTAAAACTCTTGATTTTGCTCCAGAACTCTGTGCAACCGATCCGGGTGAGGCCATTGTCGCGCGTCTGCCGTCAGGCATGGCATTCGCCTTCCCGTTGGCGGAATACATTTCCCTGGACGCCCGAGGTTTCGAGCCCTCCCCGGACGAGACCGAGCCCTGGGGATGCCCGGGCAATCCTGTTCAAATTCACGGTGCAAGGTTTGCGCTTCATTACCAGGCGGTATGGAAGAACCGGCAGAACCCTGACCTTGGGCTTGGTGGCCTTTACCACCTGCGGATCATCGGCAACAACCGTAGAACCGAGTCGCAGCCCTACGACGTCAAATGGTTCGATGAGATCCGCGCGATGTTTGGAAACTGCACAACCACCAAGGAGAGCCTGCAGCTTTGCTATTTGTGCCTGGAAGACCCGTTGCGGCCCGGATTTTGTGTAAGCCAGAAGGATGCGGGCGAATCGAGCGACGGACGTGCGCTGGCGCGCGCCGGGTTCGTTGCTCTTGATCCGGCCAACCCGGCTGGTCCGGGCGGCTTGGCCTGGACGGCATCCTGCGGTTCGGAATGGTCGAACGGGGCGCGGTTTTGCGATACAGTCTACACGCTGATCGATGGTCTGAGCGTCAGCTACAGATTTGGGGCGACCGGTTTCGACGTTGACCGTATGCGCGAGGTTGATCTGGCGGTTCGCCAGCGTGTTCTGAACCTGCGCGTGCCGCAATACGACGGCGAGGATCTGCGCTGATGGATCAAGTGCTGATCGAAGATGAGATAGTTGGTAGGTTGCATCATGCACCCATTTGACGGCACGCAGATCTGTTGAACGACTGCCCACGGACCCAATTTAGATCGCCTCGGCATTTTCGAAGGGCAAAACTTTCGGAGAGTTGTCCGTCACAAAGCAGAAACAGAAAAAGATCGGAATCTTTCTCCACCCGAGGCCCGCGAGCGCACGGTGCGGCTGGCGATAAAGCATCGCGATGGTCGGACCTCTCGCCACAACCGCGTGTCAGACGGAGACAGCGGCGCGCAGGGCGGATTTGTCAAAGCCAGTCACTTTGCCGGACGCAGAAACAGCACCACGCCGAAAGACATAGACCTGATCGGCGAGGCCATAGGCGAATTCGAAATGCTGTTCGACCAGAATGATGGCCATGTCGCCCTTGGCCTTGAGATAGGCCAGCACATGGCCGATCTGCTGTATCACGTTTGGTTGGATGCCTTCGGTCGGCTCGTCAAGCAGCAGCACTTTCGGTTTCATGATCAAGGCGCGGGCGATGGCGAGTTGTTGTTGCTGGCCGCCGGACAGATCGCCCCCCCTGCGGTGCAGGAAATCCTTCAGGATGGGGAAAAGGGTGAAAACCTCATCCGGGATCTGATGCTCGGCTTTTGGCAGTATCGCAAAGGCCGTCTCCAGATTCTCGCGCACGGTCAAAAGTGGAAAGATCATCCGGCCCTGCGGCACAATGGAGAGCCCGCGCCGGGCCATGTCATGCGCGGTAGAGACGGGCACGGCTTGCCCGGCCAGCGCCACGGTTCCGCCTGACCGGGGGTGGGTGCCTGCCAGCGCCTTCAGAAACGAGGTCTTGCCGACGCCGTTCGGCCCCATGATGCAGGTGACCTCGCCCATCCTTGCCGCAAAGTCGATGCCGTGCAGGATCTGACTGCCGCCGTAGTGAAGCGTAAGCCCTTGGGTTTCAATCATCATCCACGCCCCAGATAAACGCTGATCACCTGCGGGTCACGGGTGACGTGGTCAAGCGAGCCTTCAGCCAACACCGCACCTTCGTGCAACACCGTGACCCGGCAATTCAGGCGGCGCACGAACTCCATGTCATGCTCTACCACCACAACGGCGCGGGTTTTTGCCAGACTGACCAGCAGGGTTGTGGTCTGTTCGCGTTCGGCAGGAGTCATCCCCGCGGCAGGTTCATCGACCAGCAAAAGCCGTGGTTCCTGTGCCAGCAGCATGGCGATTTCCAGCCATTGCTTCTGGCCGTGTGAAAGCTCGCCGGATTTGCGGGCCAACTGGTCGCCAAGCCCCACCTCTTCGGCCAGCGCCTTGACGCGTTCCATGTCGGCGGGTTTGGGCCGCCAGGCCATCACGCGCCACGGGCTGCGCGGGGCCTTCAGCGCCAGGATCAGGTTGTCCGTCACGGTCTGGTCTTCGAACACGGTGGGGCGCTGGAATTTGCGTCCGACACCTGCGCGCGCGATCTTTGCCTCGTTCAGACCCAGAAGCGAGATGGCGCGTTCGCCGAAAGTCACGCTGCCAGAGTTGGGCTGGGTTTTTCCGGTGACAATGTCCATGAAAGTGGTCTTGCCAGCGCCGTTCGGTCCGATGATGGCCCGCAATTCGGTGGGGCCAATCGAGAACGACAGATTGTTGATGGCGCGAAAGCCATCAAAGGTGACAGAGATGCCGGAAACTTCCAGAAGGGCGGTCATGGTTGCGCCTCTTGTTCTTGAAAGCTGCCGTCATTGGGGCCAAGCGGCGCACCTTTGCGGTCGGGCGTGCCGATGTGCTGAAAGCGGTCAAAGAGGCCGCCGATGCCCTTGGGCGCAAACAGGGTGACACCAACAAAGGTCAGCCCCAGCAGCACCAGCCACCAGTCCACCCAGTTCAGCGTCACAGGTCCAAGCGGGATGTTCGGCAGGCGGCCGGAGGTGAAGAAACTGGACAGAAGCGACACGAAGGCCGCCCCGATCACCGCGCCGTAAAGCCGCCCGCGCCCGCCGATGGCGACCCAGACCGCAAGGTAGATAGAGGCGATGGGGGCCAGTTCGGCCGGGTTGATGATGCCGGCCTGCGGATAATACAGCACGCCCGCGATGGCCGCGACAACGGCGGTCAGAGTGAAGAGGAACAGCTTGTAAACCTCGACCGGGTAGCCGAGGAAGCGCACCCGCGCCTCATCATCGCGGATGGCGCGGATCACCGATCCGAACTTGCCGGATACGATGAAGGCGATGGTCAGGTAGCCCGCGCCAAGGGCCAGTGCAGAAGCCCAGAAGAACCAGATCGACAGCATGTGCTGCGAGGTATCGCCAAGGCCCGGCAGGTTCTGCAGCCCGGACAGCCCGTTGTTGCCGCGCAGGCCAGAGTCGTTCTGGAACAGGTACAGTGCAAGGGCGAGGGTCATCGCTTGCGTCAGGATCGACAGGTAAACGCCGGTCACACGGCTGCGGAAAGCCAGCCAGCCGAAGACGAGGGCGAGGAGGCCGGGGACGGCCAGCGCCAGCGTCAGTTGCAGCGGCAGGCTGTGGGCGAAAGACCAGATGACGGGCAGGTCGGACGAACCGACAACGCCGAAGATCTGGGTGGCGATGCCTTGGGATATCTCTTCGGCTGTCGCGGGCAGACCGCCTTGCGACAGGGCCTGAACCACAATCTCCTCGGTCCGCGCATACATCAGCCACATCCCGATCATGTAGCCGCCAAGGGCAAAGAACGCCATGTGACCCAGCGACAGGATGCCCGCATAGCCCCAGATCAGGTCCATCGCCAACGCGACAAGGCAGAGGCAAAGGGTCTTGCCGAGGGTCTTCACGAAGGAGGTTGAGATCAGCCCGGTGCCGTAGGCCTCGGACGCGAAGGTGACGATGATGGTGAAGGCGGCCAGCGCCAGAAGGAAGATCAGCACCGAAGGGTTGCGGGCGAAGAAGCTGCGGCTGCCGAAGGAAGCGGGGGGTTTCACCCCCCCCGCACCCCCCGTGGGATATTTCTGGACAGATGAATGGGTGGTCATGGTCAATCTCCTGCCGCACGGCCGCGCAGGGCGATGATGCCCCGGGGGCGGAACTGGATGAAAAGGATGATGAAAAGGATCATGTAGGTCTGCGCGGCAAGGGTGTTCGAGGGGTTCAGGAACTCGATCACCTTTTGCAGCGACCCGATCATCGTGGCTCCTGCCAATGTGCCCCAGACATTGCCGACACCGCCGACAACCACCGTCATGAAGGATTGCACGATGTAGTCGGCCCCCATTTCCGACGTGACTTTGGCGTAAAGCCCGATGGCCACCCCGGCGATGCCCGCAATGCCAGAGCCGAGGCCAAAGGTCAGCATGTTGATGCGGTCGGGGTTGATGCCCATGCTGGCGGCCATGGCGGGGTTTTGCGTCACGGCGCGGACCTCCAGCCCCAACCGGGTGCGTTTCATCAGGTAAAGGAAGAACAGCAGGAAGATCAGCGCCAGCACGAAAATCGCGATGCGGATGTAGCTGATCGAGACGACGTCGTTGAACGAAAGTGCGCCGTCCAACCAGCCGGGGGCGGTCAGCGGGCGGGCTTGCGTGCCGAAGACATTCTTCAGGATCTGCTGCAGTGCGATAGAGATGCCGAAGGTCGCCAGCAGGGTTTCCAGCGGGCGTTTGTACAGGTGGCGGATCACCAGACGCTCCATCGCGACCCCTGCCGCGAAGGTGACCGCGAAGGCGAGCGGCAAGGCTATCACGATCGACAAGGTGTAATCCGGCACAAACAATTGCACGACAAAGCCGGTGTAGGCGCCGATGGTGATGAACTCGCCATGCGCCATGTTGATCACGCCCATGACGCCAAAGGTGATGGCAAGGCCGATGGCGGCAAGGAAGTAGATCGCGGCCAGCGAAAGCGCGTCAAGGCCAAGGTCGGCGGCCTGCATGATGGCCACCTTGCGGTCGATGGCGGTCAGGGCGGTGCGGGCGGCGGCGCTGACCGCCGGGTCCTGCTCGACGTAAACCTCAAAGAACCGATGGGCGGCAAGGGCGGCGATCGCTTCGTCGTTGGTCGCGGCGGTGGGGACGGTGCCAGCCGTCTCCAGCGCGGTGTAGGCGTGGTCGCGGGCGGCTTGGGTGTTCAAATCTGCCACCGGAATGCCGCCGACTTTGCCGTTCTGAATGTTGGCCACAAGGGCTGCGCGTTGTTGTTCCAAGGTCAGGCGGGCGGGGGCAAGGTTGGCGACAACCAGAAGGTCGTAGGCATCGGCTTCCGACAGGTCGCTGCCAAGCCGAAGCGGGCGGGCAATGTTGCCGGTCGGGTCGCCCGCGGTGGCGATGCGGGTGGTGGCGACCAGCGGGTTAAGGGCCGCGCGGGTGTCAAGTGCCGTATTGGTGCCAAGAGACTGAATGGCCGCCACACGGGCTGCGGCATCGGGGTCAAAGCGCAGGGTCAGGAAACGTTCCAGACGTTCCTTTTGATGTTTCAGCGCAGGGTCGGCCTCGGTGGCGATAGAGGCGCGGAGAGGTTCCAGCGTTTCCGGGGTGGGATCGCGGGCGATGGAGGTCAGCGCCTCGGCGCGACGGGCAGGGTCCGGGTCGGTCAGGGTGAACTGCACAAGGGCGGCGGCAATCATGCCACGCACCCCGGCGTTGGGCTTCAACTCGGTCAACGCGCCCTTGGCCGCGGTGCCAGCGGGGGTGCCGTCCAGCGCGATCAGGCCGTCATCCTCGGGGGCCAAAAGCAGCAGCGCGTCATCGGATTTGCGGATCACCAACCGCTTGTCGGCCCAGGCGGACAGAATGTCATCGGCCATCGGGTCACCGCTGGACGCCAGGGCCGCTATGACCGGACCGATGGTCTGGCGCGAGGGCTTTTCGATCTGGTCGCGGTTCTTTGCGATGATTGCGGCGGCCTCGCCCTCAGCGAGGGCCAGTGATGGCAGCAGCAAGGAAAGGGCCGCGAAGACAAGGGCGGTCAGGCGCATGGGGTTTCCGGTGTTGAGGGTGGGTGAAGAAGTTGCTTCCTCACCCGGCCCCCTCCCCTGACGGGGAGAAGGTGGGATGCTTTGCCTGGATCAGTAGTTCGACTTCAACTGCACGCAGGTGGCGGTGTCCTTGTTGTACATGCCGCAGTTCAGCTCGGCCCAATCCGCCTCCAGCACCGCCGATTCCGGCAGGAAATCGGTCCAGGCGTCGCCCGCGACGGGTTCGGTCTGGCTGATGATGTCGAACTGGCCATCGGCGCGGATCTCGCCGATCAGCACCGGTTTGGTCAGGTGGTGGTTCGCCAGCATCTTGGCCACACCGCCGGTCAGGTTCGGGAATTCCTGCCCGATCATCGCGGCCGAAACGGCGTCAACTTCGGTGGTGCCTGCGGCGGTGACCGCATTCACCCACATGTTGAAGCCGATGTAATGCGCTTCCATCGGGTCGTTGGTGACGCGCTTGTCGTCCTTGATGAAGGCCTTCCACTGCGCGATGAAGGCGGCGTTTTCCGGGGTATCTGCCGACATGAAGTAGTTCCAGGCGGCCAGGTGACCGGCAAGGTTGGTGGTGTCCAGACCCGACAGTTCCTCTTCACCCACCGAAAACGCCACCACGGGCAGCGTATCTGCGGTAACGCCAGCCGCCGCCAGTTCCTTGTAGAAGCCGATGTTGGCATCGCCGTTGATCGTGGAAATCACGCCGACCTTCTTGCCATCCGCGCCCAAAGCCACGACGTCGCCGACGATTTTCGACCAATCGGAATGGCCGAACGGGGTGTAGTTGACGAAGATATCTTCCTTCGGGATGCCCTTGGAGATCAGATAAGCCTCAAGGATGTTGTTGGTGGTGCGCGGGTAGACATAGTCGGTGCCCAACAGCGCGAATTTGGTGACACCGAGTTCCTCAAGATAGTAATCCACCGCCGGAATTGCCTGCTGGTTCGGCGCGGCTCCGGTGTAGAAGACGTTCTTTGACGATTCCTCGCCTTCATACTGCACGGGATAGAACAGCAGCCCGTTCAACTCCTCGATCACCGGCAGCACGGATTTGCGGGAAACGGAGGTCCAGCAGCCGAACATCACGTCCACTTTCGAAACGGTCAACAACTCGCGGGCCTTTTCGGCAAACAGCGGCCAGTCCGAGGCCGGATCCACCACCACCGCCTCCAGCATCTTGCCCAAGACGCCGCCCTTGGCGTTCTGCGCCTCGATCAGCATCAGCATAGTGTCTTTCAATGTGGTTTCCGAAATCGCCATCGTGCCGGAAAGCGAATGCAGCACGCCGATCTTGATCGTCTCGGCCTGAGCGAATGCAATGCGGGGCAAGGCAAGCGAGGCGATCCCGGTTGCCAAAAGTGCGCGTCTGGTCAGAGTCATGATGAATTCCCCTTTATGGCTCCCCTTGGCGCCCTCTCTTGCAGAGAGAAGTTCGCGCATGGCCGGGCAGCACGATTGTTCTTCTGAGATGCCATGAGAACCAGAAACCCCGATCGCCTTGGCAGATCTCGACTAACTTGAATCAATCCAAGCGAGCATAAGGGGAGCAGTTTTCGGGTGCGGATCAATCAGATCGAAGCTGCGGGCTTCGGCTTGGGAGTGACTCAGCCAAGATGCACAATTCTTTGGCACTTCTGCGAAGCCACAGCGCAGAAAACTGGCTGTTGGGAAAACATTTGCCAAAGGGAGAGAGGCATGGCCCGAAATGCGGCGTGGGCGAACGGGGTCGCTGCCGGTGACAGACCGATTTGCGGCGGTTCGGGGGGGCGACTCGTTGTGCCTGCGAGGTGGCCGGCGCCTGCGCGGCAACGCGGGCATATCCAAGCCGGTCCACCGGAGTGGCGGGCCGCACCTGTCATCACCCCGGACAACTGGCGCGTATGGCGACGGTACATGGCGGGGGTGATGGTCAGGCTTTGTTCAAAATCCATCCGGGGTTGCACTGCGACACCTTCACGCTTTCGTGTGCTTTGAAACTCTCTCGAAACCGCCCCGTAACTCCAGCGTGCCCACCTAGAAAAGCACGAAACCCCTTGGAGGAATATTACAATGACGATCAAAATGTTTGCAACGGCTGCTATGGTGTCTGCCGTGACTCTCGTGACTGCGACGACCGGCTTTGCAAAAGGCCATGACCAGGGCTTTGGCGCGCAGTTGGCAGGACCCATGACGGCAGGGTTTGTCGACAACAATCAGAGCAACCGTGACGGCGACGGCTCCGCAACATCCTATGGCAAGTTCGATGCATCGCCGGAAGCGAAATTGGGCGAGCAGGACAACAGCGAAGTCGCACGCGACCGTGCAGCGGCTGGACATCCCAGCAACTGATCCCTGACCTGCGTTGAAAAACCAATCTTCCCGGCGAACCAAACGGAACGCCGGGAATGTCCAAAGCAAAGGAATTGTCATGCGCCTGTTTCTCACGCTGGGAGCCGCACTGGTTCACCTCTCCCTGCCTGTGCATGCGCATGAGTTCTGGGTGGCGCCCTTGTCGCACGAAGTGGCTCTGGGCGATGAAATCGCCCTGGACCTGCAGGTCGGCCAGATGTTCAAGGGCCGGTCTTATCCCTATCTGTCGCACAAATTCGGTCGGTATCAGATCACCGACGCTGCCGGGGTGCATGATCTGATCGGCAAAGAGGGAGACACACCTTCGGTGGTCTATGACGCGACCGTCCCCGGTTTGCACGTGATTGCTTACCATGCGCTGCCAGAGCAACTGACCTATGATGCGTTTCAGGATTTCGTGGACTACGTCGAGGAAGAGGGTTTGAATGCCATCGTGGGCCGTCACCGTGCCCGCAGCTTGCCCGAAGTGGGCTTTACCGAATCCTACACGCGCAACGCCAAGGCCTTGGTACAGGTTGGCCCGGCTTCCGAAACGGATGCGGATTACGCGACGGGCATGGATTTTGAACTTGTCGCACTGCGCAACCCCTACCTTGCGGGCAACACCCTGCCCGTAAAGCTGTTGTGGCAGGGGGCCCCGGTTCCCAAGGCGCAGGTCGCACTGTTCTATCGCGACGGTGTCGAGGTCGAGCGCAAGACGTACCAGACAAATGACGCAGGGGTGGCAGATATCCCGCTGACCGGTGCTGGCAGCTATCTGCTGAGCGCGGTCCATATGGAGGAAAGTGCAGCCGACAACGGAGCGGTCTGGCAAAGCACCTGGGCATCCCTGACCTTTGCGATTTCAGGCAGTCCACTTGAATGAAAAGATCCGTCTGCTGTTGCGCGCGCCCTTCAGATGTGGCGGGCAATTGCGAAGGCCACGCGCGCGGATGACGGGTTCTTGGGCCTGACAAACTCGCGGAGTACCCAAGCGGCGGTGGCAGGCATCGCGCCCACGCAGGCGGACACATACAACAGCCTCTAATCACATGCCCAGGTCAAGCGACGCGCCCTGCATCACATTTCACACAACAGGGACAAGGCTTCCCCTGTCCCTGCTGGCGTTTTGGCTATGCCAAACGTGTTGCGGTTTCTGGACCGAAGGTGCTTTTGATTTCGGCCACAAGGTCAGCCGGGAAGCCGCCTTCCCTGGCGTGGCGATAGATGGCTTCGGCGCTGTCTGCCTCATGCACGCAGTACAGCTTGTCGCCCGCCGCATAGGTGTGGTGCCAGACATAGGGCACACCAAGGCCCGCGACCACGGCATTGGACTTGGCCGAGATGTCGCACAACTCGTCTGCGGTCAGGGTTTCGGCGCCGGGAATGTTTCTTTCAACGATGAATTTGGGCATCCTGTTCTCCTTCGGGTTAAGATGGCCTCAACATGCACCGGCGCACGGGCATGGGGGCAGTGCAGAATGTGAAGCCCGCCTGATACAGATTGTGAACTGGCTCGTGCGCGTTTGATCGCGTAGGCCTGTCATCATGGAGGACCGAATTTGACCCGCAAGCCCTATGGACTGATTTGCCCGATCACGCATGCCTGCACTGTGCTGGAACCGCGCTGGACCATTCCGATCCTGACCGAAATGTGGGGAGGTGCCACGCGTTTCAACGAAATCCGGCGCGGGGTTGGCAATATTTCACCGGCGCAGTTGTCTCGGCGACTGAAAGAGCTGGAAGCGCTGGGCATGATCGAGCGGGTTGAGGACGCCGCGACGGGTCAGGTCGACTACATCCGCACCCAGCGCGCGATCAATCTGGAGCCTGCGCTGGACGCTTTGGGCAAATGGGCGCAGTGCAACATCGAGGCAAGCAGGGCCTTGGCGGATGTGGACGTGTCAAACCTGATGTGGCAGATGCGCGGCTATATCGAGGTTGCACACCTGCCAAGCCGTCAGGTGGTCATTCAGTTTCGGTTCAGCGATCCCGACCTTGAGTACACCACATACTGGGCGCTTGTCCGGCCCGGTCTGCCGGTAGAAATCTGCACAGACATCCCCGGCTTTGACATTGACCTTTATGTCGAGACAAATTGCCTGTCACTTTCGTCGATCATTCTAAGTCGCACCACGATTGCGCGAGAGCTGGAAGCCGGTCGCCTGTTCCTGAGCGGGGATGCCATTTTGTCGCGCACCATGGGCCGGTGGTTGTTTCATGTCGCCGAAGACGGCCCGAATGCGTTCCTGCGCCTTGCCGCAAGCTCGCATAGCGAAGTGGCGCGTGCCGGTGTGTGACAAGGCAAAGCAGCGCAGCAAAGCTAGAGCACTTTCGCCACCGACGGGCCAAAATCGGGGCGCGAATGAACCCATCTGTGCTTTGGGTCCAGCCTCGAATGCCGTTCGGCGTCGATCAGTGCCGCCAAAGGCTTTTGCACATCTTGGTCCCATTCAAAGCCGCAGACCCGTTGAGCGACTGGCAGGCAAACCAATCCGATCGCCTGATGCCGGTTTGGGCCGAGTATAAACTGCCACATCTCTATCGTGAAACAGCCCAAGAATTGCCTCAGTCTGCCGTATACTGTTTCTCAGGTGGAAAAGAACGTGGGGCTCTGATGTTGGAAATTGCAGCTAGTTTGGTCATTTGCATAATGATGTTTCGGGTTGTGCAGGGCGGCGTCATACTCGCCGGCGGGTCGGTGACCGCGCCCCAGATTGATTTTGACTCGTTGCGCTACGGGGTACTTGCGGCGCTGGTCGCGATCTACCTGCTGGACATTGATTATGGCATTGCCCTGATTTCTGCTGTCGTGATGCACGAGGTCGGCCATGTCATCGCGCATCGGCTGATGGGGCATCGGGATGCAACCTTCCGCCTGTTGCCGATCCTGGCGAACCGTTCGATATCACGTTCGGCACCGCGCAGCGAAGGCCACGACTTTTTCATCACGCTGATGGGGGCGGGGTTCAGCATTGCGCCCATGGTCACGGCGATGCTGATGTCCGATCTGGCATCTGACATGCTGCCACGGCTCTCCACCGGCCTGCACATCTTTGCCGCGACCATTGCCGCCTTGAACTTCATCAATCTGCTGCCGGTCTGGCCGCTGGACGGTGGCCGCCTGCTGCGGATGTTGGGCAGAAGCCTTCGTCCCGCGTGGACCACGCGTCTTCTGCTGGCGACCTCAGCACTGTCGGCGGCGGCGACGATCCATTTTGAGTCTCCGCAACTGTTGGTCATCTTCACACTGGGCATGCATGCGTTCATTTACCCCGATCAGCTGGACGACAAGCGTGCTGCGATGCCGCGCCGGACGGCGGTTTACGGGCTTGCGGCTTATCTTGCCATCACCGCGACCCATCTGTTGGGCGGTGCATGGTTGCTGGCATGGTTTTTCTGGTAAACAAACAGAGCTTGAAGCGAGGCCCGCGTCAATGCAACTTGGCCTTGTGACAAATTTGCAATGTCAGTGAGGACAACTATGCCATCCTGTAGACTTTTTGGTCACTCCGGCATAGCCTTTTGGTGAAAAAGCAAGGTATAGAGCTGTGCGCAAAACACTTCTTTTGGCAGCAATCATGGTGGCGTCGTCCTGCACGACGAACGAGCCTGCGGGCTTTTCAAGCTTTGGAAACACCGCATCAAGTGCTGCAGACACGTCGAATGTCGACTATTATCCCGACGACCAGCTGATCGTTTCGGCCAAGGTGCAGTTCAACTCCAAGAATTATGGCAAGGCAAGCGCGCTGTTCAAGAAGGCGCTGGATGTGGCGCCGGATGATCCGCAGGCCTTGCTTGGGTATGCCGCATCCTCGGACATGCTGCGGCGCTTTGATCTGGCCGATCTGGCCTACCGCAGGTTGCAGCCGATCATCGGCAAACGGATCGAGTATCACAACAACTATGGCTATTCGCAGTTGCTGCGCGGCAACCTGCAAGTGGCGCGGCGTCATTTCATCATTGCCTATGAGATGGATCCGGCCAACGAAACCGCAGCCAACAACCTGCAGCTTCTGCGCAACTCCTCATCTTACCAAAAGCGTTCGCCGGGTGACCTCAAGGGCATCTGACACTGTCGCATGATTTCAGACCCGGAAGAACAGTATGGACATTCTGCATCAGGCGGCCCTTGCGCTTGGACTGGTCTGGATGGCCTGGATTGCGGTCTGTGATTTCCGCACGCTGAAAATTCGCAACATAGACGTGCTGATACTGTCGGTCATCGGCTTGGTCGCAGTTGCCTCAGACCCCGACGGGCAATGGAAAAGCAGCCTGATCGTGGCCATCGTCCTGTTTGCCTTCAGTTTCGCGCTGTGGTCTGCCTCGATGATCGGTGCGGGGGATGCGAAATTCTACTTTCCGCTTGGCTTGATGGTCGGGCTGTCTGGGGTCGGGCTTTATGTGGTGTTCCTGCTGATCACATCGGTCGGATTTCTGATCCTGTTGCGGATTGAGGCGGGAAGGCCCCTCGGTGGTGGCGCGTTTCGGCGACGCATGGCGGAAATCGCGGAAACGCGGCGCGTGCCTTACGGTGTCCCGATGGCCATCTCGGGCATTCTGGCGGTGCTGTTCGCCTGACATCGGCTGCTGCGCCCGAATTCCTTTACAAAAGCCCCCTCTGTAAGCATTATTCCACCCAAGGATGATTTCCCACCGGGGCGTGGGGGCAATGCTTTTTTCACTGGGTGGCTAAGATGAAAAGATTTTGGCGCGACGACTCTGGCTATGTGCTGGTGCTTTCCCTGATCGCCTTGCCGATGTTCATGGCGATGGGCCTGATCATCGTCGACATCGGCCGCGGCAACAACGCGCATTCCGATCTTCAGGCGGCTGCGGATGCCATGGCGTTGGCGGGGGCCCGCGAACTGGATGGCAGCGCGGATTCCATTGACCGCGCGCAGGCGGCGATGGGGCTTTTGTCCAACTCTGTTTCCTTTCTGGGCCTGACCGAAAGCAACTTCAACATCGTCATGACCACCGCGTCCGGCGAATTCACCATCACCTTTCTGACGGATATTCCCGAAAGCGACAACACCGCCATCACCGCCACCTATCTGGAAGACAACGCCACCACGGCGGGCGAGGATGCCGAGTTCGTCCATGTGCGCGCCCGGTCGCAGGATCTGAACACCTTCTTTTTCAATCCCGTCTCGCGGTTGCGTCAAAACGTGCCGGTCGCGGCCGAAGCGGTGGCGACCTATCGGACGGCGGCCTGTGATGTGACGCCTTTGTTCATCTGCAATCCGTTCGAGTCTGAAAACATCGACCTTCAGGATGCGTTCGCCGGCGGGCGGTTGCATGGCCGCATGATCCGGCTGCATCCCAAAGGCAGCGACACCGCGGCACCCGGCAACTTCGGGTTTCTGAGCGTGACCGGCCAGAATGACAACACCACATCCAGTGCCGCGGCGATCCGCGATATTTTTGCGGGGGATGAAAACCCGACCTGTTATGACGCCAAGACGGTGACCACCAAGCCGGGCGCGGCAACCTCGATCCGGCAGGGCATCAATGTGCGGTTTGATATCTACAGCGGGCCGTACAACAATGCGGCGGCCGACTATCCACCGGCCGCGAACGTGCGCAAGGGCTATATCCCGACCAATGGGGCCAATGGGGTCTGCAACGCCGAGTCTGTGCAGGATGCGATGCGCCGTGCCTACAAGGGCAAGCCCGCAGATTACGTGGAACCCGCGCCCGCCGATTGGTGGGCGATGGGGTTCAGTCAGAATGACACGATGTTGCCGCCGGGGTCCGGTGCCTTGGGGGCAACCATCGGATCTGGCAATTGGGACATCGCGACCTATTGGGAGGTGAACCATCCGTCCGTCACGCTGACAAGTGAAATGCTGATCGAGATGAATTCGAGGCCAGGTGCGCAAAGCCCCGGCGCATCGGTGCCGTCGCGCTATGATGTTTATCGCTATGAGATAGAGAATGATCTGGTCGCCACCGCGTCGCAGGGCGATGGCACGCCACCCAAGGCCGGAACCACGGAAAACGGGCTTGGCCAATGTTCGATTGCGTCAGAGGGCGTGCCAGTGGAAAGCCCGACACGCACCAGCCCCGACCGGCGCACGGTGTTTGCCGCGATCATCAACTGCATCGAGAACGCGGATGAAGGGGGCGGCAGCAACACCTATCCGGTGGAAGCCTATGGCAGCCTGTTCCTGACGCGGCCAATGTCGCCGGACAATTCCGACCCTGCGGCCAATGTGAATGACAAAAGAGATCTGACGATTGATGTCGAGGTGGCAGACATCACCGGCGTGGGTGGCAATGGCACGCTGGACACTTTTGTGCGCGATGAATCGGTTCTGGTGCGCTGACGCCGCGAATCAAAAATCGGCTGGAAGTTGCTTTTTAGTATAAATTTTACACGTTTTGGTTGTAGTGTATGCGTGTCCACCTGCCGACTTTCTCAACCTGCGGCGACAGTGGCCACCAAATTGTCCCAATTGCGTCAAAACTTTGCCCAATCGCGGCAATTCCTTGACCTTTAGGGCGAAAATGGGGCAAAATTGAGCCTTGGGGTTGTGATGCTGGGTTGGACCTCAAGAAACACACAAGATACGGACCGCGTGGGGGCGGGTGTCCGTAAAGCCTTAATCAACGGAGAAATATATCATGGTAATGCATAAATTGAAGACCACCCTTGCCCGCTTTTCCAAAGACGAGGACGGGCTGGCACTGACCGAATATCTTCTGCTGCTTGGCTTGCTGACCGGCGCCGTTGTGGTTGCAGTGACCACGTTCGGTGTCGGCTTGGGAACTAACTGGACTGAATGGGCCGCTTGGATGGGCAGTGCAGATCTGACCCCGGACGCTGCGCTGTACACACCTCCTGCTCCTGCGCAGTAATCAGCTTACGCCCGAGTTGCGCTTGACGTTTCAAGTGACATAGTAACGAAGGCGCCGCTCAAGCAGGGTCGGCGCCTTCATTTTGACCAGTTGAATTTTTATCATAAGAAAGCGCTGCGGCGCAAGTTTCTGAAATGTGGCAAACGGGACGAGGCATCGAGCAACGCTTGAACCCGAAACGCCTGAAAGTTCAACGGATCGCACATGCGGGCAACCACAGTTCTAAGTCTATTGATCGCTATCGTTCTGGCTGTCGGTGCGGTGTTTGGCGCGCGGTCTTGGCTTGCCGATCAGCAACAACAAATTGCCGCCAGCGTGATGGCGCAGCAACAAAAGGCGGAGTCTGCGCCCGCCAATGTGATTGTGGTCGCCAGCCAACCGATGCGCTTTGGCGAAATGATCACCGCCGAAAAACTGGAAACCATCGCCTGGGCCAGCACTGCGCTGCCGCCGGGCGCTTTCAGTTCGATCGAGTCTCTGGTCGGCGCGGATGAAGCCACCAGCCGCTTTGTGATGGCGTCGATGGAAAAGGGCGAACCCGTTCTGACCACCAAGGTCACCGTGCCGGGTCAGCGCGCCAAACTGTCCACCGCCATCGAACAAGGCATGAAAGCGGTGTCGATCCGCGTCAACGACGTGTTGGGTGTGGCCGGTTTCGTGCTGCCCGGCGACCGGGTGGACGTGATGCTGACCCGCACCCTGCAAGGCAACAACAGCGGCGAACCTTTTGTCGATGTGTTGCTGCAGGGCGTCAAGGTTCTGGCCATTGACCAAAGCGTGGATGATCGCAAGGACGAACCCAGCGTCGTCAAGACCGTGACCTTTGAAGTCACCACCGAAGAGGCGCAAAAGTTGATCTTGGGTGCCAATGCGGGTACGCTGTCATTGGCGCTGCGCAGCGTGGCCTCGTCTGAAGTCGTTGAAAGCACGCGCATGACGCTGAGCAAGATGGCGGAAACCGATGTTTCTGCGGCGTTGCAGGTGGAACTGGCCGAACGCGAGGCCCTTGCCCGCGCCGAAGAGGACCGCCGCCTTGCCGAACAGGCCAGCCGGTTGGAGGCGCTGGAATCCGCGCTCAACTCGCTTGGTTCCGATGTGACCGGGCGGCTGAAGACGGTCGAGAACAACCTGACCACCCGCCCCGAACCGGTTGTGGTGGAAAAGCAGATTGTGGTGGAGAAGGTGGTCGAAAAGGTGGTCGAAGTGGCACCAGAGCCGCCGGTATCGGTAACCGTACGCGTGATCCGCAACGGCAAGCCGCAGGATTATCAGGTGAATGGGTCCAGCGCTGGTGAATGAAGTAAAGAAGTAAACATGCGTCACCGGCTAAATATAAAAAGAAAAGTAGGAGCATTCGGGCAATGCTGATTGAACAGGCAAACGGGACCAGAACGTCCCACTCTGAAAGGACCGGGGGCGGCTTGCGCTTGCTGGCGCTGGCCATGGTGTTGGGCTTCGCGGCGCTGCAACCTTCCGGCGCTGTGGCGCAGGATCTGTCGATCACGCTGGGACGATCCGGTGCGGTTGAACCGATCAGGCTTCCCGCCGGGCACACGCTTACCATCGAAACCGATGTGCCGTTTGTCGATCTGGTGGTCGGCAATCAGGCGGTGGCCGATGTGTTTCCCCTGACCGACAAGTCGATCTATGTGCAGGGCAACAGCCCCGGTTCGACCAACATCACCTTCTTCGATGCGGAAAAGAAGATGCTGGGCACGGCGATCCTGCGGGTCGACGTCGATACCGACGATCTGCAAAGCGCGATTGACCGGGCGGTGCCGTCGGCACAGGTGGACGCCACCAACGTGAATGGCCGCATCCGTGTTTCCGGGACGGTCAAGGATTCGGTCGATCTGGAGCGGGTTCTGGGCATCGCCTCGCAATATTCAGAGCAGCCGGTCATCAATGCGGTGCGGGTGACCGATCCACAGCAGGTGCAACTGGATGTGCGCATTCTGGAGGTCAGCCGCAACGCAGGCCGCGAGCTTGGGGTGAACCTGACGCAGACCAGAAACGGCTCGACGAATGTAAAAACCGGCAGCCCGACATCGGGCGAGGTGCCGTTCGGCACGTTTGTCGGCAATATTCTGTCGGTCGCCGGGGGCGATGTGAACATCGTGATCAACGCGCTGGAAGCCAAGGGCCTTGCCCGCCGGTTGGCCAACCCGACACTGGTGACCACAAGCGGCATCGAGGCCAACTTTGTGGTCGGGGGTGAAGTGCCGATCTCAAAGGCGGTGATCGGCGAAAACGGGTCCGTCGGATCGGAAACCGATTACCGGGAATACGGCGTCCGGCTGAATTTCCGTCCGGTTGTGCTGGACGATTCCCAGATCAGTCTGCGCATCCGTCCCGAAGTCAGCGACATTGACACCTCGATCAACGTGGCGGGGCAGCCCGCGTTCATTTCGCGCAAGGCGGACACGACGGTGACGTTGCGCGATGGCCAAAGCTTTGCCATTGCCGGCCTGCTGCAGGTGGACAATGAACGCAATATCAAGCAGGTGCCGTGGATCGGTCAGATCCCGATCCTCGGCACGCTGTTCCGGTCTTCGGCGTTCAACAAGGAAGAGACGGATCTTGTCATCCTGGTGACGCCGCGGCTGGTGAAGCCGGGCACGCCCAACACGCCATTGGCAAGCCCGCTGGATGACACGCGGTCGTCCAATGATGTGGAACTGTTTTTGCTTGGGATGCTGGAAATCAACAAGGACATGATCCGGAGCTTCCAGAATGGCGATGGTATTATCGGTCCCTATGGCCACATGATCGATCTGGAGTTTGACGATGCCATCATCACCAAGAAATAGGGGCCTGTTGTTATTGGGTGCGATGTTTTTGGCCACGGGCTGCGCGGATTCTTTGGACCACCGCGACAACATCAGTGTGGCTGCGGGCAACGCAGCCGCTGCAAATACGGCGATCCATACCTATAACACGTGGCCCGCCAATGTCGGCAACACCACGGTGGGTCCAAAGCGCTGATGGAAGTGCCCCCTTGGGGGCGCTTCGGCAGGTCGGCGGGCCATTCCAGAGCGGGTTTATTTCGATCCGGTTCAGATTGAGGGAAGCCCAAGACCAGATCGGCCGATGAATGTGGCGAGTTGCATTCAACCGGCTGAACCCGATGGAACGCAACATGTTCTAAGACTGCGAAGGCTTGAAGTACTTTTAAAGAAGGGAGTTGGATTTGAGATATGCGTCAAAGTCATTTCTTTCTCGTTTCAAGCGGGACACCGCAGGCACAGTGCTGGTCGAGACGCTGATCGCCATTCCTGTGCTGACCATTCTGGCCGTTGGCACGCTGGAATTCGGGAACATCTTCTGGCAGCGGCAACAGGTGCAGGTCGCGGTCAGAGACGCCGCGCGGTATTGGTCGCGCTGCCGACCGGATTTTTCATCCTGCTCGGTTGCGGTGGCGCGCAATATTGCGTTTTATGGCAATCCGCAGGGAACCGGTGGCCTGCGTGTGCCGGGCTGGGATGATCCGGAAAATCTGGTGATTGAACCGGCAACACCGCCGACGGTGGCCTTGCCGACGGACATCGTGCGCGTGACCGGCACGCTGAATTATCTCGGTTCGCCGCTGATGCATGTCGCGCTGCCCGACGCGATCACCGTGACTTATGTGCACGAGGAAAGGTACATCGGATGGTAGGGTTGCTTCGCAGATTTCGGTCTGACGAGGACGGTATCAGCCTGACCGAAGCCTTGCTTGTCACGCCCATTGTCTTGCTGGTTTTCACCACGTTCATCGAGTTCGGTTTCGCCGTCTATCAATGGAACCAGGCGGCAAAGGCTGTGCAGCACGGAGCGCGGATGATTGCCGTCTCGGACCCGTTGTTGGCGGATATGAGTTTTCTGACCGAAGATTATCCGTCGGAACAGGGCGGACCGGTTCCCAATACCGCCCGGTCTGTCTCATGCGGCGCCGACGATGTGGCGTGTGACGCCACACAGATGCAGCGACTGATCAGCGGCAGTGACGCCCTTTGCGTCTATGCGGCGTCTACCAAACCCGGAATGTGTGACATCTTCCCCCGCGTTTCGGCAAATTCGGTCCATGTGACCTACCATCGGTCCGGGCTTGGCTATGTGGGCCGGCCAGACGGGCCGGTCCTTTCGATCACAGTCGAGCTGAGGAACCTGACCTTCGATTTTCTTTTTCTTGGGCGATTCCTTCCCGTCAGTGTTCTCAATATTCCCGCCCACCCGGTGACGATCACCAGTGAAGACATGTCGAGTTGCAAAAATGAATGTACTTGAAGCTATGATTGACCGGCCGCGCTCCACCCTGCGCAAAAGCCAGGTGCTGGTGATTGATACCGGACAGGACCATTTCAGGAATGTGATGGATGTGATTGAAGGCATGGGCCAGTATCAGGCCGAGCAGGTCACGGTCGCCGAACTCCACCGGTCCCCGGCTGCTTACTCCCCTGATATGGTCATTCTGGATATTTCGCATGTTACGGCGGGCGATATCGAAATTCTGTCCGGCATCCGCGCCAGCTTTGGCGATGTGCCTGTCGTGGTCGTCTCCGAGACACTGGACGACGCAGAGGTGCGCAAGCTTCTGAAACTGAAAGTTCATGACTGGCTGCGCAAGCCGATCGCTTCGGGGGATCTGTTCCAAGCCATCCAAAGCGGAATCCGATCCGCCAAATCCAGCAGCAACCGTGTCCACGCCGTGATCTCGGTGGCGGGCGGGTCCGGCGGAACGACGGTTGCATCAACTTTGGCCGACATCTTTGCGCGGAAATTTGGCAAGGAAAAATCGGGTGTCGGACTGTTCGACCTCGATTTCTCATCCGGTGGCTGTGGTGCTCTGATGAACATGTCCAACGGGTCCAATCTGGACAGCGTCGCGGCCAATCCCCGACGGGTCGACAGCGAATTCCTCAACTTGATCCAGCAACGGCACAGCAACGGTTTTGCGCTGTATTCTTTCAAGCAACCGGAAATCGTGACGCATCTGAATTGCTACGAACTGGTGCTGAGAATGCTGGATGTCGTGACGATGCAGCAATTGCACACGGTTCTGGATATTCCCTATTACGAAACCGAATGGCGTCAGGATGTGCTGCAGGCGGTCAACACCATCACGCTTGTCACGGAATTGAACCTGCCCTCGATCAAACACACGCTTGATCTGCTGGGGATCCTCGGAAACCTTCAAGGCGGCAAACGGTCGGTGAATGTGCTGATCAACAAGCGGGTGACCAATCTTTTTGGCGGCCAGCGGATTGGCCGGGCCAAGTTGAAAGCGCTGTTCGGTGAGACCCCGATTCACTATCTGCCGTCTGACCCCACCTCGATCAACGAAGCGATGGATCGCGGCGTGGTGATAAGCGAGGTCAACCCGTCATCGAAATTTCTCAAGGCCTTGACGAAATTCGCCAATGGCGCGCTCAATCCCGCAAAGGTTTCGGCATGATCGCCCGGCGCAATCTTATCGGCAGCCTTGTTGGATGGGCGGGCATTTTGGCATCGGGCATGGCTTGGGCCGAAGTCAAGAAAGTGCCGCGTTCGCATGGCGAAGTCACCCGAAGGATTGTTCCCTATGAAAGCAATGAACGTCAGGGCACGATCATAATTTCGAATGCCGATCGCTCGCTGCATGTCGTTCTGGCCGATGGCAAGGCAGCGCGCTACAAGATCAGTGTGGGCCGAGACGGCTTTGTCTGGACCGGGACCACGGTGGTCGGGCACAAATCGGAATGGCCTGAATGGCGACCCCCGGCCGCCATGCAAAAGCGCGACCCCAGCCTGCCGGATTTTGTGCCGTCGGGGCCCTACAATCCACTCGGAGCGCGGGCGATCTACCTGTACAAGGGTGGGGCCGATACATTGTACCGAATTCACGGAACCAACAGTGCCGAAACGGTTGGCGGATATGAGACTTCGGGCTGTTTCCGGCTGACCAATGCGGATGTGATCGAACTTTTCGCGAAAGTCGCAATCGGCACCAAAGTGATTGTTAAATGATTTGCACACAGCGCAGAGGATAGCCAATGGTTGGACGCTTCTTTCACAAAGCCGAGCCCGCGCTTCCCAAAGGTCAATCCCTGGTGAGCGAAATCTTAACGCCAGTGCCTTCCCGACCGGTTGCGGCCCCGGTGGAAAGCGACAACGGCGCGCTTGATCTGGTGTCCGAGCGGGTGAACCTGCACCGGTTCTTGCTGGATAAAATCAATCTTGCCGCCCTTGAGGGTATGGACCAGACGCGTTTGCATGACGAACTGCGGCCCTTGGTCCGGGATTACATGAAATCGCAGAACATCCCTCTGAATTCCAAAGAGCTGGACAGTCTGGTTTCAGATCTGGGTGATGAAATGCTGGGCCTCGGCCCGATCGAGCCACTGCTGAAGGATGATTCAATTTCCGATATCCTGATAGTCGGTCCAAAAACCGTGTTCATCGAGCGGCGCGGCAAACTTTACAAAACCGATGTCCGCTTCAAGGATGAAACCCATCTGTTGCGCATCATCAACAAGATCGTGGCGTCTGTTGGGCGGCGTGTGGATGAATCCTCGCCGCTGGTGGACGCCCGGCTTGCAGACGGATCGCGCGTCAACGCCGCAATCCGGCCAGTGGCTGTGGACGGGCCGCAGGTGTCGATCCGGAAGTTTTCGAAGCGGCCTTATGAACTGGCGTCACTGGTCAAGAACAATGCGCTGCCGGCCGGGATGGCCACGCTCTTGGCGGCCGCGGTCGAGGGCAAGGTTTCGATGGTGATTTCGGGCGGGACGGGGTCCGGCAAGACCACCATGCTCAACGCTCTGTCTGCCTTCATTCCGCATGAGGAACGACTGGTCACGATTGAAGACGCCGCCGAATTGCAGCTGCAACAGCAACATGTTGTCCGGCTTGAAACACGTCCACCCAGTCTGGATGGGCGCGGTGAAATCCTGCAGCGCGATCTTGTGCGCAACGCCCTTCGGATGCGTCCCGACCGGATCATCATCGGCGAGGTGCGGGGCGGTGAGGCGTTTGACATGCTGCAGGCCATGAACACTGGCCATGAGGGTTCCATGACAACGGTGCATGCCAACAATCCGCGCGACGCGCTTTCGCGCATGGAACAGATGGTCGGCATGGCGGGGATGCCGATGTCGCAAATGTCGATCCGTTCACAGATTGCCTCGGCCATCAACCTGATCTTGCAGTTGAACCGGATGCGGGACGGGACGCGCAGGGTCACGGCGATTTCTGAAATCACCGGGATGGAAGGGGATGTGATCCAGTTGCAGGATATCATGCGGTATCACCGCACGGGCGTGGCAGAGGATGGGACCGTCATTGGTGAATTCCGATCCACCGGCATCCGTCCCCGCTTTTTGACCGAGATCAGCAATATCGGCGTGAAGGTCGATTTGCGGATCTTTGATCCCACCACCAAGCACTGAGCACCCGATGTCCGTCATCATCATCTACGCATTCATTTTCGGTTCGGTTCTGATCCTTGCGGATTGGGTGTTGCGCCGCGTGTTCAGCCGCAGAAGTGCCGCCCATGAAGTGAATGAGCGCCTGGAACGTCTGAAGAAAAACGGTGATCAGTTTGGCGTCTACAACAGCCTGATCAGCGACAGATCGCTGTCGCAACCGGGAACATCACTGCTGTCACCCGGTGGAATATCGCGGCTTTATCAGCAGACCGGCCTGACATTGTCATTGCGCGCCAGAATATTTTATATCCTCGGGATATTGCTGGCCTCCATGCTGATGAGCAGTTTTCTGTTTTCAACCCCGATTGTGCAGGCCGTTGGTGCTGTGGTGCTGTGGGGTGCCATCACCTTCTTTCTGATTTTGCGGGTCCGGGCAAATCGGATCAAGCGGTTTGTGACGCAACTTCCGCCCTCGATCGAAATCATCGTGCGCAGTTTGAATGCCGGGCATCCGTTGACTGCGGCCATATCCCTTGTCGGGCGCGAGATGGCGGATCCAATCGGAAGCGAGTTTGGAATGCTTTCAGACCAGTTGACCTTTGGTTCGGAACTGGATCAGGCCATGCTGTCGATGGTAGACCGGGTTGGGGCCGACGAGTTGAACCTGCTTGCCGTAACCGTCAGCGTTCAGCGCAGCACGGGCGGCAATCTGGGCGAGGTGCTTGAGAACCTGTCGAACATGATCCGCGACCGCGCGATGCTGCGCAGCAAGATCAGAGCCATCTCGGCAGAGGGCAGGATCACCGCCGTGATCATGGGTGTTTTCCCGCTGTTGCTGTTCCTGATGATACGGACGCTGGTTCCGACCTATTTCGATCCGGTCTGGGACACAGGCTATGGCACCGAGATTGTGGTCGGCATCATGGTTTTCATGAGCATAGGCATGTTTGTTCTCTATCGACTCGTATCGTTTGATTTCTGATCGGAAGAAACTGGCATGAATGACGTTCTGATATTGGTTGCTGTTTTTGTCGCCGTGCTTTTGGCGGTGTTCACACTGATGTCACTGCTGGTGCGCGGGCGCGATATTCGCCGTAACATCGACAATATGCAAAGCGATCAGGCTTCGCCGGGTGCCGGGCCGGATCTGGCGCTGGCCTCTGACAATGCCGATATCCGGCATTATTACGAAGTTCAGAAACGCAATGATCCCGGTGGTCTTGAGATGCGGTTGATCCGCGCCGGGTATTTCAACAGGGACGCAAAACGCGTTTTCAACCTGATCCGCCTGCTGGTGTCCGGATCGATCTTTGTGGCGGTCTGGTACGGTTTGGTCAATCTGACGACAGGGGTTCAATCGACCATCGCCCTCTTTTTTGCGGCAGTCGTGTCTGGCGTTTCCTTCATTTTGGTGAATGCGGTTCTGGATAATCTCGGCAAGAAAAACCAGATCCGCTATCGCCGTTT
Source organism: Paracoccaceae bacterium (assembly GCA_031428215.1). Classification (GTDB taxonomy): domain Bacteria; phylum Pseudomonadota; class Alphaproteobacteria; order Rhodobacterales; family Rhodobacteraceae; genus Cypionkella. The sequence goes on from JANPOY010000135.1 coordinate 24,128, forward strand.
GTTTCCCGATTTCATGGATCTGCTGATTGTCTGTGTCGACTCTGGCATGAGCATCGAAGCCGCGATTGACAGGGTGGCGCGAGAGTTCATTCAGACAAAGCCGGGCTTTGGCCGCCATTTGTCGATCATCAGCCTGGAGGTGCGCGCGGGCCGCCCCCTGCATGAGGCTTTGAACAATTTCTCTGTGCGCGTGAACCTCGAAGAGGCGCGCACCCTGGCGGTGCTGTTTCGGCAATCACAGGAATTGGGGTCAAGCGTTATCAAGACGCTGCGGGTATTCAGCAAGGAAATGCGTCAGATGCGGCTGATCCGTGCCGAGGAAAAGGCCAACGCGCTGCCGGTGAAGATGCTGTTCCCGATGGCGGGGTTCCTGTTTCCGGTGAACCTGCTGATTGTTTTGGTGCCGATCATGATTCAGCTTTTGGCCATGCTTTCAACCATGTCGCCGGGCTAGGGCGTGTTGCGTTCAACCGGCTGAATCCGATTGAACGCAGCACGCCACAGCCGGTCTGAACCGCCTCATCCCGGTTAACAGGTTTGCCCGAAGTCAACCGGTCACTGTGATGAGTGTCCACATGCCCATCACGTAGTGACCGGCGACGTTGCAATAGAGAATATAGGTTCCCGGCTGCATGTCGACGCTCACAGAGCCGGAATCGCGCGGCCGCAATTCCTTCGCGCGGGCCGTGATCCCCGCCGCCGCTTCATCCACCATCATCTTGTCGACCAGATAGGGCAGTTCCTGAGACAGATCCGCGACCGGCGAGATGATCATGCTGTGGTAAAATTCCGGCGACTCGTTGATGATGCGGAACGTGACGGCGCCTGCGGGAATGTCCTGGGTGTCGACGGTGATCCCCATGGTGGCCATATCCATCATGGCACCCGGCATCGCCATGCCCATCGGTGTGATCGTGTCGAGGCCGTCCATCGACGCGGCGCCCTTGTCCCAAAGCGCAACCTTCACCACGGTTTCTGCAAATGCGGCGGGACTGAACGCGAGCAACGACAAGGTGCCAGCACTGTGAGAGATCAATGAACGTCTGGAAAGTTTCATAATCTGTTTCTCCCAAATCGACCAACTGGAAACGAAGCCAAATCTGAACGCCTGCAACCGGATCGCCCGTCGTGCTAACCGGCCGCCGTGAAAATGATTGCCTGCATAGTGCTTTCGATCGGCCCCGCGCCAAAGCGGGCTTCCAATGCGGCGGCTGCGGCGTCGGTTGCTGCCGCAAGCCCGTCTGGATCGCGGGCCTGGATTTCGCCGCGCAAAGGCGAGCCCTGACACACGCCGATTGCCGCATCTCGGGGCGTTGGACAGACGCTGGGAAGGGTCACGACGACGGATTCAAGATCTGAAAAGCCCGCGTCGCGCAGTTGATCGAGAATGGCCTGAACATCGTAATGCCCATAGGGCGTCCGGCGCGGAAAATTCGGAGGGTCTGCCGGGTAGCGCGCGGCAATTGCATCGGCAATCGTTTCGAAGATCGGGCTGAACTCAATTCTGTCCCAGACATTGAACAGGAACGTCCCGCCCGGCTTCAGCACTCTGCGGGCCTCTTGGAAGGCCTGCAGCTTCGAAGGGAAAAACATGACGCCGAACTGGCACAGAACGCAGTCAAAGGTGTTGTCGGCAAATGGCAACTGCGTCGCATCGCAGGCCTGCCATGTGATCCGAGGTGAGGTCATCTTGGCGGCGGCCGTGTCAATCATCGCCTGATTGAGGTCGGTCGCGGTGATCTGGGTGGCTTCGGGTAGAACCTCGTCCAACCGCCACGTCACAATGCCAGTGCCCGCAGCCGTTTCAAGCACGCGTGCGGGACCCAAAGCCCTGACCCTTGCGGCAAGATCGTCGGCAAAAGGTTCAAACAGCACTGGTCCAAGGTAGCGGTCATAAAACGCCGGTATCGACCCGGTGAATGCCTTGTCTGACTGTGTCATGAAACGAACTCCTTCCCGAAACCGAGGTGGCTTCCACGCTCGCGCGGCTGCAAATCAGAAAATGCTTCAAGAAACCGGGTTTCAGCGCCACCATTCAACCCACAATATGCGCCCTTGACCCGCTTTTGTCACGCCAGACCAGAGCGGGTCTCTTTCCATCTGATTCAGATCGAACGAGACCCAAGACCAGATCGGCCGGTGAGTGGTGCGTATAGTGTGTAACCGGCTGAACCCGATTGGACGCAACACGCCCTGGATCGCGCCTACCCCGGCAGGATATTCTGATTGAAGCGGAACATGTTGTGCGGGTCGTATCGCAGCTTGATCGCAGCCAGCCGGTGATAATTGCGACCAAAGGCATCCCTTGTCAGGTCGGCACTGTCGTCGTCCTGCCCTGCGAAATTGAGGTAGAGACGGCCTTGATGTGAATGCCTGCGAAACCGGGTCCAGGCATCGCGGGTCCAGCCCATGACCGCCGCGTCATCCTCCTCCCGCTCCCACACCGAGTCGAGTGAATACATCCAGCCGAAAGACCGCTCGCCAAAGGCGGTGGCCTCGGCAGGCACGCGCGCGGTGGCACCGCCAAAGTTCCAGAACGAGCTGATCGACTGGTCAGACGGGGATGCGAGGGCGTTGGCCAGTCCCTCGTCGATCATCTCATCGCTGAGCGTGGTCAGAAGGTGCGATTTCCAATAGCAGCGAAACGCTCCGCTGGGAAACAGCTGGTCAAACAGTTTCTGCGCCTCCACATAGGCCATCCGGCCCGAGAAATCCGCAGCCAACGGCCCAAGATCGCGCAACGGGGCCAGCACGCGCTCACCTTCCGCCGCGTCGCCGTTGTAAATCGCGGCAATTGTGAAGCAGCGCTTGCCCCAATGTTCGGCGGGTATGTCCGGACCCTCAGCCAGCGTCGAAAATTCGCAAAGCGAGGCGATATTGTCCGACTTGTCGGCCAGATAATCGCGCCAAAAGCGGATCGGCCCGGTACCACCCGCCGCAAGGTAGATGGGCAGCGCGAACATCACCTCTGGTCCGAAGGGGTGCAACGCGAAACAGAACCGCGCAACCACACCGAAATTGCCGCCCCCACCCCGCAGGGCCCAGAACAGGTCGGGATGGCTGTCGGCATTGGCCAGACAGATTGCCCCGTCTGCGGTGACAACTTCGGCCGCCACCAGATTGTCGATGCTCAGGCCATGCTTGGCCCGCATCCAGCCTATGCCGCCACTCAGCGTCAGCCCGCCCACCCCGGTCTCCGAAATCAGCCCACCGGGTGTGGCCAGCCCATGCGCCTGCGTGGCCGCATCCACCTCGGCCCAGGTTGCCCCGCCGTCCACCCAGGCGGTCCGCGCCACCGGGTCAACGGTCACCCCGCGCATCTGCGACAGATCCAGCATCAGCGCCCCATCGCCCAAAGCGTGACCGGCCACATTGTGCCCGCCGCCCTTGATCGACACCGCCAGCCCCTGCGCCGCCGCAAAGCGCACCCCTGCCACAATGTCATCGCGGGATGTGCATTGCAGGATAGCTGCCGGATGGCGCGAGATCATCGCGTTCCAGACCGCGCGCGCGGCGTCATAATCGGCATCGCCCGGCAACAGCACGGCACCTGCTGTGGTGGTGGCAAGGGTATCGAATGGCGGTGGCGGCGTGTGGGACTGCATGGCATGCCTCTTTCGGCTGGTTGCTTCACTTTGACAGCAGAGGCAATCCTGCCGCCGCTGCTGTCGGTTGGTGCTGGCCGACTGCGGCATTCAGGGCCCGGGCCGGCTTTCCCGGACCCGGTTGCAGCAACCAGATTCTGCCGTCACTTTGCTGGAAACAGCCCGTCCACCATGGCCCGGTATTCTGCAACATCGGCGCCAGTCCCATAAAGAACCGCCGACCAGTTGCGCACATAGCCCGCCATCGCGGCGGCTTCGGCAATTTCCTGCTCTGTCGCACCCAAGGATGCCGCCGCCTTGCGGTGATAGTAGGTGCAGTATTCGCAAGGGATCTGCGACGCAACCGCGAGGCCGATCAGCTGCATGGTCTTGGGGTCGATCGCGCCTTTTCCGTCTTCGACATCGGACATCCACGCCCAGGCACCCGCAACCATGCTGTCGGGATAGTTTTCGATATCGGGCAGGGCCACGCCATGTGCATCGCGCGCCGTTTGCCGAACGGCGTCGGCGCTGCTGTCCTGGGCCGCCGCTGGCGAGGCAAGGCACAGCGCGGCAACCATCACGTGAAGAAATTTCATAGCAAAGTCTCCCTTTGAAAGAAGGTTCAAACCTGTTTTGTCCATCGTTTGCCGCGCCCAATCCTCGGGCGCGCGTCACCTTCCTTTCAGTCCGGTTTGGCGGGTCTGCCAAATTGGGCCTTTCGGCCTGTGTCATGCGCACAAGATACACCCTGTGCCGGGTCCTGGCCGAGAGGCGGATTTGACAGGACCGGTCCTTATCGGACACACTCGACTCAGTCCTGTCTTACCCGGTGCTGTCAGATGGCCGACCGCCGCCCCAGAATTGCCCTTCTGACCGCGCCAAGCACCTCGGCTGCGGTGCTTTATGGGCTTTATGACGTGCTGCAATCGGCAGGGGCGGTCTTTCCGGATATGACTATGGGGGTGCCGGGATCAGAATCCCTCGACGTGCGGATCGTGTCGCTGCATGGGCAACCGTTCCGCTGTTTTGGCAATGTCCCTGTCGAGCCGCATGGCAGCATTGCAGATGTCGGCCCGGTCGATGCCGTGGTGATCTGCGACATGTACAGTTCGATCCACGAACCCCCGCGCGAGGACTATGCGGCCTTTGCGCCTTGGCTGGTGGCCCTGCACCGGGAGGGAGTGTTGCTGACCTCGGTGTGTTCGGGCGCGCTGGTGCTGGTCGAGGCGGGGTTGCTGGACGGTCGCGAAGCCGCCTCGCATTGGGCCTATGCCGGGTTGTTTGCCCGCGCCTACCCCCGTGCCAAGCTGCGCCGCGACAGAATTTTGTGCCTCAGCGCCGAGGCGCAGGGCATTGTGACAGCCGGGGGGTGACCTCGTGGCAGGAACTGGCACTGTACCTGATCGCGCGTTTCTGTGGTGCGCCCGCCGCGCGCGAAACGGCCAAGGTTCACTTGTTGGCGGGGCATGAGGGCGGGCAGCTGTTGTTCGCAGCCGCCAACCGACACTCAGGCGGGTCCGACAGAATCATCGCTCGCGCGCAGGAATGGATTGCCCTGCATTACGACGAGCCCAACCCTGTACAGCGGATGGCCGAAATTGCCGGGCTCAACACGCGCACCTTTGCGCGACGGTTCCGTGCCGCGACCGGCAGCAGTCCGATCGACTACGTGCAGCATATCCGGATCGAGGAGGCCAAGCAGACGCTGGAGATGTCCGCCGGCTCGATTGACGACCTTGCCGCCGAGGTCGGCTATCTGGACCCCGCCGCGTTCCGGCGCACGTTTCGCAAGCTGGCCGGAACCACGCCCGCCGAATACCGCCGGCGTTTTGCAAATCTTGTCCCGTCTGGGCAAGGCCGGGTGCCTTGGCACGGCAACGGCTGACAGCCCTCGCATCACGTCACGGTGCAAATCAACACAAAGCAATTTGCGCTGATGTTCGTTTCTGCTCGCGGATGCGACCTTGACGGCGCAATGAGTCCGCTTCCGAACTTGCCTGCGGTGGTGGAAATGACAAACCTGCATGGCTTGGCGATCCGCAAGATGACCGGTGCGTGTTGCAGCGCAAGACCAAGCGGATCGGGATCAGCTTGCACGCGGTTTTGCGACTTCAACCCGCAGCAGCGGCGGTGATCCGGCGGTTCTGGTGGCGCTGCGCCAGATGGGCTTGAGCAGTTCCAGCACAACCAGAACCGTCACACCCGCGCCCATTGGCACCACCAGCCACTGCGCATCCAGCGCGCCAAAACGGAACAGGTCGCGGGCCGGTTCCCAGAACACCGTCACCGCCAAAAGCGCTGCGATGATCGGCAACACAAAGGCCAGCGCAGGGTTCGGTCGGGTGATGGCGGTGATGATCGAGGATGAAACCGAGCGGTTCACGAAAATCAGCGCCACCACGCAGAGCACCAGCGCATGAAACGTCAGGGCGCGGACCTGATTTGTGTCAAAGCCCCGGTCGGGGGCGAGAAACAGGATCGTGGTCACAATGCCGAGGACAAGTGCGCCCTGCATCAGACTCCAGATGATGGTCGGGGTGGAAAACAGCGGCTCGGACACCGGGCGGGGCGGGCGGTCCATCACGCCATCCTCTTCGCCTTCGGCCTCAAACACCAGCGAACACACCGGGTCGATGACCATTTCCAGAAACGCGATGTGCACCGGGCCCAACAGCAGTGGCATCCCGAAGGCCAAAGGGATCAGCGCAAGGCCCGCAATCGGCACATGCACTGCAAGAATAAAGGACATCGCCTTGCGCAGATTGTCGTAAATGCGCCGCCCCAATCGCACGGTGGCAACGATCGAGCCGAAATCATCCTCCAGCAGCACGATGGCGGACGCCTCACGCGCGACATCGGTGCCGCGCCCGCCCATTTCCACGCCGATATCGGCGGCCTTCAGCGATGGGGCGTCATTCACGCCGTCGCCGGTCATGGCCACGATGGCACCACTGGCCTGCAACGCCCGAACGATCCGCAGCTTTTGCTCTGGCTGGATGCGGGCAAAGACCGTCGCAGTTTGCAGGGCCGTCGCAAGGTCTGCGTCTGACATCGCGGCCAGTGCGGCGCCGTCAATGACAGCTTCCCCACCAATTCCGGCATCCCTGGCAATTGCCAATGCGGTCGCAGGATAGTCGCCGGTGATCATGATCACCCGGATGCCTGCCGACTTGCACTGGGCGACAGCAGCGGGGACAGAGGCGCGCAACGGGTCGGTCAGGCCCACCAGACCCAGATAGCGATGGTCAAACCCGTGCTGGTCCGCTGGCAGGTCATAGCCCGCAAATTCGGCCTCGGCCACAGCCAACACCCGCAAGCCACGGGCGGCCATGGCGTCGACGGCCTTCAGCATCGCCGCGCGGGCGGGACGGTCGAGATGGCAGAGATCGGCAATCGCTTCGGGCGCGCCTTTGGCCGCGATCATGTGCCGGCCAAAGCCATCTGCGCCGCCGCTGTTGTCGTCCCAGACCTGCGACATCGCCAGCAGCTGGGGTGAGAGCGGGTAAGACCGGACCAGGGTGCGGCCGATGCCGGGCAATGTCTCATCCGGCCGCAGATCGGCTTGGGCCAACACATGAAACGCCCGTTCCATCGGATCAAATGGCTCGGGGGTCGATGCCATCACCGCCGCCGCTGACAATTCGCGAAACATCTCTGGCAGCGGGTCATTCGTGATCGACAGCATCTGCCCATCCGACAGATGCAAGGCCGCAATGGTCATGCGGTTTTCGGTCAAGGTGCCGGTTTTATCGGTGCAAAGCACGGATGCGGCTCCCAAGGATTCGATCGCTGACGCCCGCCGCGTCAGCACCCGCGCCTTGGAAATGCGCCAGGCCCCCATCGCCATGAACACCGCCAGCACCATGGGAAACTCTTCGGGCAGCATCGCCATGCCGACGGCGATCCCTGCCAACACCCCCTCTAGCCATGCGCCGCGCAGCCAGCCGTAAAGCCCTACGACCAACAGGGCCACGGCACCGCCGATCAGGGCAAAGGCCAGCACCAAGCTGCGAGTCTGCAGTTGCAAATGTGGCGTGCCGGTTTCCAACTGGCGCAACGACGCACCGATCTTGCCGATTTCACTTCCCGCGCCTGTGGCCGTCACTTTGGCCAATGCCGTGCCGCGCACGATCAGGGTGCCAGAGTACACCAATGGCTGATCCTCACCACCCGGTCGCGCCGCAGCCTCTGCCGCCGAAACGGCTTTGCGCACCGGCACGGCTTCGCCGGTCAGCAGGGATTCGTCCGCCGCAAGGTCTGCCGCCTGCAACAGTCGCGCGTCGGCGGGCACCCGATCCCCTTCGGCCAGCACGATCAGATCGCCAACGACCACCTCTGCACCCGCCACCCGCAGCCGTTCACCACCCCGGACCACCAAGGCCCGCGGGCTGGTCAGATCACGCAGCGCCTCCAGCACGCGTTCGGTCCGCGCCTCTTGCACCGCTGTGATGCCGATTGACAGGCAGGCAAAGGCGAGCAGGATCAGCGCCTCGGCCCGGCTTCCCAGCAGCAGATAGCAAACCCCCCCCGCCAGCAGCAGCGCCAGCATGGGTTCGCGCAAGACGTTCAGGACAATGCGCAGGACAGAGCGGCGCTTTGATTGCGGCAAGGCATTGGGGCCATCGGCGGACAGACGGGCCTTTGCCTCCGCGGCAGACAGCCCGGCAGCCGCTGGATTGGGCATAGCTGCGTTCATCGACTGTCTCCGCTGACTTTGACCGCCGCGTGGGTGACCAGGTGACGGCAGTTGCCACAAGTGATGCCCTGCTTTTGCGGTTGCAGCATTGATCTGCATCAGCCCATGGATTTGGCCGATGGTTTGTGGGTTCTGGCCAGCCTCAGGCTATGCGAGCCGGAGTCCGCTTGCCATCCGCCCTTACGATCAAGTTCGCGCTGGTCAGGATGGCGTTGGTGTGGCTGGTGGCGTCACGGGCACGCCGATTATTTCAGCAACGGGCCGTCATGGTCCAGATACGCCTTGTCAAAATCGGCCAAAGTGACCAGCCCGTCGAAATCGTCAAAGGTCACATGGCCCTTTTGGAACGTCAGAAGTCCCATTTCCCGCAGTTGCCGCAGCACCCTGTTCACATGCACGGCACTCAGGCCAAGCGCGTCGGCGAGCATGTATTGCGACAACGGGCATTCGTAACCGGTCCGGGTGGCCAACCCCACCAGTGTCAGGCGGGCGCCGAATTCCAGCAGATAATGCGCCGTGCGTTCCAGCGCGTTGCGCCGCCCGATGTTGACCAGATGTTCAACCACCATCGCCTCGTCGCGCGAGGCAGCCCACAGCACCGCCGTGGCCAAACGCGGGGTGCGGGCAAAGGCATCCAGCAGATCGGTGATGATCACCTCTGATGCCTCAACCGGAGTCACGGGTTCGATGTTGTGGTCGGCAGAGCGAAACAGCACCGACCGCAGACCCAGAAAGTCGCCGGGGACCTGAAAATCAACGATCTGGCGCGCTCCATTGGGCAGGACCTTGTAGGAACAGACCCAGCCTTTGGCCAGAATATAGGCTGACGGGTCGGCCTGGCCCTGGTGCACCAGATCGACGCCCGCCCCAAACTTGCGGCGGCGCTGGTGCAGGCGGCTGAGCGTGGCCAGGTCATCATCCGACAAGGCGACAAAGGCACCCAGCTTGCGCGCGAGCGGGCTGTTTGGGGTCATGGGCGCCGTTGTCCCCGAAGGCCGCGCCACGGGCTGACACGCGCCCGCATGCAACGTGCTTTTTGCAAGAATGGTGTTCATCAAAGCTGCTTTCGATCAGTCTGCTCTGAACAAACTCTGCCAAACTGATTTTAGTTCCGTGGGCGGAGTCCAACTCTGTCACCAAATCTGGCTAAACTGGAAAGGCCGCCACCATGGCCCAGCTGAATGACGTGTCGGGCACCGCCGCATTGGCAATATGCGAGTCGCTGCTTTTGGCGCTGAATGACCGCAAGATCCTGCCAGAGGCAGAAATTGTCGGGATTCTCAAAGATGCTGCCGCTGCCCACCATTGCGTGCCAGACGGCGCTGACGGCACGCCTGAATTGCACACCGCCGTCGCCAATCTGATCGACGCGATCTTGGCAGGTGGCAATTCGGTGCGCAGGCGCTGATCGCGGCCTGCCTGCCAAACGGATGATATGGCGACACACCGCGCGGCGCGGCGGCTGATCCAGCAACGGCCTGTTCGCTGGACAATAAACCGCAAAGCGGCTTTCCGCCGTCCCCCTTCAATCGGCGCAAATGGTGTGGAACGACTGGGCCAGACCCGTGTTGTCATGACGGAAGCCTGAACGTTTCAGGCCCGCACCCAGTGCGACCGCGTGCCATGGCGCGCCGCCTTGTCGCATCTTTCTTGCCAGAAAGGCACACCCGATGAACGATACTCAACCCACAGACAGAGATCTTTCCATGAAAGAGGCCGGCTCCACGATCGGCAGCGTGGCGTCCGACATCAAGGCCGCCGCAAGCCACAAGTTTGACGAAGCAGTGACCGAAGTGCGCGCCCGCGCCGATGACGCAAAGTCAGGCATGGCGGCTGAGGTCAAGGATGTGGCCATGGCGTTGCGCCGGGCATCCGAAGAGTTGCGTGGAGGGTCGGCGCAGGAACGCACGTTGGGCCAGATTTCCAGCACCCTGGCCGATGCTTCGGATTCGATGCGTGACAAGGATCTGGGCGAAATTCTACAGATGACCAGCCGGATCGCCCGAGAAAATCCTCTGCTGTTTCTGGGCGGTGCCGCGCTTTTGGGATTTGCGGTCAGCCGCTATGCCAAGGCCACCGGCACGCAGACCCCGGTAACGAGGGCGCAAAAGCAGGCGGACCACAAGGCGCAGGTCGAGGCCTTTGTGGATGAGGGCAATCCGAACACCCAAACCGTGCGGGTCACGCTATGACACCCGGCGACACCCCAAAATCCACCGCCGAGATGATGTCCGACATTTTGGGCAATGTCAGCAATCTGGTGCGCAACGAGGCTGACCTTGCCCGCGCTGAGATCGCCGAAAGCGCGCAGAAGGCCGGGGCGTCGCTTGCCGCCATGGCGGTGGCGCTGGTTGTGGCGATCGCCGGGCTGAACCTGCTTGCGGCTTCCTTGGTCGTGGCGGTGATCCGGGCCGGGTTGACCCCGGACTGGGCCCCGTTCGTTGTGGGCTTCGGATTGGTTCTGACGGCAGTCCTCATCTTCACCTCGGCAAGGTCCACCCTTCACCAGATCGGCTTTGTGCCGACCCGCGCCGCCCGCAATCTTTCGCGCGACGCAGCAGCCATCAAGGACTCTTTCAATGACAAATGACACCCGCACTTCGGACGAGATAGAGCGTGACATCACCGATGAACGCGCGCAGATGGCCAATACCATCAGCGATCTGCAGAAAAAGTTCTCGGTCGAGTCCATTGTGACCGATCTGGGCGGCATCCTGCGCGGACAGGGTGGCGAGTTTGGCCGCTCGATTAGTGCAACGGTTGGCCGCAATCCCGGCGCTGTGGTGCTGGTGGGGGTTGGCCTTGCCTGGCTGTTTCTGGGGCAAAATGGCAAGTCCGCAGGCCACAAGGGCCGCCGTCACGGCCTGCGCCATCGCAACCGCCATGCGTCTGATCCATGGGCCGATGACGACCCGTCGACCGAGGCCCCGTCGCCCAATGATGATCGTTTCTGGTATGGTGACGGCCAGATGTTGCACAACTACCGCAGTCAGGATCCGGCCCCCAAGCGCTGGCCGCACATCCCTGCTGATGCAGAGCAGGCGGCAGGCGGCGTCATGGACAAGGTCCGCCACGCGGCGGGTTCCATGGGGCAGGCGGTCACCGAAGCTGCGGGCAGTTTGGGCGACACCGCTTCAGGCCTGACCGAACGGCTTTCGCACGGGCTTGAAACCTTGTCGGACGAGGCAAGATCGCGTGTTCTGACGGCGCGTCGCGCGGCCCATGAGGCGCGGTTGTCGTCAGAGGCCGTGCTTGGCCGGGCCACGCGGGCTGCAACCACGCTGTTCGACGATCAGCCCCTGGTCGTCGGCGCGCTGGCCGTGGCTTTGGGCGCGGCCTTCGGCGGTGTGCTGCCGCACAGCAAGATCGAAGACGACAGCTTGGGCAACAGCAGCGATCAGCTGTTCGCCGAGGCGCAGTCCCTGTTTCATCTTGAACGGCAAAAGGCGATGGCGGTGCTGAAGGCGGCTGCCACGGACGCACAGGGTGAACTGCGCGATATCGGCACCGAACTGACGGGCTTGATGCCCGATGCCAAGGCCGTCGGACAGGTGATCGTTGATCGCACGTCGGGTGCGGCTGGGCGCGTGCTGGACCGGGCAACGGGTGATTTGACCGGGCAAAAGCGGGATGACTTCCAGAGTTGAAGTTCCTCACCGGGCGGGCCGTGATGCCCGCCCGGTGTTTGATGTGTCGCGTAATTTCACCTTATCAAAGGTTTTGCCATGACCGACACACCACGCCAAACAGCCGATTTCGCGGCTTGCATTTCTGCAACCGGCGCAGGCGGTGAGGTGCGTCAGCACGCCGCCGAGATGGCCGAACGCCTGACCACAGCGCAGGGGGTGGTGATCGCGGACAATCAGAATTCACAGCGCACCGGGCCCGACCTTGCTGGAAGATTTCGCACTTTGTGAAAAGATTTTTCACATTTATCCTGAACGCATCCCCGAACGGGTGGTGCATGCCCGGGGATACGGCGCGCCTAGCACTTTTGCCTGCACCCGTGCGATGACAGGCGTTCATACCTTCCGCCTTGTGACCGAGGCAGGCGTGTCAACCATCGTCAAGTTTCACTGCAACCCACGGATGGGCCTGCAATCCGTGATTTGGGATGAGGCGGCGAAAAGCTCCGATGCCGACCATCACCGGCGCGCTTAGCATCCCAAGTCACCCTCCAGACGGCTTCAAAATTCGGATCATGGGTGTCCTGCCCAACGATGGGTTTCACAGCGCGTTGCTGGCTGCGCTGGAACAGGTGGTCAAGGCTGAGGCCGGGCTACTGCGCTTTGTCGCCCCGCGCATCGGGAGGTGTCGTGCAGCATTGACAACCTGCACCCCGTTACCGACCAGATCGGCCTTGCGTGAAACCTGTGGATTGACCGATGTCCGCGACCCAGCCCGTGCAAGCTGGACAATGAGGCTGGGGTGGTGCGGTTCGTCCGGACCTTGCGGCATTGGCCACGCGAGCAAGCTTTTCTGGCCTGCGCCATCCATCACCCGAATTCGGAGCGATGGGGCGTGCAGAACCTGCGCGCCGCATGGCAAAAATTGATGACCGTTCGTGTGGATGTCGGCGCATATTTGACACTGATGGTCTTGAATGGCCGAAAATATCATCCATATGAAATCCATACAGATGGTACGGAGGAAATTATGGCAAATGTGACCGTGGCACCCAACAAGATCCCTGACTCTGAAAAGATCACGATCAATCTGGGCTTTGTCGATCTGGGGCAGATCGAATTGCTGGTTCAGGAAGGTTTCTATTCGAACCGCAGCGACTTCATCCGCACCGCCATACGCAACCAGATCGAACGCCACGCCGACACCGTGCGCCAAATTGTCATTCGCAAAAGCGTAGAGTTGGGTCTGCGCCACATCACGCGCGCAGAGCTGATGGCTGCAAAAGCGGCGGGCCATATGCTGGACATTCGGGTGCTTGGCCTTGCCATCATCGCGCCGGATGTCGATGCGGATCTGGCCCGCGACACCATTTCCGCCCTGTCCATTCTGGGCACCTTGCAAGCCAGCGATGCGGTCAAGGCCGCGCTGGCCGACCGCATCACCTGATCCCACCAAACCGAAAGCACCCCATGAACACTCATTTCGCCCGTGGCATGGCCCGGGCCACCGACCTTACCCGCTCTGGCAAACTGGACGAAGCAACCGCGCTGATCCAGTCGCTGTTGCATCCCGACACGGAGCCAAAGGTTCGGGCCGCTGACGACAGCGACGTGATAGAGGGCAGTTTTGTACGCCTTGACGCGGCGCAATCCGCGCGCCCCGCCCGCACCGCACCGCCTGCCGCGCGCAAAGGTCTGGCCGAAACTCTGCGCCATATTGCGGCGGGGGGGATGCCTTTGCCCGGCGGTCTGACACCGTCGCCCGTCAATCTGCCCCAAGGCGCGCAGATTTTGGCGCTGACCCATCGGGGGCCGCAAGGCAGCCGGGACTACCGCCTTTACATCCCTGCGCGGCCAGCCACAGCACCGATGCCGCTTATTGTGATGCTGCACGGCTGCACGCAATCGCCCGAGGATTTTGCCGCAGGCACCGGCATGAACGCGCTGGCCGAGGAATTCGGCTGTCTGGTGGCCTGGCCCGCGCAGCCTCAAGGCGCGAATGCCCAGAAATGCTGGAACTGGTTCCGGCCCGAAGATCAGGGCCGCGACCGGGGCGAACCGGCTTTGCTGGCGGGTATTGTGCGCGACATCCTGCGCGCCCATCCGGTCGATCCGGGGCAAGTTTACATTGCTGGCTTGTCGGCGGGAGGCGCTGCGGCGGCGATCATGGGTGTAGCCTATCCCGACCTGTTCGCAGCGGTCGGCGTGCATTCCGGCCTGCCGGTGGGCGGGGCGCGGGACGTGCCTTCGGCCTTTGCCGCCATGCGCACGGGATCGGCCGGGCAGGGAACGCCACTGAAGGTGCCGGCCATCGTGTTTCATGGGTTGGCCGACAGCACGGTGCATCCGGACAATGGGAACGCCGTGTTGGCCCAGGCCTTGCAGGGGCGGTGCGGGCTGAAACAGATCCGCGTTTCCGGCAAGTCCGGCCGGGGCCGCAGCTATCGCCACACCCGCCACGATGACGCCAAGGGCCGCAGCATGGCCGAACACTGGGAGATCGAGGGCGCAGGCCATGCATGGGCGGGCGGTGGGCCGGGTGGCAGCTATACCGATCCCAAAGGCCCTGATGCATCGCGCGAAATGCTGCGGTTTTTCTTGCAGCATCGCAAAAACTGACGCCCGCAATCGCCATTGCGTTTGGCTCTCGAACCGCCCGGCCCACGGAACGCAATGGGTCGGGCGGAGTTGTGTCTGTGTCACCACCACGCGCAAAGGGCACAGACATATGGGCATTCTCTGGACCATCGTTATCGGATTTGTTGCAGGCGTCATCGCCAAACTTGTGATGCCGGGCGACAACGAGCCATCGGGCTTTGTTTTGACCACCATTCTCGGCATCGTGGGTGCCATTGTCGCCTCATACCTTGGGCAGGTTTTGGGCTGGTACGCCGCGGGCGAAGGCGCTGGCCTGATCGGCGCGATTGTCGGCGCAATCGTTGTGCTGCTGGTCTGGGGTTTCATGCGCCGCCGCGCCTGACCCGGCTGGCCCCTTTTCCCATCATTAGGAGACTTATCATGTCGAAATCCACCCCATCCCTTTTGGCCCTGCTGGGTTTGGTCGCCGTCGCAGGGTACCAGAACCGCGGCAAAATCAGTGAGATGCTGGCGGACGCCCGGCAAAGTTCCGTCAAAAAAGACTCTGAGGGTCAGTCCATGGGCCAAACCGGGTTCCTGGCCGAGATAGGCAAGCTTTTCGGCACGGGATTGTCGGGAGGCACTTTGTCTGCCGGGCTAAGTGATCTTGTGAACCGGTTCAAGGAAGCGGGTCGGCAAGCGTCAGCCGAAAGTTGGGTGTCGGATCAGGCCAACATGCCGCTTGCTGTCCAAGACCTTGAAGCCGCACTTGGTCCTGAAACTTTGGAATCACTGGCCGAGAAAACCGGCTTGTCGCGTGCCGAGTTGCTCTTGCGTCTGAACACGGCACTGCCCGAAGTCGTCAACCGCTTCACCCCCAACGGAAGACTGCCTAACGAGGCCGAGGCTCGCGAATTCAGCTGACCGGCGGTTCTGTCGGCCAAGTCGAGGCATCGGACGGATCGCACATTGGGGCCGGGCTGCGCATCATGGCGCCGTCCGGCCCCGACAACAGGTCACGCCTCCCGCGCGGTGGGATCGACGATCAGCACATCCGGGGCAAGTTCTGTGAAAAGCTTCAGATCACACTTGGCTCGAATGCTGATGCTGAAGCGTGAAAATTAGGGATCACGCTGCAGCATCTGAAGCACGCCAAGGGCCAGGTCGGGTTTTCATCACAGATCACGATTGTTTGACGCGCAGAAGCCCTTGTTGCCGATTTCTGCAATGGCTCGGCTGCGGACTTTGACACGACAACGTTCACCAGGCCATTCCTAAAGGGACGGCGCTGAAAGTGCTGAAACGCGCATAGTTTCGCCGTTCGTTTTGCCCATCGACAGGTCCAAATCCTTGGGCACAGCACTGTAGCGCACATTGCGATCCTGCAGCAACGCGGCGCTCAGGGTGGCTCTGCCCCGGCTGACCCGGCTTTTGATCGTGCCAATCGTACAGCCGCAAACGTTGGCAACTTCATGCTGGGAAAGTCCCAAGGTTCCCATCAAGACAATGGGCCGCCGC
The DNA here is from genome assembly GCA_031428215.1 of Paracoccaceae bacterium. Taxonomy (GTDB): domain Bacteria; phylum Pseudomonadota; class Alphaproteobacteria; order Rhodobacterales; family Rhodobacteraceae; genus Cypionkella. The sequence continues at coordinate 40,132 of JANPOY010000135.1, forward strand.
TGCGCTGGGGGCAGTTGCAAAAGCGCGGAATGCAGCTCTTTCAGCGCCAACACATGTTCCTGACTTGGCTCTTCGAACAAAGTCGCGGCCATGGCCCCGTTGATGTCTTCGACTTCGCGACGATTCTTGCGAAGTTCGGAAAAAAACGCGTTGCGCATGATGGTGAACAGCCAGGCCCGCAGGTTGCTTTCGGGCCGATAGCTGTCGCGGTTGGCCCAGGCCTTCAACAAGGTGGTCTGAACCAGATCCTCGGCGTGATGCAGGTTTGAGGTCAGTTTCATGGCGCGGCTGCGCAATCGTGTCACTTGCTGGGGCAGCAACAGATTGAAGGGATGTTGTGAGGTCATGGGATAAGCCTGCTTTTTGAGGACAGCCGTTTGGCAGTGGGGCCGCCATTGAAAGCCCCACTGGTTGTTATCTTTTGGCAGATGACGAAGGTGTCGACAGAGCGTGAAGCGACAGCAGGCAAGCGATCTGCGGTGGCGCTTTCACCGCGCTGTTTATGCGGCCGCGGCGGCATTCAGGCGCTGTTCGGCCAGTTTTGACAGGGCTTTGTCGGCCCCGTACTCTTCGTCCAGGGTGGCCTTCAACAAAGCCGCTGCTTCGGGATGGCCCAACTGTTTCGCCCAGGCCACCAAAGTGCCATAGCGGGCGATTTCATAATGCTCGACCGCTTGGGCAAGCGAAATCAGGGCCGCGTCCATCGTCTCGGCGTCGTCGATATCGGCCATCAGACCTTCGGCTTCGTCGACCAGACCGACCATGGCATCACATTTCGCACCGCGTGCCGGTTTGCCAAGCAGGTCGAACACCTCTTCCAGCCGCACGACCTGCTGCCTGGTTTCGTCAAGATGTGACGACAGCGCCAGCTTCAGCTTCGCATCCGTCGCCCGGCCTTCCATCTTCGGCAACGCCTTCAAAATCGCGCGCTCGGCATAAAGCACGTCTCTGAGTGTGTGGTGAAACAGGTCGTCCAGGGATTCGATCGTCATGTTTGGTACTCCAGAAAACATTGGGAAAAGGCGTGACAGTGGGTCAGGCGTCGTAGCTGTGCCGGGACGCACCTTGCGTTGACGGCCCGCGCCAGACGGAGGTGCGCGCAAGGTGTGCGCCGTTGTGGGCGTGATTGCCAAATGCCATCATGAAGCGCTCGGCATCCGCTTTGTGCAGATCGCGCAGACGCGCCATCTGATGCACCCGCAGATCGCTCAGCAGGTCAGCGAGTGTTCTGATGAACAGCTCGGCTTGGGTTTCACGGTTCATCAGACAATCCTTTCAAAGGTTGGGGCAGGCATGGGGACTTGCTGCCGGGTCAAGTTGACCACAGCCCAAGACAACGCAGGCGCGAGCATCCGCTTTGCGCAGTCAGATCCTGTTAATTCAAGGTTGCGGGTGTCGGGACGCTGGGTCAGCGCAGGCCGACAAGGCTGAGCAGAACCAAGGCGATCACTATCGCGCCGACGATGTAGATGATCCGACTCATGACGTATTCCTTACATGTTTTGGCCCGGGTCAAGCCGCCAGACCTTGCGTGGCAGCGCAGATGTTTACCCAAAAGCCGCCCGCGACTGGGCTGGGATGGTGGTTGGCAGCAAAGAAGAAAGACTGAGCGGTCCAGATCTGCCCTGACCTACGCAGCGACATGTGTTGGGGGACAATGGCTTGGGTCAGTTCTGTGGATGACCCGGCCGCCCAGTCTTTCAGTTCACCAACTACAAGCAACGGTTCGTGCAATTAAACTACGTGCTTCAAGAGGCCCGCAATAGCGCCGGAATCTACTCAGGCGGGTACTTGGTGCGCCAGTTGCTGCCACATGGGGTTGGGCGTGGTTGATAAGGCTATCCCATTGATCTGCAGTCTGTTGCGATTTTGGCATGCAGAAGTAAGTGCAGCGTGCGGTATCGCCGGATTCTCAGTCATGCCCGAAAGCGCGATCGCCACCGGTTTGGTCGACCATATCCTGCCCATCAGTCAGATGTTTGCGGCGCTTGAAGGTGTGCGCTGAACATGCGCAGGTGCCGGCCGTCATGCTGACCGGCCACGCAGACGCATCCATTGCTGTGGCGGCGCTGAAGGCGGGGGTGTCGGACTTGCTGGAAAAACCAACCCGTGCCGCTGATCTGCTGGCCAGCATCCGTCAGGCCCTCAAGGGCGCCAACAGCCTGCATCCACAATCCGAACAGCGCAATGCCGCGCAAAAACGATTTGTTGGCCTGACATCGCGCGAGCGTGAGGTTCTGGCGCATGTTCTGGCCGGTGAACCCAACAAGATCATCGCCGCCGATATGAACATCAACCAGCGCACAGTCGAAAACCACCGCGCAAGCGTGTGGCGCAAAACCGGAACCAAATCCTTGCCGGCGCTGGTCCGGCTCGCCCTTGCGGCCAACGCGCAGCTGGTCTGAGCCTTGGTTTCGCGCCGCCCTGTGGTTCCGTTGCGGCACCTGCGGTCTTGTTCCCGATTTTCTGCGCAACCAAAGCCAGGACGGTGCGTTGACTGGCGCGCGCCCTGTGCATCGGCTTGGCTTCACCGGGCCCGGACTGCCATCTCATTCAAGGAGTTCGCCATGGCCTTTACCTTTGCTGCAGCCCTGCGACGGGCAAAGCGGATGATGCGCCCCGCCAAGCTGACCCGCGCCACACGGTCGATCCAAAAGGCGATGACCGGTCTGATGGTCAAATCGGCGCTTGCACCGCTGGCCAAGATGAAGCCCAAATCGAAGAAAATCCGCAAAACCGCCACGCCCAAGGTTGGCCGCGCTCTGGGCGCGGTGTTGCAGCACTTGCGTGCCGCGCAATTGCTTGTGCCGGGGGCCAAGCGGGCGGCGTCGGCAACAAAGGTCACACCGCGCGTCCCGAAAGGCGCGCAATACCTGACCCGCAGCCACCGCAACAGCGCCGGATCGCGCGGCTACAAGATTTTCATTCCCACCAGCCAGCCCAAGGGCCTGATCCTGATGCTGCACGGCTGTAACCAGACCCCGGATGATTTTGCGGTGGGCACGCACATGAATGCCTTGGGGGAAAGGCATGGGCTCGTGATTGCCTATCCGGCGCAAACGCCGGGCCACAATGCCGCGGCCTGCTGGAACTGGTTCAAACCCGGCCATCAGACCCGTGGCACCGGAGAACCGGCGATTCTGGCATCGCTGGCGCGCAAACTGACCGGCGAATTCGGCCTTGGTCGCGAGGCGGTGTTTGTGGCGGGCTTGTCGGCGGGCGGGGCGATGGCCGCGATCTTGGCCGATATTTACCCTGATGTGTTTGCGGCGGCCGGAATTCATTCCGGGCTGGCGCGCGGGGCGGCGCAGGATGTGGTGTCGGCGATGTCCGCCATGCGCAACGGTGCAGCGGCCGCGCCATCCGACGCCACATCCTTTGCCACCCCCACGCGCCGGATCATCTTTCAGGGCGACAGCGACAGCACGGTCCACAGTTCAAATGCAGGCCAGATCGTGTCGGCGGCTTTGGGCAGCAACGCCGTGCCGACCAGGATCACCCGACAAAGCGCGCGCGGCCGCGACTATGCCCGCAGCACCTATGCCGCAGCAGACGGCGCGATCCTGCTGGAATTGTGGATGCTGCAAGGCACCGGACATGCGTGGTCGGGGGGCCGTGTTGCCGGATCTTACACCGATGCCAAGGGCCCGGATGCGTCGGCACAAATGGTGCGGTTCTTTCTGGCGAAATCCGCCTAGTGCCGATTTCCCCCCGGAACGTCGCCCGCAAGGGGGCGTTCTTTTCTTGTGACCGGTCTTGTCAGACAGCCTGCGCCCAAACCGGCAGGGACCGTCCTGTTGCAGGCCAGTCGCGACCCAGCAGGGGGCACCTGTTGCCACAGATCCCGTCCATCCGGATCAAGGAGACTTCCATGACACATCCATCAGACATGCCGTACCCTTCCATGGGCGGCGCTTACGGGTTTGTGCGCAATGGCTATGACCGCGCCGAGCCGCAGGATCTGACGACCGCCGATGTTGAAAACGCCACCGTCTACGGCCGCGACGACGAAACCATCGGCTCCATCAGCGCGCTGAAGGTCGGGACGGATGGCAAGATCAGCCATGCCATCATCGAGGTCGGCGGTTTTCTGGGCATCGGCACGCATTCTGTGTCGCTGCCCTTCGCCCAGTTGAGCGTGCTGCGCGAAATCGACGGGGCTGATGTGCGGGTCAATCTGGACACGACCGCAGAACAGCTGAAAGCGATGCCAGCCCATCAAGCCTGATCCGGGCCAAATGCAAGGAAGGGGGCCGCGCAACGGATTGCACGGCCCTTTTACGTGTCGGACCTGTTTGGTCAGTTCGTCGCCTGATACTTTGGCTGCGCCTGAACCTGCTCTTTGGTCGCTTCGATATAGACCCGCACATCGGCACGGCTTTGGTCCGCCAGAATCGTCAACTCGTCAAAGCCCACGCTGACCTGACTGCTGCCCAAGCCCAGAAAACCGCCAAAGTCTATGATGACTTCGGTGATCGCGCCCTTGTCGTTCACGATCAGGTTGTCAATCGTGCCCACCGAGTCGTCGTTCACGCCATAGACCGATTTACCGACCAGCATCTCAGACGACACTTCGGTCACCGCGACCTGATTGTAGCCATCACGGGTGACCCTGGGTGCCACAAACGCTGTGCGACCTTCGGCGCTCGTGGTTGCGGCAGGGGCCACAACATCGTCTATCATCGCCTTGCGTTCATACCGGGGCGACAGTTTCAGCATTTCGGCCCCGGTGTTCACAATGACATAGATTTGTGTGCGGTCGTCCGGATCAACCGAAAAGGTGACCTGATCCATCGTCACCGCGACATCCTGTTCGCCGACACCCAAAAACCCACCGACGCCGATCACGATGGCGCGCACCCGCCCGTCGCTGGACAGCACCAGTTCATTGATCTGGCCAATGTTGTCCATGCCGTCCAGATCAGCCCGGGACATCATCGTCATCTCGGGGGTGGCCATGGTCGTCTGACCGTCGGTCGTGACCATCACAGCCGGTGTGCGGCGCGCAAAGACGTCATGGCCCATCAGTTCAGAGACAAACAGGTCCGACTGGCCACGCATGGCCAGAAAGCCCGGCGTTTCCACACCGGTCTGCGCCGTGGTCGTGGCAGGGTCTGCCGTCTGTGCCTGCATCGGAAACCCAAAAGCGACCAGCATCGCCGTGGTTGAAAGCAATGTCTTCATGCGGAATTCCTCCGTGGGCAAGTGGCGGATCGACACCCGAGCGCTTGCTTCCCCATCCCCCATATAACCTGCCTGTGGGGGACCCGTTCCGGTTCGGCCATGGATTGACGGATTGCCGTGACGGAAATTTTCCAAGAAGCCCGCGATCAGACCGTCCGCACCAAAGGCCACATTCTGACGATGAGTCACAGGATGCGGACCTTTCTACCGCGGGTCGGGCGGATGTCAGTCTGTCATTCCAGGAATTGCTGCCGGATTGATTTTTGATGGAACGACCGACCCGCATCGCGCGTTGCAGTGTCAGACATCAGGGCCACCCTTGTCAGGACTTCAGCCCACGGCTGCACATTTTGCCACTGCCCTGTCACCCCCAAAAAGGAGCCAGTTGCCATGCATCTTCGCACAATCATCATACCCGCGGCAGGGTTGGGGACTCGTCTTTTGCCGGCCACAAAGGCCGTACCAAAAGAGCTTTTGAACATCTATGACCGCCCGGTGCTGCAATTCGCCGTGGACGAGGCGATTGACGCCGGGGCCGAGCGGATCATCGTGGTGATTCACCCCGACAAGCTGGCGATCCGCGATTACCTCAAGCCGGACGAAGACTATGTCGGACGGCTTAGTGCCTGCGGCAAAACCATGCTCAGTGCGGCGCTGGCCGCCGTTCAGGTGCCCGAAACAGTCGATTTGGTGTTCGCGTTTCAAAACCGGCCCCTCGGGCTGGGCCATGCCATATCCTGTTGCAGCGGGCTGGTCTTGCCGGGGCCGGTCGGCGTGATCCTGCCCGACGACGTCATCATGGGCGAGCCATGCATGGCCGAAATGGCGCAGGACTATCGCGGCGGCCACATGATTGCCGCGATGACCGTGGCCGCACAAGACGCGCCGCGATACGGCATTTTCCGGCTGTTGGGCACGCCTGCGGGGCGGTCGGTGGCCGTGTCGAGCATGGTCGAAAAACCCAAGGCCGGGACAGAGCCATCGCTGTTGGCGGCCGTCGGGCGCTATATCCTCGATCCGGGAATCTTTGCGACGCTACTGGGCATTCCGCGCGGTGCCGGGGGCGAAATTCAGTTGACGGATGCGATTGCCTCCGATGGTGCCCGGTTGCCGTTGACGGCGTTTCGCTTTTCCGGACACCGCTTTGATTGCGGCAGCCATGACGGCCTGATCGACGCCGCCATTGCCCGCCAGCGCGCCGTCAAGCGGGCACGCACTGCCACGGCGTCTGGGACGGGCGCTGCCAAATTGTCCCCCAAGATCAATGACTGCCCGAAGGCCGCCCAACACATCGATGGTCACACTTCGGCCTTTCAAGGAACTGCGCGATGAACTGGAACGAGATAGAGGCGAAATGGGCGGCCATGGCCCGGCGCGTGCGCTCTGATCTGCCTCTCGTCGAAACTGCGGGTCTCACGGCGGCTGTGCCGCCAAAGCTGCAGCCGGACCCATCCGAAATGCGCGCGCCGCCGACGCTTGACCGCACCGACGCGTGACCGGAATGAAGCATTGGCGCGACTGGCGCCTGACCGCGCCTGCGGAAGATTTCTGGCAAGACAGCCATGCGATCCGGGCCGACCTGTTTGGCACGGAACGGCTGGAACATCACGCCATATCGCTGGCAACCGAGCATCAGGTCACCCGCGCGCGCGGGTCTGACCGTCGGTTGTCGCGGCGGCTGAAAGACAACGCAGCGACGCTGCTGGCGGCCTATCAGGCCAGCGCCGCGTCGCTGAAGGCGGGACAGCCGATCACCCCCGCGGCCGAATGGCTGTTGGACAATTTTCACACGGTGGACGCGCAATTGCGGCAGATCAAGGCTGATCTGCCGCCCGACTACTACCATCAGTTGCCCAAGTTGCGCAGCGGTCCCTTTGCCGGATATCCGCGTGTTCTGGAACTGGCCTGGGCCTATGTGGCCCACACTGACAGCCTGTTCTCGGCCGTGGTTCTGACGCGGTTTGTACAGGCTTATCAGACGGTTCAGCCTTTGATGATCGGCGAGTTGTGGGCGATTGCGATCACCCTGCGCATCGTGATGATCGAAAACATGCGGCGTCTGTCAACGCAGATTGTCACGGCGCAAAGGCTGCGATTGCAGGCGGATCAAGCGGTGGACCGGGTGCTGGCCAATGATCCGAGCGCTTTGGCGCTGGTCGAAAGTCTGGCGGCGGGGATGATGACCGCGGACACCCCCAGAACCGACGCCGCCGACATTTTTTGCGCCCAGATGGCCAAGCGGCTGCGCGGGGCGGATCCGGCCGAAACACCTTTGCTGGCCTGGCTGCAGGATCGGCTGCACAAAGGCGGCTCGTCGGTCGACGCGGTGGTGATGGCGGCGCAGCACCGCCAGGGTGCGACCAACATCACCATGCGCAATCTGGTCACCTCGATGCGGCTGATCTCCGAAGTGGATTGGGCCGATTTCTTTGAGACCGTCAGCCTGACCGACGCCCGTCTGCGCGGTGCGTTCGATTTTGCGGCGATGGATTTCCCCACCCGCAACGACTACCGCACAGCGATAGAGACTTTGGCGCGCGGGGCGAAACTGTCCGAAGCGGCGGTGACCGATGCGGCGCTGGAAATGGCCCGGGATGGCGACCCCGGTGCCGCGTTGATCGGCGATTTGCGGCGCGATCTGGAACGCAATCTGCACTTTGCCGCTCCGCTGGGGCTTGGTCTGCGACGCTGGGTGCGCGGGCTGGGGCTGGCTGGGTATGGGGCCGCCATCGTGATGGTTTCCGTGGCGGTACTTGCCACCGCCATGGCTGTCACCGGGGCTGCGGATTGGGTGCTGGCGTTGACCGGGGCGGCTGTGGCCATCGAAGCCGGCATGGCCTTGGTGAACCTTGCCGTTACCCGCAGCTTTGCGCCCAGACAACTGCCGGGGCTGGAGTTTCAAGAGGGCATCCCACCTGAATTTCGGGTTCTGGTGGCCATGCCGGTCTTGCTGACCAATCCGCGCGATCTGCAAGACCAGATCGAGCGGCTTGAGGTGCATTATCTTTCCAGCGTCGGGGGTGCGGTCAGCTATGCCCTGCTGTCGGACGACGCCGATGCCCCCACCGAAACCACCCCGCTCGACGCCGCGTTGCTGGCGCTTGCCCAAACTGAAATCGTCGGCCTGAACGCCCGCTATCCGGCAGAAGATGGCCCCCGGTTCCTGCTGTTGCATCGCCGCAGGCTGTGGAATCCGCAAGAAGGTGTGTGGATGGGGTGGGAGCGCAAGCGCGGCAAACTCACCGAATTGAACCGGCTGCTGCGCGGCGCCGACGACACCAGTTTTGTTGCGCAGACACTGGCCATCCGGCAGGACATCCGCTTTGTGATCACGCTGGACGCCGACACCCGCCTTTTGCGCGACACGCTGCGGCGGATGGTCGGCAAAATGGCGCATCCGTTGAACCGGGCGCAGTTTGATGCCGCCACGCAGCGCGTCACCAAAGGCTATGGCATCTTGCAGCCCCGCGTCGCCCCCAGCCTGCCGATGACGCTGGACGGGTCGTTTTATCAACAAGTCATGTCCAGTCCCGGCGGCATCGAGCCCTATGCGGCGGCCAGTTCGGATGTTTATCAAGACCTGTTTGACGAGGGGTCTTTCACCGGCAAAGGCATCTATGACGTCGACGCTTTTGCGCAGGCGCTGGCGGGGCGGGTGCCGGAAAACACATTGCTCAGCCATGATCTGTTCGAGGGTATTTTCGCGCGGGCCGGCCTTGCGTCGGATATTCAGGTGGTCGAGGATTTCCCGGCCCGTCATGACGTCGACGCCGCACGGCAACATCGTTGGGCACGCGGCGACTGGCAGTTGCTGCCATGGATCATCGGGCACAGACAGACCGTTGGCGGCATTCCGGCTGTGGGACGTTGGAAAATGCTCGACAATCTGCGGCGATCCTTGCTGGCCCCGCTGGCTCTGCTGACGCTTATGCTGGGTTGGATGGGGCCGCATGCGGCAGGCTGGACGGTGGCGGTGCTGGCAATGCTGGCGCTGCCCTATCTGATCGCGCTGCCCTTTGCGGTGCTGCCGGGCCGGGCCGGGATCACCTCGCGCAGTCATCTTGAGGCGCTTTGGTCGGACGTTCAATTGGCGGGCGCGCGGATCGGGCTGAACCTGATCTTGCTGGCAGAGACGGCCTGGTCGATGGGGGATGCGACGCTGCGCAGCCTGTTCCGCCTGCGCAGTCGGCGACACCTGCTGGAATGGAAGCCCGCGGCACAGGCCGGCAGCGGGGCGGTGCCGTCTTTTGCGCGGCAGTATCTGCGCCAGGTCGGTGGGCTTGGACTTGGTCTTGGCGTTTGTATGCTGGCATATGCTGTGCGCCCCGAAAGCCTGCCCCTGGTGTTGCCATTTGCGCTGGCATGGCTGGCCGCTCCGGCGATTGTGCGCGCCATCAGTGTGCCGCGCGCGCCGTCCACACCGCAAAGACTGACCAATGCGGAGGGCGAAACCCTGCGGCTGATCGCCCGTCGCAGTTGGCGCTTTTTCGAGACGTTTGTCGCCGAGGCCGAAAATTTTCTGCCGCCCGACAATTTTCAGGAAATCCCGCGTCCCGTGGTCGCCAGGCGGACCTCACCCACCAACATCGGGCTATACCTGCTGTCGGTGACAGCGGCGCATGACATGGGCTGGATCAGTCAGGCCGAGGCTGCAGCCCGGCTGGAGCAAACCTTGCACACAATGCAAAGAATGCCCCGCTATCGTGGCCATCTTTACAACTGGCTCGACACCAGTGATTTGCGCGTCCTGGACCCACCCTATGTCAGTTCCGTCGACAGCGGCAATCTGGCCGGGCACTTGATTGCGGTGGCGCAGGCGTGTGAGTCCTGGGCTGCGCACGCTGTGACCAACCCGCAAGGGCTGCAAGACGCGCGGGCTTTGGCGCAAGAGTCGCTGCTGGCCGATCCGATGCCCGAACTGTCCAAGCTTTTGGCGCAAATCGCCGAAGGGGTGAGCGATGCGTTGATTGACGATGCGCGGGCGCTGGCGCCATCCCTGCCGCAGGGGTCCGAGGCAGCGTTCTGGACCCAGGCCATGATCGGCTGTCACGACAAGGCGCTTGCCCCCCAAGGCAACCTGCAAAGCCTGGCGGACATGGCACGCGGCTTTGCGCTGGCGATGGATTTCCGCTTTCTGCTGCACCCGGAAAAGAAGCTTTTGTCCATAGGTTTCACGGTGTCCACCAACACGCTGGACCAGAACTGCTATGACCTGCTCGCCTCCGAGGCGCGGCTGGCGTCGCTGTTTGCCATTGCCAAGGCCGATGTCGAAACCCGGCACTGGTTTCGCCTTGGCCGCGCTGCCACGCCCATCGGCGCGGGTTCGGCGTTGATTTCATGGTCGGGCAGCATGTTTGAATATCTGATGCCCGCATTGGTGATGCGCGCGCCTGCGGGGTCATTGCTGGATCAGACCAGTCAACGCGTGGTGCAGCGTCAGCGCAGCTATGCCGAAGGGCTGGGTCATCCTTGGGGGATTTCGGAATCCGCCTACAATGCCCGCGATCTGGAGATGACCTATCAATACTCCAACTTTGGCGTGCCGGGGTTGGGGTTGAAGCGCGGCTTGGCCGAAAATCGGGTGATTGCCCCCTATGCCACGGCCCTTGCCGCCATGGTGGACCCGCAAGCGGCTGTGCAGAACTTTGCCGCGCTGAATGGCTTGGGCGCGCAAAGCCGTTTTGGATTTTATGAGGCGCTGGATTTCACCCCCAACCGACTGCCGGAAAACGGCACCTGCGCCATCGTCCGCAGTTACATGGCGCATCACCAGGGGATGACCATCGCAGCCCTTGTCAATGTGCTGCAGGCAGGCCGTTTGCGCGCCCGCTTTCATGCCGAGCCGATGATAAAGGCGGTGGAACTGCTGCTGCAGGAACGGGTGCCGCGCGATGCTGCGGTCGCAGCCCCCCATGCAACCGATGTGCAGATCTCGCCGATCGAGCACAGTGGCGCGGTGGCTTTGCGCCGCTTTGACACCCCGGCCAATGTCTGGCCGACGGCGCATATGCTGTCGAATGGCAGCTACAGCGTGACGCTGACGCCCGCGGGCGCAGGGTTCAGCCGCTGGCGTGATCTGGCGGTGACGCGGTGGCGGTCTGACCCGACGCAAGCCAGCCATGGGTCATACATGTACCTGCGCGATGTCAAATCGGGGACCGCCTGGTCCAGTGCGGTGCAGCCCTTGGGCCAACCAGCCGGTCATACGGCTGTGTTCTGTGACCATCACGCGGCCTTCACCCACAGAGCGGCACGGCTGATCACCCATACCGAGATTGTGGTGTCCGGCGAAGATGACGCCGAAGCCCGCCGCGTCACCCTGACCAACACCGGACGGCACCTGCGCGAGGTGGATGTCACCTCATATGCCGAATTGGTGCTGGCCCCTGCGGCCGCCGATCTGTCGCATCCGGCGTTTTCCAAGATGTTCGTCGTCACCGATTTTCTGCCCGAACTGGGCGTGTTGATTGCCACCCGTCGCCGTCGCGCGCCATCAGACCCCGAGGTCTGGGCGGCCCATATCGCCGTGGTCGAAGGCGAGGAAACAGCGCCCTTGCAACACGAATCCGACCGGGCCCGCTTTATCGGGCGTGGTCAGACCGTGGCAACCGCCGCGATGGCCGACATTCCGCTATCCGGCACCACCGGCACGGTGCTTGACCCGATCTTCAGCCTGCGCAGGCGCATCCAGATCCCACCCGGCGCGCGGGCGCGGGTGACGTTCTGGACCATGGTGGCCGCCTCGTCCGAAGCCTTGCTCGATATGGTGGACCGCCACCGCGATGCCTCGGCCTTTGGGCGGGCGGCGACGCTGTCCTGGACCCAAAGTCAGGTGCAGCTGCGCCATCACGGCATGGCATCCACCGATGCCGCTGACTTTCAGCGTCTGGGTGGCATGCTGATCCGCCATGATGCCCGCTTGCGCGCCAGTCCGGCCCGGATCGCCGCCGGGGATGGGCCGCAATCGCGATTGTGGGCCTTGGGGATCTCTGGCGATCTGCCGCTTTTGATGTTCATCCTCACCGATGCCGAAGATATCCCCCGCTTGCGCGAGATTCTGGCGGCGCAGGCCTATTGGCGCATGCGGCAACTGGCCGTCGATCTGGTGATCCTGAATGACCGAGCCTCGTCCTATGTACAGGATCTGCAAATCGCCATAGAGGCAGCGGTGCGCGCGGCCAAAGCACCGGGGCAAGTTGACGCGCAGGGCGCGACGTATACTTTGCGCAGCGATCTGATGCCGCCCGAGGCGCGCGATATGCTGCTTGCGGCGGCAGATGTCATTCTGCACGCCAGTCGTGGCGGCATCGGCAGCCAGTTGGACGGCCTGCCGATCAACGCCCCGCCACGCATGGCCCGTCTGCCGATCCGCGCCATGCCGCAGCCAAGCCAGGCGTCAACAGTGCAGCCAGCACTGGAGTTCTTCAACGGTTTTGGCGGCTTTGCCGATGAGGGCCGCGCCTATGTGATCGTTCTGGAAAACGGCCAGTCCACGCCGGCACCCTGGATCAATGTCATCGCCAACCCCAATTTTGGTTTTGGCGTCTCGGCCGACGGGTCGGGGGCGGTCTGGTCGGAAAACAGCCGTGAAAATCAGCTGACGCCATGGTCGAACGACCCGGTCACCGATCCGGCCGGAGAGGCGATCTATCTGCACGATCTGGACTCGCAGCAGATCTGGACCCCGACGGCCCTGCCCATCCGCAGCCAGGGGCGCTACCAATGCCGCCACGGCTTTGGCTATTCGGTCTTTGACCACACCGCCCACCAGATCAGTGCCGAGTTGCTGGAATTCGCAGCCATGGATGCGCCGGTGAAAGTGTCTCGGCTGCGGTTGCGCAACCTGTCGGATCGTTCGCGGCGGCTGTCGGTGACGGCCTATGCCGAATGGGTGCTGGGCACTTCACGCAGCGCCACGGCGGGCAAGATCATCACGACGGTTGATCCGGACACCGGCGCGATTCTGGCGCAGAACCCGCGCGCCATGGCTTTCGCGGGCCGCACCGCCTTTGCCGATTTTGGGCCGGAGCTTGGAAGTCTGACCTGTGACCGGACCGAGTTTCTGGGGTCGAATGGCAAGATGACCGCTCCTGCCGCCCTGACCCACGCGCCCTTGTCTGGTCGTCACGGTCCTGCGCTGGATGCATGTGCCGCGCTGCAACGGCAGATCGTGCTGGCACCCGGTGCATCGGTTGATCTGCAATTCTTGCTGGGTCAGGCGGAGTCACCCGACGCAGCGGTCGCGCTGATCAAAACCACCCGCGCCCGCACGACGGAAGCGATGCTGGCCGAAGTCACCGCCCACTGGACCGAGGTGCTGACCGAAGTGCAGGTGCAGACGCCCGACCGCGCGATGGATGTCTTGCTCAACGGCTGGCTGCTCTATCAAACGCTGTCCTGTCGGATCTGGGCGCGGGCCGGGTTCTATCAGGCCAGCGGCGCCTACGGCTTTCGCGATCAGTTGCAGGACGGCATGGCCCTGACCGCACTGCGGCCTGCGTTGACCCGCGCCCATCTGTTGCGCGCGGCGTCGCGGCAATTTCCCGAGGGCGACGTGCAGCACTGGTGGTTGCCGCATTCCGGCATCGGCGTGCGCACCCGGATCTCCGATGACCGGGTCTGGCTGGCGCATGCCGCCGCGCGTTATGTGCAGGTGTCGGGCGATGTGGCGGTGTTCGACGAACCCTTGCCCTTTCTGGAGGGCCCCGCGCTGTTGCCTGGCGCGCATGACGATTTCTTTTTGCCGCAGGTGTCAGAGCATACGGCCAGCCTGCTGGACCACTGCGCGCTGGCGCTGGATCAGGCGATTGCGCTGACCGGTATCAATGGCCTGCCGCTGATCGGTACCGGGGACTGGAACGACGGCATGAACCGCGTGGGTGAGGCTGGGCAGGGCACCAGCGTCTGGTTGGGGTGGTTCCTGATTGCCACGCTGCGCGAGATGGCTCCGCATATGCTGCCCCGCGATTCCGCCCGCGCGGCGCGGTGGCTGGCCCATGCCGATCATGTGGCGCTGGCCATTGAAAAGACGGCCTGGGACGGCGCGTGGTATCGGCGCGGCACCTATGATGATGGCACGGCTCTGGGTTCGGCGGCCTCGCTGGAATGCCAGATCGACAGCATTGCCCAGTCTTGGGCGGTGTTGTCGGGCGCGGCTGACTCTGCCCGTGCAACCTTGGCGATGGTCTCTTTGACCGCCCGGTTGATCCGCCCCGACGCGGGCCTTGCTTTGCTGTTCACGCCGCCTTTTGACCGCAGCCCGCAAGACCCTGGCTATATCAAAGGCTATCCGCCGGGTTTGCGGGAAAATGGTGGCCAGTACAGCCACGCGGCCATGTGGGCCATTCTGGCCAAGGCGCGGCTGGGCGATGGCGATGGCGCGCAGGCGCTGTTTGCGCTGATCAACCCGATCAACCACAGCCTGACAGCGCAGTCAGCGATGCGTTACAAGGTCGAACCCTATGTCGTCGCCGCCGATGTCTATTCCACGGCGCCGCACGAAGGCCGGGGCGGCTGGACATGGTACACGGGGTCGGCCGCCTGGATGTACCGCGCCGGGATCGAAGGCTTGCTGGGCTTGACCCGCGCAGGCGCCGATCTGGTCTTTGATCCCTGCTTTCCCAGGGTCTGGCCGCAGATCACCGCCAGTCTGGGCCACGGCGTCAGCCGCTGCGAGATCACCATCCGCAACCCCAACCAAACCGGTCACGGCGTTGCGGCGGCCTGGCTGAACGGCACCGCTTTGCCAGTTGTGAACAGCACCCTGACCCTGCCGAGGGCCGCGGCGCAGGGGCGGTTGGAAATCCAGCTGGTTTAGTCTGTCGCAGCAATCGACATCTGGATTTGACCGTCAGATTGTCTACACAATCAATATTGACCTAACGTCAAGCAATCCCCTTTTTTGCGGCGAATACATGCAGTTGAGTGGACTTCGCCGATATTTCGCCGCGCGTGGTAAAGTTTGACCAAATGAACGCTCGCGTGACAATCGCGCAGGGCCATGATGATCAATCATACCGTGTATCTGTTTGTCTTCACTCGAAACATCGCGGTTCATTCTGTGATAAAATTCCGATCCATCCAGCCAAGTCCATTCAGGCGGCTGCGACTCAGTTATTTTGATTGCATGATAAAAAAACCTCAAAACGGGCACTACGGCAGCTCCACGCAATGAACTTAAAAAAAAATTTATAATCAGTGGGATAGTCAGAAGTAATTCATTCCCGTTCAACTGATCCAAGGGCGCGACATTTCAACCGGAAGGGAAATTTCGGCGAAAATAAGGCGGCCATTTCCTTCGACCTGTCATGGAAGCATCACATTTCTGAAACGCAGGACTTTTTGAATATGTGTGGTTTTCCACCACACAGTGGGCCAAATTAACTCTGATCATCTCAAAGCAGAGTCAAGGTCGTTTGCGCGGGCAATTAAGTCTTGATAACATGTGTAATGAAAAATTTGTAAAAGTGTTCAAAAATGATAAGAATTCCGCGGGTGAAGCACATCAAGCGTTGGGCTTATGCTCTTTGCATCGTGATGGCCGCACAGATTGCCCTTGCGGCAAGCTACACCATGCTGGCGGGTTCGAATTATTTTTCAGGACATGTTTTTAGCACACTTGCTGGCACAACCGGTTCGTCAGTGACTACGGGCGCCTTGGGGTCGGTGACCTTCACGGTCAGTCAAGCAGGCTCCGGCACCACGCGGACGGGCCAGAAGGCTGCTTTCGCTCCGGGGAATTTGCCAGCCGGTTCCGGTTATCCCGCTACAGTGCCAGACCAAAACGAAGTCAGTTCTGTCACAACCGAAGTAAGAGGTGCCCTGCCGCCGAACGGACTGCTGCGGTATCAATTCAGTCAGGCGTTGCCTGTCGGCACCCATGTCTGGTTGCAGGATATCGACACCGGCGAAAACATCGGGGTGCAATTCTTAACTTGCGCCGGTGCTGTTATCAACCCAAGTGGTTTTGACTTTCTCAAGGTCAGTGGCGGCACGACCGCTGCGCCGACCTTCAGCGCAACAAGAGTCGATTTGACCCAAGGCGGCACCACGGTGAACGAACCGCTGATCGGCCTGATCATCCGCGACCCGAATGTGTGCCGTATAGAGTATGACAACATAACTGGCGGCGGTTTTGCAGGCACCTTCGAGATCTATTACTCATTGCCTCCAACGGATATCAGCGTCACCAAAACGGCTGTCACCCCGGTTGCGCCCAACGCGATCGTGGCGGGCACTACCACTGGCGCGGCCGTCAGCTGGACCGCCACCATCACCAACAACACGCCCACAACGGCCTATCTGGCGGGAGTGATCCCCAATCCGGTTCCGGTGGCCAACGTGGCGTTCTCCGATGCTGTCAACTCCAACATCACCGGGGTGACCGCGACCATCAGCAACGCCGGGGGCACCACGGGTGGCAGTTGCACGGTGGTCAGCAACGCCGTCAGTTGTACCGGGTTTTCGCCCCTCGCCAGCGGGGCTTCCATTGTCGTCACACTCAGCGGCACACTTTCGGCCAGTTATGTCGGCGCCACCCTGCCGAACACCGGCACTGTAACCTATCTTGCCACGATCAATGACACCAACACGGCCAACAATTCGTCGACTTCGACGACGCCCGTGGTGCGGCCGATCACTTTGACCAAGGCCTGGACGGCGGCCACATCTGGCGACGCGGTCAGCCTGACCATCAGCGGCACCAATGTCAGCAATGCGGTGGCCGGGTCTTCGACTGCCCCGGGAACCACGACAGCCGCCAGCGCGCAGGTGGGCGGCGCAGGTGGCACGGTCACCTTGACCGAGACATTCACGACCGGTTCTGCGGCCAGTTACCGCACCAGTCTGGAATGCCGCAAGATCACCGACAGCAGCCTTGTCACCGTCAGTGGATCCGGCACCAGCCGCACCATAACGATGCCAACGGACAGTGGTGTCAACTGCACCTATACCAATGAAAAGACCGCAACATTGGCCCTGAGGCTGATCACCAACGGCAACCAGACCGGCAGTGTTGCGTTCAGCACAGCCGCAAACCTCGACAGCACGCCGATCAGCACCGGCGTCACCTCGGCCCCGGGAACGGCCACCGCCTTTACGCCTGTCGTAGGCATCACAACCGCAGGTGCCAACCTGTCGCTGAAGATCGTGCCGAACGATGGCAGCTGGATGGTGCGGTCAGTGATCTGTACCGACACCAACAGCGCGGTCACCGGCAACACCAATCCGATTGTGGCCACCGTCACCAACCCCAATCTGGCCGATTCCGATCTTGGTCTGACCTCCTATCCGGGCTTCGCATTGCGTTCGACTGTCGTAAGGCCGGGCGCGGTGCTGCAATGCACGATCACCAACGAAAACGCGATCGTCGAGGTCAAGAAGATCTCCAATCCCGTCGTGGGGACGTTCTCGTTCACGCGGCCCACCGGTTCCAACCTTGCCAGCGATCCAGTCGCGGCGGTCACCGGGACGACGTCGATCACCACAACCACCGCCGGAACCGAAGCGCCGGCCGGCACCACGCCAGACACAACCATCGTTGCGTCTTATGTCAGTTCGTTGACCAACACCGTGCTGGTGCAAGAGGTTGCGCCAGCGGCGGGCTGGCAGGCAACGGCGGGGTCCTGTCTGGACCGCAACACCGCGGTGTCGGGTAACCCGACCAGTCAAATCGGCAGCTTCGACGCGGTGACACGCACCATCACCATTCCGGGCGCGAACGTTGTCGGCGGCGCAAAGTTTGTCTGTACCTTCACCAACACGCGCACGGTTCTGCGCGTCCAGAAGATCTCTGCCGGTGGCACGGGCACCTTCACCTTCAGTGCCAATTCAAACCTTGAAGCCAACCCTGCCAACATCACCACCACGACCGCCGATACAGCGGCGCCGGTGGCACCCGCAGCGCTTGGGGTGATCGCGGCCGGAACCGCGGTTCAGTTCACCGAGGCACCGACCGCGGGCTATGTGCTGTCGAATGTCGCCTGCGTCGATGCCGACTCTGCCGTGACCGGCAACACCGGCACATTTGGATCTTTCTCTGGCAACGTCGTGACGGTCCCCGCGCTCAATGTGGTCTCTGGGGCGGATCTCAGTTGTACCCTGACCAACTCGAAACTGCCAACGGTGACTGTGACCAAAGTGTCGCTGGGCGGCGTGGGTGATTTTGCTTTCACCGGCGGCAACGGTTTTGCCGCGCAGACCATCACGACAGTCACATCAGGCACGGCAGTTGCCGGTGTGACGGATGAATTGGCGGCCGTCGGCACCGTCACCACCCTGACCGAAAGCCTGCCCTCGGGCTTCGTGCTGTCGGCGGTCTCCTGCACCGGGCTTGGCGCGGGCGGCACGGCGACACCGGATCTCGCGGGCGGTGCGGTGACACTGGACGCGGCCGCGACCGCCGCCGGCGCTGCCATCGCCTGTAGCTTTACCAACCGGGCCGTTGCCGATCTGGTGACCGTCAAGACGGTCAATCCGGCCTCGGCCAATCAGGGCGACACGGTGACCTACACGATTTCCGTCACCAACAACGGGCCTGCAGCGGCGACGAATGTCAGCCTGACCGACAGCCTGCCTGCCGGCCTGACCGCGACGCTGAACAACGGGACAACGCTGAGTGGCACCTACACCGCAGGCACGGGACTTTGGGCGATCGGGTCGCTGGCCAATGGCGCCACGGCAACCCTGACACTGGAAGGCACGATTGACGCGGGCCAGATTGGCACGACCATCACCATCACCATCACCATCACCATCACCATCACCATCACCATCACCAACACCACGACCGCGGCTGCGACGCCCGATCAGACCGATCCAACCGCCGTTGGCGATGATCTGACCGCCGAGACTTTGGTCCTGAACCGTCCTCCGGTGGCGCAGGATGATCTGGTGGCGGGCAACACAACCGGCACTGCTGTGGTGGTCGACCCCTTCGCCGACAACGGCAACGGAGCAGATTTTGACCCCGATGGCGCACTTGATCCGACCTCGGTGCAACTGACGCTCGCCGGTGCCCTGCCGGGTTCGGTTCTGTCGCTCGATGGCAAAACACTGACCGTTCCGGGTCAGGGTGTGTGGTCGGTTGACCCGATCACCGGCGCGATCACCTTCACGCCGGATTTGGGTTTTACTGCAAATCCGCAGCCCGCCGCCTACACGGTGGCCGATCCTGAAGGCGCCGTTTCGAATGCCGCTTATGTGACCCTCACCTTCACCCCGCGTCCTCCGGTGGCGCAGGATGATGATGTATCAGCCGTCCCGATCGGGTCGCCTGCCGTCATTAACCCCTTGGCTGACAACGGGAATGGTGTTGATGCCGATCCAGATGGCGCCTTGGTTGCGGCCTCGGTTCAGTTGACGCTCCTGGGCGCTCCCACCGGATCGACCCTCGCTCCCGATGGCAAATCCCTGACGGTTCCGGGGGAAGGCACCTGGACGGTCGACGCAATTACCGGCGAGATCACGTTCACGCCGCTGGTCAGTTTCACCACAAACCCAAGCCCGATCAGCTACACAGTCGAAGACAACGACGGCAACCTGTCGAACCTCGCCACGGTGACGGTCGGCTACACGCTGGCGCCGCTGGCCGATGATGACACGAGCCTCGGCAATCCGGTCGGCAGCACGGTTGTGGTCGATGTGATCTTGGGCGACAGCGCCGACACCGGCCGCACGATCGATCCGGCTTCGGTGCAGATCGCGGGCACCCTGACCCCGGGCGCCAGCCTGGTGGTGACGGGCGAGGGCACCTGGTCGGTCGACAGCGTGAGCGGCGCGATCAGCTTCACCCCCGATCCGGGCTTCACCGCCAACCCGACCCCGATCGGCTACCGGGTGGCCGATGATCAGGGCAACCTGTCGAACCTCGCCACGGTGACGGTCGGCTACACGCTGGCACCGCTGGCCGATGATGACACGAGCCTCGGCAATCCGGTCGGCAGCACGGTTGTGGTCGATGTGACCTTGGGCGACAGCGCCGACAGCGGCCGCACGATCGATCCGGCTTCGGTGCAGATCGCGGGCACTCTGACCCCGGGCGCGAGCCTGGTGGTGACGGGCGAGGGCACCTGGTCGGTCGACAGTGCGAGCGGCGCGATCAGCTTCACCCCCGATCCGGGCTTCACCGCCAACCCGACCCCGATCGGCTACCAGGTGGCCGATGATCAGGGCAATGTGTCGAACCTCGCCACGGTGACGGTCGGCTATACCGGTCTGCCTGCGTTGCGGCTGGGGGTCGAGGTGGCTTCGATCACCGACACCAACGGCAACGGCATCAACGATTCCGGCGATGTGATTCATTACCAGTTCATCCTGACCAACACCGGCACCACGGCACTGATCGGCGTCACCATCACCAACACCTCGCTTGATATGCCGGGGATGGTCTGCGAGCCATTGGATCTTGCGGTGGGGCAGACGGCGGTTCTGAATTGCACCGGCGCCAGCTATGTGATCACGGCCGAGGATGTGGCGGCGGGGTCGGTGGTTCTTGAGGTCGAGGCAAGTGGCGTCGATGGCTACGGGATCGAGGCATCGGACAATGGTGCCGCCGCAGCAGTGCCGCTGGCTTTGGGTGACATCACGATCCGGAAGCAGGCGGGCGCCGGTTCGGTGCGGGCGGGGCAACTGGTTCCTTATACCATCACCATCGGCAACACTTCGCCCGCGATGAGCGTCACCACCACTGTGGTCGACCTGCTGCCGGTCGGCTTTGTCTATCAGGCGGGCACCGCGACGGTGGACGGCGTTGACCGCGCGCCTGTGGTCAGCGGCAGCCGTCTGACCTTCAACAGCGTCACGGTCGGGCCGAATTCCGAAGTGACAATTGCGCTTTCGGTCTTGATTGGGCCCTCTGCGCAACCGGGGCCGAACACCAACCGCGCGCGGGTGCTGAACCCGGACACCGGGGCGGCGCTTGCGCCCGAGGCCACGGCGACCGTGATGCTTGCGGCTGATCCGGTGTTTGATTGCGGCACGGTGATTGGCCGCGTCTTCGATGACGTCAACCAGGACGGCTACATGAACTGGCCGGTCAAGAGCGGTGCGTTGACCACTGACGACACCTATGTCGGTGACGGCAAGGTCAGCCGCGCGCCTGTTGTCCGGCAAGGCGATCCGGGCGAAGTGGGGCTGCCGGGGGTTCGGCTGGTGACGGTGCGCGGCACCATCATCACCACCGATCAACATGGCCGTTTCCATGTGCCCTGTGCGGACCTGCCGCGCGACATCGGGTCGAACTTCCTGCTGAAACTGGATGAGCGCACCTTGCCCACGGGTTACCGCCTGACCACCGAAAACCCGCGGGTTGTGCGGTTGACGGCGGGCAAGATGACCGAGATGAACTTCGGCGCGTCGATCACCCGTCTGGTACGGCTGGATCTGTCGGGTGAGGCCTTCCTGACCGGAAAGGATGCGGCGAAACCGCGCCCCGAACTGGTCAAAGCCTTGCGTCAGCTGGTTGCGCAGATCGCTGACACGCCTTCGATGCTGCGCCTGACCTATGTTTTGGGTCAGGACAGTGACCGTTTGGCCAAACAGCGGATGCGCGCGGTCGAAGCCACTCTGCGCGATCTGTGGCCGGGCAATGGGCGCTACAAGTTGAATGTGGAAACGGTGTTGCAGCGTGGCGCAAGCCCGCGCCGGAAATGAGTGAGGGAGTAGGGTCATGAACACCAGTCAATCAAAAGGTGCCCAAACCTTCGCCAATCGCCGCCTGCAGCGTTTGGCAGCCACAACGGCAGTGGCGACGTTGCTGCCGCTGTCGGCCCATGCGCAGACCATCGACGCCTGCACCCTGGTGAACGGGGTGTTGCCTGCGGGGTGTGAGCAATCCAATTCCGGTACGGTTGTGCATATGCCAACCGGGGCGAACACCGAAACCGCCGCCCCGGTTGACGATCTTGGCCCCTATGGCTTTGCGATCACCGTCGAGGCGGCGGCACCTGCGGCGCGCAGCCCGGATGGTGCGCAAGAAGATGTCCGGCGGGTGGACCGCATCCTCGAGGATGCCGGGGTGCAGGTCACCTTTGATGGCCTTGGCGCGAAACCGCTGTTGGCGATTTCGACCGAGGACATGCGCACAAGTTATGTTGCGGGCGCGCCCGTCACCTTCCGCGCGTCCAGCAATTATCCGGCCTGGATCACCCGTGCCGAAGTGCGGGTCGCCGACGCCCGGCATCCGACCCAGACCATTGCGGTGCTGCCGGTGGCTGCCAATGGCACCGTCACCTGGGCGATGCCAGACGAGGGCGCCGATGAAATGATCTATGCCCTGCGCGTTTACGACAGCGCGGGCCGTTTTGACGAAACCCGCGTGCTGCAGCTGAACCGCAGTGCCAAGGATTTCGCGACCGAGGCGAAAGACGGAAAAGTCGTCGCGGCAGGCGAAGGCGAAGACATGACCGCGCGCCGGTCGATCCCGGTCAGGGGCGGCGCAGTCACCGTCACCGGCAACACGCTTTATGGCGGATCGACTGTGTCGGTGATGGGCGAACAGGCCATCGCCGATGCCAGTGGCACCTTCGTTTTGCAACGCATCTTGCCACCGGGCAGCCATGACATTCGCGTCGGCGTCGGGCAGGGGTCTGTGACCCGGCACGTTGATATCCCGAAGACCGAATGGTTTTATGTGGGGCTTGTCGATCTGACCATCGGCAAAGAGATCGGCGGCGACAGCTATACGTTGGGCCGTCTGGCGGGCTATGCCAAGGGCCATACCGAGGGCGGCTATACCGTCACCGCTTCCATCGACACCCGTGAGGGCGAGTTGAAGGATCTGTTCAGCGGGTTGGATGAGAAAAGCCCTGACCGGGTGCTGCGCCGGATCGAACCCGAGGATGTCTATCCCACCTTCGGCGACGATTCGACTGCGTTTGAGGATGCTCCGACTTCGGGCAAAATCTATCTCAAGGTCGAAAAAGACCGATCAGCGATCCTGTGGGGTGACTTCAAGACCAGCGATGGTGCGACGCGGCTGATCCGCAGCGACCGGACGCTGTATGGCCTGCAGGTGCAGCACGAGTCTTTGGCGCAAACCACCGACGGCGCGGCACGGCTGAAGTTTTCGGCCTTTGCGGCAGAGCCTGACCGTCTGGTGCAGCGCGATATTCTGCGCGGAACCGGGGGGTCAGCCTATTTCCTGAAACGCCAGGATATCTTGTCGGGCACCGAAACCCTGTTGGTGCAGTGGCGTGATCCGGTGTCGGGCAATGTCGTACAAAATCAGACACTGACGGCGGGTGATGACTACGAGATTGACTACTTTCAGGGCGTCGTGATCCTCAAGCGTCCGCTGGGGTCGTCGGCAGGCAATGAGGTGGTTACGGATCGCCCGCTTGGCCAGTATGACGTCAATCTGGTGGCGCAATACGAATATGTGCCGACAACCGGCGCTGTGGACGGCTATTCTGCGGGCGCGCGGTTTGAAACCTGGGTCAATGACGCCGTGCGTTTCGGCGTCAGCGGTCAGAAGGAAACCACCGGGATCGCAGACAATGCGATCCTCGGGGCAGATCTGCTGTTGCGCAAAAGCGACGACACCTATCTGTCGTTTGACTATGCCCGCAGCGAAGGGCCGGGATTTGGCACCGATCTGTCGCTCAACGGCGGTTTGGACATTGATGCAGGGATGACGGCCGGTATTACCGGGCTGCCCGCCAACGGGTACCGTGTCGAGGGCAAGGCCGATCTGGCTGAGTTGACCGGCGGGGCGGTGGCAGGTGCGGTTGCCGCCTATTTTGATCGCAAGGAAGCAGGCTTTGTCTCGGCAGATTATGATATCGAAACCACGCAGACCGATTGGGGCCTGTCGGGCGAGGTGGCTCTTGGTGCCCGCACGGACCTGACCTTTGGCTATCAAGACTTCAAGAATGTGGATGGCAAGCACCGGACAGACGCCAAGCTGGGCTTGGCCTTTGCGATCAACGAGCAATGGTCCGCCGAGGTTGGCGTGACACAGACCGACCGCGCCGATCCTTCCGCAGATGCCGATCAGATTGGCAGCCGCACCGATGCCGGCGCGCGACTGACATGGACGCGGGACGAAGATCTGAAAGCATGGGTTTTCGGACAGACGACCGTAAGCCGCTCTGGCGGCTTGCCGGACAATGACCGGCTTGGCTTTGGTGCCGAACTGCGGCTGAGTGAACGCCTCAGCGCAGAGGCAGAGGTTTCCGGCGGATCGCTCGGCACCGCGGGGTTCGCCGGGCTGGCCTATGACAATCAGGCGGGCAGCCAGTATCATCTTGGCTACAAGCTTGATCCGACCCGGTCGCAGGATGCCGATGTGTTCAGCGGCACCGACGGCGGCACTTGGGTCATCGGCGCAACAAGCAAGATCAACGACTCTGTCACCTACCGCGCCGAAAATACCTATGACATGTTCGGTGACAACCGCACCATCACCCAGGCCTATGGCGTGCGCTACACCCCGTCCGATGTCTGGTCCTATGACGGCGCGCTGGAATTTGGGGAAAGCGACAGCACCTTTGGCGTTACCACCCAGCGCCGCGCGATTTCGCTTGGGCTTGCCTATTCGGATGGCGACCGGCTGAAAGCCGGCCTGCGCGGCGAAGCCCGCCGTGAAACCTCGACCGATGGCGAGGCCGATCGCTCGACCTGGCTGGTGTCGGGTTATGCCCGCGCGCAGACCAGCGAAGACTGGCGCCTGCTGGCCAATATCGACGCCTTGATCTCGAAGTCGGATCAGGCGTCCACCCGTGACGGCCGCTATGTCGAGGCGAATATCGGCTATGCCTACCGCCCCGTCGCCCATGACCGGGTGAATGCCCTGCTGCGCTATACCTACCTTTATGACATGCCCGGTGAGGATCAGGTCAACATCGACGGCGAGTTGAACGGCCCGCGCCAGCGCAGCCACATCCTCAGCTTTGATGTGAACTATGACATCAGCAAGCAGGTGACCCTTGGCGCGAAATACGGCTATCGCCTTGGCGAAGTTGCGGATCGCGACTCTGACACTTTCAGCAAGGACACCGCCGATCTGGCCATCCTGCGCCTTGACTACCACGTCGTCCACAACTGGGACATCCTGCTGGAGGGCCGCATGTCCAACCAACGCGAGGCCAAGGTGACCGACTATGGGGTGCTGGCCGGGGTGTATCGCCACTTTGGCAACAACATGAAGCTTGGTGTTGGCTATCAGTGGGGCGATATCTCGGACGATCTGCGGTCGATCGAAGGCAAGAAAGAGGGCGTCTTTCTCAATCTCGTCGGTAAGTTTTAGGCGCTGAGCGGCGGTAGGTTGGAGTCTGGGACCGGATCAGGACCGCCAAGCCCAAAGGCCTGGGGGTGAAAAGTACGGTCTGGTTCTGATCCGATCCTTGCACCGCCTCAGGCGGCGTCCTTTTTGGTGCGGCAATAGCAAGACGCCCGGATCGGCACTTCGGCCCGCGCGACCGCCTGATCGAGCAGCAGTTTGACATGGCTGCGTTCCACCGTTTCGCCGCGTTTGCGCAGGCATTCGTCCAGCCCGTGCAGGCTCCAGACATTGCGCGGATGCTGGCAGGGGCGCGGCAGGGTCTGGTCAAGACCCAGATCAGCCCGATACACCGCCTCGGCTTCGGCATGATGGCCCGCATCCATCAGCAAGGCCCCCAACGCGTGACGGGTCGGCTGCATCCAGCCCCAGGGCTCGTCATACAGCATGTCGTCGTCCAGCCGCACGGCGGCGCGCAAATGGTCAAGCCCCGCCTCGGTTTGCCCGGATTTATAGGCCAATTCGCCCAGCATCATCTGCTCGGCCACCAACAGCACCGCCGAACAGGGGTTGTTGAACATCATCCAGCCTTCTAGCACCGCGCGCTGTGCTGTCGCAAAAGCCTCGCGTTCGGCCCGCGCCTCTGGCAGGCGGCCAAGATTGGCAAAGGCCACCGTGCGCGCATAGTGCAACAGCGCCGTGGTGTTGAGGTATAGCGCGGGATCGGTGGGAAACGGTTCGTCCAGAATGTCCTGCCAACGGCCAAAGCGCACCAGCACATGAAATTTCATGCCGATGAATGCCTCAAAGAATTCGGGCATGAACCGCACCACAGCGTCCGGCAGCGTTTCGCGCAGGGCCGCCGCCGCCGCAAGCGCCGTGGTCGGGCGGGCCAGAAACATCGCGCCGTAGATCACGAAATGCAGGTTGTGGATGCGGTAGATGGTGTAGAAATTCTCGCCGCCGGCGTGGTCAAAGAATTTGCGGTCAACGGCAGTGGCGCGCAGATTGCGCCAGATGACGTTCTGGTAATCGCCGCACAGCACGTCGATATGCGTGGCCATATGCACCAGATGGCCCGAGTCCGGCACAAGGTCGACCAGCCGGTCGCCGTGGCGCAGGGCCTTTTCCGGCGTCGGCGACATTTCCATCAGGTGGATGTACAGGTGCAAAAGCCCCGGATGATCCCACGCGGCGGGGTCATGGGCAAAGGCCCGCTCCAGCGCGGTCTGCGCCTCAAGGGTCGAGGCCCCTTCGGCCGGGCCGCGCCTCTGCAGATCCCACAGCTTCCACGGCGTACGGTTCATCAGCGCTTCGACATAGATCGCGGTGACGTCCAGATCGGCCGGAAAGGCGGCATGGACCTTGCGCATTTCATCCGCGAAGGCGTCGTTCCACGGGCCATAATCGGTGATCTCTGGATCGGTTGGAAACCGCGCGGCCAGCGCCATCAGGATGGCATGTTCGGCAGGACTGGCGCGGTCTGCCACGGCTGCCGCGTGTTTCAGCGACAGATGCGCCCGGTCCAGCGCCGCAACCTTGTCCTCGGGACTGAAAAACTCCCACAGCTTGTTGTAATTCGGCCCGATGCAATGGGCGATCCCCCAATGCGCCATCACGCAGTCGGGGTCGAATTGCAGCGCTTTCTCAAAGCAGACAATCGCCTCTTCGTGGTTGAACCCGAACAACCAGACAAGGCCGCGGTCGAACCAAAGCTGCGTTTCGGGCCGGGTCGTGGTGACGGGGCGGGACCAGCTTCCCAGATCAAAATAATCCATGCTCATCCTCCCGTTTCGATTTGATTTGCCACCAGATCACCGCCGATGCGCAGAATGTCCTGCACCAACAGGTCCAGATCGCTGCGTCGGGTCCTGTGGTTGCAGATGGCCGCGCGCAGACAGTGCCGCCCTTTCACCGTGGTGTCCGATACAGCGGCAATTCCCGCCTCTTGCAGCCGCAACATGATCTCGATGTTCAACGCGCGCAGCGCCGCCTCATCCCGCCCGCCGGGATTGTAGCGAAAGCAGACCACGTCGATCACCGTCGGCGCAATCAACTCCAGCAGCGGTTGGCGGGCGATCAGGTGGGTCAGATGCTGCGCCTGTGCGATGCCCTGATCCAGCAGCCGCCCGAATTTGGCGACCCCGTGTTCCTTCAGCATCATCCAGATCTTCAACGCGCGAAAGCCCCGCGTCGTGTCCAGACCGTAATCGTGCAGGAACTCACCCGCCGCGATGCCACGCGACATTTTCTGCAGGTATTCTGCATCTTCTGCAAAGGTCATGCGATGCTGCCTGCGATCCCGGATCAGGGCGCAACCCACATCGAACGGTGCCTGCAGGCCTTTGTGCAGATCAAGCGCAAGGCTGTCGGCGCGGTCGATCCCTGCCACCAGATGGCGGTGGTCGGGTGCAATCGCAAGCAGCGCGCCGATGCAGCCATCGACATGCAGCCACAGCCCCTCGGCCGCGCACAGATCCGCGATGGCCGCCAGAGCGTCGATGGACCCGGTGTTGGTGGTGCCTGCGGTTGCGATCACACAGGCTGGCCGGATGCCCAGGGCGCGGTCTGCCGCAATCTGCGCCTTCAGCGCGGCCAGATCCATGCGGAACCCGGCATCCGTGGGTATCTTGCACAGCGCCCGCTTGCCCAACCCCAACAGGTTCATCGCCTTTTGATGACAGTTGTGCACCTGATCCGACGCATAGAACCGCAAAGGCTGCGGCATGGCTTCCACGCCAACCTCGCGCAGATCAACCCCGGCCATCGCGTTGCGTGCCGCCATCAGACCGACGATGTTGGCCATCGAGCCGCCATTGACCAATGTGCCGCTGGAGCCTTGCGGAAAGCCGATCATGTCACGGATCCAGACGGTGACCTGCTGATCTATCAATGCCGAAGCGGTGTTGCCGCCGCCAAGGTTCGACCCGTCAATGGCCGCCAGAAAATCACCCAGCGCGCCGGTGAAATTGCCTGCCCCCATGTACCACATCCAGAACCGGGGATGGATGTTGCCCATCGGATGCGGCATCAGATGCGCGGTGATTTCGGAATAAACCGAAGCCAGTGGCTGCGCCCCCTGCGGCACCGGTGCGGCAAAGCTGGCACGCACCGCTGCGGGCATTTCTTGCCACAGCGGCCGGTCGCGCACACCGGCCAGAT
This sequence comes from Paracoccaceae bacterium, assembly GCA_031428215.1. Taxonomy (GTDB): domain Bacteria; phylum Pseudomonadota; class Alphaproteobacteria; order Rhodobacterales; family Rhodobacteraceae; genus Cypionkella. Next base: position 68,696 of record JANPOY010000135.1, read on the forward strand.
GGTCGATGGCGTCATCGACCATCTGGTGCGCCAAGGCCCGCGCCTGGGTCCAGTCGGCGGGGTCAAGGCTTTCTTCTGCGTATGTCAGATCCTGCACCGTCATGGGATTCTCCTTTCCGCTGATGCAAGCGCGATGTCAGCCCATTTGTGCGCTGGGTGTCGATTGCGACAGCGCCACCTCGTCCGCATCCATGTCTTCGGGAATATCGGCAAACAGCGGCGTCGTCAGATAGCGCTCGCCGGTGTCGGGCAGCATCGCAAGGATGACAGACCCCGGCTCGGCGCGGGCGGCGACGCCCATGGCCACGGCAAAGGTCGCGCCGCCGGAAATACCGGTCAGGATGCCTTCACGTTGCGCCAGCTTTTTCGCCCAGGCCACACCCTCGGCACCGGCGACCGGGATCAGCTCATCATAGCCGCCGTTGTCGAGACATTCCTGCAGAACATTGGGGATGAAATCCGGGGTCCAGCCCTGAATCGGGTGCGGCTCAAAATTCGGATGGCTGGCCGCGGGACTGCCCCCGGCACCGCGCGCCTGGGCCACATTGCTGCCGACCAGCTGCGCATTCGCGGGTTCGGTCAGGATGATCCGCGTCTCGGGCCGTTCGCGGCGCAACACCCGCGACAGCCCGGTCACCGTACCGCCGGTGCCATAGCCGGTCACGACATAGTCCAGCCGATCGCCGGCGAAATCACCGATGATCTCGCGCGCGGTGGTCGCCTCGTGGATATCGGCATTGGCCGCGGTTTCAAACTGGCGGGCCAGAAACCAGCCGTGCTTTTCGGCCAATTCCGCCGCCTTCATATACATGCCGGTGCCCTTCAGCGCCCGCGGCGTCAGCACCACCTTGGCGCCCAGGATCCGCATCAACCGCCGCCGTTCGACCGAAAAGCTGTCGGCCATGGTGACCACCAGCGGATAGCCCTTTTGCGCGCAGACCATGGCCAGACCGATGCCGGTGTTGCCGCTGGTGGCCTCGACCACCGTTTGACCGGGTTTTAACGCGCCCGACCGCTCTGCGGCCTCGATGATGTTCAGCGCAAGCCGGTCCTTGACCGAGGCCGCAGGATTGAAGGCTTCGACCTTCACATAGACCCGCACGCCTTTGGGCGCCAGATTGTTGATCCGCACCACCGGCGTATCGCCGATCGTGTCCAGAATGCTGTCATAAAGCATCCCGCGCCCTTTGGTTGTCCGAATCACATTGGCGTCCATCTGCGTGGCCTCCATTTGCCGACCGGCGCGGCCCGATGCCACGCGTTGACATCAGGCTACACTTTTGACGCGAGCCATGCTTGATCGGTTTCTGAAGATTTCGTGAAGAAATCGGTGATTCTGCGATATTGTGTCGCATGGCATGGATTTTTGGCGACTTTCGACTGGATCCGGAAAAGTTCGAACTGGCCCGCGGCGCGGAACCCGTGCGGCTGGAACCGCAGGTGCTTGCGCTTTTGCTGCATCTGGTCCGCAACCGCGACCGGATGGTGACCAAGGATGAAATCGTTGAAAAGGTCTGGCAGGGTCGGGTTGCTTCGGACGCCAGCCTATCCAGCCGGATACGCTCTGCGCGCCGGGCCGTCGATGATGATGGCGCACGCCAGGCCGTCATCCGCACCGTTCACGGTCTGGGATTTCGCTTTGTCGCCGCTGTGGCGCAGGCGGTCCCCGCGCAGGCCGCCGCCACACCGCACAGTATGGAACCCGCAAGCCACCCCAGCGGCCGGCCTTCGATCGCGGTTCTGCCGTTTCGTCCGCTGGCGATGGCACCGGACCTGGCAATCCTGGCCGATGCCATTCCTTACGAGATCATTCAGGCCCTGTCCCGGCTGCGCTGGCTGGCGGTGATCGCGCGCGGGTCATCGTTCCGGTTCCGGCAACCCGATCCGGACCTTGATCTGATCGCCACTGCCCTGGCCGTGCGCTATGTTTTGTCCGGGGTCATCGAAGCGACCGGTCGCGGGCTGGCTGTGACGCTGCAGTTGTCCGACAGCAGCACGCGTGAGGTGATCTGGAGCGACAGGCTGGTCGCACCGCTGGACGGCATTGATGATCTTCGCTACCGGATCGTCGCGCATCTTGTCACGGCACTTGAGGTGTATATTCCGCTCAACGAAGCCCGCAGCGCGCATGTGGCCAACATCGAAACCCTGGATGCCTGGGCCAATTACCATTTGGGACTGCAACGGCTTTACCGCTTTACGGGCGACGACAACCGGCACGCCAAGGCTTATTTTGAACGGGCGGTGCAGTTGGACCCTCGCTTTGCCCGCGCCCATGCCGGGCTGTCTTTCACCAGTTTTCTGGACGCCTTTCTGCACCTGACCCCGGATGTCGGGGCCGCAACCCTTGCCGCGCGCCGCCATGCCGAGCGCGGGCTGGAACTTGATCCGCTGGACCCGTTCACGAATTTCACCATGGGTCGGTCGCACTGGCTGACCCATGATCTGGAAGCCGCAGCCGAATGGCTGGACCGGGCCACCACGCTGAACCCGAACTATGCCCAGGGGTTCTATTCGTCGGCGATGACATCCATGCTGGTCGGTGATGCGGCGTTGACCGTCGCAGGATTGGACACCGCGCTGCACCTCAGCCCGTTGGATCCGCTGCTTTATGGCATGCACGGCGTGCGCGCGCAGATGTTCATCCAGACCGGCGATTATGCGTCGGCGGCACGTTGGGGCGACAAGGCGGCGACCACGCCGGGCGCGCATTACCTGATCGCGATGATTGCCCTTGCCGCCAACAGTCTGGCCGGGCGGGATGATCAGGCCGACCGCTGGCGGCAAGAGGTCAGGCGGCGCAAGACGGATGCGACAGCCGCGCATTACTTTGCTGCCTTTCCGACCCGCGACGCCGCCTCTCGCTTGCGGATCGCGTCCGAATTGCGCCGCCACGGGTTTTGAACTTGTGACCGCGCGGCGGAGCCTTTGGCAGCGCTCAGATGCTGGTCATGGCCAGTTCCAGGCTTTGCCGGGTTTGTCGGGCCTGATCCCGCAGCCAGTCGCAGAACCGCTGCAACTGTGGCCGCAAGGGGCCATGATGGGTCACGGTCAGGACATAGGGTCTGGGGGCTGGAAGGCTTTGCGCGGCCGGATAGGGCAACATGATGCGCCCTTGGGCCAGATCAGCTTCGACCAGTGACAGCCCGCAGATCAGGAAGCCGACATTCTGGCGCACCGCCTCAAGCGCCAGCCGCGCATGCCGGTAATGCACGCCGCGCCCCGCGCCTTCGCGGCGATAGCCAAAGCGTTCCACCCAATCGGGAAAGCCGGGTCGCATCGGATCATCGCGCTGGGTCTCAAGATGCACAAACGGCATGCCCTCCAGCGGCATCTGGGCGTCCCAGTCGGCCATGCGCCGCAGATTGTCCGGCCCGGTCACCGGCAACAGGCAGTCGCGGTACAGCTCTTCGCCCTCACCCGGTTCGGCATATTCGATCCGACAATCCGGCGCGCCCAGCCGCAAAGGAATGTCCCCCGCGCCGTTGATGCAAAACAGGATGTTCGGATTCTCGGCGCGAAACGCCGCAAGCCGTGGCAACAGCCAAAGCTCGGACCAATCGGTGTCGGCGACGATGTGAATCTCGGCCACCCGCTGGAAATCCAGACTGTCGATTACCCGGTCCAACGCCGCAAATGCGGCTTTCAGATCCGGAAGCGCGCGGTCCAGATTCACCGTCGGCGTCAGGCCAGAGCGGCCCCGCAACAACAGATCGCGGCCCAGATATTCCTCAAGTGTGCGGATGCGCTGACCCACGGCGGCAGGTGTGATGCCCAAACGATCTGCCGCCCCGGTCAGCGACCCGACCCGGATCGCCATTTCCAGCGCCTGAAGCGATTTCAGATGGGATGCTGCGGTCATTGCTAAAGGTTATCTTTACTTGCGCAAAATTTCAAGGTCGCCGCAATAGCCTGCCTTTATCGGTCCAAAGAACTTTTGCCTATGGATATCCGGCTTGCGGGTTTACCCTGTGAAAACGTCATCCACAGGAGGACACGAATATGGTCAGTCTGAAGCGTTATATGATTGAACGTGAGATTCCCGGTATTGGAAATTTTTCTGTCACTGAACTTTGCGGCGCGGCACGGGCGTCAAATCAGGCGCTTGGCACGATTGGAACTGCCATCCAATGGCAGCACAGCTATGTCGCCGGCAACAAGACCTTTTGCATCTATCTGGCCGACGGTGAGGATTCGATCCGCAAACATGCCGAATTGAGCGGCATTCCGTTTTCGCAGATCACCGAAGTGCCGCAGATCATCGACCCGTTGACTGCGAATCTTTGATCGCTTTGCTGGGCGGCAACCTGACATGCCGCCCATTTTCTGCTGTTTGGCTTTGTGGGTAATGCCCGCCCGGTGCTGCAAGCGCCTGAAGAGCCGTCTGCCCGATGTCCCATCCGCGCAACCTGAGGCGATCAGGGGATTGCATGGGCAGGCGTCATGGCGGCGCGAAACGCCAGTCAACGGCTGAAAACCGTCTCGGCCGCTTCGGCAATGGCCAGGGCCAGGTCATCGGTATGTGGCGGGGTGATGATCTGTAAGCCCAGGGGGAGACCATCCGCGCTGCCTGAGGGGATCGAAATTGCCGGGCAGGGCGCGGTCAGATTGAAGGGGCAAGTCAGGTCAATCGTGTGCAGGCGCCCGTCGGGCTGCAAGTGGTAATGGTCGGCGTCATCTTTCTCGGCGGGCGGGGGCGGCAGAGCCATGGTGGGGGTGACAAGACAATCGAAGTGTTCGAAGTGCCGCATCAGATCGGCCCACATCGCGCTGCGCACCCCTTCGACCGCCATCAACTCGACCGCCGTCGCTTTGCGCCCCGCGTTGATCAGTGCGTGCATCGGCGCTGTGATGTCGCAAGGCTGGCGGTCTGCCAAATCGCCATACCAGGTGGCGAACAAGACATTCCACTGCAGCCCCCATGCCTCATGCACCGCCGGGGTCCAGCCCAGATCAATCTGCTGCACGATGGCACCTGCTGCTGTCAGCCGCGCCAAGGCATCGGCAAAACCCCGCCGCACCACAGGGTCAACCGCGACATAGCCAAGATCCACGCTGGCTGCGATGCGCAGACCTTTCAGGCCGCGCAGTTTGTCGCCTGCCTCGGTCCAATTTCCCGGCAGGCTGAAGGGATCAACGGCATGATGGCCCGCCACATGGCGCAGAAACAGCCGCGCATCCGCAACTGACCGGGCCAATGGGCCGATGTGCGAGATGGTGTCAAAGGTACTGGCCAGATAGCCCAAGGGCACGCGACCGAAGGACGGCTTCAGCCCGACCACGCCGCACCACGCCGCGGGGATTCGAATGGAACCACCCATGTCAGAGCCTTCCGCGAACGGCACAACGCCGGTGGCCACCGCCACCCCGGCCCCGCCCGAGGATCCGCCCGGCGTGCGCGCAGGGTCATGCGGGTTGCGGGTGACACCGTGCAGTGCATTGCGGGTGAAGCCCGACGAGGCGAATTCAGGTGTGGTGGTGCGGGCCACGATGATCGCACCGGCATCCCGCAGGCGCTTGACAATAATCGCATCCTGGCTGGCCATCCGGTCGCGGTAAGCCATGGATCCTGCGGTCCAGCGCTCCCCCGCCATTGGCGTCAAATCCTTGATCGCCAGCGGCAATCCCCACAGCGGCGGCAACATCTGACCCGCCCGGCGCTGCGCATCAGCGCGATCGGCAGCGGCCAGCGCCGGACCGTCAAGAATGGCGCTGAACGGGTTGAGCCGGCCTGCGACCTCTTGCGCACGGTCCAAAACCGCACCGGTGACCTCGCGCACCGAAACCGCGCCGCGTCGCATCAAAAGCGACAGGTCGCTGGCAGAAGTCGCGTTGAACGCCAGGGGCGTTACGGGGATCACCGGGTCGGTCATGCGAAAGATGTCCATCCTGAACCGACGGCCCATGTCTGCCGGCCGTTAAGCCATAGCTTTGCCGAAGCTGCCCTGTCGCACAAGGGCGCGCTCGATCTGCAACCGCCGTCCCGCATTCAAAGCGCCGGTTGACGTGACTGCTTCCAAAAGCGGTTTTCTTTCGATCTGGTTCAGATTGAATGAAACCCAAGACCAGATGGTCCGGTGACGGTTGCGTTCAACCGGCTGAACCCGATGGAACGCAACACACTCTACCCCGCGATGTCCTTCCAGACCGAAGCCGCGACTGCGCCGACATCGCCGAACAGTCTGACGGCGGTGACCTCCAGCCTGTGTGCGGGCAGCATCTCCGACAGGTCGGCAAGGCTGCCGTCGGCAATGCGTGATCTGGCCAAGGAACCGGGCACCCAAGCCACCGCGACGCCCACGGCGGCCAGTTCCAGCGCCGCAAGGGTCAGCGCGGTTTCCGCCTTTGGGATCGGGCGCATGACGCTGCGCAGTTGTGGCAGGATCAGCCGGTCCAACGCCTGCCCCAGAAACACCTCCAGCGGGTAGGCGATGTAGTGCAACTCGCCCGCCGCAATCCGGGCCTGAAGGCCATCCGTTTCGGTGGCCGCAATCACTGGGATCAGGAAATCCGTGCCGATCACCGCCGTTTCGACAAAGCTGTCACCGATGGGGTGCGGCTCATCCGGCAGCCGGTACACCAGCGCGATGTCTGCTTGCCGCGACAGCAACAACGCAAAACACTCATCAAGATTGGCGGATCGCAGGCGCACATGGGTGTCGGCATGGCGGGCGTGGATGGATTTCAGGATCTGCGGTGTCAACGCGGTTGTCAGCGCGTGCTGACTGGCAATGATGATGCGGTTCATCGCCATCTGCTCGCCATGGCGCAGCTCCGCCACCAGTTGCCGCAGATCATGGGCGAGTTTGCGCATCTGGTCGCGCTGCTGCGCCATGGCCGGATGCAACTGCACCGGCTTGCGGGTCCGGTCGAACAACTCGGCGCCGACCTGCTCTTCGATGTGCTGGATGCGCCGGGAAAAGGCCGATTGGGTCAACCTGCGGCGATCGGCGGCCTCTTGGAAAGACCCGGTTTCGGCCACGGCCAGCAAGTCTTCCAACCATTCCAGGCGCATTGCTTCCCCTAACATGCAGCTTGTGCATGATAACTGGCAGATTTCGAATTTGCACTGCGGATTTTCGTCTGCAATGATCCATTCATACAAGTTTAAGGTGGACCCCAAATGCATCTCGCCCGCTTTCCGCGTGTTTTTCTGGCGCATCTGCCGACCCCGCTGGAACGGCTTGACCGGCTGAGCCATGAATTGCGCGGGCCAGAGATCTGGATCAAGCGGGACGACTGTACGGGGCTGTCGACCGGCGGCAACAAGACCCGCAAACTGGAGTTTCTGATGGCCGAGGCGCAGGCGATGGGTGCGGATGTGGTGATGACCCAAGGTGCCACCCAGTCGAACCACGCCCGCCAGACCGCCGCCTTTTCGGCCAAACTGGGGATGGCCTGCCATATCCTGCTGGAAGATCGCACCGGGTCGAACAACCACAACTACAATCTGAACGGCAATGTGTTGCTGGACCATCTGCACGGGGCTGTGACCGAAAAGCGCCCCGGCGGCGTGGACATGCAGGCCGAAATGGAAGCGCTGGCCGCCACGATGCGTGCAGAGGGCAAGCGTGTCTACATCATTCCGGGCGGTGGGTCCAACCCCACGGGCGCGCTGGGCTATGTCAACTGCGCGTTCGAATTGCTGGGGCAGGCCAATGACCGGGGCCTGGTGATAGATCATCTGGTGACGGCCACCGGTTCGGCGGGCACGCAGGCCGGTCTGATCGTGGGTCTGAAGGCGATCAATGCAGGTGTTCCGCTGCTGGGCTTTGGCGTGCGCGCGCCGCAGCAAAAGCAAGAGGAAAACGTCTTTGCACTGGCGCAGCGTACGGCGGAAAAGCTGGGCTGCCCCGGCGTGGTCGCGCGTGGTGATGTGGTGGCCGACACCAATTATGTCGGGGCAGGCTATGGCGTGCCAAGGGCCGACACACTCGAAGCCATAAGGATGTTTGCCGAGTTGGAGGGCATTCTGCTGGATCCGGTCTATTCCGGCAAAGGTGCTGCCGGTCTGATCGACTATTGCCGCAAGGGCCTATTCAAAAAGGGCGAACGGGTGGTGTTTCTGCACACCGGCGGATCGGCGGCTCTGTTCGGTTACGATGCCGTGCTGGCCGACCCCACCGCCGCGCAGCCAGCGGGTTGATCCATGGCGCAGCGCGCGGGTCAACGCTGTCAGACGCCAAAACCGGAGCGGCGGGCATGACGCCGCGATGCATTGGCATTCTGGGCGGCATGGGGCCAGAAGCCACGGTGCTGCTGATGCAAAAAATCATCGCCGCGACACCTGCGCGCGATGATGCCGACCACATCCCGCTGATCGTGGATCAAAACCCGCAGGTGCCGTCCCGCATCCGCCATCTGATCGAACATACCGGGGCAGATCCCGGCCCGGTTCTGGCGGCGATGGCCCGGCGGTTGCAGGCGACAGGGGCCCGCGCGCTGGCGATGCCGTGCAACACCGCGCATCACTATGCCCCCGCCATCCAGGCCGCGACCGACCTACCATTGATCGACATGGTGCAATTGTCGGTGGCACAGGCTGCCCGTCTTGCCGGCAATGGTGGGCGCGTGGGCATTCTGGCATCGCCCGCCGTGCAGCAGGTTGGTCTGTTCGACGCCGCCTGCACCGAAGCCGGACTGACCGCCGTCTATGCCAGCGACGAGGCCGCGATGTTGGCGGCCATCCGCCTGATCAAGGCCGAAGGTGCCACCGCCTCCGCGCGCGCCACCCTCGCGCAGGCATCGGCACAGTTTTTGGCCGCAGGGGTGACGGTGCAGATGATTGCCTGCACAGAATTCTCGCTGATCGCTGATGCAATTGCCCCTGGTGCCCGCAGTTTTGATACGCTGGACACGTTGGTCGCAGGTATCATTGCTTTTGCCACGCAACGTGACACCCTGCGCACAACAGCCGACATTCGACACATATAAAAAGCGCGAATGCGCCCGGACTTAAACACAACAAGGAGATGACCCATGACAAAGACCGTTAAAAACCTGCTGCTCGGCACCGCCGCATTTGCGCTGATGGCAGGTGCTGCACTGGCTGAAAACGTGATCATCGGCAATTTTGGCAGCCCGACGCCGATGCAAGTCGCCCGCGCCGAAGGCAAGTTTGACGCCGCCACCGGCTGGACCATCGAATGGCGCACCTTCGGGTCCGGCACCGAAGTCATTGCCGCCATGGCAAGCGGCGATGTGCAGGTGGCCGAACTTGGATCGTCACCCTTGTCGATCGGCACCAGTCAGGGCCTTGAAATTCAGCTGTTCATGATCGCCCAAGGGCTTGGCACCGCCGAAAGCCTGATCGCCACCAAAGCCTCGGGCCTGACCAAGCTGGAGGAAATGAAGGGCAAGAAGATCGCGGTTCCGGTGGGATCCACGGCGCATTACTCGTTGATGGGGGCGCTGTCGCATGCGGGCATCGCCGAGTCCGATGTCACCATCGTCAACCTTCCGGCGGACCAGATCGCCGCGGCCTGGGATTCGGGTCAGGTTGACGCGGCCTTTATCTGGGAACCGGTGCAGAACCAGATCCTGCAGTCTGGCACTTTCATCGTGGGCGCGGATCAAACCGCCGCATGGGGCTTTCCAACCTTTGACGGCTGGGTGGTGAATACCGAATTTGCCGCCGCCAACGCCGATGCCATGGTGGCCTTTGCCAAGACCATGAACGAGGCGAACATGGCCTATCTGGCCGATCCCGCCGCCTGGACCGCCGACAGCGCCCCGGTGATGAAGATCGCCGAAGTGACAGGGGCCGCCGCCGATCAGGTGCCCAATATCCTGAAAGGCTTTACCTTCATCCCGCTGGCAGATCAGCTGGCGCCGAACTGGCTGGGCGGGGCTGCGGCCAACATGAAGACGACCGCCGATTTCCTGGTAAAGGCAGGCCGGATTGATGCGGCGATTGATGACTATGCGCCCTTTGTGAACACCGCCATCGCCGAAGCCGCAAAGTAACGTCACCTTTCAAGGGTCGCAGCCGGGGCGTGCCTTGGCTGCGACCACCCGACAACAGGCAGAGGGCGCAATGGGGCTGAACGTCAAGCAAGCATCGGTTGTCTATCCAACCGCGGACGGCCGACCGCCTGTCGAGGCCTTGCGGCAGATTGATCTTGAAATTGTCGGGGACGATTTCGTCGTGGCCCTGGGCGCTTCGGGCTGCGGGAAATCCACGTTGTTGTCGTTGATCGCAGGTTTTCTTTCGCCCTCTTCGGGTGAGATTTTGCTCGATGGCAGCAAGGTGCTGGGCCCCGGTGCCGATCGTGCCGTGGTGTTTCAAAAGCACGCGCTGATGCCGTGGCTGAATGTACTGGACAATGTGGCCTTCGGTTTGAAACTGCAGGGCGTCGCCTTGGCCAGACGCACTGAAATCGCGCGCGGATTCCTCCGGTTGCTGGGACTGGCCGAGTTTGAAAATGCCCGCGTCTACAATCTGTCGGGCGGGATGCAGCAGCGGGTCGGCATCGCCCGTGCGCTGACCTGCGATCCCAAAGTGCTGTTGATGGATGAACCCTTGGGGGCTTTGGACGCGCTGACCCGTGAGAAGGCGCAAGAGCTGATCCTGAACATCTGGCATACCACGGAAAAATCGGTGTTCTTCATTACCCACTCGGTCGAAGAGGCGCTGTTCATGGGCACCAAGCTGATCGTGATGTCGCCGCGTCCGGGCCGGATCACCCACCGCTTTGATCTGCCGTTCTCGCGGCAGTTTCTGGCAGGCACCCCCGCGCGTGAGGTGAAGGCCAGCCGTGAATTCATTGCACTGCGCGAAGAGGTCCTGAAGATCATCTTTTCGGATGAAGAGGCCGCAGCATGACCGAACAGGCCGATCCGAACACCAGAGACAAAAAGGGGGGCGTCCTGTCTTTCATGATGAAAGCGCGCGCCACAAAACCCGGCGAAACCTATGGCGTGCCGGGACAGGGCGAAACCCGCCTGCTGTCGGTGGCCTCGATCCTTGGCATCATCTTTGTGTGGTGGCTGGTCACCACGATGGGCTGGGTGAAACCTCTGTTCCTGCCGTCCCCTCAGGCGGTGCTGCGGAAATTCTTCGATGTCTGGGCCAATGGTTTCACCAACACTCCGTTTCTGGATCATGTCGGCATTTCGGCCTTGCGGGTGTTCGGGGCGTTCCTGTTGGCTTGCCTGATCGGGATTCCGCTGGGCATTGCCATGGGGATGAGCCCGTTCATCCGGGGCATATTCGACCCGCCGCTGGAGTTTTACCGCCCCATCCCGCCGCTGGCCTACCTGCCGCTGATGATCATCTGGTTCGGCATTGGTGAGACATCCAAGGTTTTGCTGATCTTTCTGTCGGTGCTGGCCCCGGTGGCGTTGGGGGCGCGGTCGGGGGTGAAATCCGCCGCCATCGAACAGATCCACGCCGCCTATTCCTTCGGCGCCAGCCGTTGGCAGGTGATGAGTCAGGTCATCCTGCCATCGGCGCTGCCCGAAATTCTGACGGCGATGCGCATCGGCATCGGCTTTGGCTGGACCACGCTGGTCGCCGCCGAAATGGTCGCGGCCACCCAGGGGCTTGGCTACATGGTGCTGACCGCCAGCCAGTTCCTGCAAACCTCGACCGTCATCATGGGCATCATCGTGATCGCGATCATCGCCTATGCCTTTGATCTTCTGATGCGCTTTGTCGAGCGCAAACTGGTGCCCTGGAAGGGCCGCATGTAATCGGGACAAACATGACCATGATTTACCTGAAGAAATCCACCCGTTCGGCTGAAACGGGGCAGACAGACGTGCGTGCGGCGGTCGCAGACATGCTGGCCGAAATCAAGCGCGACGGCGATGCGGCCGCCACCCGCTTTGCCCGCGAGCTGGACCAATGGGACGGTGACATCGTGGTGTCGCCCGAGGCGCGGGCGCAGGCGGCGGCGCAGGTGCCTGCCAAACTGCGCGACGACATCCGCTTTGCCCACCGCAACATCTCGCGCTTTGCCGAGGCGCAGCGCGCGACGATCATGGATTGCAACATCGAGATCTTGCCGGGCCTGCTGGCCGGTCAGCGCCAAATTCCGGTGTCATCAGCCGGTTGCTATGTGCCGGGTGGCCGCTATAGCCACATTGCCAGCGCCATCATGACCATCACCACGGCGAAAGTGGCCGGTGTGCCCCATATCACCGCCTGCTCGCCGCCCCGGCCCGGTGTGGGCATTCCTGCGGCGATCATCTTTGCGATGGATCTGTGCGGTGCCAATGTGATCCTGAACCTTGGCGGCGTGCAAGGGGTCGCGGCGATGGCCAACGGGCTGTTTGGCCTGCCCCGCGCCGATATACTGGTCGGCCCCGGCAATCAGTATGTGGCCGAAGCCAAGCGCATTCTCTATGGGCAGGTCGGCATCGACATGTTCGCCGGGCCAACCGACAGCATGGTGATCGCCGACGCCACCGCCGATCCGGAACTGGTCGCCTGGGATCTGGTCGGTCAGGCCGAACATGGCTACAACTCGCCGGTGTGGCTGGTGACGACCGACCGCGCCCTGGCCGATCGGGTGATGGCACTGGTGCCGAATCTGATCTCGGAATTGCCTGCGCTGAATGCCACCAACGCCGCCGCCGCCTGGGCCGATTATGCCGAGGTGATGCTGTGTGACAGCGCCGAAGCCATGGCCAGCGTGGCCGATCAATACGCGCCAGAGCATCTGCATGTGCAGGCCGCCGATCTGGATTGGTGGCTGCGCCGCCTGCGCTCTTATGGCTCGCTGTTTCTGGGCGAGGAAACCACGGTGGCCTTTGGTGACAAATGCTCGGGGCCAAACCATGTGCTGCCGACTTCGGGGGCGGGCCGCTACACCGGCGGGCTTTCCGTGCACAAGTTCATGAAAACCGTCACCTGGCAGCGCGCCACCCGCAGTGCCTCAAAACCGTTGGCCGTGGCCACCGCGCGGATTTCGCGCATGGAGGGGATGGAGGGCCATGCCCGGTCGGCCGATGTGCGTCTGGCCAAGTTCTTCCCCGGCGAAACCTTTGATCTCTCCCCGAATGATGACGCAGCCTGACCCGCGCGCAAGCCTGTTGCGGCTGCGGCAGCAGGGGCCGGATTGGTTCGGCGAACGGCGGGCGGGCCTGACACTGGCTGCCACCATTGCGCTGGCCTCCAGTTTTCTGGCCGATCATTACGGCGCCCCGGCGATGTTGTTTGCGCTGTTGATCGGCATGGCCTTCAACTTTTTGGCCGATCACCCGAAATCGCAGCAGGGCATTCAGTTTGCCTCGCGCACGCTTTTGCGGATCGGGGTTGCTTTGCTGGGCCTGCGTCTGACATTTTCTGACATCTCGCAGTTGGGTCTGACCCCTATTTTGGGGGTTCTGGGCTTGCTTTTGTTGACGCTGGGCAGCGGTGTGGTGATGGCGCGGGCCTTTGGCCGTCCTTTGGCCTTTGGCTTGCTGACCGGCGGTGCGGTGGCCATTTGCGGCGCTTCGGCTGCCTTGGCCATCGCGGCCATCTTGCCAAAACAACGCATCCGGGAAGAGGACATCTTGTTCACGGTGGTCGGCGTGACGGCGCTTTCGACAGTGGCGATGGTGGTTTACCCGATCATGTTTGCAGCGCTTGGGCTGTCAGACATAGAGATCGGCTATCTGATCGGAGCCACCATCCATGACGTCGCCCAAGTGGTGGGGGCTGGCTATTCGGTCAGTGACACCGCGGGCGACATCGCAACCTTCACCAAACTTTTGCGCGTGGCGATGTTGCCGGTCGTGCTGATCGTGGTGGCGCTGTGCTATCGCCACGAGCCGGGCGGCGCGGCCCGTCTGCCGTGGTTTGTTGCGGCTTTCATGGCCTTGATGCTGCTGCGCAATGTGGTGCCTTTGCCCGAAATCCTGCTGACGGCGGTGAATGAAACCTCGCGCTTCATGCTGTTGACTGCGATTTCGGCGCTGGGCGTCAAGACATCGCTGGCGCAGATGTTTGGCTCTGGCCCACGCGGTTTCTTGATGATCGGGGCCGAAACCCTGCTGCTTTTGCTGATGGCGCTGGTCTTTGCGCATTGGGGGATGGCGCAGTGAAAGGGGCGCAGCCAAGGCGCGGGCCCATCCGGCGACCTGTCACGGAAACTTCGTGGAATCGAAGGCGCGCTGTCACATAGGGCCGATATCCCCCCGGCAACAGAGCCTTGGGGGTCGTCGGTATGCTGCAAGTCAAAGCCGTCACACGGATGTTCGGCCAGAAGGCCGCCGTGGACCGCATCAGCTTTACAGTCGACGGTCCGGCGTTTGTGGGCATTATCGGGCGGTCCGGGGCGGGGAAATCGACCTTTCTGCGCATGATGAACCGGCTGACCGATGCCAGCGGCGGCGAGATCGTGGTCGATGGCCGCAATGTGCTGGCGCTGCGTGGTGCCGAGGCGCGGGCGTGGCAAGGCCAATGCGCGATGATCTTTCAGCAATTCAATCTGGTGCCGCGCATGGATGTGGCCTCGAACGTGCTGCACGGCATTCTGAACCGCCGCTCGACCTTGCAGACCATGTTCAACCTGTGGCCCCGTGCCGATATTCTGCGTGCGCTGGATATTCTGGACCGTCTGGGCATCGCCGAGCAGGCTCCAAAACGCGCCGAGGCTTTGTCGGGCGGTCAGCAACAGCGGGTCGCGATTGCACGGGCGCTGATGCAGGACCCGAAGGTGATCCTCGCCGATGAACCCATCGCCAGCCTTGATCCGATGAACGCGCAGGTGGTCATGGACACGTTGAAAAAGATCAATGTCGAGGATGGCCGCATGGTCATCGCCAACCTGCACACGCTGGACACCGCGCGTCGCTATTGCGACCGGGTGATCGGCATGCGCGACGGGCGCATCGTGTTCGATGGCACCCCCGATCAGCTTTCCACCGGTGTCGCCCGCGACATCTACGGCGCCGACGCCAGCTTCAACGAAGCTGCCACCTCGACCGCCATCCCCACCGACGCCGGTGCAGACAGCACCTACGCGGATCTGATGCTTTCCTGATTCCCGGCCCCCCCGACCGGGGGCATTTTGCAAATGGAGTGACCCATGAAGACGCTTGCTTTCGCCCTTGCCGCCACCACCGTCCTGTCGGGCGCTGCCCATGCCCAAGAGGCGATCACCCAGTTCAACATCGGCATTCTGGGCGGCGAAAACGCCCAAGACCGCATGACCAACCTGGAATGCTTCCGCGCCAAGATCGAAACCGCGCTGGGCGTGCCCACCAAGCTGTTCACCCCGGCCGATTATGACGGTGTGATTCAGGGCCTGCTGGGCGGCACGCTGGATTATGCGTGGCTGGGCGCTTCGTCCTATGCCAAGGTGTACCTGACCGACGCCGAAGCTGTTGACGTGATGCTGACCAAGCAGAATGTCGATGGATC
The DNA here is from genome assembly GCA_031428215.1 of Paracoccaceae bacterium. Lineage (GTDB taxonomy): Bacteria > Pseudomonadota > Alphaproteobacteria > Rhodobacterales > Rhodobacteraceae > Cypionkella. The sequence continues at coordinate 84,051 of JANPOY010000135.1, forward strand.
GACCGGTTACTATTCGATCGGCTTTGCCCGCACCGACAGCGGCATTGCCTCGCTGGACGATGCCAAGGGCAAGACCTTTGCCTTTGCAGACCCGAATTCGACCTCGGGCTATCTGGTCCCCGGTGCCGAATTGACCGCCAAATACGGCAAGCTGGAAGAGTATTTCTCGGAAGTGAAAATGTCCGGCGGCCATGAGCAGACCATCGTCGGTGTGGCCAACGGTGATTTCGCGGCGGGCGTGTCCTGGGCCGATGGCCTGGGCAACTGGGAAGACGGCTACAATTCCGGCGCCTTCCGCAAGGCCGCAGATGCCGGTCTGGTGGACATGAACAATCTTGTGGAAATCTGGCGCTCGGCCCTGATCCCCGAAGGCCCGATGGTGGTGCGCAAAGCGCTGCCGCAGGACGTCAAGGACAAAGTCACCGCGCTGACCGCCGACCTGTGGGAAACCGACAAGGAATGTGCCTATGCCGTGGCCGCAGGCGACGCCAAGGATTTCATCCCGGTCGAACACGCCGCGTTTGAAGGCATTCTGGCCGCCCGCAAACTGCAAGAAGCCCAATAAGTTTTCATGACGCGCAGCCGGGCCCCCATCACGCGGGTCCGGCATTTTTCTGCGGGGACACAATGGTTGATGTTGCCTTCGGGCCGACGCCGGGGCAGCGCCCCAATCTTGCGAACAATCGCGAAGCCTATCTCGAGATGGTGCGCCGCAAGCGCATGTATGGCGGCATCCTTCTGGTGTTGTTCATCGCCTTCATGGCTTCGGGCTGGATGCTGGCCGACCATCGCAATGCGGGCGGGTTCTGGGACGGTCTGCCGCAAACCATCGACTTCCCCGCCGAAGTTCTGACCGAGGCTTGGGCCAAACGCGCCCTGATCCCGGCGCTGATCTGGTCCCACCTGCCTGCGCTGATCGAAACCCTGAACATCGCCGCCGTGGCCACCCTTTTGGGCGCGCTCGCCGCCATGGCACTGTCGCTTTTGGCCACCCGCGGCCTTGCCCGCTGGCCCCGCGCCATCCCGATCTTTCGCCGTACCATGGACGCCCTGCGCGCCATCCCCGAAATCGTCATCGCGCTGATGCTGATCTACATTCTGGGCGGTGGCCCGGTGCCTGCGGTCATCGCCATCGCGCTGCACACCGGCGGTGCCTTGGGCAAACTGTTTTCGGAAGTCGCCGAAAACGCCGATCTGAAACCTGTCGAGGGTCTGGCCTCGGTTGGCGCGAACTGGAGCCAGCGCATGATCCTTGGCATCCTGCCGCAGGTTGCGCCCAACTGGCTGTCCTACGCCCTGATGCGCTTTGAAATCAACGTCCGCGCCTCTGCCATCCTTGGCTTTGTCGGTGAAGGCGGCATCGGCCATGATCTGAAACTGGCGATGCAATGGGGGCAGGGTCGCTATGACGAGGTGGTGGCGATCTTCCTGCTGCTGTTTGCCGCCATCGTCGTGATTGACCGCCTGTCCGACCATTTCCGCCACCGTCTGGTAAAGGGGCGCTGACCGATGACCACGCTGGCCGATACCGTCACCCGCAGCTTCGATGCCAAACGCCGCCTGGCCTTTGCGATCCCGCTGCTGATCCTTGCCTATCTGACCTATGCCGCGATCAGTTTTGACGTCGCGGGTCTGGTGCAACGCGCCCGGCTGGACAACGCCGCAATCTTGTTGTCGGATTTCTGGTCGCACAAAACCCATGTCACCCGTGACAACCGCTCTGGCGCGGTTGTGGTGGCGATTGAGGGCGAAAGCAAAGGCACCTATCCCGCGGGCATGTCCCCCGATTGGGTGCGGCGGGCGGGCGATGTCACCACCATCGACCTTGGTGGCGGCCATATCGTGACCTATGACAGCGCCGGTGCGCGCTTTGCCGTGCCGGGCTATGGGCTGATCGACATTCGGCCTCAGGATGGCAAACCGGTGCTGACCGCGCCCGAACCCATTCCCGACTGGATTTCCGTGTCCGAAAACAAGGTATCGGTCACCACCGATGCGGGGCGGTTCAACTATTCCCGATCCAAGGTGGAAACTTTCAAGTATGAAGCGGGATGGGAGCTATGGTTCTTCACCCTCGACAGCCCGTTTTATGGCAAATCCTTCGGGCAACTGGCTGTGCTGGCGCTTGGCTCGGACCGGGTTGATCCGACGCGCAGCAATATCGGCTACATGGCGTCCGAGTTCTGGACCAACAAGATGTGGCGGCATGGCGATGTGGTCTGGGCGATCTTTGAAACCGTGCTGATGGCTTTCGTTGGCACCATGACGGCGGCAATCATCGCCCTGCCGCTGGGCTTTGTGGCCGCGCGCAATTTCATGCCGCTGGGGCCGCTGCGCTTTGCCGCGCGCCGGATGTTCGACTTCATCCGTGGGGTGGATGGTTTGATCTGGACCATCATTCTGTCCCGCGCCTTCGGTCCCGGCCCCATGACCGGCGCGATTGCCATTGCCATCACCGACACCGGATCTTTCGGCAAGATGTTCTCCGAGGCGTTGGAGAATATCGACGAAAAGCAGGTGGAAGGCATCGGGTCCACCGGGGCGAATGCGCTGCAAAAGGCGCGCTTTGGGGTCATACCGCAGATCACTCCGGTTCTGCTGTCGCAGGTGCTCTATTACCTCGAATCCAACACCCGCAGCGCCACCGTGATTGGCGCGATTGTCGGCGGCGGCATCGGGTTGCTGCTGACCCAGGCCATCATCACCCAGAAGGATTGGGAGGAAGTGGCCTATTACATGGTTCTGATCGTGTTGATGGTCATGCTGATGGACAGCCTGTCGGGCTGGCTGCGGCACAGGCTGATCCGGGGCGATGGGACGGGAAAAAGTTAAGAAAGTATGAATGTGACATCGCAACCCATTGAAATATTTGGTACTGAAACCCGGCCCCAGGTTGGGACACGGCTTTCGCCAACCACCCCTCTGATCCATCCCGGCTGCCAGATCACCAATGCGACCTTTGGCGCCTATTGCGAGGTGGGCGCCGCCAGCCGGGTGATCGACACGACGTTTGAGGACTACGCCTATTGCGACCGCATGGCCGATATCGCCAACACCACCGTGGGCCGCTTTGCCAATATCGCTGCGATGACGCGGATCGGCCCCACCGACCACCCTTTCACCCACGCCGCCCAGCACCACTTTCTGTACCGCTCCAGCTATTACTGGGACGACGTCACGGATGACGCCGAATACTTCGCGGCCCGCGCCGCCCGCCGCACCATCCTGGGGGCCGATTGCTGGATCGGCCACGGCGCGATCATCAAACCCGAGGTCAGTATCGGCATCGGCGCCATCGTCGCCTCGGGGGCGGTGGTGACCAAGGACGTGCCACCCTTCATGATCGTCGCAGGCTGCCCCGCCCAACCGCTGCGCGCCCGGTTTTCCGCAGATGTGACCGACCGTTTGCTGGGTCTGGCCTGGTGGACCTGGTCCCACGAGGCCCTGCGCACCGCGTTGCCGGATTTCCGCGCCCTGCGCGCCGAGGCATTTCTGGAAAAGTATCACGGCTGATCGGCGCTGACGGTCAAGGTCACCCGGTCGCCCGCGAACCAGGTGGTGCCATATTCCACTGCCACCCCTGCGCCATCGACGTTGACCGCGACCGAGCGCAACACCGGTGCGCCGGGCTGCAGTTGCAGCGCCAAAGCCAGCACCGGGCTGGCGCGCTTGGCCGTCAACCTTGTGTCGCTGCGGGTGTAGTCGGTCAGACCGCAGGCTGCCAAAGCGGCTGTGACCGAACTTTGCCCCGCCATCGCCTGCAGCAACCCCGGAAAGCGGGCAGCGGGAAACACCGACCTAAACGCTGCCAAAGACTGCCCATCGGCCAACGAGATGCCCTCGATCACATGCACCTGCGCGCCAGCCGCAACTGACAGCGCCTCGGCCTCGCGCGCGCTGGCAGGGCGGGTTTCCAGACGTGTGATCCGCCGCGACGGCGTGCGCCCCGAGGCGGCGACGTTCTGGTGAAACCGCACCCGACGGCCCAAGGCGTAGTCGGTGGGCCGGGCCGCCACAAACACGCCCGATCCGCGCCGGGCATGCAGGGTGCCCGCGTCAATCAGCGCCGCCAAACCCTGCCGGACCGTGTGGCGGTTGACACCAAAGCGCAGGGCAAGCGCGGCTTCGGTCGGAATTTTGTCGCCGGGGCTGTAAAGACCCTCGGCGATTTCATCCTTCAGGGCATCTGCAATGCTGCGCCAGATCGCGGTGGGGGTCATCTGTCACCAAAACTTCACGTGCATCGTGGCACGGCTGCGGTTAATATTTGTCTAGTTGTATAGAATGCTAGACAACTTTGCAAGATGTCGGGATCACGATGACAAGCCAATCCGCAATCACCCCCCGTCAGATCTGGATGGGCCTGTTGGCCCGCGCCAAGCCGGCAAGGCTGGCAGACCTGTTCCCCGATCTGCCACCACATGACATGCTGCGCCCGCCCGAGGTTGGGGCGGTGATGGTGCAGGGCCGCACCGGAGGCAGTGGACAGCCGTTCAATCTGGGCGAAATGACCGTCACGCGCTGTGCGTTGCGGTTGGCGTCAGGCGCGGTAGGACATGCCCATGTCCAAGGTCGCGACAAGACCCATGCCATCCGCGCCGCGGTGCTGGATGCGCTGATGCAGACCGATCAGGCGGATGGGCTGCGCGCCCGCGTGCTGGAGCCGCTGCAAGTCGATGAAACCGCCCGCCGCATGACCCGCGCCACCCGCGCGGCAGCCACCAAGGTCGAGTTTTTCACGCTGGTTCGTGGAGAAGACCAATGACGCCTGATGCCTTGCTGGGCGGTTTTGCCGATGCCCCGGTGCAATCGTCGCACGCCTTCCGTGCCGCGCTGGATGCGCTGTCGCGGCCCGGCACCCTGCAAACCCTGACCGGAGCCAAGCCGCCCGCGCCGCTTTCGGTCGCGGCCGGGGTGCTGTTGTTGACCCTGTGCGATGGCACCACGCCGGTGTATCTGGCGGGCGATCATGATTGCCCCGCTGTGCGCGACTGGATCACCTTTCACTGCGGCGCGCCCTTGGTGGGGGCCGGTGTCGCCAGCTTTGCGCTGGGCAGCTGGGCCGCCCTGCAGCCGGTCGGGCGCTTTGCCATCGGCCTGCCCGACTACCCCGACCGCAGCGCCACCCTGATCGTCGAAATGCCTGCTCTGCACGCTACAGGTCCGCGCCTGACCGGACCCGGCATTTGCGGCGAGGCCCGGTTGTCGCTGCCCGAAACTGCGGCGTTCATCGCCAATCGCGCGCAATTCCCTTTGGGATTCGATTGCATGTTCACCGCAGGTGCGCTTGTGGCCGGATTGCCAAGATCCACCCGCGTGGAGGACAACTGATGTATGTAGCTGTCAAAGGCGGCGAGCGTGCCATCGACAACGCTCATGCCTGGCTGGCCGAAGAGCGCCGGGGCGATCCGGGCATTGCCGAGTTGTCAGTGCCGCAAATCCGCACACAACTGACGCTGGCGGTCAATCGGGTGATGGCCGAAGGCTCGCTCTACGATGCCGATCTAGCGGCGCTGGCGATCAAGCAATCGCGCGGCGATCTGATCGAGGCTGTGTTCCTGATCCGCGCCTATCGCACCACCTTGCCACGCTTTGGGGCGTCGATCCCGGTCGATACCGCAAGGATGGCGGTGATCCGCCGCGTCTCGGCCACGTTCAAGGATCTGCCGGGCGGACAGATTCTGGGGCCCACCTTCGATTACACCCACCGCTTGCTCGACTTCAAACTGCTGGCCGAGGGCGATGTGCCTCCCGCGCCCCAGGCGCCTGCCAGCCTGCAGGACGTGCCGCATGTGATGGGGTTTCTGAACCGTGACGGGCTGATCGAGGCAGAGCCGTTCAGCGATGCCACCCCGCCCGATCTGACGCGCGAACCGATGGAACTGCCCAGCACCCGGCCTTTGCGTCTGCAGGCGCTGACCCGGGGGGATGAGGGGTTTATCCTGTCGCTGGCCTATTCCACGCAGCGCGGCTACGGGCGCACGCACGCCTTTGTCGGTGAATTGCGGATCGGGCAGGTGGCGGTTGAGATGGAGATCCCCGAACTGGGCTTTGCCGTCGAGATTGGTGAAATCGAGTTGACCGAATGCGAAACGGTGAACCAGTTCAAGGGCAGCAAATCCGAGCCGCCGCAGTTCACGCGCGGCTATGGGTTGGTGTTCGGTCAGACCGAACGCAAGGCGATTGCCATGTCTTTGGTCGACCGCGCCTTGCGTTGGGCCGAGTTGGGCGAGGATTACATCGGTGCCCCGGCGCAGGACGAGGAATTCGTGCTGATGCATGCCGACAACGTGCAGGCAACAGGGTTTCTGGAACACATCAAGCTGCCGCACTACGTCGATTTCCAGTCCGAACTGGAACTGATCCGCCATTTGCGCAGGCAGGCCATGGCACAGCAAGAGGCAGCAGAATGACCGACCAGCAGTATAACTTCGCCTATCTGGACGAGCAAACCAAACGCATGATCCGCCGCGCCATCTTGAAAGGCGTGGCGGTGCCCGGCTATCAGGTGCCCTTTGCCAGCCGCGAGATGCCGATGCCTTACGGTTGGGGCACCGGCGGAGTGCAGGTGACGGCGGCTTGTCTGACGCCGGACGATACTTTGAAAGTGATTGATCAAGGCGCCGAGGACACCACCAACGCGGTCTCGAACCGCAAGTTCTTTCAGCGCACGGCAGGGGTGGCGGTGACCGAAGCCACCCCTGACGCGACCATCATCCAGACCCGCCACCGCATCCCCGAAGCGGCGCTGACCGAGGGGCAGATACTGGTCTATCAGGTGCCAATCCCGGAGCCGTTGCGGTTTCTGGAACCGCGCGAGGTGGAAACCCGCAAGATGCACGAGCTGGAGGAATACGGGCTGATGCATGTGAAACTTTACGAGGACATTGCACGCCACGGGCAGATTGCCACCGCCTATGCCTATCCGGTCAAGGTGGAGGGGCGCTATGTGATGGACCCCTCGCCGATCCCGAAGTTTGACAATCCCAAACTGTCGGGAAGTGCCGCGCTGCAACTGTTTGGCGCCGGGCGGGAACAGCGGATCTACGCGCTGCCGCCCTATACGCAGGTGGTCAGTCTGGACTTTGACGACCATCCCTTTGTGGCGTCCAAGGCCCCGCATGACTGCGATCTGTGTGGCGCTGGCGACAGCTATCTCGATGAAGTGATCACCGATGATCTGGGCGGGCGGATGTTTGTCTGTTCGGACACCGACTTTTGCCGGGGCCGCAGGGACGCGGGGCATGTGGGGGCTTTGGGGTCTCCAAACGCCAAGGGGCGCGCGTGATGGGGGCGGTGGAATTGGATATCTGGGCCCAGGTGAACGAGGATCGGCCATTGCTGCGCGTGCAGGGGTTGGCCAAGTCTTATGGCGCGCGCGTTGGTTGTGCTGATGTTTCCTTCGATCTGTTTCCGGGCGAGGTGCTGGGGATTGTCGGCGAAAGCGGGTCCGGCAAGTCGACATTGCTGTCTTGTTTGGCCGGGCATCTGACACCGGATGCGGGGCAGGTGATCTTTGATACGGCGCAGGGTCCGCGCGACACCGTGACCATGGCCGAGGCGGAACGGCGGCGGATGGCGCGCACGGATTGGGCCTTTGTCCACCAGAACCCGCGCGACGGCTTGCGGATGGGGGTGTCGGCGGGCGGCAATGTCGGGGAACGGCTGATGGCCATCGGCGCGCGGCATTATGGTGACATTCGGGACAGCGCGATTGACTGGCTGGGCCGGGTGGAAATTGCCGCCGACCGCATCGACGACCGCCCGCGCGCCTTTTCGGGCGGCATGCAGCAACGCCTGCAGATCGCGCGCAATCTGGTGACGGGGCCGCGCCTTGTGTTCATGGATGAACCCACGGGGGGGCTGGATGTGTCGGTGCAGGCGCGGCTGTTGGACCTGTTGCGCGGGTTGGTGCGTGAGATGGGGCTGTCAGCGATCATCGTGACGCATGATCTGGCGGTGGTGCGGCTGTTGGCCGACCGGCTGATGGTGATGAAGGACGGTCGGGTGGTCGAACAGGGTCTGACCGATCAGGTGCTGGACGATCCGCAGCACGCCTATACGCAGCTGCTGGTCAGCTCTGTCTTGCAGGTCTGAGATGCTGTTCGCTTATCGCCCCGAAGCCGGTCGCCTGCGGCCTATCCCGCCGCCCGCAGATCTGGTGGCCGCTGTCTGGATTGACCTTTATCGCCCGCTGTCCGCGCAAACCGACGCCGTCGCGGCACTTGGCGTGCCGGTGCCGACGCTGGCCGATATGGAAGAGATTGAGATTTCAAACCGGCTCTACCGTGAAGGTGGGGCCGATCACATGACGGTGGTTCTGCCGGGGTTGTCCGAGTCCAAAGCCCCGATCTCGGGTCCGGTTTCCTTTATTCTTACGGCAGAGCGGCTGGTGACAGTGCGCCACCACGCGCCGCGCCCCTTTGAAACCTACCCCGAGCGCGCCGACAAGGTGGGGCCGGGCTGTGATCGGCCTGACCGGATCTTTCTGGGGCTGATTGAAGAAATCATTGGCCGCATGGCCGATATTCTGGAGGGCATTGGCCGGGGCCTCGATGAGGTCGCGGCGGGGGTTTATCACGGTGGCGCGCGCGGGTTGCAGGCCGATGTGCTGCAACAGGCACTGGAAAAGGTGGGCCGTGAGGGTGATTTGTTGGGCCGGGTGCGGCTGGGCCTGCTGACGGTCGAACGCGCGGTCAGCTTCTTTGGCCAGACGCTGGCTGACCGCACGGGAGGGGCTGCGTTGCGGCCCTTGGTCAAAGGCCTGATGCGGGATTTGCAGGCTTTGGAGGTGCATGCCGATTTTCTGGCGTCCCGTCTGGCGCTGACCTCGGATGCGACGCTGGGCATGATCAATCTGTCGCAGAACGTGACGGTGCGGATCGTGTCGGTGGTGGCGGCGCTGTTCATGCCGCCCACCCTGATCGCCAGCCTGTACGGGATGAACTTTGTCTATATGCCGGAACTGGCGCAGGTTTGGGGCTATCCGATGGCCTTGGGCATGATGTTGGCCTCGGCGGTTGGAACCTATCTTTTCTTCAAATGGAAGCGTTGGCTATGATTGAAATCCGTGACCTTTGCAAAAGTTTTACCCTGCACAATCAGGGGGCTGCGGTCATTCCGGTGATGGCGGGGGCGGCGCTGCAGGTGGCACCCGGGGAATGTGTCGGGCTTACCGGTGCATCGGGGGCGGGGAAATCGACCTTGATGCGGATGGTCTGGGGCAACTATCTGGCGGCCTCAGGCAGCATCCGCGTGGGGGCGCTGGACGTGGCCACCGCCGCGCCGCGCCAGATCATCCGGTTGCGTCGTGACACACTGGGCTATGTCAGCCAGTTTTTGCGCGTGGTGCCGCGGGTGCCGACGCTGGATGTGGTGGCGGAGCCGTTGCGCAATCTGGGCGTACCTGCGGACGTGGCGCGGGCGCGGGCCGAAGCGTTGCTGGCGCGGCTGAACATTCCGGTGCGGCTGTGGGGTCTGTCGCCGACGACGTTCTCGGGTGGCGAGCAGCAGCGAGTCAACATCGCGCGCGGCTTTGCACATCCTTATCCGGCGCTGTTGCTGGACGAACCCACGGCCAGCCTGGATACAGTGAACCGCGAGGTCGTGCTGAGGCTGATCGAAGAGGCCAAGGCGCGCGGCGCGGCGATCTTGGGGATTTTTCACGACGAGGCTGCGCGTGACCGGGTTTGCGACCGCGTCGTCGATGTGCGGGCTTTTACCCCGGCCGCCGCATGACGGGGCGGCTGTTTCTGGTGGTGGGGCCTTCGGGCGCGGGCAAGGACACGCTGCTTTCGGGTGCCGTTGCCGCTGATCCGCGCCTGCATTGGGCGCGGCGCGTGATCACCCGGCCCGAAACGCCGGGTGGAGAACCGTTTGAGGGTGTCAGCGCAGCGGAATTCGCCAGCCGCCTGACGCGCGGTGATTTTGCCCTGCATTGGCAGGCGCATGGGCTGTGCTATGGCGTTCCAGAAACCGAACTTTTGCCCTTGGTGCAGGGCCGCGATGTGGTGCTGAATGGCTCTCGGGCGGGTCTTGCGCAGGCTATGGCGGCGTTTCCCGGCCTGAGCGTGGTCCTGATCACCGCGCCAGTGGCGGTGTTGGCAGAGCGGCTGGCGCAGCGGGGTCGCGAGTCGCGCGCCGATATCGCGGCCCGACTGAACAGGGTCAATTTCGATCTGCCCCAAGGGTGCCCCGTGATCGAGGTTGCGAACGACGCCAGCCCCGAAACAGGTGTGGCGCGTCTGCTTCAGGCGCTGAGGGCATAGCGATGCAGCAAATGAAACCGCCCGTTCTGATCTTCGGCGCACAGACACAGATCTTCCACGCGGAACGGCTGCGGCAGCACGCCTGCGAAGTGGTCCCCGGCTGCTGTGCGCAAGCGGATGGTTTCGGCATCGGTCAGTCGTCCGGACAAGGTCAGGTGGAACTGAAATTGTTCCAGAACATAGGGATAACCGTAGGTCGTCAACAATTCATGCTGGCGCAGGGTCAGGCTTTCGGGCCTGCGGCGGGCGATTTCGGCATCGGTCAAGGGCGCTCGAAAGTCGTCGAGCCCCTGCACCACGTCGGCGGCCAGTGTCTGCAACGCGGCGGTGGTCCCTTGCGGCACAAAAGCCAGAAAGCCGTCAAGACTGATCATCTGCAACCCCGGCATCTGGATGGGAGACAGACTGGCGGCAAGGCGTTCGGTCGCCTGCATCAACTCTTGCGGTGTCACGCCTTTGGCCAGCCGGAACGGTGGCTTTATGGTGCCGTGAAAGCCGTATTTGCGCGGATCGGCGGTCAGTTCTGGCAGGTCTGGGAAGGCGGGTTGCACCACACTGCGGCCCTGTTGCAAATCCCAGCCCAGCCAGCTTGCAGCGGCATCGGCAAAGGCACTTGGGCGCGGGGCGAAATAGATCGCAAAGCGTTTCATCTGGTCCATGACCGCCGCCCCTATCCGCCTTTCGTCACAAGCCTGTGACAGTTTGCTGCCATTCCCGCATCATGCAACTGCGAAAGCCCCTGAAATGACCGAAACCATCCTTGCCAACGCCCGGCTTGTGCTGCCCACCGAAGTGATCCACGGCGCGATCCGCATCACCGACGGCCAGGTCACCGCGATTGATCAGGGCGCATCGGTGCCGGCGGGGGCGATGGATTGCGACGGTGATCTGGTGATGCCGGGGCTGATCGAATTGCACACCGACAATCTGGAGCGTCATATGGAGCCGCGTCCGCGCGTCAACTGGCCCCATGCCAGCGCCATCATCGCGCATGACGCCGAACTGGCCAGCGTGGGGATCACGACGGTGTTCGACGCGCTGCGGGTGGGATCGGTGGTGTCGAACAAGAAGGCCAATTACGGCGAATATGCCCGGCAACTGGCCGATGAAATCCTTGATCTGCGGGCCAAGGGCGCGCTGCGGATCAGCCATTTCCTGCATCTGCGCGCCGAGGTTTGCTCAGAGACGCTGATCGCCGAGTTGTCCAAGTTTGGCCCCGCCGACCGCATTGGCATCGTCAGCCTGATGGATCACACCCCCGGTCAGCGCCAGTTTCGCGATGTGACCCAGTTGCGCGCCTATGTCTGCGGCAAGCACGGGCTGTCGGATGCCGAATTCGAAAGCCACATTGCCGATCAACTGGCACTGTCGGACCGTCTTGGCGCAGCACATGAGGCCGCGGCGGTGACCGAGGCGCGGCGCTTTGGCGCGGTTTTGGCCAGCCATGATGACACCACCGCCGAACAGGTGGCGATTTCCGCCAGCCACGGCGCGCATTTTGCCGAATTCCCCACCACGGTCGAGGCCGCCCGCGCCTGCCACCACCATGGCATCAAGGTGATGATGGGCGCACCCAACCTGATCCGGGGCGGGTCACATTCTGGCAATGTCGCCGCCAGTACCCTGGCCGAGGCGGATGTGCTGGACATTGTGTCGTCGGATTATGTGCCGTCGGCGCTGTTGTCGGCAGCGCTGATGCTGGGTGATCTGTGGGGCTGCGTGGCGCGTGGCGTGCGCACGGTCACCGCCGCCCCTGCCGCCGCCGTGGGTCTGGCGGACCGCGGTCATCTGGACCTTGGCGCGCGCGGTGATGTGATCCGGGTGGCGCGGGTTGCGGGTGTTGCCGCATTGCGCGGCACTTGGGTGCAAGGCCGGCGCGTCGGCTAGCACTTGGTCCTTGCCCCGGTTGGAACACGCGACGGGTGGCTGTGCTGATTCGGCTGCGCGCTGCGGTCACATCGCTCGATTGATCGGACGCGGCCGGTTTGGCTGGCTTGTCTTTTTGCCCAAAGGATGCGGCGGCGGTCCTGTCTGGGCTGCGTGCACCTGAAATATCCCCATCCCATTTGGCGCCGGACGGCTTGTGTCACCGCGATGAAAAGCCACGCAATTTCGTGGGGAACGGGCATTTTTGGCCGCGGCCGGTCTGCTGGCATTGGGTCGCGCAAAGTTGTCCAAAATGGTTTTGTTGCATATTGTAATACTTTTGATAAACTGAATTCACACCACGTTGAGGAGCGTGGCCAAAATCTCAGGGGAGGAATCATGACTGTTTTCAATAAGCTCGCGCTTGGCGCGGGGCTGGCTGCACTTTTGTCGACGGCGGCTTGGGCCGAGGGCCTGCAAGGCAAAGTGATCGGCTTTTCACAAATCGGGTCCGAGTCTGGTTGGCGGGCAGCCGAGACATCGGTGACCAAGGCGCAGGCCGAAGAGCGCGGCATTGATCTGAAATTTGCCGATGCGCAGCAAAAGCAGGAAAACCAGATCAAGGCCATCCGCGGCTTTATCGCGCAAGGCGTGGCGGCCATTCTGGTGGCGCCGGTGGTGTCAACCGGTTGGGACGAAGTGCTGACCGAAGCCAAGGAAGCCGGTATTCCGGTTGTCCTGCTGGACCGTGGCGTGGACGCCAGCCAGGATCTGTATCTGACGTCGGTGGCATCGGATCAGGTCAAGGAAGGCCGGGTTGCGGGCGAATGGCTGTTGGGCGCTGTCGGCGACAAGACCTGCAACGCGGTCGAGCTGCAGGGCACTGTGGGGTCTTCCCCCGCCATCAACCGCAAGCAGGGCTTTGAAGAAGCGCTGGCCGGCAAGGCCAACGTCACCATCATCCGCAGCCAGACCGGCGACTTTACCCGTTCCAAGGGCAAGGAAGTCATGGAAGGCTTTCTGAAGGCCGAAGACGGCGGCAAGAACATCTGCGCCGTTTATGCCCACAACGACGATATGGCGGTCGGTGCGTTGCAGGCGATCAAGGATGCGGGCCTGAAGCCGGGCACCGATATTCTGGTGGTGTCGATTGACGCTGTGCCAGATATCTTTGCCGCCATGGCCGCAGGTGAGGCAAATGCCACGGTCGAGCTGACACCGAACATGGCAGGTCCGGCATTCGACGCGCTGGACGCCTTTCTGAACGCAGGCACTGTGCCGGAAAAGTTCATCATCACCGAATCCAAACTGTACACCCCGGCGGATGATCCGCAGGGCGAGTATGACCGTCGCAAGGGTCTGGGCTACTAAGTTCCACGCAACCACAACCGCCGTCCGGGGAAACCCGGTCGGCGGAATTGCTTTGTGGCGGCAATAAGAGAACACTGGTGTTGAACGGGAAAATGGGGGGCAGCTGATGTCAGACGCCACGAAGGCTGTCTTGCAGGCGCAGGGGATCGTCAAGATTTTCGGCGGCCATCGCGCTTTGGATGGCGTGGATTTCGAACTGCGCGCCGGTGAGGTTCACGCCCTTCTGGGCGAAAACGGTGCCGGAAAATCCACGCTGATCAAGATTCTGACCGGCGCCTATCAGCCCGACGCGGGGGCAGTGCTGCTGGAGGGCAGTCCGATTTCGTTTCATGGGCCGTTGCAGGCGCAAAGCCATGGCATCGGCACGGTGTATCAAGAGGTCAATCTGCTGCCCAACCGGTCTGTGGCGGAAAACCTGTTTTTGGGCCGTCAGCCCACCCGCTTTGGCCTTGTGCGCCGCGCCGAGATCGAGACGCGGGCGCGCGACCTGCTGGCGCAATACGGGCTGGATATCGACGTGCGCGCCGAGTTGTCCGAATTTTCCGTGGCCGTGCAACAGATCGTGGCCATCGCTCGGGCGGTGGAGTTGTCGGGCAAAGTGCTGGTGCTGGACGAGCCCACCGCCAGCCTCGACCGCAACGAGGTGCAACGGTTGTTTGATGTGGTCCGCAGTCTGAAGGCGCGCGGGCTGGGCATCATCTTTATCACGCATTTTCTGGATCAGGTGTTTGCGCTGGCTGACCGGGTGACGATCCTGCGCAATGGCCGCAAGATTGCAACGCATGATCTGTCGGCGGTCAGCACCACCGACGTGGTGCGCCTGATGCTGGGCAAGGATGTGGCGTTTGACCATCACCCGACAGGTCTGGGTGAGGCGGTGCGCGGCGCGCCGCGCGTCACCTTCAGCGGGCTGGGCCGTGCGGGCCATGTCGCCCCTTTCAACTTGTCGGTGCATGAGGGCGAAGTTGTCGGCGTGGCCGGCCTGCTTGGGTCGGGGCGCACCGAAGTCGCGCGGCTGATGTTTGGCATCGACGGTGCCGACAGCGGCGAAATCCGCGTCGATGACCGTCGCATCACCTTGCGAAATCCGGCGCAGGCGGTGGCGGCGGGCTTTGGCTTTTGCCCCGAAGATCGCAAGATTGACGGCATTTTCGGCGAACTTTCGGTGCGTGAGAACATCATCATCGCCTTGCAGGCCAAGCTGGGCTGGTTCCGCGCGTTGAACCGCGATGATCAGATCGAGGTGGCGGGCCGCTATGCCGAAATACTGGATATTCGCGCGGCAAACCATGATCTGCCGGTGAAATTTCTGTCGGGCGGCAATCAGCAAAAGGTGATTCTGGCGCGCTGGCTGGCGATTGATCCGACCTTCCTGATTCTGGACGAGCCCACGCGCGGCATCGATGTGGGCGCACATGCCGAGATCGTGCGCACCATCAACCGTTTGCGCGAGGAAGGGCTGGCACTGTTCGTGATCTCATCCGAACTGGACGAGGTGGTGGCCTATTCCAACCGCGTCGTGGTGATGCGGGATCGGCAGATGGTGGCCGAGTTGAGGGGCGATGATGTGTCGCCCGATGCCATCGTGCAGGCGATCGCCGGAACGCCCGCAGAGGTGCAGGCGTTCGCCGGAATCGCCGAGACAGATCTGAAGGACATACACCCATGACCCAGCAAGTTGTCGATTTGCGCCCCAGCGGGCAACCCCCCGCGCCACGTCCACAGCCCTTGCTGTTGCGGCTTGCGCGGCCGCAATTCATCGCACTGGCGGCGGTGCTGCTGGTGAACTGGCTGCTGTTTCCGGGCTTTTTCAACATCACATTGCAGGATGGGCGGCTGTTTGGCAGTCTGATTGATGTGTTGAACCGGGGCGCGCCGGTGGCGATCCTTGCCATCGGCATGACGGCGGTGATTGCCACCAAGGGCGTCGATCTGTCGGTGGGCGCGGTGATGGCGATTGCGGGGGCGACCGCTGCGGTGATGGTCACTTCGGGGTTGCCGGGCTGGCTTGCAGTGTTGGCGGCACTGGCGGCGGGGCTGGCTTGCGGGCTGTGGAACGGTCTGTTGGTGACGGCGCTGAACATTCAGCCGATCATTGCCACGCTGGTGCTGATGGTGGCCGGGCGCGGGCTTGCGCAACTGATCACCGAAGGGTCCATCGTGACCTTTGCCGATCCGGTTCTGGTGTTCATCGGCACCGGATCGGTGTTTGGCCTGCCCACGCCGATTGTGATTGCGGCTGCCCTGATGGTGCTGGCCACGATGGCCGTGCGCCGAACCGCCCTTGGCCTGCTGATTGAGGCCGTGGGGGTGAACCGGTCAGCGGCGCGCTTTGCCGGTATTCAGGCGGGGCTGCTGCTGGTGCTGGTCTATACTTTTGCGGGCCTCTGCGCGGCCTTGTCGGGGTTGATCGTGGCCGGCGACATTCGCGGCGCCGATGCCAACAACGCCGGTCTCTGGCTGGAGCTGGACGCCATTCTGGCGGTGGTCATTGGCGGCACGTCGCTGATGGGGGGACGGTTCTCGATCCCGATGTCGGTGGTGGGTGCGATGATCATTCAGGCCATGAACACCGGCATTCTGATTTCCGGCTTTTCGCCAGAGTTCAATCTGGTGGTCAAATCCGGGGTCATCATCGTCATTCTGGTGCTGCAATCGCCGATGGCGTCGCAGTTCTTCCAGTTCAAGGTGCGGGGTGGCCCCGCCGATGTCGCCAAATCCCCAAGCGCAAGGAGCCCGAAATGAACCGCAGCCTTCGGCCCCTTGTGGCGACCACGATCATCTTTGTCTTTGCCTATTTTGTGGCGGCGCTGCAGTTTCCGGGGCTGTTTTCCACCCGTGTGATGGGCAATCTACTGACGGACAACGCCTTTCTGGGCATTGCCGCTGTGGGGATGACCTTTGTGATCCTGTCGGGCGGCATTGATCTGTCGGTGGGTGCGGTGATCGGCTTTACCACCGTGCTGATCGCGGTGCTGGTCAGCTGGGCGGGGCTGCACCCGCTGGCAGCCTTTGCGGTGGCGCTGATCGTGGCGGCGCTGTTTGGGGCGGCGATGGGGGCGGCCATTCATTATCTGAAGGTGCCGTCGTTCATTGTCACGCTGGCGGGGATGTTTCTGGCGCGGGGGGCGGCATCTGTGTTGTCGCCCGACTCGATCGGCATCAAGCATGAGTTTTACACCGCCGTGTCAAAATCCTACATCCTGTTGCCCGGCGGCGGGCGGCTGACGGTGGTGGGCATGCTGATGCTGGCGGTGTTTGCCGTTGGCATCATTCTGGCGCATCGCACCCGGTTTGGATCGTATGTCTATGCTTTGGGCGGCTCTGAAACCTCGGCGGCGCTGATGGGGGTGCCGGTGGCGCGTACGACCATTCAGATCTATGTGCTGTCGGCGGTGACGGCCGGTCTGGCGGGAGTGGTGTTTTCGCTTTACACGTCGGCCGGATATTCGCTGTCGGCGCTGGGGGTAGAGCTGGACGCCATCGCGGCGGTGGTCATTGGTGGCACCCTGTTGACCGGCGGCTATGGGTTTATCGCGGGCACTTTTATCGGTGTCATGCTGCAGGGGCTGGTGCAGACCTACATCGTTTTTGACGGCAGTCTGTCCAGTTGGTGGACCAAGATTGTCATCGGTGCGCTTTTGTTTATGTTCATCCTGCTGCAACGACTGGTTTTCACCGCCGCACCGCGCCGTAAAAAGAGCATATGGAACACCTGAGATGAGCGAACCGGGAAGCCTGATACGCACGCTTTCCGGGCGGCAATCGGCAAGGAACTATCATTCCTATGTGATCAACGAAGTCGGGCTGGCCATTGTGTCGGGCGCGATGCCAGTCAGCTCTATCCTGCCCAACGACGCCGAGATGATGGACCGCTTTGGCGTGTCCCGCACGGTGCTGCGTGAGGCGCTGAAAACGCTTGAGGCCAAGGGTCTGGTTGAGGCCCGCGCCAAGGTGGGCACCCGCGTCCTGCCTCAGGCCAGGTGGAGCCTGTTTGACCGGCAGGTGCTGTCCTGGGCGCTGGAAGGCGGGCCGTCGCCTGCATTCGTGCATTCGTTTCTGGTGGTGCGGCGCAATCTTGAGGCCGAAGCCGCCGTTCTGGCCGCCGTTCATCGCGACAACGAGTCGATGCGGATGCTGCATTACTGGCTGAACCAACGCTCATTGATGGCCGAACAGCCCGAGCCTTTCGCCCTGGCCGAGTTTGAAATTCACCGTGGCGTGGCCGAAACCTCGGCCAATCCGTTTCTGCGCGCGGCTTCGGGGATCATGGAATTCGGCGTGGCTTTGTCTGTCAAGGCGCGGATCGGTCCGGCGTTGACCGTTCCGGACGGTGGCCTGGCGCAGCAGAAAACCCAGCATTACGCGGATCTATTGTCGGCGATTGAAACCGGAAACGCCGATGTCGCGCGCCTGCGGATGGCGCAGATCGTGGCGGTGGACGAGGCGGCAACTTTGGCGACGTTTGGCTAAGGCCTTCCGCGTCCAAGATGCAAGGATCGGCCCTTGCCGGTGGTCGGATTGCGGTGGGGCTTTTGCCTTTGGGCACCGGGTTTGAGTGTCGTAAAATCTTCACTGGACGCAGATAAACATTTCCGGCATTCAGGAAGTATGGAACAGAATCGTGCCGCCCATGCTTTTGCCACCCTTGGCCACCCCGGCCGCCTTGCGGTTTTCCGGCTGCTGATGCGGTTCGCCCCGCGCGGCGTGCGCCCCACCGAAATTGCCGAAGCCTTGGGGCTGAAGCAAAACACCCTGTCGCACCATCTGGCCGATCTGGCCGCCTGCGGCCTTGTGCGGGTGAACAGGCAGGGGCGGTCTTTGTTCTATGCGACCGATCTGGACACGACAGAGTCTCTGATCGGCTATCTTGCGCTGGATATTGGCCGCGCGCGCCCCGATCTGCTTGCCTCTCTCCCTTTGACACAAAAGGAACCCGTCACCATGGCTGACACCGGTTTTCACACGCTTTTCATCTGTTCGGGCAATTCGGCCCGGTCGATCTTTGCCGAGGCGCTGTTGCGCGATCTGGGCAAGGGCCGGTTTCAGGCGGCTTCGGCGGGCACCCGACCCAACACCGAGTTGAACCCCTTCGCGCTGGAGGTGCTGCGGCGCAATGGGCATGACGTGGCGGGGTTGCGGTCCAAGCACATCACGGAATTCCAGCAGCCGGGTATGGCGGTGATGGATTTCGTCTTTACCGTCTGCGACACCGCCGCCGCCGAGGAATGCCCGCCATGGCCGGGCCAGCCGATCACCGGGCATTGGGGCCTGCCGGACCCGGCCAAGGCCACGGGCACCGACGCCGAAAAGGCGCTGGTGTTTGCACAGACCTATGCCGCGCTGCGCCGCCGGATCGCGGCCTTTGTCGAGCTGCCGTTTGACAGCCTGTCGCGGTTGTCGTTGCAAGCCCATGTCGATGCCATCGGCACCGATGCCGCCACTGCCGAAAAGGTCTGATCATTTGCCCCGTATTGCGCTGAACGGCCTGGGCCGGATTGGAAAGCTTGTGCTGCGTGATCTCATCGACACCGGTGCGGGCGGTGAGATTGTCTTGCTGAACGATCCGGTGGGCGATGCCGAACAGCACGCGTTGCTGATGGAGTTTGACTCGGTGCATGGCCGCTGGCGCACGCCGGTTGCGCATGACGCGGGCGGGCTGGTGCTGAACGGGCAGCGCCTCCGTCTGACTCATGAAAAGACCATCGCGGCGCTGCCCTTGGCCGAAATGGGCGTGGATATGGTGATCGACTGCACCGGGGTTTTCAAGACGGCGGCCAGGATTGCGCCCTATTACGCGGCGGGCGTGCAGAAGGTCGTGGTCAGCGCCCCGGTCAAGGATGGCGGTGCCTTGAACCTTGTCTACGGGGTGAACCATCATCTTTATGACGGTTCTCAGGCTTTGGTGACGGCGGCCTCTTGCACCACCAATTGCCTCGCCCCGGTGGTGAAGGTGATCCACGAGGCATTGGGCATCCGGCACGGGTCGATCACCACCATTCACGATGTGACCAACACCCAGACCATCGTGGACCGTCCGGCCAAAGACATGCGCCGCGCGCGGTCTGCCCTGTTGAACCTGATCCCGACCACGACCGGCAGCGCCACCGCAATCACGCTGATCTATCCGGAACTGGCGGGGCGGTTGAACGGCCACGCGGTGCGGGTGCCGTTGCTGAACGGGTCGCTGACCGATTGCGTGTTCGAGGTGGAACGCGCCACGTCGGCGGATGCGGTGAACGCGCTGTTCAAGGCCGCCGCTGATGGGCCGCTGCGCGGAATTCTGGGCTATGAAACCCGGCCCTTGGTGTCGTCGGATTTCACCAATGACCCGCGATCGGCGATCATCGACGCGCTGTCCACCATGGTGATCAACGGCACGCAGGTGAAGATTTACGCGTGGTATGACAATGAATGGGGCTATTCCTGCCGTCTGGCCGATGTCGCCCGCATGGTTGCAGGGTCGCTGTGAACCCTTTGCGCGCCTACGGGGCGGTGACGGCGGCCTATTGGGCCTTCATGCTGTCGGATGGCGCGTTGCGGATGCTGGTGCTTTTGCATTTCAACGCGCTGGGCTTTGCGCCAGTGCAACTGGCCTGGCTGTTCTTGCTGTATGAGGTGGCAGGGATCGTGACCAACCTGGCCGCTGGCTGGCTGGCCGCGCGCTTTGGTCTGGCAGCGACGCTTCATGCGGGCCTTGGGTTGCAGATCGTGGCGCTGTTGGCGCTGGCGCAGCTTGATCCGGGGTGGAGCATCGCGGCCTCGGTTGTGTTTGTGATGGCTGTGCAGGGGGTGTCGGGGGCCGCGAAGGATCTGGCCAAGATGTCGTCCAAATCGGCGGTCAAGCTGTTGGCTCCGGCGGCGGAGGGTGGGCTGTTCCGCTGGGTTGCCTATCTGACGGGGTCCAAAAACGCGGTGAAGGGGTTTGGCTTTTTCATCGGCGCGGTGCTTTTGGGCGGGGCGGGGTTTCAGGCGGCGCTGTGGGGGATGGCGGCGGTTCTGACACTGATCTTGCTGGCGGTGGCGCTGTTTCTGCCTGCGGGCCTGCCGGGGCGGATGAAGGCATCCGAGGCTTGGGGCGGCTGGCGGTCGCAGGATGTGCGCGTCAACCGGCTGTCGCTTGCGCGGATGTTCCTGTTTGGCGCGCGGGATGTGTGGTTCGTGGTGGGCATTCCGGTCTATTTTCAGGCCGTGCTGTCGGATGGCACGCCGGATGGGCGGCGTGAGGCGTTCTTCCAGGTGGGCGGCTTCATGGCAATCTGGATCATTGCCTATGGCGTGGTTCAGGCGCTGGCGCCGCGTCTGTTGGGGGCCAAGGGGCAGACCGAGCAAGCCACAACCGACAAGGCGATTTTCTGGTCCGGAGTTTTGGTGCCGATCCCGTTTGTGCTGGCGCTGGCGGTCTGGGTGGCGGGTGACCCCGCGCCATGGCTGACGGTGGTTCTGGTGGCGGGGCTTTTGCTGTTCGGCTTTGTGTTCGCGGTGAATTCATCGGTGCATTCCTATCTGATCCTGGCCTTCGGGTCGGCGGACCGGATCACCCGGGACGTCGGTTTTTACTATATGGCCAATGCGGCGGGGCGGCTGATCGGCACGCTGCTGTCAGGGCTCAGCTATCAGATCGGCGGGTTGCCCTTGTGTCTGGCCACGGCGGGGCTGATGGCGGCGGCAAGCTGGCTGGCTGCGCGCAGGCTTTGCACGGTTTAGGCGGCAGCGGGTCACCGCGGGTCCGGGCACAAGCGTTCTTTCCAAGTCCTGAATGTTCTGGCAATGTTCCCAATCATCCACCGCCCTGATTCCGGATCATCCCATGTGCAACCTTTACTCCCAAACCAAAAGTCAGGATGCGATGCGGCATGTGTTCGACGACATGGTCGCAGAGAATGAGAGTTTTGAAGATCTGGCGGGCAATCTGCCGCCGATGGCCGGCATCTTCCCCGACTACGCAGCCCCGATCCTTTGTTCGGGGCCGCAGGGCTGGCAGTTGACCCGCGCGCGCTGGGGCATGCCGACGCCGCAGGTGTTTCTGGAAGGCAAGCGCACCGATCCGGGCGTGACCAACATCCGCAACGTGGCGTCCCCGCATTGGCGGCGGTGGCTGGGGGTGCAAAATCGTTGCCTTGTGCCCTTCACCAGCTTTTCCGAGATTGACAGCCGCCCGGATGCGCCGCGCAATCATCCGGTCTGGTTCGCGCTTGGCGCGGATCGGCCCTTGGCGTTCTTTGCGGGACTGCGCACCGAATGGACCTCGGTGCGCAAGCTGAAAGAGGGCGCGGTGACGGCAGAGTTGTTTGCCTTTCTGACCTGTGCGCCGAATGCCGAGGTGGCCCCGATCCATCCGAAAGCCATGCCGGTGATCCTGACCCGGCCTGAGGAATGGCGGCGCTGGTTGACGGCTCCTGCAGCAGATGCGTTGGCGCTGCAACGCCCTTTGCCGAATGGGATGTTGCAGATCGTGGCGGAAGGGGTACGCGAAGATGCGGTTTGACCCCGCCCCGGCCGATCCGCTGACCTTGCTGCACAGGCGCGTGCATGAGGCCGAAGGCCGCGGCCGCCGCGCCTTTGCGCTGTTTCAGGCGGTGCGGCATGCCGGACCTTTGGTCTGGATCGTGCCCAGCCACATGCCCGAACTGCCGATGCTGCGCGGCCTGCCGCAGGGGGTGGGCGAGCGGTTGCACCTGCTGCGCCCGGTTGGCGAAACCGATCTGCTGTGGTGTGTCGAAGAGGCGTTGCGCGCAGCCCCCATCTCTCTGGTGATTGCCGAACCGTCCAGCACCCTGTCGCTGACCGCAGGGCGTCGGTTGCAACTGGCGGCCGAGGCGGGGCGCACCACCGGGTTGATGCTGATCCGGCAAGACGCGGGCAGCAATGCCACTGAAACCCGCTGGCATTGCGCACCGCTGCCTGCGACAGCCGCGGACTCGACTCTGCATCAGTGGTCCATTACTAAGAACAAAAAGGGAACAATTAACGATTGGGTTGTAGACTGGAATGGCGCGACGGCTGCTGTCCATATGGTTTCCGAGGCTCGCCAGCGATTCGAGCCTGCGGCTGCGCCCTGTTGAAGGGCCGTTTGCGCTGACCCATCGGTCGGGCAATTCCGATCATCTGCATTGTGTCAATCTGGCCGCCATCGCGCGCGGCTTGCGGCGCGGCATGGCGCTGGCCGACGCCCGTGCGATTTGCCCCGACATCGCCACCCGCCCCGCCGACCTTGCGCGTGAGGCGGCGGCGCTGGCCTCGTTGCGGCGTTGGGCCGGGCGCTATGCACCGATGGTGGGCAATGATGGCACCGATGGGCTGATGGCCGATATATCGGGCGTCCCACATCTGTTCGGCGGCGAGGCTGACTTGCGCGACGATCTGCAGGCGCGGCTGGACCGGGCCGGTCTTGCCGCAGTCAGCGCCATTGCCGGCACGCGGGGGGCGGCGCATGCCTTGGCCCGGCACGGCGGTGGCATCGTGCCCGATGGGCGGCTGATTGACGGCATCGGGCATCTGCCCGTCACGGCGCTGCGGGTCGATCAGGACACCGCCGAGGGTCTCGCGCGCATGGGCCTGATGCGGATTGCCGATCTGCTCGCGCTGCCGCGCGCGCCCCTGGTGCGGCGCTTTGGCGCGGGCTTGATGCTGCGGCTGGATCAGGCCTTGGGCGCGCAATCGGAACCCGTGGGCGGCGCAACCGATGCCCCGCATTTCGGGGTGCGGATGACGCTGCCCGACCCCATTGGCAAGCAAGAGGATGTGATGGCGGGGCTTGCGCGCCTGCTGGACCGTCTGTGTGCCAAACTGGCGCTGCACCGCAGGGGCGCGCGCCGGGTGCGGTTGGAGCTGCGCCGGGTGGATCGCGGCACGGTGATTGTCGAAATCGGCCTCGCCCGCACGATGCGCGACCCGTTGCGTATCGCGGCGCTGTTCGCCAAAGGCGTCGATGAGGTGGACTCGGGCTATGGCATCGACGCGCTGCGTCTGTCCGCGCCGCTGACCGAGTCGATGGCATCGGAGCAAATCGGCGGCGGCCCGACGATCCGGCATGAGGACGCGCTGGCCGATCTGTTGTCCTCGGTCGGCAACCGCATCGGCTTTGACCGGGTGCAGCGACTGCTGCCCGCCGACAGCCTGATCCCCGAGCGCAGTTTTGTGCTGGCCCCCGCCGCCTATGCCCCCCCCGAAGCCGCCCCAAACCGTGCAGGCCCCGCCCGCCCCATCACCCTGTTTCCCCCCGAACCCGTCAGCGCCGCCTCTGGCAGCCCGCCCGCGTCTTTCCGCTGGCGGCGCATGCGCTTCACCACCCTGCGCGCCACCGGACCCGAGCGCATCGCCCCCGAATGGTGGTTTGATGATCCGGCATGGCGCACGGGCCTGCGCGATTATTGGCGGGTTGAAACCCAGCAAGGCCCGCGCCTGTGGCTGTTCACCACGCCGCAGACACGCGATTGGTATATGCAGGGCGAATTCGCATGACCCCGCAGGTTCATCTTGGTCCAAATACTCCGGGGGGTGAATTGCCCAAAGGGCAAGAGGGGGGCAGCGCCCCCCTACCTTCGGCCAACCCATCCTATGCCGAGCTGTGTGTCACCTCGAACTTCACCTTCCTGACCGGGGCGTCGCATCCCGAGGAACTGGTGACACGCGCCGCCGAACTGGGCCTGACCGCCATCGCCATCACCGACCGCAATTCGCTGGCGGGCGTGGTGCGGGCCTATTCGGCGCTGAAGGAACTGGCGCGGATGCGGGCCGAGGCTGCCCCTGACGGCCCAAAAATCCGCTCACAACAGGTCACCGACCACTCCAGCCGCCAGACCGTGCCGCATTTTTCGGGCGACACCGATGCCCCCACCCTGCCCGATGCCCCCTTGCCCAGGCTGATCGCCGGGTCACGGCTGGTGCTGACTGACAGCGCTGTTGAATGGCTGGCCCTGCCCACCGATCTGCCCGCCTGGTCGCGGCTGACCCGGCTGCTCAGCATCGGCAAGCGCCGCGCGCCCAAGGGCGAATGCCATCTGCAACGCGCCGACCTTTTGGACTGGGGCCAAGGCATGATCCTGATCGCGCTGCCGCCCGACCCGCTGGAGGATGCCACCCCCAAACCCACCCGCGCCGATCTGCTGGCTGTGGCGCGCCGTTTTCCGGGCCAATGCTTTCTGGGCGCCGCGCCGCGCTATGATGGCCGCGATCAGGCGCGTCTGGACCGATTGGCGCTGATGGCCCAAGGCGGGAACCTGCCGATGGTGGCGGTGGGCGATGTGCTGATGCACCGCTCCGCCCGCAGG
Organism: Paracoccaceae bacterium; assembly: GCA_031428215.1. Taxonomy (GTDB): domain Bacteria; phylum Pseudomonadota; class Alphaproteobacteria; order Rhodobacterales; family Rhodobacteraceae; genus Cypionkella. Next base: position 108,829 of record JANPOY010000135.1, read on the forward strand.
CCCCTGGCCGATGTGCTGACCTGCCTGCGCTTGGGCTGCACCATCGACAACATCGGCGCGCAGCGGCTGGTCAATGGCGAGCGCCGCCTGAAATCGGGGGCGGAAATGGCCCGCCTGTTCCACCGCCACCCCGCCGCCCTGCGTCGCACGATTGAGATTGCCGACCGCTGCGCCTTTCGGTTGAACGACCTGCGCTACCAATACCCCGACGAGGCGCAGAATGGCGAACCGGCGCAAGACCGGTTGGAACGCCTCGCCCGCGCGGGCTTGCAGTGGCGCTATCCCGCAGGCCCACCGCCCAAGATCGTGCACCGGGTGGAAAAGGAACTGACCCTGATCCGCGAAGTGGACTACGCGCCCTATTTCCTGACCGTGCATGACATCGTGCAGTTTGCCCGCTTCAAAGGCATCCTGTGTCAGGGGCGCGGATCGGCGGCAAATTCCGTGGTCTGCTATCTGCTGGGCGTCACCGAAGTGCCGCCCGAATCTATTACCCTGATTTTTGAACGCTTCATTTCCAAGGAACGCGGCGAGCCGCCGGATATTGACGTCGATTTCGAACATGAACGCCGCGAAGAGGTGATTCAGTGGATTTACGACCGCTATGGCCGCGAACGTGCGGGCCTGACGGCGGTGGTGATCCATTTTCGCAGCCGCGCTGCCATCCGCGAGGTGGGCAAGGTCATGGGCCTGTCGCAGGACGTGATCGCACGGCTGTCAGGGCAAATCTGGGGCTGGTCCTCGGCCGCCCCCAATGAGGACCGGATGCGCGATGCCGGGCTCGATCCCACCGACAACCGCATGATTTTGGCGGCGAAACTGATTGCGGAAATCATCGGCTTTCCCCGCCATCTGTCGCAGCATGTCGGCGGTTTTGTCATCACCCACGGGCGGCTGGACGAGTTGTGCCCGATCGAGAATGCCGCGATGGAGGATCGCACCATCATCGAATGGGACAAGGACGACATCGACGCGCTGGGGCTGCTCAAGGTGGATATTCTGGCTTTGGGCATGCTGACCTGTATCCGCAAGGCATTCACCTTGCTGGCCAATCACCGGGGGCAGCGGCTGACGTTGGCGAATGTGCCGGCCGAGGACCCGCCGATCTATGACATGCTGTGTCGTGCCGATGCGATCGGCGTCTTCCAAGTCGAAAGCCGCGCGCAGTTGAACTTCCTGCCCCGGATGCGGCCGCGCAAATTCTACGATCTGGTGTGCGAGGTCGCCATCGTCCGCCCCGGTCCGATCCAAGGCGGCATGGTGCATCCGTTCATCAACCGCCGCATGGGCCGCGAGCCGGTGGAAGACCTTGGCCCTGCGCTGATGGAGGTGCTGGCGCGCACCTACGGCGTGCCGCTGTTTCAGGAACAGGCGATGCAGATTGCGGTGGTGGCGGCGGGCTTTACCCCGTCGGAAGCCGACCGTTTGCGGCGGTCCTTGGCCACCTTCAAGCGCATGGGCACCATCGGCGGGTTCCGCGACCGCTTTGTGTCGGGCATGCTGGCGCGCGGTTACGATGCCGATTTTGCAACCCGTTGCTTTGCGCAGATCGAGGGCTTCGGCTCTTATGGTTTCCCCGAAAGTCACGCTGCCAGTTTCGCGCGGCTGGTCTATATCTCGGCCTGGCTGAAATGCCACCATCAGGCGGTGTTCACCTGCGCGCTGCTGAACAGCCAGCCGATGGGGTTTTACGCCCCCGCGCAACTGGTGCGCGATGCCCGCGATCATGGCGTCGAAGTGCGCCCGATTTCGGTCAATCATTCGCAATGGGATTGCACGCTGGAAACCCGCACCGATGGCGGGCTGGCGCTGCGGTTGGGGTTCCGGCAGATCAAGGGTCTGCGCGAGGAAGATGCGTCCTGGATCGTGGCGGCGCGCGGCAACGGTTATCCGGATGTCGAAAGCCTGTGGCGGCGCGCAGGGGTTCATCCCGACACGCTGGAACGGTTGGCCGAGGCCGATGCCTTTGCCGCGCTTGGCCTTGGCCGCCGCGATGCGCTTTGGGCGGCCAAGGCATTGAAGGCGCCCGCCCCCTTGCCGCTGTTTGGCCCCGATGGCGAGGGCGGTATGGAACCCGCCGTCAACCTGCCGCAGATGACCCTGGGCCAGGAGGTGATTGAAGATTACCTGTCGCTGCGCCTGTCCCTGCGCGCCCATCCGATGGAGCTTTTGCGCCCTCGCCTGCCGGAAAGTGTGCCACATGACCGGCTGGCACAGGCCAAGGGCCGCATCACCGTCACCGGTCTTGTCATCACCCGCCAACGTCCCGGCACCGCGGCGGGCGTGATCTTTCTGACGCTGGAGGATGAGACCGGCACCGCCAACGTGATCGTGTGGAAACAGGTCTATGAGGCGTTCCGCAAGGCGGTCATCGCCGGGCGATTGGTACGGGTGACAGGCCGGGTGCAGCGGGATGGCCCCACCACGCACCTGATCGCGGAGATCGTCGAGGATGTCTCGCCGTTGCTGGCGACGCTTGGCCGCCCCGTGATCATCGACGCCAATGATGGGCGGGCAGATGAGACCAAGCGGCCTGTCGCGGGCCGTGTCAGATCGGCGGCGCACCATCCGCGCGAGCAGGCCAAAAAGCTGTTCCCAAGCCGGGATTTCCATTGATCGGCACAACGTCGGCGGCTGCGGCGGAACTTGGTGTTTGCCGTGACAAAAGGGTCCGGTGCATGCCGTCACACCTGTTTTCAACGGGGACGGAAAATACGATTGACGGAATATGGAACGATCCATATGCTATTGGAAGGTTCCATATCAGGAAGATTCGGATGCGTTGGGCGATTGTCGGGGCAAGTACCATTGCGCATGACCATATGATCAACGCCCTGCAAGGCGTTGATGGCGGCGTGATTGATTGGGTCGTCAGCGGCTCTGAGGCGCATGGCCGCGCCTATGCCCTGGCACATGGCATTCCAAGGCCGTCAGTCGCTTTGGATGACATGTTGGCCGGTCCGGCGGTGGCCGCTGTCTACATTTCCTCAACCAATGAAAAGCATTGTGCGCAGGCTCTGGCCTGCATGACGGCGGGCAAGCATGTGCTGTGTGAAAAGCCGCTGGCGATGACTTTGGCCGATGCCGTTTTGATGGTGCAGACCGCCCGAACGGCGGGGGTGACGCTTGCCACCAACCACCATCTGCGCTGTTCGGGCAGCCACCGTGCCATGCAACACCTGATCGCGTCCGGTCGCGTTGGCCAGATCTTGTCGTTGCGGGTTCATCATGCCGTGCATCTGCCGCCGCATCTGCAGGGGTGGCGCATCCATGATGCGCAGGCGGGCGGCGGCGTTATCCCGGATATCACTGTCCATGATGCCGATTGCGTGCGGTTCTTGCTGGGCGAGGATCCAGTTTCGGTGGTGGCACAGGCCTGTGCATCGGGCCTTGGTGCGGGTGTCGAGGATTCGGTCATGTCGGTCTGGACGATGCCATCAGGGGCGATGGTGATGGCGCATGAAAGTTTCACCCATCGGTATGCAGGATCAGGGATCGAGGTGCATGGCACCCAAGGGTCCATCTTTGCGCGCGATGTGATGACCCAGCGGCCGATTGGCGCCATAACGCTGGTCACCGAAGCGGGGCAGGAAGTGGTGCCGTTTTCGGACCATGACCTTTACGCGCAGGCGGTGCGGCAGTTTGTCGACGCGGTGGCGGGGCAGGGCAACCCTGCCGCAGATGGCCTTGATGGCGTGAAATCACTGGCGGTGGCTTTGGCCGTGCGGGATGCGGCCACTACTGGCATCCGTCAGACCGTAAACTATGGTGGCCTGCAATGACAAAGCTGGTCAGTGCCGCGGATGCGGTGGCGCGCATTGCCGATGGGGCCGTGGTGTCGGTGTCGTCCTCATCGGCGCTGGGCTGCCCCGATGCCGTGCTGCGCGCCATTGGCCAGAGGTTTGACACCTCGGGCCACCCGCGCAATCTGACAGTGATCAGCCCCATCGCCGCAGGCGACATGTATGGCGTCAAGGGCATTGACCACGTTGCCAAAGACGGCCTGCTGGCCCGGATCATCGCGGGGTCCTACCCCTCGGGGTCGTCTGACCTGCCGATGCCGCAAATCTGGCAGATGATCGTCGAAGACCGCGTTGCTGCCTATAACGTGCCGTCGGGGATCTTGTTCGACATGCACCGCGATGTGGCGGCGCGCAGGCCCGGCGTGTTGACCAAGGTTGGGCTTGATACCTTTGTCGATCCCCTGCGCGAAGGCTGCGCCATGAACGCGCGGGCGGCGGCGGCCCCGATTGTCAGCCGCACTGACTTTGGCGGCGACACCTGGCTGCACTTTTCCAACATCGTGCCCGACGTCTGCATCTTGCGCGCCACCACCGCAGATGAGCGTGGAAATCTGACCTATGAACATGAAGGGGCAACGCTGGGTGGGTTGGATCAGGCGATTGCAGTGCGCAACCACGGCGGTCTGGTGATTGCGCAGGTCAAACGCATGACGGCGGCGGGGTCATTGCGCCCCCATGACGTGCGGGTGCCGGGGCATCTGGTGGATCTGATCGTGCTGGATCCGGATCAGAAACAGACCACAGAAACCCCGCACGACCCTGCCATTTCGGGTGAGATCCTGCGCCCTTGGGCCAGTTTCAGGTTGGCCGACCACGGCGTTGAAAAAGTGATCGCCCGCCGGGCTGCGATGGAATTGCGGGCCGGAATGACGGCCAATCTGGGCTTTGGCATCTCGGCGATGGTGCCCCGTATCCTGCTGGAGGAAGGCCATCCCCAAGCGGTGACCTGGGCGATTGAACAAGGTGCAGTGGGAGGCATGCCGCTGACCGGGTTTGCCTTTGGCTGCGCGTCAAATGCCGATGCCTTCATGCCATCGCCCAATCAGTTCACCTATTTTCAGGGCGGCGGCTTTGACATGGCCTTTCTGTCGTTCATGGAGGTCGATGTGGAAGGCAATGTAAACGTGTCAAAACTGGCGAAAAAGCCCTATCTGACGGCAGGATGTGGTGGTTTCGTGGACATCACCGCCCATGCCCGCAAGATCGTCTTTTCAGGCTGGTTTGAGGCCGGCGCCGAAATTGCGCTGTCCGAACAAGGTCTGACAGTCACCAAGCCCGGCCGATACACCAAAATGGTGGACGCGGTCGAACATGTCACCTTTTCGGGTCGCAGGGCGCGGGCGCAAGGCCAGGACGTGCTTTATGTGACAGAGCGTTGCGTGATCAGGCTGGAGGCGGACGGCTTGGTCGCCACCGAGATCATGCCGGGCATTGACCCCGCACGCGATATCATTGCGGCCAGTCATGGACGGGTGCGGGTGGCAGAAACCGCGACCGTTTTGCCGCTCTCCCTACTGGGGCATGGCCCGATGGGATGGCAACCATGAGCGCGCTGCACCTGCACCTGCACCTGCATCAGCGTGGCGCGGTGGCAGAGCTGCGGTTGGACAACCCGGCCAAACTGAACGCGTTCACGGTCGGGATGCTGCAACACCTCGAACAGCATTGCGGTCGGATTGACCGCGATCCTGCCATTCGCTGTGTGATCGTATCAGCCGAAGGCGACCGTGCCTTTTGCGCCGGGGCCGACATCAACGCCTGGGGCGATCTGACGCCCGCAGACTTTGCGCGGATTTGGGTGCGCGACGGCCACCGGATTCTTGATCGGTTGGCGCGGCTGTCAAAGCCCACGATTGCGGCCCTGTCGGGCCATGCTTTTGGCGGTGGGCTTGAACTCGCCGCCGCTTGTGACATCCGGGTGATGACCCCACGCGCCACCCTCGCACTCCCCGAGGCGGGCGTGGGCATCGTCCCCGGATGGTCTGGAACGCAGCGGCTTGCGCGGCTGCTGCCCGAGGCCGTGATCAAGGAAATGGCGCTGTTTGGCCGCCGGATCAGCGCCGAGCGCGCATTGGCTCTGGGGTTCGTGGCCGAGGTGGCCGAAGACGCGCGCGCCTGCGCCGAAGCGATTGCGAACGCGATGCTGGATCAGTCGCCCCGGTCGGTGGAAGTCACGAAATACATGATCCACGCCGCCGTGGGCGAAGATGCCTCGGCGATGATCGAGACGCTGGGCAGCGGCATGATCGCGGCCAGCGCCGACAAGGCCGAAGGCGTTGCCGCTTTTCGCGCCAAACGCAAACCCGCTTTTCCCGGAGCATGATGATGACCAAACTGACATTGATTGCCGCAACACCCGGGGAATTGACCGACAAACCCTATCTGGGTCGCCATCTGATTGGCGGGGTCTGGTGCAACAGCGCCGACGGGCAGACTTTTGATCGCGTGTCACCCTCGCACAAGGTGGTGGTTTCCAGATCGGCGCTGGGCAGTGTCGCGGACACCGACGCGGCGATTGCCGCCGCGCGCGCTGCGTTCGATTGCGGAGTCTGGAGCCGGATTTCGGGCAAGGCACGGGCAGCGGTCTTGCTGAAAGTCGCCGATTTGATCGAAGCGCATGTCGAGCCGATGGCGCGGATCGAGACGTTGGAGTCGGGCAAACCAATTTCCCAGGCGCGCGGCGAGATTGCGGGAGCCGCCGATCTTTGGCGCTATGCCGCGGCATTGGCCCGCACCCTGCACGGCGACAGTCACAACACGCTGGGCCCAGACATGTTGGGCGTCGTGCTGAAAGAGCCGATCGGTGTGGTGTCTGTCATCACACCCTGGAATTTTCCATTCTGGATCTTGTCGCAAAAGCTGCCATTTGCCTTGGCGGCGGGCTGCACCTGTGTGGTCAAGCCTTCAGAACTGACGCCTTCGACCACGGCCATGCTGGGGGATCTGTTGGCGCAGGCGGGATTGCCCGCCGGGGTGGTGAATATCGTTCTGGGCTACGGCGATCCGGTTGGCGCGCGGATGGTCGGACATCCCGATGTGGATATGATCACGTTCACCGGCTCTACCGCCGTGGGCAAAGCGATTGCGGCCTCTGCCGCGGGCACATTGAAAAAGGTGGCTTTGGAACTGGGTGGCAAGAACCCGCAGGTGATCTTCCCCGATGCCGATCTGGAAAGCGCTGCCGATGCGGTGACGTTCGGCGTCTATTTCAACGCGGGCGAGTGTTGCAATTCCGGCAGTCGGATCATTGTGCATGAAGATATCGCGGCGGCGTTTGTGGCGCGGGTGGTGGCATTGTCGGGGCATGTGGCATTTGGCGATCCGCTGAACCCTGCCACGCAGGTTGGCGCGATTGTGTCGGACGCGCATCAGAGCAAGATAGATGGCTATGTTCAAGACGCCGTGGCCGCCGGGGCGACACTTGAACTGGGCGGCGCGGGTCTGCAAGTGGCAGGTCTGGCTGGGAAATTCTATCAACCGACAGTGATTTCAGGCGTGACACCCGCGATGGCGATAGCGCGCGAAGAGGTGTTCGGCCCGGTGCTGGTGGTGCTGACCTTTCGCAGCGCGGATGAAGCCATCGCGCTGGCCAATGACAGCGCCTATGGGCTGAGCGCCGGGGTCTGGAGCGAAAACGTCCACACCTGTCTGGATTTCGCACGCCGGGTTCAGGCCGGCACCATCTGGACCAACACCTGGATGGATGGGTTCCCGGAAATGACCTTCGGCGGCATGAAACAAAGCGGTTCTGGCCGCGAAATCGGCCCCTATGGGCTGGAGGAATTCCTTGAGGTGAAAACCGTGGCGATGCGGGTTGGCCGCACACGCGCACCTTGGGTCAAGACCCTCTGACACTGTGGTCAGCGGCAAAGGCAAACAACGCATCACAGGGAGGATACCAAATGCGTGGATATTTTGGAAAGACACTGACATGGGCTGCGGCACTGACCTTGACCACCAGCATGGCCCGTGGTGACGACGTCGAAGTGCTGCATTGGTGGACAAGCGGCGGCGAGGCGGCAGCGCTTGGCGTGCTGAAGGATGATCTGAAAACCAAGGGCATCGGTTGGGTCGATATGCCCGTGGCGGGCGGTGGCGGCGAAGCGGCGATGACCGCTGTGCGCGCCCGCGTCACCGCAGGCAATGCGCCGACTGCGGTGCAGATGCTGGGCTTTGATATTCAGGATTGGGCGGCAGAAGGCGCGCTGGCCAATCTTGACGCGGTGGCGGCGGCTGAAGGCTGGGATGCCGTGGTGCCGGTGGCGCTGCAGGCGTTCTCGAAATACGATGGCCACTGGATCGCCGCCCCGGTGAACGTGCATTCCACCAACTGGGTCTGGATCAGCAAATCCGCGCTGGATGCGGCGGGTGGCAAAGCGCCTGAAACCTGGGAAGAGCTGGTTGCGATGCTGGACGCAATGCAGGCCAACGGCATCACGCCACTGGCCCATGGTGGCCAGCCCTGGCAGGACGCCACGATGTTTGACGGGGTGATGCTGTCGCTTGGGGGCAATTTCTACAAGGCGGCGATGGTGGATCTGGACCCTGCCGCGCTTGGCGGTGACCAGATGGCCGAGGCGTTTACCCGCCTGATGAAGCTGCGCAGCTATTTCGACGCCAACTTCTCGGGCCGCGACTGGAATCTGGCGTCGGCCATGGTGATCAATGGTGAGGCGGGCATGCAGATGATGGGTGATTGGGCCAAGGGCGAGTTCCTCAAGGCGGGCAAAGTGCCGGGCACCGATTTTGTCTGTATCCGCTTTCCCGGCACGCAAGGCGCCGTCACCTTCAACTCGGATCAGTTCGCGATGTTCAACGTGGCGTCGGATGGCGCGAAGGCAGCACAGGCCGCGATGGCCAGTGCCATTGAAAACCCGGTGTTCCAGTCGGCCTTCAACGTGGTGAAAGGGTCTGTTCCCGCCCGCACCGACGTGCCCGATACCGCCTTTGACGATTGCGGCAAGAAGGGCATCAAGGATCTGGCCGAAGCCAATGCGGCAGGCTCGCTTTATGGATCGGCCGCCCATGGTCATGCTGCCCCGGCTGCGGTGAAGAACGCGCTTTATGACGTGGTGACAGCGGCGGTGAACGGTCAATACGCCACCGGCGCAGATGCGGCCAAGGCTTTGGCCGAAGCGGTCGCCGCCGCGCAGTAACGCCCTATCCCGGGGCGGACCAGATACGCCCGCCCCGGTTTTCCTGCCGCTATACACCCCAGCCGGCCATTTTGGCTGAACAGGAGTCATCTGGCCATGTCAGCCCCCGCCAAGTTCACCGCCACGCTTGATTGGCGGACACTGCTGCAAAACTGGATTCCCAAACTGGTGCTGGGGCCGTCGTTGGCGGTGACGCTGCTGTTTGTCTACGGCTTTATCCTGTTCAGCGTCGTGCTGTCCTTCACCGGATCCAAGATGCTGCCGAAGTTCACCTATGTCGGGCTTGAGAATTACCGCAAACTTTGGGCGCTGGATCATTGGCACACTGCCATCAACAATATTGCAGTTTTTTCCGTGCTTTACATCGTGATTTGCACCGCGGTCGGTCTGCTTCTGGCGATTTTCCTCGACCAGAAAATCCGTGGTGAGGGGTTTTTGCGCCCGATCTACCTGTATCCGATGGCGCTGTCGTTCATTGTCACCGGCACCGCATGGAAATGGTTTCTGGACCCCGGCATCGGTCTGGAAAAAACCATGCACCTGTGGGGCTGGACCAGCTTTTCCTTCACCTGGATCAAGGACAGTGAGCTTGCAATCTACTGCATCGTGATCGCGGCTGTCTGGCAGACCAGCGGCTTCGTGATGGCGATGTTTCTGGCGGGCCTGCGCGGGATTGATAACGAAATCCTGAAAGCCGCGCAGATTGACGGGGCTACGACATGGCAGCTGTATCGGCGGATCGTGATCCCGATGCTGCGGCCTGCCTTCCTGTCGGCCTTTGTGATCCTGAGCCACCTTGCGATCAAATCCTATGATCTGGTGATAGCCTTGACGGGGGGCGGGCCCGGTCGGTCCACAGAGCTGCCCGCGACCTTCATGTATTCCTACACCTTTACCCGCAATCAGATGGGGGTGGGTGCGGCCAGCGCGGTGATCATGCTGATGACCATCGCCGCCATCATGATCCCCTACCTGTATTCCGAACTGAAGGAGAAGAAGTGATGGCAGGCGCAGCCCAGGATACCGCCGTCAACACCGGTCGCGTCGCGCGCATGTTCATCTATCTTGTGCTGCTGCTGGCCGCGCTGTTTTATCTGCTGCCGCTGTTCGTGATGGCGGTGAATTCAGTCAAACCTTTGGCGGAAATCACCAGTGGCAACATGCTGGCACTGCCAAAGGTGTTCACAGTGGAACCCTGGCGTCAGGCTTGGTCCACCGCTCAGATCGGAGTCGAGCCGACGGGCCTGCGCCCCTATTTCCTGAATTCGATCCTGATGGTGGTGCCCGCTGTTACCCTTTCGACCATCGTCGGCGCATTGAATGGCTATGTGCTGACCAAATGGCGGTTCAAATACGACACGATCGTTTTCGGGCTGATGCTGTTTTCGTGCTTTATCCCGTTTCAGACCGTGCTGATTCCGATGGCCATGGTGTTGGGCAAGCTGGGGCTGGCGGGTACGGTGCCCGGGCTGGTTCTGGTGCATGTGGTTTACGGGATTGGCTTTACCACCTTGTACTACCGCAACTATTACGCCAGCTTTCCCACCGAGTTGGTGCGCGCGGCCATGATCGACGGCGCGGGGTTCTTCCGCATCTTCTGGCGGATCATGCTGCCGGTGTCAGGGCCGATCACCGTGGTGTCGGTGATCTGGCAGTTCACCAATATCTGGAATGACTTCCTGTTTGGCGTGTCATTCGGCGGTACCAGCCAGCCGATGACGGTGGCGCTGAACAATCTCGTGCAATCATCAACCGGCGTGAAGGAATACAACGTCCATTTCGCGGGCGCGATCCTTGCCGCACTTCCGACCCTTTTCGTTTACGTCGTCGCCGGTCGCTACTTTGTGCGTGGCCTGATGGCGGGCAGCGTCAAGGGATGAATGGCACTTCGGTCATGACCGCAGACGCCGGGGCCGCAGCCCTTGCGATCATGGCCGCCCAGCAAATCTTGCGAATAGGAGCACCTGATGGGCTTTCTGGATATCTCTCATGTCACCAAATCCTACGGATCGGTCCAGGTGCTCCACGAAGTGGACATTCAGGTTGAAGAGGGTGAATTCCTGGTGCTTGTCGGCCCGTCAGGCTGTGGCAAGTCCACCCTTTTGAACATGATCGCCGGGTTGGAGGCGATTTCATCGGGTGATATTTCCATCAAGAACCGGGTGATCAATGACGTGCACCCTTCCAAGCGCAACATCGCCATGGTGTTCCAGTCTTACGCGCTTTATCCGAATATGACAGTGGGTCAGAACATGACCTTCGGGCTGGAAATGCACGGCGTGCCCAAGCCTGTGCGCGACCGTGCCTTGGCGGATGTCGCGCAGTTGTTGCAGATCACGCCCTTGCTGAACCGCCGTCCCGGTCAGCTTTCGGGCGGGCAGCGGCAGCGCGTGGCGATGGGCCGCGCCCTGGTGCGCAATCCCGACGTGTTTCTGTTTGATGAACCGCTGTCCAACCTTGACGCCAAACTGCGCGTCGATATGCGGACCGAGATCAAAAAGCTGCACCAAAAGCTGAAAACCACCATCGTCTATGTCACGCATGACCAGATAGAGGCGATGACGCTTTCCACGCGTATTGCGGTGATGAACAAGGGTTATGTCCAGCAGCTTGGCACGCCGAAAGAGATTTATGACACCCCGGCCAATCTGTTCGTGGCCACCTTCATGGGCAGTCCGGCGATGAACATCGTGGCGGCACAGGTGGTGCTGCAAGACGGTTTGCCGCACGCCGAAATCACCGATGCGGATGGGGCAACCCGGTCTTTGCGCTTGAGCCAGGCCAATCTGACCGCATGGGTGGGGCGGCAGGTGTTGCTGGGCATCCGTCCCGAAGCGATCACCGATCCCGAAGGGGCCGACCGAAAATCGGTCAATATCCAGCCCTTTGCCAATCGGGTGACGGTCACCGAACCGGCGGGGTCTGACACCTTTGTGACCATGACGCTGGGCGGGCGCGATGCCATCGCGCGGATGCGCGCCGATGCCAGCGTGGCCCCCGGTGTCGTGTTCGACTTCGCCATCAACATGGAAAAGGCCGTGGTGTTTGACCCGGCAACAGAGGCGCGCATTCCCGCATGAAACCGAATGTGATCATCATCGGATCTGGCATGGGCGGGGCCACCTTGGCCGCGGCACTTGCTGGCACCGGCCGCCGCATCCTGATTCTGGAGCGCGGCAACCGGCTGCCCGACGGCCCCGAGGCCCGTGATCCCGTGGCGATTTTTGCGCAAGGGCATTACCGGCCGGACGAGCTTTGGCTGGATGGCAACGGCACCCCGTTCAATCCCGGCAATTATTATGTGGCGGGGGGGAATTCCAAATTTTACGGGGCGGTTCTGGCGCGATATCGCGCCGAAGATTTCGCGCCAATGCGCCATTTGGGCGGCACCACGCTCGGTTGGCCGCTGACCTATGATCAGTTGGAACCCCACTATCAAGCCGCCGAAACCCTGTATCAAGTGCGCGGGGTTTTGGGACAGGATCCGACCGAACCCGCGCATTCCGGCGGTTATGACTTCCCCCCAGTGCCCGATGAGCCCGCGATCGCCGATTTGCGCCGACGTCTGCACTCGGTGGGGCTGCACCCGTCGTCATTGCCGCTGGGCGTGGATATCGGCGCGTGGCTGGTTGGCGGTCACACGCCGTGGGACGCATTTCCCAACACCAAAGGTGGCAAGATGGATGCCGAAAGCATCGGCCTTGCCTCTGCGCTGCAACATCCCAATGTCACGCTGCAAACAAACACCCGCGTGCATCGGCTGATTGCGGGGCAGGGCGGCCGGATTGCTGGTGTCAAAGTGGATCAGCACGGAAACCGCGCCGTATTGTCCGCAGATCTGGTGGTCTTGTGCGCCGGTGCCGTTCAAACGGCGGCGCTGCTGCTGGCTTCGGCGGATGCGGCTTATCCGACCGGGCTTGCGAACGCGTCTGATCAGGTTGGCCGCAATTTCATGAACCACAATCTGAGCGCAGTTCTGGCGATGCACCCTTTGCGCCGCAATCCATCAGTGTATCAGAAAACCTTGCAAATCAACGATTTATACCTGTCTGGCGGGCTGCAGAACACCCCGCTGGGCAACACTCAGCTGCTTGGCAAAATCTCGGGTCCGATCCTTGCAGCCGACACGCCGATCCCATTGCCGGTTGCCCGCTGGATTGCGCATCGGTCTGTGGATTTTCTGGCCATGTCTGAAGACCTGCCAAACCCTGACAGCCGCGTCAACCTGCGGGGCGGGCAGATCTGTCTGGATTGGAAGCGGTCAAACTGGCCGGCGCATCTGGCTTTGGTGGCCAAGCTGAAATCCAAACTGCGCCGCGCGGGCTTTCCGGTTGTGCTGTCACGGGCCTTCGACCGGCGCACGCCGTCGCATCAATGCGGAACCGCGCGGATGGGGGCAAGTCCCGCCACCAGCGTTGTGAATCCGCAATGCCGGGCCCATGACCACCCCAACCTGTTCATCGTTGACGCGTCGGTTCTGCCCACATCCGCCGCGGTGAATCCCGCCTTGACCATCGCGGCTCTGGCCCTGCGCACCGGCCAACACATCTCAACCACGGAGTTTGCGGCATGACCAAAATTGCCCTTGTCACCGGCGGCCAACAGGGGATTGGCCTTGGCATCGCCGCCGCGCTGACCCAAGCCGGATTTCAGGTGGCGCTGGCGTCGCGGTCGCAGGCCAAATCGGCGGCGGTCATGCAGGCATTGGCGGCGCTGGGCCCCACCGCGCGTTATTTTCAACATGACCTGCAAGATATCGCGCATGTGCCCGCGCTTTTGAACGCGGTTGAGGCCGAGATGGGGCCGATCACGGCGTTGGTGTCGAACGCCGGTGTTCCGGCCAAACTGCGTGGCGATATGCTGGACATCCTGCCCGCCAATTATGATTTCGTGATGGACGTCAACCTGCGCGGTGCGTTCTTTCTGGCACAGGACGTGGCCCGCCGGATGTTGGCACTGGACAGTGAACACTACCGGTCCATCACTTTTGTCACTTCGGTGAGTGCCGCCATGGTGTCGATTGAACGGGCGGAATACTGCGTGTCAAAGGCGGGGGCTGCGATGATGGCCCAACTTTTCGCTGTGCGTCTTGCGCCGCATGGAGTCGGGTGTTTCGAATTGCGGCCCGGCATTATTGAAACCGAAATGACCGCAGGCGTGAAAGACAAATACACCGCCCGGATCGAGGGAGGGCTGGTGCCAGCCGCGCGTTGGGGGCAGCCTTCTGACATCGGCCGGGTGATCGTGCCGATTGTCCAAGGCAATCTGGCCTTTGCCAATGGGGCCGTGGTGCCAGTGGATGGCGGTCTTTCCGTGCATCGGTTGTAGGGGCAGGTCATGCAAAAGGGCTATGATTTCATCATTATCGGCGGCGGCTCTGCCGGGGCTGTGCTGGCGGCGCGTCTTTCGGAGAACCCGGCGGCACAGGTGCTGCTGCTGGAGGCAGGGGGCCGGGATTGGCATCCGTTTTTCCATGTGCCTGCCGGTTTTGCCAAGATGACCAAAGGCATCGGGTCCTGGGGTTGGCAGACGGTGCCGCAAAAGCACATGCAGAACATGGTGATCCGCTACACGCAGGCCAAGGTGATCGGCGGCGGGTCCAGCATCAATGCGCAGCTTTACACCCGTGGCAACGCGCTGGATTACGACGAATGGCGGCAACTGGGCTGCGACGGGTGGAGCTATGAAGACGTGCTGCCCTATTTCCGCAAATCCGAACACAACGACAGCTTTGAAAATCGCTTTCATGGCAAGGGCGGTCCCTTGGGCGTCAGTCAGCCGCGTGCGCCCTTGCCTATCTGCGAGGCCTATTTTGCGGCGGCCCAACAGATGGGTATTCCGCGCAACCGCGACTTTACCGGCGAAACACAGGATGGCGTCGGGTATTACCAACTGACGCAGCGCAATTTCCGGCGATCCTCTACCTCAACCGCCTATCTCTATCCGGCGCGGGGTCGCAAGAACCTGACCGTCAAGACAGGGGCGCAAGTGTTGCGGCTGGTGGTTGAACATGGCCGCGTTGTCGGGGTTGAACTGGCGGAAACCGGAGTGATCCGTGCCAGCGCTGAAGTGATCTTGTCGTCCGGGGCGATTGGTTCGCCGCGCTTGCTGCAACTGTCGGGCATCGGGCCTGCAGATCACCTGGGCCGTCTTGGGATTCCGGTGGTGCTGGATCAACCCGGCGTCGGGGCCAATCTGCAAGACCATCTTGATCTGTTTGTCATCGCGGAATGCACCGGCCCCCACACCTATGACCGCTTTGCCAAGCCGCATATGTCGGCTTTGGCCGCGCTGCAGTATGTGCTGACACGCCGCGGGCCGGTGGCGTCCAGCCTGTTTGAAACCGGTGGGTTCTGGTATGCGGATCCCGCGGCCAGATCGCCTGATATCCAGTTTCATCTGGGCCTTGGGTCGGGGATTGAATCGGGTGTGGTGGCGATGCCGCAAGGCGGGGTCACCCTGAATTCGGCCCATCTGCGGCCCCGATCGCGGGGAACCGTGCGGCTGGCCAGTGCCGACCCAATGGCCGCGCCGTTGATCGACCCCAATTATTGGGCCGATCCCTACGACCGTGACATGTCGATCCGCGGACTTAAACTTGCGCAAGAGATCATGCGGCAAACGGCGCTGAAACCCTTTGTGCTGGCCGAGCGTCTGCCGGGGCCAAAGGTGATGTCAGATCAGGACTATGTGGATTACGCCTGCCGCCATGCCAAGACCGATCACCACCCGGTCGGCACCTGCCGGATGGGGGCGGATGCCGCGGCCGTGGTGGACCCGATGCTGCGCTTCAATGGCCTTTCGGGTTTGCGCGTGGTTGATGCGTCGGTGATGCCAACTGTCGTTTCGTCGAACACAAACGCGCCCACGATCATGATTGCGGAAAAAGCCGCTGACATGATCCGCGCACAACATGGATAATCCAATGATCCGCCATATCGTCCTGATCCGGTTTCGAGCCGACGTGACCGAAGCCACCATCGCCGGCATTTTTGCCGATTTGCATGCCATCAAAGGCAAATTGCCCGGCGTTCTGGCCATCACCGCCGGGCGCAGCGCAAGCCCCGAACAGCTTGAGCGCGGCTATATGCACGGTTTCGTCGTGGATTTCGCGGATTGGTCGGCACTGGCGGCCTATCAAGTTCATCCGGATCACCAGCGCGTGGGGGCTGCTTTGGTCGTCAGTGCCGTCGGCGGGCTGGACGGCATTCTGGTGGTCGATCTTCCGATAACGGCCTGAACCGGCCATCATCTTGAAAGGGCTGCAATGCTGATCCTGCCAACCCGCTCCAACACGCTGGCCCCCTACAATCTTATGGGCAATCCGCTGCAGGTGCGTGCGCCCCGTGTTCCGTTGACGCGCACGGCTTTTGCGGCGGCGCATGTGGTGTCCGATCCGCTGCGCGAGCGCAACCCCTGGGACACCCGCCCGGCGGTCGATTGGGAAGCGACGCTTGGCTTTCGTCAAATGCTTTGGGATCAGGGGCTTGATCTGGCCGAGGCGATGGACACGGCACAACGCGGCATGGGGGTGGATTGGCCGACCGCGTTGGAGTTGATCCAGCGGACCATGGTTGCGGCGCGGGCGCATCCCTCGCGGCCCCGAGTGGCTTGCGGTGCAGGAACGGATCATATGCCGTTGACCGATTTGCGCAATGCCGATGCCATCCTTGCCGCCTACCTGACCCAAGCCGAGGCGATCGAGGCGGCGGGCGGGCAGTTGATCCTGATGGCCAGCCGCGCCTTTCCGGCCATGGGCGCGGACGAGGCCACCTACCGCGCTGTCTACCGCCGCGTGATCGACGGTGCCAAAGATCCGGTCATTCTGCACTGGCTGGGCGACATGTTTGATGGGGCGCTTGCGGGATACTGGGGCAGTCCTGATCTGGCCCGCGCTTCGGATTTTGTGTTGTCGCTGATCGCCGAAAATCCTGCCAAGGTGGATGGCATCAAGATTTCATTGCTGGATCAGGCGCATGAAGAGGCGTTCCGCGCCCGCCTGCCCGCCGGGGTGCGGCTTTATACCGGGGATGACTTCAACTATGCCGACCTGATTGCCGGCGATGGCACGCACTATTCCCATGCTTTGCTGGGTATATTTGCCGCCATCGCCCCTGCCGCCAGTCAGGCGCTGGAGGCATTGGCGCTGGGCGATACCGTCACCTATCACCGCCTTCTTGCCCCCACTGTGCCCCTCAGCCGTGAGATTTTTCGCGCGCCGACGCGGTTTTACAAGGCCGGCATTGCCTTTCTGTCGTGGTTAAATGGTCAGCAAGCGCATTTCATCATGCCGGCAGACTTTCAATCCAGCCGCGATATCGTTCACTATGCCGAGGTGTTCCGGCTGGCGGATGCGGCAAGGCTGTTGACCAGACCGGATTTGGCCAAGACCCGGATGCGCACCTTGCTTGTGCTGCACGGGATCGAACAATAGGGGCGGGGCGGCGCGATGAACCGAAGGCCAACGATCATTGATGTGGCACGGGCGGCGGGGATTTCCAAATCGACCGTCAGTCTGGTGTTGCAAAACAGCCCGTTGGTCAAGGAAGAGACGCGGGTTCAGGTCAAGCAGGCCATGGTCGACATCGGCTATGTCTACAACCGCAACGCCGCCAACCTGCGATCGTCAAACGCCGGGCTGATCGGGCTGGTGATCAACGATCTGCGCAACCCGTTCTTCACCGAATTTGCCACGTCGGTTCAAATGGCATTGTCAGAGCGCGGCTATGCCACCGTTGTGGCCAACACCGATGAAGACCCTGCGGTGCAGGCCCAAGTGGTGTCCGCGATGATCGAACATGGCGTGTCGGCGTTGGTCATATCGCCAGCCTATGGCGATGAGGATGCCACGTTCGGGCCGCTGCTGCGGGCGGGCATTCCGGCAATGCAGGTGCTGCGCAAGGTGGATCCGCGCACCGAACATTTTCCGTTTGCGGCACCGGATTATCCGACCGGCAGCCGACTTGCCACCGAACATCTTTTGGCGACCAGCGCGCGCAGCATTGCTTTCGTGGGCGGGGTCGACGGGCGCGCTGTCACCAGGGAACGCATGATGGGGTATCTCGCAGCCCTGTCCAATGTGGGGATGACGCCCGTGGTGATCCCCGGCCGCGCCTCTCGGGAATTTGGCCGCGAGGCGGCGCGGATCTTGGCCCAGGATCACCCGCAGGTGGATGCGGCCATCTGCTTCAACGATCTGGTGGCGTTGGGCATGCTCAGCGGTTTTGCGGAACGCCGCCGCCCTGTCGGTCCGTCATTCCGGCTGGTTGGCTTTGATGACATCGAGGAATGTGCGCATACCTTTCCGACGCTGTCATCGGTGCGCTGCAACATTGCGGGTTTTGGAAAATCCATCGCCACGACCATTTTGACCTGGCTGGAGGAGGGGCAAGCCCCGGCATCCGAAACCCTGACCGATGTGGAATTGGTTGTCCGCGCCTCCAGCCTGTAAGGATACGTAATGATCGCACAGCCTGAATCGTTCTTGCGTGCCCTGTTCGATTGCGCGGTCAGGGTCGCCGATCCGATGCGGTCACTGGCGCAGCATTTGCCACCGCGTCCGCCCGGCCGGGTGGTGGTGGTGGGGGCAGGCAAGGCCAGTGCGCGGATGGCCGAAGCCGTCGAGGCTGTCTGGGGGCCTTGCCAAGGGTTGGTGATCACCCGCTATGGCTATGGCAGACCCTGCGTGGGCATCGAGATTGTCGAGGCGTCGCATCCGGTGCCGGATCAGGCTGGGCAGACAGCCACCGCGCGGATGCTTGATCTGGTCGCGGATCTGGGGGCAGATGATTTCGTCTTGGCTCTGATTTCGGGCGGGGCATCGGCCTTGTTGGTGGCCCCCTGCCACGGGGTCAGTCTGCAGGAAAAACAGGCAGTGAACGCGGCGCTGCTGGCATCGGGCGCGCCCATCGACAAGATGAACACCGTCCGCAAACACCTCAGCCGGGTGAAGGGGGGGCAGCTTGCTGCGGCGATTTACCCCGCGCGGCTGTTGGCACTGATGATGTCTGACGTGCCCGGTGACGATCCGGCCTTCATCGGATCCGGCCCCACGGTGGGTGATCTGACAACCCCTGCCGAAGCCATGGTCATTCTGGATCAGTGGCAGGTGCCGGTGCCAGCGTCTGTGCGCGCCGCGCTGGGTGCAGGCTCATCCGTTGTCGGACCGACTGACCCGCGCTTGCAGCGCGTGGTGAATCATATCTTCGCAGCACCGCTGCAATCGCTGAACGCTGCTGCCGATTTGGCGCGCGGTTTGGGCTGCACTGTCCAGCTGTTGGGTGACGCGATTGAAGGTGAGGCGCGCGATGTGGCCGCCCGGCAGGCGACCGAGGCTTTGCGGGTGAAATCCACGTTGCGGCCGGGCGATGCGCCGGTCTTGTTGCTGTCAGGGGGGGAACTGACCGTCACGCGGCGCGGCACGGGGATCGGTGGTCCGAATGCCGAGTTTTGTCTGGCCTTGGCCATGGCGCTGCACGGCATGCCCGGCATTTACGCGCTGGCTTGTGATACCGATGGCGTAGACGGGGCGGCCGAGGTGGCCGGAGCCGTTGTCACGCCGGACACTTTGGTGACAGCCACAAGCCTCGGCCTGGACCCGTCTGCATATTTGGCCCGAAACGACGCCCACAGTTTCTTCAGGGCCATCGAGGCCCAGGTGGTGACCGGACCGACCCTGACGAATGTGAATGACTTTCGCGCGATCCTTGTTGGCCCGTAGCAGGGCCGTGTGATTTCCGGCAATCCGCAGCCAGTCAAACCCCGTCGGCACAAGCATCAGCCATGCCAACCCAGATGCCGTGCAGCAGTTGCGCCATGGAAAGGCAGTGCTTGACCCCATCCACCGGTGCGCGCATGTGGCAACCTTAGGCAAACTGCAGCGAAACACGCCCAAATGCACCAAAATCAGCCTCGAAGTGGCTGCCGGGCGGGGCTTCTACCGGGCGAATGAAAGAGCCTGACAGCACAATATCACCTGCCGCGAGGCCGTCACCATACTGCGCCAGCCTGTGCACAAGCCATAAAATGCCGGTCACCGGATCATCCAGCACGCCCGCGCCAAGCCCGGTTTCTTCCACCACGCCATCGCGTTTGACCACGGCCCCGACCCAGCGCAGATCATGGCTGGCAATCGCATGGCGCTGTTGTCCCAGAACGATGCCCGCATTGGCTGCGTTGTCCGATACCGTGTCAAAGATCTTGCGCGCGGCTTTGGTGACAAGGTCAGCGCGCAGGATGCGGGTGTCCAGAATCTCAAGACTTGGGGCCACGAAATCGGTTGCGGCCAGCACGTCGTCGCGCGTGACCTTGCTGCCGCGCAAGGCGGTCTTCATCACAAAGGCAATTTCCGCTTCGACCCGCGGTTGGATGAACCGTCCGGCGGCAATGGTTGCGCCATCGGCAAACAGCATGTCATCCAGCAACACCCCCGAATCCGGGGTGGTGATGTCCAGCGCCATTTGCATCGCGCGGCTGGTCAAGCCGATCTTCCACCCGATCCCCCGCGCACCCGCTGCCTTTTTGCGGGCAACAAGTGCTGCCTGTATGGCATAGGCGTCGTCCAGCGTGATGCCGGGGTGGGCGATCGACAAAAGCCCGGTCTGAATTCCAGTCCGCTCTGCCGCCAGCAGAGTTTCGGCGGCGGCGTTGATTTCGGCGGCGGTCATCGGTTTGGGGGGCAAGGATGCTGCGGTCATCCGTCCACCACGCCGTTGGTCAGGATGCCAATGCCTTGCGCCGCCACGTCGATCACATCTCCGGGCACCAGCCATTGCGGCGGATCAAACCGCGCCCCTGCACCTGTCGGGGTGCCAGTCACAATGATATCGCCCGCAACCAGCGTGGTGAAGGTTGAAATATAGGCGATCTGGCGGGCCACCGGGAACAGCATCCGTCCGGTGCGGTCAGATTGCCGCAACGCGCCGTTCACCCGCGTTTCAAGCGCCACGTCAAGGATCTGCGACGGGTCGCTGAACGGCACCAGCCAAGGCCCGATGCTGCCCGATCCATCCCAGTTTTTGCCTTGGGTGACGTTGAATTTGGCGTGTCGCACCCAATCGCGGATGGTGCCTTCGTTGCACAAGGTCAGCGCGGCGATATGAGCCAAGGCCGAGGCTTCGGGAATGCGCCGCCCGCCCGTGCCGATGACCACTGCAATCTCGCCCTCGTAGTCCAGTTGCGGGCTTTCGGGCGGGCGGGTCAGCGGCGTGCCATGCCCGACAAAACTGCGGGCAAAACGCGGGAACAAGGACATGTTGGCTGGTGCCTCTTGCCCGTCCTTGTACTCGGCGTTGCGGTCAGGAAAGTTCACCCCGACGCAGATGATCTTTTCCGGGTCCGGCACCGGAATGTCCCAGCGAAAGCTGCCATTGTGGTGGCTGGCCCTGCGACCTTGGCCGGCCGCCAACACTTGTGGAATGGCTTGTGCGGCAATGACGTTGCGCAAGGTCGGCCATTGCGGAAAATCGTCTGACAGCGCCAAGACCCCGCCGGGCGCCGTGATGCCCCAGTGTTGCACGCGATCTGCGGAAAACGTCACAAGGTTCATGGCATGCCCCCAAGACACTGGCATTTCAGTTGAAATTCATCATCCAGCCCGCGCCGCGCGCTGTCCAGTCCAAGGCGGGAACCCGGATCGGGCACAAAAGCAATCACCACCCATTGCGACGAGTTGGTGACGGTAACCCCATTTTCCATGGCCGCGACCCGGTTTGCGGCATCAAGCGCCGCTGCGCGCAATGGGTTTGGGTCTGTCCACGACTGAAACATCCCGGGCCTCAGGGTGCAATGATCGGGGTGGCGTTCAGATCACTGTCGCGCAGCGCGGCCCCTTCAAAGATTGAACCAAGCTCGAACCACGACCTTGGCGCGGCGGCGCCCCACAAGGTTTGGCGCTGCGGATCTTTCAGATCCCACTTGATCGGCTCCAGATCCGGGTCGCAGGTCTGGTAATCACTGCAGTATATTTCCGTCCTGTGGCCGTCTTGATCGCGGATATAAAGAAAGAATGCGTTCGAGATGCCATGCCGCCCCGGCCCCCGTTCGATGTTGCCGACATAGCCAGTGGTTGCCATCAGATCGAGCAGGTCGATGATGTTCAACGGTGTCGGAACCCAAAATGCGGTGTGATGCAGGCGCGGCCCGGTGCCGTTGGTAAAGGCGATATCATGCACGCCCCCTTTTCGGTGCATCC
Organism: Paracoccaceae bacterium; assembly: GCA_031428215.1. Lineage (GTDB taxonomy): Bacteria > Pseudomonadota > Alphaproteobacteria > Rhodobacterales > Rhodobacteraceae > Cypionkella. Next base: position 130,980 of record JANPOY010000135.1, read on the forward strand.
ACGCCGCCCAGGTCCGTCCGGTCACCTCATCGGCGGTGTATTCCGTCACCCGAAAACCCATCTCGCCATAGAAGGCGACACTGCCATCGACGTCGGGTGAGAACAGGTTGAAATGGTCAATCCGCAAGGGTTTGACGCCGCGATACAGTTTGAACTGCTGGTGAATTGGCGGCAGGCGGTCCATCTGCGCGTAAAATTCAAGCGGCACCCCCCACGGATCGCGGGCGGTCAGCACCCGGCCCATGAAGGGGCGTTCGATCCATGCCACGGCCAAGCCTTTGGTGCGGAACCACGCAGCGGCCTTGTCCAACTCGCCCTCATCCCAGACCTTGAACCCCAGCACCCCAACCGAGCCTTGGTCGGCCTTGCGCAAGATCATGCAATGGTGGCCGCGTTCTTCCATGGCGCGCAGATAAATCGCATCGGCGTCTTCATAGGTCACCTGAAGCCCCAAAGTCTCGACGTAATAGGCGCGGCTCCAGGCCAGATCTTTCACCCGCAATTCAACATGCGACAGGCGGACGATGTTGAAGGGCGGGTACAGATTGGCGGCTGGGATCGGCATTTGGCTGCTCCTATTCAGAAAAGATCGCGTTGGTCAGTCCAGTGCCGGACGACAGAATGAGGCGGTGAAGACATCGCATTGCTGTGCGCGGTTGTTGCCGTTCAACGAACCAAAAATCGGTGCGGTGTCGTACATCAACCCTTGGACATCGCGACAGGCCGCAGGGTATGGGGGCAATTTCAGTGCAGCGGCGTGGGCCGGTTTTCCACCGGTTCTGTCGGAGGTCGCATTGCGGCCGGAGGCTGAACCGGCATAGGGTCATGCTGTCCTCTTCCGGCATCTGGACGCAGCGACCTGTTCCGAAAGGCCCGTTCATCGCCGCTTGCTGTCCGGGGGACAGTCGTGTTCAGACTTCAGCGGTGTTGGCACTTGCCTGCATTTTGCGGCCGGAACGGTTTCATCCATGGTCTTCCCTTCCGAAGGGGGGCAGTTGCCCCCGGTAAGTGTACGTTTTCTGATTTTCGTGTCCCTGATCTTGCTTTGGTGAGGGGCGTCAGGCCCCCAACCGCTGCATCTTGTGCTGGCCCAAGGCAAACGAGGTGTTCTTGGTTTCCATGTAAAATTCAAACGACCAGTCGCCGCCATCGCGCCCGATGCCGCTGGCCTTTACCCCGCCAAAGGGCGTTGGCAGATGCCTGACATTTTCGGAATTGACCCAGATCATCCCGGCCTCTAGCGCGTCTGAAAAGCGCAGCGCACGGGTCAGGTCGTTGGTCCAGATGTAACCGGTCAACCCGTATTGAACGCCATTCGCGATGGCCAGCGCCTCGGCTTCGTCCTTGAAGATGATCGAGGTCAGGAAAGGGCCGAACACCTCTTCCTGGGCGATGCGCATCGACGGTTGGGCGTTTGTGAACAAAGTCGGGCGGATGAACCAGCCCTTGTCGCCCACCCGCATGCCGCCTGCCGCCAGTGTGGCCCCGTCTTGCTGACCGATGGTGACATAGCCGGTCACCTTGTCAAAATGCGTTTTGTGGATCAGCGGCCCGATTTCGGTGGCAGGGTCCAGCGGATGGCCCACCTTGATCGCATTCACCCGGGCGGTCAGCCTGGCGTGAAATTTGTCCGCGATGGTGTCTTGCACCAACAACCGGCTGGATGAGGTGCAGCGCTCGCCGTTCAGCGAATAGATCATGAAGATCGCGGCATCCAAGGCGCGGTCCAGATCAGCATCGTCAAACACCACAACCGGATTCTTGCCGCCCAGCTCGAAGTGCAGCCGCTTCAGCGTGTCAGCGCCCTGTTTCATGATCATTGAGCCGGTCCGGGTTTCGCCGACAAAGGCAATGGCCTTGATGTCGGGATGTTCGGTCAACGCTTTGCCCGCGCCTTCGCCCATGCCGTTCACAAGGTTCAGCACACCCGCAGGCAGGCCTGCCTCGTGGCAGATTTCGGCCAGCAACCGCGCCGACAGCGGCGAGAATTCCGCAGGCTTGTGAACCACAGTACAGCCCGCCGCCAAGGCCGGGGCGATCTTCCATGTCGACAGCATGAACGGGGTGTTCCACGGGGTGATCACGCCCACCGGGCCGATGGGATGGCGGGTCGTGACATTCCAGTGGGTCGGCGTTGGCAGGCTTTGTCCATCGCGCGCAGAAGGTGCCAGATCGGCGAAAAAGCGGAAATTCTCGGCCCCGCGCAGGGCGGCCTTGGACATGAACCGCCAGGCCTGCCCGGTGTCCCAACACTCAGACAGCGCGATTTCTTCGGCGCGGGCCTCGATCAGATCGGCGATGCGGTGCAGGATTTTCTTGCGGGCCTCGCCGTCAAGCGCCGCCCATGCCGGAAACGCCGCCTTTGCGGCCCTCGCTGCGGCATCTATATCTGCGGCATCACCCAGTGCCACGGTTGCGATCAGGCTTTCATCCACCGGCGACCGGGTTTCAAACGTACCACCCTGACCCGGCAGGGATTGGCCGTTGATCAGGTTCAGAATGCCGTCCTTGCGAAACCGGGCCAGGTGGCCTTCGAGCTTTGTCAGATGCGTGGCAAGATCGGACATCAGGTTTCTCCAGGCAGATAACGGCGGATGGACGAGGTTTTCGGGCCAAGCGTCGCGTCAATCTCACGCAGCTCAAACGACAACATAAAAGAGCTGTTGGCGAGAACATCGGCGCAGAAGGCTTCGGCGGCGGCAAAGATCACGGTCGTTGCGTGGGCCTTGTCGGCCGTCGATCGTCCGGCACGCAGGCGCAGGGATATGTCGGCAAAGGCATGATCGGGATTGCCGTCGGCTATCACCACATGGTCGCAAGCGGTCGCGCGCACACGCAGTCCGGCCAAGGGCAGAACGCCGGTTGTCGCGGCGGCATCTCGCAAGACGCGACACAGAGCCGCAATGTCTATCCGGGTTGCGAGGTTGGGCGAATAGTCAATCATGATATGCGGCACGCTGTTCCCCCGACTATATACTTGCTTTGTTAAATAAATGGGAGATTTTGTCAAGTGTTCAATGCTGTCTGCGCAACATCGGCACCGTCAAGCCGCGCGTTGCCTTTGTCTGGGCGGTATGCAATTCAATAGGCCATGCAAAAGATCGTCAGTTTTCAGCCCCCGCCATCAACGTCTGTCACGCTCAGAGACATCGCAACCGCAGTTGGAGTTTCCGCGGCGACGGTGTCCCGCGTTTTGAACTTTGACGCCACGCTGTCAGTCAGCCACAAAACGCGCCAGTCGATTGTCGAGGCGGCAGAGGCGATGAACTATGAATCTCCCCGACAGCGCAAGCGTGCGACCCGGACAGCCGAAGGCAAGATTGCCTTGGTGCATTTTCTGCGTCCGAAGGAAGAATTGAGCGACCCCTATTATGTGGCGCTGCGCCTTGGCATCGAACGGCGCTGCGCCGAACGGCAATTGGAATATGTCAAAGCCTATCAGACCGACTCGTTCCCCGATGCGAACATTCTGCGCGATACGGCAGGGGTGATTGTGATCGGCTGGCATTCGCCTGAGGAAGAGGCCTGGCTGCACACCCATGCCCCTCACATCGTCTTTGCCGACTTTACTCCCCTGAGCGCTGGCATCGACTCGGTCACCAATGACCTTGAAGCCGCGATGAATGAATTGCTCGATACTTTGGCAGGGTCGGGCTATCGGCGGATCGGTTTTGCGGGTTGGACGGATCGGTTGGCGCGGGGCGATATCGTGAAGCCTGAAAAGCGGTTCATGGCCTATGAGGCGTGGATGCGCAAACACGGCTGTTTTGATCCTGCACTGTGCCTTCTGGGCCAGAATACCGAAGAAAGTGGCTATGAACTGGCGTTGCAATTGCTGGGGACGGCACAACGACCGGATGTTCTGGTGACCGCCAATGACAACATGGCCGTCGGGGCCTATCGGGCGATACATAAGCTTGGACTGAAAATTCCTACTGATATTGCTGTGGCCAGCTTCAACGATATCTCGGTGGCCCGGTTCATGAATCCACCGCTGACAACTGTGCGGCTGCCCGCTGAAGAGATTGGCGAGACGGCGGTTGAATTGTTGCTTGAACGGCTGGCAGGGCGCGATCTGTCAAAGCGCGTGGTGCTGGAAAGCCGGATCATCTGGCGCAGCAGCACTGTCGATATTATTAAGTAAATTACTGATTTAAATCGTTTTTTTATGGGCAGGTAAATTTTTACTAAATTTGTTGCCCGATGGAAATTCCTTCGCTAACCTTTCCGCAGAGAGTGGCAAAAGCCGCCTCGACGGATAGGGAGGACGTCATGCGTTTCAATGTACCGCTTTTGCGGAATGTGGCCGGTATGGCCACCGGGATCAGCTTGCTGGCTCTGTCGGCGGCTTGGGCCGAGGATGTAACGGTCTGGTGCTGGGCACCGGAATTCAACGGCGCCGCGATGGACGAGGCGATCTCGCGCTACACCGCGGCCCATCCGGACGCGAATATCACCGTGGTCACTTTCGCCAAGGGTGACATGGAGCTGAAGCTTCAGACCCAACTGGCGTCGGGCACCACCGAAGGCCTGCCGGACATCGTTCTGATTGAAGATTATGGCGCACAGAAATACCTTTTGTCCTTCCCAGGCGCGTTTGAGCCGCTGACCGACAAGGTCGATTACAGCAAATTCGCGCCCTATAAGGTCGCTCTGGCAACAGTGGAGGGTCAAACCTATTCGCTGCCCTTCGACTCCGGTGCCTCTGGCCTTTTCTACCGCACCGACCTTCTGGCCGAAGCCGGTTACAAGGCCGAAGACCTGGCCGACATCACCTGGGATCAGCTGATCGAGATCGGCAAAGCGGTCAAGGCCAAGACCGGCAAGCCGATGCTGTCGATTGATATGAACGACGCAGGCGCGATCCGGATCATGCTGCAATCGGCGGGGTCGTGGTATTTCAACGAAGATGGTTCGGCCAATATCAAGGACAACGCGGTGTTCAAGGCGGCGCTGACCACCTGGGTCAAGATGCTGCAAACGCCTGATCTTTATAAGCAAGTTTCGGGCTGGGGCGACTACACCGGCGCCTTCAACAACGGCGATGTGGCGGGGGTGTTCACCGGTGTGTGGATGACCGGCGGCATCAAGGGCAACAACATGTCGGGCAAATGGGGCGTCGCCCCCACCCCGAAACTGGCCGGGGTTGAGGGCGCGGGGCACGCGTCGAACCTTGGCGGATCGAGCTGGTATGTGCTATCTTCGGCCCCGGCCAAGGACACCGCGATTGACTTCCTGAACACGGTTTGGGCCGGGGACGCCGATTTCTACCAGAAGATTCTGGTCGGTCAGGGGGCCTTTGCCGCCTATCTTCCGGCGCGCGATGGCGAGGCTTATTCGGCCTCGGATGACTACTTTGGCGGCCAATCCGTCTGGGCCAACTTTTCGGACTGGCAGGCGAAGATTCCGGGCGTGAACTACGGCATCTTCACCAACGAGGCCGATGCCGCCGTTGTGGCGCAACTGCCGGGTCTGGTGGCGGGCGGGTCGATAGACGACGCCATTGCCGCGATTGACGCGCAAGTGGCGCAGCAGATCCAGTAAGGTGACGATAACCCCGCCGGGCCAATGGCTTGGCGGGGTTTGACCCCTTTGCCCTATGGCGGGAGATACCATGGCCAAGCCCCCAAACCTTGATCGCAGCAACTGGACCAGCTGGGCCTTCATCGCCCCCGCCATGGTGCTTTTGGGCCTGTTCATGGCCTATCCGATCCTGTGGTCGATGTGGATGAGCTTTCAGACCGGCAAGGGCATGAACCACAAATTCGGCGGGCTGGCGAACATCACCCGGCTGACGCAAGATCCGGTGTTCCTGCACGCGTTAAGCAACACCATGATCTTTCTGGTGATCCAGGTGCCGATCATGATCATTCTGGCGCTGGTTTTTGCGGTGGCCCTGAACAACCCCAAACTGCGGGGCCGCGCGATCCTGCGCACCGCGATTTTCCTGCCCTGCGTGACGTCGCTTGTGGCCTATTCGGTGCTGTTCAAGTCGATGTTCGCGCTCGACGGCGTCGTCAATGACACGCTGATCTTCCTGCATATCATCAACGAACCGATCGGTTGGATGTTCGATCCGTTCTGGGCCAAGGCATTGATCATCATGGCGATCACTTGGCGTTGGACTGGGTACAACATGGTCTTCTACCTCGCCGCGCTGCAAAACATCGACCCTTCCATTTACGAGCAGGCCCGGATTGACGGTATTCCGGCGCGGGCGCGGTTTTTCAAGATCACAGTGCCGATGCTGAAACCGGTGATCTTGTTCACCACGGTTCTATCGACCATCGGCACACTGCAATTGTTTGACGAGGTCAACACCATCACCGCCTCGGCCGGTATGGGCGGCGCGCCTGCGGACAGCACGCTGACGCTGTCACTTTACATCTACAATCTGACTTTCCGTTTCATGCCGTCGTTTGGCTATGCCGCCACGGTGTCCTGGGTGATCGTCATTCTGGTGGGCGTCCTGTCCTGGATGCAGTTCCAAGTGGCGAAGGAGCGAAAATGAACATTCTTTCGCAAATTTCGCGCGTGGCGGTGCAGATGGCTTTGTGGCTGGCAGCGTTCATCTCGGTGTTCCCGTTTTACTGGATGATCGCCGGGGCCACCAACACCGCCAATGACATCACCGGCGGCAAAGTCAGTTTCGGGTCGGCGCTGTTTGACAACATCGCCAAGTTTTTCGAATTGGTCGACGTGCCACGGGTGTTCTTCAACTCGTTCTTCGTGGCGATCACCGGAACGGTGCTGACCATGATAGTGGCCTCGATGGCGGGCTATGGGTTTGAGATGTTCCGCTCGCGCGCCCGCGATTACATCTTCGGCGGGCTGCTTCTGATGCTGTCGGTGCCTTTTGCCGCGATGATGATTCCGTTGTTCGTGATGTTTTCTGGTGTTGGGCTGATGAACACCTATATCGCGATTCTGCTGCCCGGCGTGGCGTCGATCTTCATGATCTTCTACTTCCGCCAGAACACCAAAGCCTTCCCGACCGAGCTGCGCGATGCGGCCAGGATGGACGGGCTGAAGGAATGGCAGATATTCCTGTTCATCTACATGCCGGTGATGCGGTCCACCTATGCGGCGGCGATGATCATCATCTTTATGACCAATTGGAACGCCTATCTTTGGCCGCTGATCGTGCTGCAAACAAACGAGATGAAGACGATCACGCTGGTGGTGGCGTCCTTGGCTTCGGCCTATACCCCCGATTACGGGCTGATCATGGTGGCCAATGTTCTGGCCACACTTCCGACCGTTCTGGTCTTTTTCCTTCTCCAGCGTCGCTTTGTCGAAGGCATGCTGGGCGGCGTCAAATAGGAGTTTCCATGCCGATTATCACCGATTTCAACGACGGCTGGATGTTTGACGGGGCCATGGTGCGCTTGCCGCACAACGCGGTCGATCTGCCGTTTTCCTATTTCGATGAAACCAGTTATCAGCGGGTCTTCATCTATGAGAAAACCTTTGCGCCCGGCCCGGATTGGGTGGGGCAAGAGGTGTCCCTGCGCTTTGATGGTGCGATGGCCAATGCCAAAGTGTTCCTGAACGGCGTGCAGATTGCCGCGCATCCCGACGGCTACACCCCGTTTGAGGCGCGGCTTTCGGGGTTGCTCTTGGGGCCGAACACCCTGCGCGTGGTGATTGACGGCGCGGAAAACCCGGCCATTCCGCCCTTTGGCGGCGCGATTGATTATCTGACCTACGCCGGGATTTACCGCGATGTCTGGCTGGTGAAATCGGCCCCGGTGTCGATTGGATTGACCAAGATCGAAACGCCGGATGTGCTGGCCGATGTCAAATCGGTGACGGTGGCCGTGGGCTTGCGCAACCCGCAGGGGCTTGCTCTGTCGGGGGACATCACGGCTGTTTTGCGCGATGGGGCCGGGGCGGTTGTGGCGCAGGCGCAGGCAGCGGTGTCGGGTGACAACGTGACGCTGACCATGGGCGATCTGCACGGCATCGCGCTGTGGGACGTCACCGCGCCGCATCTTTACACCGTCGATCTGACCCTGACGACGCCACACGGCACCGATACAACCCGCACGACTTTCGGCTTCCGGTCGGCTGAATTCACCGCCGATGGCTTCCTGCTCAACGGACGGCCCTTGAAAATCCGCGGGCTGAACCGGCATCAGTCCTTCCCCTATTCCGGCTATGCCTTGGGCCGTGCCGCGCAGGAACGCGATGCCGAAATTCTGAAGCATGAGTTGCATCTGAACCTTGTGCGGACCTCGCACTATCCGCAATCGACGTGGTTTCTCGATCACTGCGACCGCATCGGCCTGCTGGTGTTTGAGGAAATCCCCGGCTGGCAGCACATTGGCGACAAAGCCTGGCAGGCCGAGGCGATTGAAAACGTCCGCCGGATGATCACCCGCGACTGGAACCATCCTTGCATCATCATCTGGGGCGTGCGGATCAACGAAAGTCAGGACAACCACGATTTCTACAGCGAAACCAACCGCTTGGCGCATGAATTGGATGGCACGCGCCAGACCGGCGGCGTGCGCTATCTGACCAATTCCGAGATGTTGGAAGACGTCTACACCATGAATGATTTCATCATGGGAGAGTTCGAACTGGGCGGCAATCGCCCGCGCACCGCCCTGCGGTCGCAGCAAGAGGTGACGGGGCTGAAGAAAAACGTCCCCTACATCGTGACCGAATTCAACGGCCACATGTACCCGACCAAGATCGGCGATCAGGAACAACGGCAGGCCGAACATGTGACAAGGCATCTGGAGGTGCTGGACGCCTGTTACGGCGATCCGAATATTTCCGGCGTCATCGGCTGGTGCGCGTTTGATTACAACACTCACAAGGATTTCGGATCGGGCGACCGGATTTGCCACCACGGCGTGATGGACATGTTCCGCGAGCCGAAATTTGCAGCCCACGCCTATGCCAGCCAGTGCGAGCCGGCCGAGGCCGTGGTGCTGGAACCCGTCACCTATTGGGCGCGCGGCGAGCGCAACATCGGCGGCGTGCTGCCCCTGATCGTGTTGACCAATTGCGACGAGGTGGAGTTGCAATACGGGGCCAACCCTCCGAAACGGATGCAGCCCGACCGGGCGAAATATCCGAACCTGCCGCATGCGCCGGTGGTGATGACCCGCGCCGATTTCTCGGCGGATGAGTTGGGGCAGTGGGGGATGAAATGGGAAAGCGGCACCATCACCGGCTATGTTGGCGGCAAACCGGCGGCAGTGCGACGCTTTGCCTGTGACCCGCTGCCGACGGCGTTGCAGGTGGTGGCGGATGCCGTGGACATTGGCGCGCACGATGCGGTGCGGGTGATGATCCGGGTGCTGGATCAGGTCGGCAACAAGCTGCCGTTCATGACCGATCCGGTGACGATCACGGTCGTGGGGGCGCAGCGTTTGGGGCCTGCGGTGGTTCCCTTGCGCGGTGGCGCTACGGGGGTTTGGGTGCAGGCAACCGGGGCGGGTCCGATCACCGTGACTGTGTCGCATGACCGGTTGGGCAGCGTGACCACGCATTTGAACGCAAGCGAGGTCTAGGGCATGAGCGGATTGAAACTGACCGGTTTGCGCAAGTCTTACGGCGCACATGACGTGATCAAGGGCGTGAACCTTGAGGTGAAACCCAAGGAGTTCGTGGTCTTTGTCGGGCCATCGGGTTGCGGCAAGTCCACGCTTTTGCGGATGATTGCGGGGTTGGAGACGATCACGGCGGGCGATCTGGTGATTGGTTCCACGCGCATGAACGACGTCGATGCTTCCAAACGCGGCATCGCCATGGTGTTCCAAAGCTATGCTTTGTACCCGCATATGACGGTGCGCGAAAACATGGGGCTGGCGCTGAAATACGCGGGCGAGACGAAAGAAGGCATCGCGCGCCGGGTGGATGAGGCCGCGAAAATCCTCGAACTGCACAAGCTGATGGACCGCAAGCCGAAGGATCTGTCGGGCGGGCAGCGTCAGCGCGTCGCCATTGGCCGCGCCATTGTGCGCAAGCCCGAGGTGTTTTTGTTCGACGAACCTTTGTCCAACCTTGACGCCGAATTGCGCGTGCAGATGCGGATCGAAATCGCGCGGCTGCACAAGGAACTGCAATCGACCATCATCTACGTGACCCATGATCAGGTCGAGGCGATGACCCTGGCCGACAAGATCGTGGTGCTGCGCGATGGCTTGATTGAACAGACCGGCTCACCTTTGGAGTTGTACGACAACCCCGACAATCAGTTTGTGGCTGGATTCATCGGCTCTCCACGGATGAATTTCCTGCCGGCGGTGGCGAAAAACGGCGCGTTGACCCTGCCACAATATGGCGGGCAGGTGATCCCGCTGCCGCCGCTGACGACGGCTTTGGTCGAGGGGGCTGCGGTCACGGTCGGCATCCGGCCAGAGCATTTCAAGGCGGGCGGGGCGGCGGTGCTGGACCTGACCATTGAAATCATTGAACATCTGGGCGGTGAATCTTACGCCTATGCCCGCCAAGGCGGGGCCGACATCATCACCATCGGCACCGACCATGGCCGTGACTGGGTGTCTGGGCAGAAGATCGCCGCGACCTTCGATCCGGGCAAGACCCTGCTGTTTGATCCCAGCGGCAAGCGGTTGCGGTAGCGCCATGAAGCGCACATCCCCTGCGCCCTTGTCGGTCTGGCGCACGCTCAACATTGACGAATTCCTGCTGGGCGCTCCACATTACCCCGAACATGTCGATGAAAGCTATTGGCAGCGCGACGCCGAACGCCTGGCCGCTGCGGGGGCGAATACCGTGCGGATGGGCGAGTTTGCCTGGCATTTGTGGGAACCCTATGAGGGGCATTTCTCGTTTGACCTCTTTGACCGCGCGATTGCGGTGCTGGCGGATCATGGCATCAAGACCGTGCTTTGCACGCCCACCGCGACCCCGCCGCGCTGGCTGACGCAGAACTACCCCGAAGTTTTGCGGGTCGATGGCAATGGCCGGGTGGCGGGGCATGGCTCACGCCAGCACGCCGATACCTCCAGTCCGGTCTTCCGCGCCCATTCGCGGCGGATCACGCGGGCGCTGGCCGAGCATTACCGCGACAACCCCGCCGTGATCGGCTGGCAAACCGACAATGAGTTGAACACGACGGTGTCGGAAAGCCACTCGGCCTCGGCACGGCTGGCATTTCAAAATTGGCTGCAAACGGCTTACTCCAACTCTATCAAAGACTTGAATCGCGCTTGGGGGGGTGATTTCTGGGCGCTGGCCTATGATGATTTCGCCCAGATCGACACGCCGCGCGATATGGCACCGGGGTTCCTGTCGCCCGGCCATGTGCAGGATTACCACCGCTTTCTGGCCTCTGCGACCGCCACGTTCCAGCACGATCAGGTGCTGATCCTGCGTGACGCCAACCCCGACTGGTTCATTTTCCACAACCTTGGCGGCCAGCCGGACATTGATTTCCGCGGCCAGTTTGGCCAGGATCTCGATTTCATCGCTTTTGATATCTACCCCATGCTTTACGATGAATTCCGCCGTGGCGGCGGCATGGCGGCCACCCAGGCCGCCTATCTCGACATCTGCCGCGCCCATTCCGGCAATTTCATCGTGCCCGAACAGGCCAGTGGTTTTGGCAGCCAGCCCGGCTTTTCCACCATGAACCCCGAACCCGGCGAGATGCGGCGGATGGCGATGACATCCGTTTCGCGCGGCGCGGATGGGGTGATGTTTTTCCGCTGGCGTCCGGCGCATTTTGGTGCGGAAATCTACTGGATGGGCGTTATCGACCACGACGACGTGCCCCGCCGCCGCTACGCCGAGGCGACGCAGTTTTTCGGCGAAATGAACCGGCTGAAGCCCGAAATTCTGGGCACCCATGTGCGGATGGACGTCGGCATCGCGGGCGCGGACTTTGACAATCAAGAGGCGTACAAGACCTACGCCATGGGTCTGCCCTCGCCTCTGGAGGATGTGGTGATCCTGCACCGGCAGTGCTACACCGCCGGAATTGCTTGCGGATTTATCCATCCGGCGGATGATCTCAGCCGATTGAAAGTGCTGTATGTGCCGCATTGGGTGATGTGGAAACCGGAATGGACGCCACATGTGGCTGATTTCGTGGCCAAAGGCGGGACCCTGATCCTGTCGGCGATGACCGGCACGCGAGATCTGCACAACCACATTCACCGCGAACTGGCCCCCGCTGCGGGGCTGTCGCAACTGGCCGGGGTGAAAGTGGTGGAGTTTGGAAGGCTGACCGGGCCGGGGGCCACGGGGCTGTTTGAACCTTGGAAGGACGGGGTGAACGGCGGGCATCAGGCGGCCAGCCGCCCGGATGCGTCGTCGGCGTCTCGGCAGTATCATTTCACACTGGGCAACCGGGAATTCACCGCCGCACATCTTTATGAACAACTGGAATTGGCGCCGGGCACCGAAGGTCTGGGCCAATGGTCGAACCGGTTCTTGCAGGGACAGCCCTGCGCCACCCAGCGCCAGCACGGGGCGGGGCGTGTGATTTATCTCGGCACCTATCTGACCGATGAGCTGGCCGATGCGTTGCAGGCAACGGTTTTGGCGGCGGCAGGCGTGGAGCCGTTGATTGAGGATCTGCCCCTGGGGGTTGAAGTGTCCGTGCGCGAGGCTGCAGGGCGGGCGCTGTGGTTCATCATCAACACCACCGAGGTCGGGGTTGAGGTGACAGCTGTGCCTTTGGGTCTTGATCTGCTGACCGGTGCGCGTTGTGGCGGGGTTTTGCAACTGGCGGCCTACGGCTGTGCGATCGTCAAGGTTTTGTAGGCGGAGTGCCGGCGCTTGGGGAAGGGCGCCGGCTGTGTTTTTGGGGCTTTAGGTCAGTTTGAGGCGCAGCATCTGGTAGGAATGCGGCGGCAGGGTGGCGGTGAGGGTGGCG
>JANPOY010000136.1:0-1871 GCA_031428215.1 Paracoccaceae bacterium
TATGACGCACGGTTTCCTCCAAATCGCAAGGATCTGTCATGGCCAATGTTGTCGTCGTCGGTGCCCAATGGGGCGATGAGGGAAAAGGCAAGATTGTTGATTGGCTGTCGGAGCGTGCCGATATCGTGGCGCGGTTGCAGGGCGGGCATAATGCGGGCCATACCTTGGTCATTGATGGCAAGGTTTACAAGCTGTCGTTGCTGCCAAGCGGCATTGTGCGCGGTGGTAAGCTGTCAGTCATTGGCAACGGGGTTGTGCTGGACCCGTGGCATCTGATCATGGAGATTGAAAAGCTGCGTGGGCAGGGCGTTGATATTTCCCCCGACAACTTGATGATCGCGGAAAACGCGCCGTTGATTTTGCCGTTGCACGGCGAATTGGACCGCGCCCGCGAAGGCGCTGTTGGCATGGCCAAAATCGGCACCACAGGGCGCGGCATTGGGCCTGCCTATGAAGACAAGGTCGGACGGCGGGCCATTCGGGTTGCGGATTTGGCCGATGAGACCACGCTGGAGACACGGGTTGACCGGTTGCTGGGGCATCACGACGCGCTGCGCCGGGGTTTTGGGATGGAGCCGATTGACAGGGCTGACCTGCTGGCAAAACTACGCGAGATTGCGCCGCAGGTGCTGCCCTATGCCAAACCGGTCTGGAAGGTGCTGAACGAAGCGCGGCGTGCGGGCAAACGGATTTTGTTTGAAGGGGCACAAGGCGCGCTTTTGGACATTGATTTCGGGACATATCCCTATGTCACCTCCAGCAATGTGATTGCAGGGCAGGCAGCCACGGGCACCGGCATGGGCCCAGGGGCGATTGGGTTCGTTCTAGGCATTGTAAAGGCCTATACCACGCGGGTGGGCGAGGGGCCGTTTCCGGCGGAATTGTTTGACGCGGACGGCGACCGCTTGGGCGAGCGGGGGCATGAATTTGGCACGGTCACCGGGCGCAAACGGCGGTGCGGTTGGTTTGACGCCGTTCTGGTGCGGCAAACCTGTGCAACATCGGGGGTTTCGGGCATTGCGCTGACCAAGCTGGATGTGCTGGATGGCTTTCCCACGCTGAAGATTTGTGTCGGCTATGATCTGGACGGGGTTCGGTTGGATTATCTGCCGACGGCGGCAAACCAACAGGCCCGCTGCACTCCGATTTACGAGGAAATGGAAGGTTGGTCAGACAACACCGCAGGCGCGCGGTCTTGGGCGGACCTGCCGGGGGCCGCGATCAAGTATGTGCGACGTATTGAGGAATTGATTCAATGCCCCGTAGCCCTACTTTCCACATCACCGGAACGGGATGATACAATTTTAGTGACGGACCCTTTTGAAGATTGAAGCAACAAGATACCCAGATATTTTTTTGTGCATTGGGTCGGGAACCGAAGATTTTTTGTCGAAAAATCTTCACAGTGTAAAAAGATGGCCGCTTTGTGGAGGTGTGGGATGGCGCTAAGTTACAAGTCACGGCGAGGGCTTTCGTTGGCCATCCTGCTGATCGGGCTTCCGGTTTATATCGTGGTCGCGATCAGCGTCATCAGCCTGATGGACCGACCACCTTTCTGGGCGGAACTGGTGGTATATGTTGTGCTGGGTTTCCTGTGGGCGATCCCGTTCCGGCATGTGTTTCGCGGAATAGGTCAGTTGGACCCGGACACGCAAAAAGCGGAAGACAACGCGCCTTCCAATTGATGTTTGGGTTTGGGTCCGTTTAGCCGGCGATCTTGCGCGCCTCGGCCAAATAGTGCGAGCTTTCGGTCAGAACAAATTGTCCGCGCTTGATTTTCCGGATACGACCTTCCCGCAAAAGCATGCCAAACGTGCGCAAACCGTCTTCTCGGGTGTATTCACTGTCTGCTGACAGAGCCCCAATTTGCC
>JANPOY010000137.1:0-1579 GCA_031428215.1 Paracoccaceae bacterium
AGGATGCGGCGCTCGAAGAAGGCCTGGTTGATCTCGACCGGCTCCGGCGAGAGCACGCGCACGCTGATGCGGGACTTGGAATTGTAGAAGCCCACGCCGAGCGCCTTGCCGCGAAAGTCTTTGACCAGCACGACCTCGCCATCGGCGGCGGGGGACTCGAGTTTGTCGATCGAGCTTTGGTAGATCCAGGGGTGACCGGCGACGATGCGTTCGCGTTCGCCACGACGCAGGGTGATTTCGGGAAGTTTGGACATGAGTTTGTAAACAGTGGGGTTAACCGACGGAACGGGCGCAAGGTAGGAGCACGGCCAGCCATCCGCAAGGCTCAACCCAGACCCAGCAACTTCCCGCCCTGCCAGGTAAGGAAGGCCAGCACCCACGCCAGCGCGAACATGTAGGCGAACTGGAACACCGGCCATTTCCAGCCGTTGGTTTCGCGGCGCACCACGGCGATCGTGCTCACGCACTGAAGCGCGAACACGTAGAACACCATCAATGTGACGCCCAGCCGCGTGGTGTAGAGCGGCGAGCCGTCAGCGCGGGTTTGCTGCTGGAGCACCTCGGAGAGTTTCAGAATGGCCGCGTCGTCATCGCCGCCGCCCTGGCTGTAAACGGTGGACATGGTGCTGACAAAGACCTCGCGGGCCGCGAACGACGCCACGATGCCGATGCCGATCTTCCAGTCGAAGCCGAGTGGCGCGAACACGGGTTCGATTAAGTGACCGATGCGGCCCGCAAAGCTGTAGGCCAGGAGTTCACCGGCTTCTTGTTTGTCCAGATCGGCGAGCCTTTCGACGGTGGCGGCGTCCAGTTCACCCTCGGGCGTGACTTCGCCATTGGCCTCGACTTGCGCACGCTGCTCGGTGAACTGCTGGCTGATTGCCGCGCTCTTCGGGTACGTCTGGAGGAACCACAAGATGATGCTGATGCCGAGGATCACCGTGCCGGCGCGGCGGAGGAAGAGCTTCGAGCGCTCCCACATGTGGCGGAGCACCTGCCGGAGCATGGGCCGTTTGTAGGGCGGCAGCTCGAGGATGAGCATCGGCGTCTCGCCCTTGAGCAGCGTTTTCTTGAAGAGCCACGCCATGAGCAGAGCCACCACGGTGCCGAGCAGATACATGCTGAACAACGTCAAGGCCGGCAGCCCGATGAAGCCCAGGACGGTCTGGTTGGGAATGCACGCCGCGATGAGCAACGTGTAAACGGGCAGCCGCGCCGAGCAGCTCATCAAGGGCGAGATCAGAATCGTGACGAGGCGGTCTTTCGGGCTCTCGATCGTGCGCGTGGCCATGATGCCGGGAATCGCGCACGCGTACGAGCTAAGCATCGGGATGAAACTCTTGCCGTGCAGCCCGACCTTGCTCATCAGCCGGTCCATGAGGAACGCCGCGCGCGCCATGTAGCCGGTGTCCTCGAGCAGGCCGATGAAGAAGAACAGGAGCATAATGTGCGGCAGGTACACTATCACGGAGCCGTGACCCTCGATCACACCATCGACAAGCAGACTTCGCAAATCAAGTGGCGCCAAGAAGATGCGGACCAATTCGCCAATCTGCTCCACGGCGCCTTCCATCAACTC
>JANPOY010000138.1:0-7840 GCA_031428215.1 Paracoccaceae bacterium
GATCGAAAACATGTTCGGCAAACTGAAGGATTGGCGGCGCATTCATACCCGCTACGACAGATGCGCAGTAGTCTTCATGTCCGCCATCACAATCGCAGTCACCATCATCTTCTGGTTATAGGGAATGAGTCCTGAGCCTAAGGCAATTTGAATCGCACATAAATCGGTTCCTCTTGCTGACAACGGATGCCAAATTTCAATGCGTCTTAAAGGCCATTCTAAACCCTACTTCCCCACAGATCATACTCGCCCGCCTCCTCCACGGTCACCGCGACGATATCTCCCGGTGCCAGCGCTTCAAAACCCTCATCAATGAACAGGTTGCCGTCGATTTCGGGCGCGTCGGCCATGGTGCGGCAGGTGGCGCCTTCGGCGTCGACTTCGTCCACGATCACCTGAATGACATGACCCACCTTGGCCGCCAGTTTCGCCTCGGAAATGCCTTGGGCTTTTGCCATGAAGCGGTCCCAGCGGTCTTGCTTTTCATCGGCGGCGATGTGATCGGGCAAAGCGTTGCTGCGGGCACCGGCGACGTTTTCGTATTGGAAGCAGCCGACGCGGTCCAGTTGCGCCTCGTCCATCCAGTCCAGCAGGGTCTGGAATTCGGCTTCGGTTTCGCCGGGGTAGCCGACGATGAAGGTGCTGCGCAGGGTGATGTCGGGGCAGAGGCTGCGCCACGCCGCGATTTCGTCCAGCGTTTTGGCGGCGGCGGCCGGACGTGCCATGCGGCGCAGAACGCCCGGATCGGCGTGCTGAAAAGGGATGTCCAGATACGGCAGCAGGCCAGAGGTGGGATCGGCCATCAGCGGGATCAGCTGGCGCACATGCGGGTAGGGGTAGACGTAGTGCAGGCGCGTCCAGGCCCCCAACTGGCCCAGTTCGCGCGCCAGATCGGTGATATGGGCGCGCACCTCGCGGCCCTGCCATGGGCTGAGGTCGTGCTTGCGATCGACACCATAGGCCGAGGTGTCCTGGCTGATCACCAGCAACTCGCGCACCCCGGCCTGCACCAGCTTTTCAGCCTCACGCAGCACGGCATGGGCGGGGCGGCTTTGCAGCAGGCCGCGCATGTCGGGGATGATGCAGAATTTGCACTTGTGATTGCAGCCTTCGGAGATTTTCAGATAGCTGTAGTGGCGGGGCGTCAGGCTGACCGCAGAGGCAGGCAGCAGGTCGATGAACGGATCGGGCTTGGCGGGCACGGCCTTGTGAACAGCGTCCAGCACGGCCTCGTATTGATGCGGGCCAGTGACGGCCAGAACCTTGGGATGCGCGCCAGTGATGTATTCGGGTTCCGCGCCCAGACAGCCGGTGACGATGACACGGCCATTTTCGGCCAGCGCCTCACCAATCGCCTCAAGGCTTTCGGCCTTGGCACTGTCGAGAAAGCCGCAGGTGTTGACGATCACCGCATCCGCCCCCTTGTAATCGGGGCTGATCGCGTAGCCTTCGGCGCGCAGGCGGGTCAGAATCCGCTCACTGTCCACCAGCGCCTTGGGGCAGCCAAGGCTGACCATGCCGATGGTCGGCTGGCCGGGGCGGATCGGTTCGCTGAAACTGGGTTTCGGGGCGAGATCGGGGCGGAGATTTGGCGGATTTTGCGACATGGGAGGGGGTATACAGGGTTTCTCGCCTTGGGGGTAGGGGGGGCGGTCCCGTGTTGAGAGCCGCAGGCGGGCTGAGGGATATCAGAGGGTTGGTCGGCCGAAGAGAGGATTTGTCAAGGATCATGGGCGCGTGGTGGTTCGGTTGGCTTCAGATCAACCAAGACCGGCATGTGATCGCTGTGGTCCAGCCATTGGCCGGGGGTGCCAATTTCGCAGTGGTCGACTGACCAACCCCGGCCGTGAAACACATAGTCGAGGTGATAAGGCTTGGCGGCATTGCGGTGCAGGTAGAAACTTGGGTGAAGCTCGCCGCCCTGATCGGCTTGGTGGCTGTGATGGTAAGCACTGACAAGCCCGTGATCGTGCAGAATTTGCACGGCGGCACTGTGGTTCCATGCGCGCTTTGGCCGGTCCCAGATCCGGCTGCTGTTCAGATCGCCCAGAAAGATGCAAAGCGGATCGGCAAGCCAAGCGGGGGACGCGGACAGGTAACTGTGGGTTTGCCCACAATAATGACGCGAGCCTTGCGGATCGGTATGTGCCCAGACCCCACAAATCGGGATTTCACCAAGTTTGACAGGTAGAAAATATCGCGGTGCCATCGCCAAGGGCAGTTGAGCAAGTGCGACGCCATTTTGTACGAAAACCCCCAGACCTTTGTTGGCAGAGTTGCCGATCCACGCATGGTTTGTGCCGGCCCAGTGGCGATAGGCGGCATTGTTGCTGCGCGCGGGGTCATTGCATTCCTGAATGACCAGAACGTCGGCGGAAAACTCTGCAAGCTGGCTGTGCTTGCGCCAAAATCCGCCATTGCAGTTCCAGGTTACGATGCGCACGCAGGCCCCAGTGTTTGTTCAACGTGAAGCTAGCAGAACGGCGACTTCGGCGGAATTGAAGATTGTGCACCGGGTTGGCGGGGATCACCCCGCCCTAAAGGGCTAATATTTCCCGGGTACATAGAGTTCCGGCGGCAGCACGGCGCGCTCGTATTGCGGATTAAACACCCGGTCGGGCAGCGACACGTCATCGTGCGGCACCGGCTCATACGGAAATTGCGCGAGCAGGTGGTCGATGCAGTTCAGGCGGGCGCGCTTTTTGTCATTGCCTTCCACGATGTACCACGGGGCTTCGGCGATGTTGGTGCGGGCCATCATTTCTTCTTTGGCCTTGGTGTAATGCTCCCACCGCACGCGCGATTGCAGGTCCATGGGTGACAGCTTCCACTGTTTCATCGGATCGTGAATGCGCATGAGAAAGCGCATTTGCTGTTCTTCATCGGTGATCGAAAACCAGTATTTGATCACGGTGATGCCCGACCGCACCAGCATGCGTTCGAATTCCGGCACGTCGTTGAAGAATTGCTCCACCTGATCGTCATCGGCAAAACCCATCACGCGCTCGACCCCGGCGCGGTTGTACCAAGAGCGGTCAAACAGCACGATTTCGCCGCCTGCGGGCAGATGCGGCACATAGCGCTGAAAATACCACTGGGTCTTTTCGCGGTCCGACGGCGCGGGCAGGGCCACAACGCGCACCACACGGGGATTGAGGCGCTGGCTGATGCGTTTGATCACGCCGCCCTTGCCCGCCGAATCGCGGCCTTCAAACAGCACCACCACCTTTTTCTTGTGATAGGACACCCAGTCCTGCAGTTTGATCAACTCTGACTGCAGGCGGATCAAGGAATGAAAATAGGTGTGTCGGTCGATGCCATCCGGGTGCTTGTCTTTGTAAATCTTGGAGATTTCCAGGGAAAGCTGAGAATCCTCCAACTCAAGTTCATACTCTTCGTCGAAGGCGTCGGTCAGTTCGGCTTCGAGCCAATCAAGTGCCTGAGGCGTGGAGTTGGTCATCGCGGTCTCCTTGGTTGGTTTGGGTAAAACAGGGCTGTGTCACAGGGATGTGACAGTCGGGCCGGGCGGCGGTCTGGCAAACTGTTGCCAAGATGCGATCAATGGCTTCCAGCGGGGCGGGGGGAGGCGTAGGCTGATCGCAAATGTCAGTGGAGGCATCATGCGCTGGATTGTCCGCTCGGTTATGGCTTTGGTTTTGTTGGCGGTTCTGGGGGTGGGTGCGGTATTCATGATCCCGGCGGAACGGATCGCCGGGCTGGCTGTTTCCAAGTTCAACGCCTTGACCGGGCGGCAATTGGTGCTGTCGGGGTCGGTGCGCCCTTCGGTCTGGCCCAGGCTGGGAGTCAAGACCGGGCCCGTCAGCATGTCGAACGCGGCATGGTCGGAGGAGGGACCGATGTTGCAGGCCGAAGGGCTGGAAATTTCAGTCGATATGGCGGCGCTGATGGGCGGGGTGGTCAAGATCATCGGGATCGAGGCAATTGCACCGCGGATCCTGCTGGAGCGCAGTGCCGAGGGACAGGAAAACTGGATGTTCGGCGGCAGTGGTGGCGGCGAGGTGACCACCGCCACCCCGGGCGTCGGGCAGCCCTTCACCATGGACAAGGCGGTGTTCTCGGGCGGCACCCTGACCTTGATCGACCACGGTGCCGGCACGCGGGTGGCGTTGTCGCAGATCGAGGCGACGCTGGCCATTCCCGATTACGTCGGGGCGGCGCAGATGGATCTGGCGGCGGTGATGAACGGGCAGGCCTTTACCGCGGCTATGAGCGTGGGGGCGTTTCAGAAATTTCTGGACGGCCGTGTGGTGCCGATGGATCTGACCTTGCGCGCAGGCGGGGCGGATCTGGAATTCAAGGGCCGCGCCGGATATGCGCCTCTGGAGGCCGAAGGTGATCTGACGGCCAATCTGGCGGATCTGGCGGCGGTGGCGGCGCTGGCGGGCGCGCAGGCACCGGGGCTGCCCGAAGGCATGGGCGCGCGCGATGTCCGGGTTTCGGGGGCGGTGACGGTGACCGCGCAGGCCTCGGTGCATCTGCGTGGTGGGTCGGTGGTGCTGGACGCCAACCGCTTTGCCATGGATGCCGATCTGACCACCAGCGGTACGCGGCCGAAATTGGCGGCGACCGTCACGGCGGCGGCGCTGGATCTGGCGGGGCTTGCGGGCGGGCAGGGCGGTGGATCGGGCGGCGGTGCAAAGGCAACCGGTTGGCCCCGCGAGCCCATTGATGTCAGCGGGTTGGCGGCGCTGGACGCGGTGGTGTCGCTGTCGGCTGACAGTCTTGATCTGGGACTGGCCAAGCTGGGGGCGACGCGAGCTCTGGTCACGGTGGAGCGCGGCCGCGCGGTATTCGATCTGCGCAAAGTGGCGGCCTACAATGGTGTGGTCTCTGGCAATTTCGTCGTCAACGGTCGCAAAGGCCTGTCGGTGGGTGGCGATTTGTCCTTTGATGGCATGGCGTTGCAGCCGATGCTGGCCGATTTCGGCGGCTATCAGCGGCTGGTCGGCACCGGCGATCTGCGGATGAAGTTTCTGGGCATCGGCAACTCGGTCGATGCTATCATGCAGGGGCTCGAAGGGTCGGGGACACTCGCGCTGACCAATGGCGAGATTTTGGGTCTGGACATTAAGGGGATGCTGCGGACGCTGGACACCGCCTATGTGGGCGAAGGCCAAAAGACGATCTTTGACAGGATGGCAGGCAGTTTCACCATCAACGCGGGGATGCTGCGCAACGATGATCTGCTTCTGCAATCGCCCTATCTGACGGCGCGCGGCGCGGGCGATGTCGGGCTTGGTGCCCGCAATCTGGAATACCGGGTGAAGGCCACTGCGATGGCCGATGATGCCGGGGCAGGCGGTTTGACAGCACCCTTGTTGATCAAAGGGCCTTGGGCTGACCCGAAATTCTCACTGGATCTGGAAGCCCTGGCGCAAGAACAGCTGGATCTGGAAAAGGACAGGCTTGAGGCCGAATTGCGGGCCAAGGCAGAAGAGTTGGAGACAGAAGCGCGGGCCCGTGCCGCAGCTCTGGAGGCCGAGGCGCGCGCCAAACTGGAATCCGAACTGGGTATCGTGCAACAAGACGGCGAAAGCCTTGAGGACGCGGCAAGGCGACGGGCAGCCGAGGCGCTGGAAGACGAAGCGCGCAAGGCCCTGGAAGACATTCTAAACGGCACCAATTAGCGCAAGGGGCCGCGTTGGCGTGGACTTGCATCAGATTTGCCTTGGCAAATCTGTCGGGGGTGTGAAACCCCTGCCGACGGCAAGGCCACCGGTCAGTCTGACAGCTTTGCGCAGGGGATCGCCGCAACCGGCCCAAGAGCAAAGGCGCAGGTAGACCTGCGTCTTTGAACATTTCGAGCCGATGCCAAAGCGGTGTTCGGACTGCTGTGCCGCAGCGGTGCCTTAACGACGACGGTCGCGCCGCGCGCTCATGGGTTGGAAGGCGACGCCGACATGGGCTTCGCAATAGGGTTTTCCGGGCACCGATGGCAGACCGCAGAACCAGAAATCTTCGGTGGCAGGGTCGCCGATCGGCCATTTGCAGGTGCGCTCGGTCAGTTCCATCAGCGTCAGGCGTTTGGCGCGCTTTTCGACCTCGCGCACCGATGCCAAGGCTTCGGGCGAGATTTCGTTGGCCGACGGCTGCGGTGGCAGTGGCTGGCCTGCCGGGATGATGGCTTTGCGGATCGGCATCGGCATGATCACCGCACCCGAGGCCGGGGCCACAGGCGGCACCGGGCGTTCTGCAGCGGGGCGCGTGGCGGGCGGTTCGGCGCGCGCAGGCTCGGTCGTCGCCGGGCGTGGGGTGGGTTCGGCGCGGGGGGCGGCGGCAGGGGGTGCCGCGACCTCGGCCTCGTCACCGTCTTCGCGGGCGGCACCGGGGCCGACACGGTTCGACAGGCCGAGGCGGTGGACCTTGCCAATGACCGCATTGCGGGTCACGCCGCCCAGTTCTTTGGCGATCTGACTGGCCGACTGGCCTTCGGCCCACATTTTCTTGAGCGTCTCGACGCGCTCGTCGGTCCAGGACATGGGGTAACTCCGGTTCAGGGGGCCGATCAAAGGGCCTTTTGGCCGCTATTTTAGTCGGGATGGCGTGGGATACAAGTGTCGGCCGCCAAGATCAAGCCAAGGCGCGACCCTGGCGGGCTTTGTGGCGCGATTTCCGGGTGGAACAGATGACAGCGGCGTGCAGACGCGCTAGGGGAAGGGAGTTTCCAAGCAATCCCAAAGGCCCATCATGCACGATTACCGCACCCAGCGCGCCGACACCTTTGAAACCTTCGCCAAGGTCGGCAAAGGCGTGAAGCTGCCGAAGACGGCGGTGGTGATCTATGAATTCGTGGCCGAAGAGATCGACACCAAATGGGCGGCGGTGGAAAAGGCGCTGCGGGCCAAGGGCTTTGCCACCCATCACAACGGTGAGGTGTTGGAGGCACGCATCGGTCCGATTGCGATCGAGGCCGAAACCGTCTGGCACTGGGAGCGGATCGCCACAGAAATCGTGCTGCCGTTTGGATTTTATCCCGACGGCTGGGAATTGGCCGACGACTGAGCGGCGGTTGGATCGGGGCGCGGTTCATCGGCATCCGTCTTGGTGCCAGTTTGAAGAAAACACGGGGCCTGGCTGTGGGGTTCAGAAGGTGTGGATATGACGCAAGAGGACGGGTCTTTGACCGCGGAAGATTGGCTGTTGGCCGGGTTTCGGGCCTTGGCGCGTCAGGGCGTTTCGGGGCTGACCCCCGAGAATTTGGCATCGGATCTGGGCGTGACAAGCGCTGCGTTTCAGGACCATTTTCCGGATTCCACGGCATTTCGCGCTGAAATCCTGGCCTGCTGGTCGGCTCGCGCCTATGGCGACGTGATGGCAGAGGTCGCGCGCCCGCCGACGCCCGCCGCGCGGTTGCGGCGGCTGGCGGTGTTGTCCGTCAATCCCGGTGATGCGGGTCATGGTGGTGCTGCGGCAGAGCCTGCCTTGCGGGCTTGGGCGCGAGAGGATGCCGCCGTGGCGCAGGCGGTTGCGGAAATGGACGCGCGGCGCGTGAATGACATCAAGGCGCTGTGTCTGGCGGCGGGTGTCACCGACCCCGAAATGCCATTGCTGATCTATGCCGCCAGCGCGGGCTATGGCGGGTTCGACGCCGGCTTTGCCAGTCAGGAGCAGGCAGAGTCCGGAATGCGGGCTTTGCTGCGGCTGGCGGGGGTCGCGGCATAAACCACTGCCCGAATTGGCTAAAATTGGCGCGGGGCAAGGGCCGCGCCGCCCCCGACCTGATAGCGGGCCGCAAGCGTGGGGGGTTAAGCCCCCGTTGAGGGACGGGGCGGGGGGGGGTGCGCGTGAGGCTTGCGACCGGGACAGGTGGCGCGGGTGG
>JANPOY010000139.1:0-3732 GCA_031428215.1 Paracoccaceae bacterium
CGGTGCCATGTCCATGCGGGTGGCATAGATCACGGCCCCCTCGACCGGCGCGCCGGTGCGCAGATCGGTCAGGCGCAACTCCAG
This sequence comes from Paracoccaceae bacterium, assembly GCA_031428215.1. Classification (GTDB taxonomy): domain Bacteria; phylum Pseudomonadota; class Alphaproteobacteria; order Rhodobacterales; family Rhodobacteraceae; genus Cypionkella. The sequence continues at coordinate 85 of JANPOY010000139.1, forward strand.
TATCGCGCCCGATCCGACACGGTGGTCGGTGGAGACAAGATCAAAGCGATAGTCGGTCGCGTCTGCCAAAGCGGCCGAAACGGAAAGGGCAAGCGCCAGCGCGCCACCGCAGATGCGGATATAGGTGGTTTTCATAGGATATGACCCCATTTAATGACTGAAAATGCAAACCTGTGCCCCAATCGGCGCGGGTTCATGCGGCATCATCCGCGTGTCAGAACACGCGGCAGGGTCAACTGCGGGGAGGTCGTTTAAACCCTTCTGGCTGTCGCTCGTCCACCCGCCAAGGCGGGTCGGCACCATGCGAAACAAGCACGGCTGAAAGGTGCAACTTGACTTGGGGCGCAGGTGGCGCGAATCCCACAGTCCCGGCTGCACAGCGCATAGTCGCTGTGCAGGCCATGTCGCAGGCCAGATCTTGCGGGCAATCGTCGTCGCAACAAGGCATCGAAGCTATTGCTACTTCTGCCGTCAACGCCGTCGCAGGCTGAGAAATCACGGTCGCAAAAAGTGCGACGGCGACAAGCAACGTAAAAAGCAGGCGTACCAATTTACTCATCGCCCCATTTTGCTGAAATCGGCTGCTTCTGCAAATGGAATTGTCGTGAACGTCGCTTGCGACAGCAGTTGTTGGCCCTGACAACGGCGTGGGCGTCATGCAACAGTGGTCTCCAGTGTGTCACCACTGCCCTTGCAGAAAATGAGGTCTACAGATGTGTCCAACCGCGCTATTGTGCTATGGAAGCGCGCAGAAATCCCTCTGCATCATGTATGCAGCATGATTGCAGCGGTTGCACCCGGCCAGTATATCGGAAAGCACCCTTTTGCAGCAGAACGGGCCATCGTTGAGGCAAAACGCACCCTGTCCATGATTTCTTTGACCATTGCTTTGGTTCATCGGCCTCCGGTGATCTTGCCGGGATCAAGGCTTTGACGAAACTTATTTGAAAGACGATGCGATGTTGAATGTTCTTGGCAACCGGACCTTCCGCCATCTTTTCGCAGCCCAACTGATCGCTCTGATCGGGACCGGTCTGGCAACGGTCGCCCTTGGCCTTTTGGCCTGGCAGCTTGCGGGCGACGACGCGGGGCTGGTGCTGGGAACCGCACTTGCAATCAAGATGATCGCCTATGTGACGCTGGCACCTGTGGCTGCGGCCGTCGCCGAACGTTTGCCACGACGGGCATTTCTTGTCGTACTTGATCTGGTGCGCGCGGGCGTCGTGCTGTTCCTGCCCTTCGTGACCGAGGTTTGGCAGATCTATCTGCTGATCTTTTTGCTGCAAGCGGCCTCGGCAGGCTTTACCCCGGCGTTTCAGGCGACCATTCCGGATGTGCTGCCGGATGAGAAGGACTACACCAACGCCCTGTCGCTGATGCGGCTGACAGAGGATCTGGAACAGCTTGTCAGCCCAATGCTGGCCGCGGCCTTGTTGACGCTGATCAGCTTTCCGGTCCTCTTCGGTGGTACGGTTCTCGGCTTTGCCGTCTCGGCACTCTTGGTGGGAACCGCCGCTCTGCCTGCGCGTGCCGCAGGCGACCCACAGGCATTCTGGGCGTCGATGACGAAGGGCGTGCGGATCTATCTTGCCACGCCGCGCTTGCGCGGCTTGATGGTGATGGAAATGTCTGTCGCGGCAGCGGGGGCCATGGTCTATGTCAACACGGTTGTTCTGGTGCAGGCAAAGCTGGGTCTTGGTGCGCCGCAGGTGGCGCTGGCTTTTGCCGCCTTTGGGGCAGGGTCGATGCTGGCGGCATTCCTGCTGCCCCGGATGCTGGAGCGGATGGCAGACCGGCCTGTCATGCTGTCGGGGGCCGCACTGATGGTGGCGGGGGTGGCGATCACCGCCCTTGTCGGCAATCTTGCCCTGCTGCTGGTGCTTTGGGCCATCGTCGGCTTTGGCTTTTCGCTGACGCAAACGCCGATCGGCCGTATCCTGAACCGGTCCGCGAGGGCTGAAGACCGTCCCGCCGTTTTTGCCGCGCAATTCGCGCTGTCACATGCGGCGTGGCTGGTCACCTATCCGCTGGCTGGTTGGGCAGGATCGGCCTTTGGCCTGCCCGCGGCGGCGGTCATACTGGCGGCGGTCGGTGCGGTGTCTTTGTTTGCTGTCATGCGTCTTTGGCCGTCGCATGACCCTGTCGACATTGAACACAAGCACGACGATCTTCCGCCCGACCACCCGCATCTGCAAGACCCCACGGCCTCCGGCCATCGCCACGTCTACCTGATCGACGATCTGCACCGCCGCTGGCCAAAGGCCGCCTGACCCGATGATGACGCTGACAGCGATGTTTTTCGCCGCGTTCATCGCGGCGACCTTGATCCCTGCGCAGTCCGAGGCTGTGCTGGTCGGGATGCTTTTGGCGGAATCCAATCCGGTCTGGCTGCTGCTTTTGGTTGCCACGACGGGCAACGTGTTGGGCTCACTGGTAAACTGGGCGATTGGCAGGTTTTTGCAAGGCTATGCCGATCATCGCTGGTTTCCTGCATCACCGGGTCAGGTGGAACGCGCCCGCCTTTGGTATGCGCATCGGGGGTGGTGGACGCTGTTCGGGTCCTGGCTACCGGTCATCGGCGATCCCTTGGTGCTGGTCTCTGGCCTGATGCGCGAGCCGCTGTGGCGCGTGGTGCTGGTCGTCACGCTGGCGAAAGGCGGGCGCTACCTCGCCCTGAGCTGGATCACCTTGCGGTTTGTTTGACACTTAAGCGGCGCGCGGCGCCCACTGGATGATGGCCGCGCCGGCCAACGTTCTGGCAATCGGCGGGGCGCTCGCTGCCGGTTCAGCGAGGCTTGGCACTGGACCTGCACCGGTTTCGGTCCGGTCAGGTGCTCATGTTATGCGGCCCTCTTTTCGAAAGCCACTGGGGATTGGGGGCAACTCTTGTTGTGGCGATGGTCGGAGGCCGCCGCGTTTGAGGTGCGGCGCGGAGAGATGACAGACCGGGACCAGCTGTTGCGGTCTGTCGGCTGCGGCACAGGCTTTACCGGCTCCACTGACAGATCATCTTGTCTGAAAGGCAGGTCCCTCGTGTGGTCAAGGAACGGTGAGTGGTCATGACGAGGCGGACGTTCAGCCGCAAGATCACGCTCGAGACGGCAAGGCTGGTGACGGATCCAGTGAATCGCCCGGCGCAGGATTTTCAGCCTTGGACACCGGCCGTGGAACAGCAGTCGCCGCCGGTGGTGGGCACCGCGCGTTGCACCACAAGAGGTGGCCGGAGCAGAGCAACCAGCCGTTTTTGCTTTAATTGAAGGCGCAAAAGGCGTAAAATACCGGATGCGGGTGCATAAGCACGCGCTATCTCGGGAGGATGTTATGAATGGCTTGAATCGCAGGTCGGCAATGACACTCGGGTTGTCAGTTGTCGCCGCAACGCCGCTTGCCCTGTTGCCCGGGCCGGCGGCATCGGAAATGTACGCCGCCGATGCCGGCAAGGAGATCATGCCGGGCATCAGGCAGGTCGAACTTGGTGAGTGGCCGGTGAATTTTGGCGGATACAAGAAGGCAGTGCTGAACGATTTTGTCATGGCTCCGGGGTCGGTTTTCCCGGAAGAGACGATGAAGAACGACATGATTTGCCATATGCTGGAAGGCGAGACCGCGTCTGTGCAGGACGGCGTCGCGTTCACGGCAAAGGCCGGA
>JANPOY010000140.1:0-4275 GCA_031428215.1 Paracoccaceae bacterium
TTGCCTCATCCAACGCCCGCCGCAGCGCCGCCACCGACGAAGTCACCCCCGTCGCAGTCTCATTGTGGGTGATGAAAACTGCCTTGATCTCACCGCGCTTATCCGCCCCCAAACGCCGGGCAAATTCGCTGATCGGCGCACCTGCGCCCCAAGGCAGGTCAATCACCTCAACATCCAGCCCCAAGCGCTGCGCCATATCCACCCATAGGGTCGAGAACTGGCCGTGCCGCGCCATCAACACCCGATCGCCGGGCGAAAGCGTGTTGGTGATCGCCGCCTCCCAAGCCCCGGTGCCAGAGCCTGAAAACAGCATCACCTCCCCTGATACAGTTCTGAAAATTTTTTTCAGATCGGTGAAAAGCCCCAGATTGCCCGCACCGAAATCATGCGCCCGCTGATCCTGCATCGCCACGTTCATGGCTTGCCGCACGACTTCCGGCACGTTGGTCGGGCCGGGGATGAAAAGATGATTGATACCAGTGCGCATGTTACCTCCGCCATTGTTGCAGAGGTGATTGCATCGCCCGTTCATTGTGCAAAATGAAAACTGGTTGTGCTGTAAACGCGAGAATTTACAAAATTACATTCTTGTAATACTGTAAAGCTGACAATTCTCAGATTGTGTGCAGCAGTATGCAGAAAACCTTCATCGGCCCGCATTTAAGGCGTTTACGGCTGGAACGCTCTGAAACCCAAGCGGTGATGGCGCGCACGCTGGGGATTTCAACCTCTTACGTCAACCTTCTGGAAAATAACGAAAGATCGGTGTCCGTCGCCATTCTTCTGCGGTTGTTTGATGTCTATGGCGTGGATTGGCGCGATATTGCCGAAGACGACAGCACCAGCCAATTGGCCGATCTGCGCGCGGTAACAGGCGATCCGCTGTTTACAGAAAACCGACCAGAACTCGCCCAAATCCGCGCGGCGATTGTGCATGCCCCAGCGGTGGTTCAGGCGTTTCTGACGCTGTATCGCGCCTATCAATCGGTGGGTGATCAGCTGATGGCGGTGTCGCAAAATGATGCAAGCCAGCCCACCCCATCGGCTGAGGCCGCCGTGCATGACGTGTTTCGCCGCAACCGCAATCACTTTCCCGCGCTTGAAATCGCAGCCGAGGCGTTCTGGGGCAGCGCTGCGATCCTGCGCGACGATGTCTATGCAGCCCTGAAACAGCGCCTTGCCCAAAAGCTGCGGGTGACGGTGCGGCTGGCCCGTGTCGAAGACCTGCCCGGCGCGTTGCGGCAATTTGACGAGTCGCGGCGTGAGATTTTGTTGTCCGAAGCGCTCGATCACCCCAACCGTATCTTCCAACTGGTGCATATGCTGGGCCTGTTGGAACAGCGTCAGTTGATCGACACCTTGGTGCAAAAGTCCGGCATCACCGACCCACGCGGCACCGCCCGGTTGCGGGTAGAGCTCGCCAATTATTTCGCCGCCGCGGTGCTGATGCCCTACAGCAGCTTCCTGACCGAGACCCGCGCCGCGAAATACGATTTCGACCATATCGCCACCCGCTTTGGCGTGAGTTTCGAGCAAGCCTGCCACCGCGCCACCACGTTGCAACGTGAAGGCGCGATGGGGGTGCCGTTCTTCTTTCTGCGCATCGACAAGGGCGGCAATGTCTCTAAGCGCTTCAACGCCACCGATTTTCATCTGGCCGAATACGGTGGTGCCTGCCCGCGTCTGGATGTGCATACCAGCTTTCGCACACCGGGCCGCATCGTGCCGCAATTCGTCGAAATGCCCGACCGCGCGCAGTTCTTTGTGCTGTCGCGCACGGTGGACCGCCCGACATGGGCGCGCCATGCCCAAGACAACCGGCTGGCGGTGGCGATGGGATGCGCCATCCAATACGCGCCAGAGATCGGCTATGCCGAAGGGTTTTCGATGGTTGATGCCCGCATGACGCCAATCGGCATCAACTGCCGGGTCTGTCCGCGGGCCAATTGCGATCAGCGCGCGCATCACGCCGCCATCCTGACCCGCCCGGTAGATGAACATCGGCGCGGTGCCACGCGCTATGACAGCTGATTCCCCAGCCGCCCAAAAACCGGACGGCGTGGAGCTTATGCTGCGTTGCGGCATAAAATGCTGCGCTTTGGCAAGTCTCGTTGTGCGCCAAGCCCCGTTCAATTTCAGACGCTTAACGGCAAGTCCGGGCTGTCCCGATCCCGAATCTTCGGATTTTACATATAGTATTACTTTTGCTAGGCTGAAGTCAGGCTGGCGAGGGAGAACGCCCGCCAATCAACCTTTGGGAGGTTCTATGACCATCATCAAGACGCTCGCGCTGGCCGCGGGCATTGGCGCGCTATTGTCCTCTGCCTCCTATGGCGAAGGGCTTACGGGCAAAGTGATCGGCTTTTCGCAGATCGGATCTGAATCCGGTTGGCGTGCCGCCGAAACCTCGGTCACCAAGGCAGAAGCGGAAAAGCTGGGCATTGATCTGAAATTTGCCGACGCCCAGCAAAAACAGGAAAACCAGATCAAGGCGATCCGCGGGTTTATCGCGCAGGGTGTCGATGCGATCATGGTCGCCCCGGTGGTTGCGACCGGCTGGGAAGAAGTCCTGACCGAAGCCAAAGAGGCAAATATTCCGGTCGTCCTGCTGGACCGCGGGGTCGAAGCGCCGCAAGATCTGTACCTGACTTCGGTTGCGTCGGATCAGGTCAAGGAAGGCCGCGTTGCCGGTCAGTGGCTGGTGGACACCGTGGCGGGCAAGGATTGCGCCGTGGTCGAATTGCAGGGCACGGTCGGATCTTCGCCCGCGATCAACCGCAAGCAGGGCTTTGAAGAGGCGCTGGCGGGTCAGGCCAATCTGTCGATCATCCGCAGCCAGACCGGTGACTTCACCCGTTCCAAGGGCAAGGAAGTGATGGAAGGTTTCCTGAAGGCCGAAGACGGCGGCAAGGGGATCTGCGCGGTTTATGCCCATAACGACGACATGGCCGTCGGCGCCATTCAGGCGATCAAGGATGCCGGGTTGAAGCCGGGGTCGGACATTCTGGTGGTCTCGATCGACGCTGTGCCGGATATCTTCGCCGCCATGGTTGCCGGTGAGGCGAATGCCACGGTGGAACTGACGCCGAACATGGCCGGTCCGGCCTTTGCCGCCCTTGACGCCTATCTGAACGCCGGCACCCTGCCCGAAAAGTTCATCATTACCGAAAGCAAGTTGTACACCCCGGCGGATGATCCGCAGGGCGAATACGACAGCCGCAAGGGTCTGGGCTACTAAGCCCCAGCGACACGACCTCTGCCGACCGGGGCCATCCGGTCGGCAGGTTTGCATTTGACGGCCAAAGGCCCGAAAGTGGTGGCACGATCCAAGACGAGGGAGGCAGGGGGCATGAGCGAGGCCAAGAAACCGGTGTTGCAGGCACGGGGGGTCGTGAAGATCTTCGGCCAGTATCGCGCCTTGGACGCGGTGGATTTTGAAGTTCGCGCCGGAGAGGTTCACGCACTTCTGGGCGAAAACGGCGCTGGAAAGTCCACTCTGATCAAGATTCTGACGGGTGTTCATCAACCGGACAGCGGAGAGGTTTTGTTGGACGGCACCCCCGTCACCTTTCGCGGGCCGCTGCATGCACAGGGCCATGGCATCGGCACGGTCTATCAAGAAGTCAACCTGCTGCCCAACCGGTCCGTTGCGGAAAACCTGTTTCTGGGCCATCAGCCGACCCGCTTTGGCATCGTGCAGCGCAAGGTGATCGAGGCGCGGGCGCGCGACCTTCTGGCCAGTTACGGCTTGGAAATTGACGTGCGTGCCGAACTTGGCAGCTATTCGGTGGCGGTGCAGCAGATCGTGGCCATCGCGCGGGCGGTGGAATTGTCGGGCAAGGTTCTGGTCTTGGACGAGCCGACCGCAAGTCTGGACCAGACCGAAGTCAAAAAGATGTTCGAAGTGGTTGAACGGCTGAAAGCGCGCGGGCTGGCCATCATCTTCATCACGCATTTTCTGGATCAGGTTTTTGCCATATCTGACCGGGTGACGATCCTGCGCAATGGCCAGTTGATCGGAACCCGCGCCCTGAACGAGGTGACGGCCACGGATGTGGTGCGTATGATGCTGGGCAAGGATCTGGCCTTTGAACACCACGCCATCGGCGCGGCCGAGGCGGCGCAGGGTCCGCTGCGGGTCGCGTTCAACGGCTTTGGCCGCAAGGGCCATGTATCTCCGTTCACGTTGGCGCTGCATGAGGGCGAAGTCGTGGGCGTCGCCGGTTTGCTGGGATCGGGGCGCACCGAAATGGCGCGGCTGATGTTCGGCGTCGA
>JANPOY010000141.1:0-20024 GCA_031428215.1 Paracoccaceae bacterium
AACGGCTCGGACCCGGGGGCGGTACCCGGCGACTCCACCAATTCACCCTTTCATTTGGGGCGTGTGGGGTCGAAATAGGATCGACGAACGTCTAAAGGGGCCAGCTTTTGCTCGGTGAGGTACCACCGTTATCGGTCCAAACGTACAGTTGCAAATGACAACCGTGCTCCGGCAATGGCATTGGCTGCGTAAGCAGTTCGTGTCGCCGAAACTAAGTCCTTGCGCTTAGCCGCGTAAGGCGGGGTCCGCCGGAACCTGGCAACAGAATCCGGCACCTGATCTCAATGTTTGCTGGTTCCGGCAAAGTGAACAATTTCGGAACCTGGCAACAGAATCCGGCACCTGATCCCGCTGGGCTTCAAAATCCTTCGAAGGATTTTGCAAATTTTTTCGAAAAAATTTGAACCGCGCTGCTGTCTTGACCGCCCCGCCCGAATTGCCTACCAAGAACCCACGGGGTCCGCGAACACCCCGTGAGGCTTTGGCCCAAGCGTCGCTTTCCCCTCTTGATAGGAACGCCGATGCCGCAACCGAACCAGATTACCCCCGCCCAATTGATGCGCCTGATTGGCACCCCCGATGCCCCCGCCATCGTCGATGTGCGCGTGGCCGAAGACCTTGCCGCCGATCCGCGCCTGATCCCCGGCAGCTTTGCCCTGCCGCATGACCGCTGCGACCCTGCCCCGGCGCGCCTGCTGGGTCAGCGCGTGGTTGTGGTCTGCCAAAAGGGCCGCAAACTCTCCGAAGGTGTGGCGGCGCTGCTGCGGCTGCAAGGCATTGACGCTCAGGTTCTGGAAGGCGGATCAATGGCTTGGGCAGCCGCCAGCCTGCCGATGATCCCGATTGCGGCCCTGCCCGCCGCCAACCTGTGGGTCACGCGCCACCGCCCCAAGATCGACCGCATCGCCTGCCCCTGGCTGATCCGCCGCTTTGTCGACCCGACCGCGCGGTTCCTGTTCGTGGCCCCGTCCGAGGTGCTGTCGGTGGCAGACCGCTTTGACGCCACCCCGTTTGACATCGAAGATGTCCGCTTCAGCCACCGGGGCGACACCTGCACTTTTGACAGCATGATCGCCGACTTCGGCCTCGCCTCTGATGCGCTGAACCGGCTTGCGCTGGTGGTGCGCGCCGCCGACACGGATCGCCATGATCTGTCCCCGCAAGCCGCTGGTCTGTTGGCCATTTCTGTCGGGTTGTCGCGGCAGTACCGCGATGATCTGGAGCAGGTGCAGGTCGGGATGACCCTGTATGATGCGCTCTATCGCTGGGCGCGCGATGGCCATGACGAGGGCCACGACTGGCCAGCGGGGCGCGCGCAATGACCCCGACCTTATCAGAACTGACCCGCGTCTCGGCCCGCATTGGTCTGTTGTCCTTCGGCGGCCCGGCGGCGCAAATCGCCCTGATGCACCGTGAGATCGTTGATGAACGGCACTGGGTGACCGAGAAAGACTATCTGTCTGCGCTGTCGTTCTGCATGTTGCTGCCGGGCCCAGAGGCGATGCAGCTGGCGACCTGGATCGGCTGGCGCACCCATGGCACCCGCGGCGGATTGATCGCAGGCGGGCTGTTCGTGCTGCCCGGCGCGATTATCGTGCTGGCGCTGTCGATGATTTACGCTGCCTGGGGGCAGTTGCCGCTGGTGGCCGCCCTGTTCACCGGGGTGCAGGCTGCCGTCTTGGCGGTTGTGGTCGAGGCGCTGCTGCGCGTGTCCAAACGCGCACTGAAATCCCGGCTGCACTGGATCATTGCGGCCTGCGCCTTTGCCGGACTGTTGCTGTTTGCACTGCCGTTTCCGATTATCATCTTGGCTGCGGGGATCTGGGGTTTTGTCACCGCGCGCGGTCAAGGCACCCCATCCACCGCCCCCGCCCCGTGGCGGCAATCGGCCCAAGCCATCGCCATCTGGGGTGCGGTCTGGCTGCTGCCCCTGGCCGCGTTGCAGGTTCTGGCGCCCGGCATTCTGGCCGAATTGGCGCTGTTCTTTTCCAAACTGGCGCTGCTGACCTTTGGCGGCGCCTATGCGGTTCTGACCTGGATGGCGCAAGAGGTGGTTCAGCAAAAGCAATGGCTTACCCTGCCGCAAATGATGGACGGGCTGGGGCTTGCCGAAACCACACCGGGGCCGTTGATTCTGGTCACGCAGTTTGTCGGTTATCTGGCCGCCTTCAAGGCCGGGGGCGTCTGGATGGGCCTTGCAGGCGCCATGATCACCCTGTGGATGACCTTCGCGCCTTGCTTTTTGTGGATTTTCGCCGGTGCGCCTTGGATTGCGCGCCTGACCGCGGCCCCAAGGTTGGCGGGGGCGTTGCAGGCCATCACCGCTGCGGTGGTGGGTGTGATCGCCAATCTGTCGGTGTGGTTTGCCGCCCATGTGCTGTTCGCGCAGGTGTTTTTCACCGATTTTGGCGCTCTGCATGTGCTGACACCTGATCTGACCACTCTCAAACCGCTGGCCACCGGGCTTGCTGTTCTGGCGGCGGTGCTGTTGCTGAAACGACATTGGCCGTTGCCGGCCGTGTTGGGCCTGTGCGCAGCCGCCTCTGCTGCAGTTGCAGCATTCTGACGTCTCCCCCCTTCCCTTCAGGGGCGAATCCCTTATGGTGACGGAATTGGCGAAAGGGTGGCCCATGGCGAGATCTATTGATTACGGCAACCTCATGCACCGCGCGATGCGCGGACTGATCCAAACCGTTCTCAAGGACGTGGCTGCCAACGGACTTCCCGGCGCCCATCATTTCTTCATCACCTTTGACACCACGGTGGATGGCGTCGAGATGGCCGATTGGCTGCGCTCACGCTATCCGGGCGAAATGACCCTGGTGATCCAGCATTGGTTTGACGCGCTGGAGGTGACTGACGAAGGCTTCTCGATTGTGCTGAACTTCGGCAACCAACCGGAGCCGCTGGTGATCCCGTTTGATGCGGTGCGCACCTTTGTCGATCCTTCGGTGGAATTTGGTCTGCGCTTTGAAACGCATGGCGATGACGGCGAAGATGACGACGAATCGGAAGAAGACGATCCCGAGGATGATCCCCCGCCGCCGCAGGGCGAGGCGCAGATCCTGCGTCTGGATAAGTTCCGCAAGCAGTAACACCTGCCCCAACCACAGGAGGCCGGTATGGCCCACGAGGCACGGCTGTTTCTGCGCCAACTTCTGACGCAACCCAAGCAGGTTTCCGCGATTGCGCCTTCGTCGCGTTGGCTGGCCCGCGCCATGGCGCAAGGACTGGGGCCACACACGGGCCGCGTGGTGGAATTTGGTCCGGGCACAGGTCGGCTGACCGAGGGTATTCTGGCCACTGGCGTGGCGCAGAAAGACCTGACGCTGTTTGAAATGGGCGCAGAGTTTGTCAGCCATCTGCACCTGCGCTTTCCGCATGTCACCATCCACCACGACGGCGCACAGACGGCAGCGCAGCATGTGGCACCGGGCGTCGGCGCGGTGGTGTCTGGGCTGCCCTTGCTGTCGATGCCACCCGCGTTGCGCGAAGCCATCGTGCAGGCGGCGTTTGATATTCTGGCCCCCGACGGCGTCTATATACAGTTCACCTACGGCCCGAAACCGCCAATCTCGCCCGAACAGCTGGCACGGATGGGGCTGAGGGTTGAGCGCGGGCCAAAAGTCTGGGCCAATCTGCCCCCCGCGCGCGTGTTTCACTTCCGGCGCGCGGCATAGTCGCAGCTATCGGTATGCGACGGTATGCCGATTGAAATCGGGGCCGGTTCAACGTAAAACGCGGCCAAACCCTTCAGGAGGCTTGCCCATGTCCGCCACCCGCACCGAGACCGACAGCTTTGGCCCGCTTGAGGTTCCCGCAAACAAGTATTGGGGCGCGCAGACCCAGCGGTCGATCCAGAACTTCCCGATCGGATGGGAGCGTCAGCCGATCGCCATCGTCCGCGCCTTGGGCGTGATCAAGAAGGCCTGCGCGCTGGTCAATATGGATCAGGGCGATATCTCGGCGGAACTGGGCAACGCGATTGCGGCGGCGGCTACGGAAGTGATCGACGGCAAGTTTGACGACAACTTTCCGCTGGTGGTCTGGCAAACCGGGTCCGGCACCCAATCCAACATGAACGCCAATGAGGTGATTTCCAACCGCGCGATTGAAATGATGGGCGGGGTGATGGCGTCGAAAAAGCCGGTGCATCCGAACGATCACGTCAATATGGGGCAATCGTCGAACGACACCTTCCCCACCGCGATGCATGTGGCGATTGGCATGATGGCGCGCGATGTGCTGCTGCCGGGCTTGGAAAAGCTGCACGCGGCGCTGCTCGTCAAGGTCGAAGAGTTCAAGGATATCATCAAGATCGGCCGCACCCATACCCAGGATGCAACGCCACTGACCTTGGGGCAGGAATTTTCCGGCTATGCAGCCCAGGTCGCCAAGGGTATCGCGCGGGTCAAGATGTGCCTGCCCGATATTTATGAACTGGCCCAGGGTGGCACCGCCGTTGGCACCGGGTTGAACACACGCGTCGGTTGGGATGTGCGGATTGCGGCAAAGATTGCCGAGATCACCGACCTGCCCTTCGTGACCGCCCCCAACAAGTTTGAAGCTTTGGCCGCGCATGACGCCATGGTGATGTTTTCGGGTGCGCTGAAAACCGTGGCGGCCAGTCTGTTCAAGATCGCCAATGACATGCGCCTGCTGGGGTCCGGGCCTCGGTCCGGTCTTGGGGAATTGAGCCTGCCCGAAAATGAGCCGGGCAGTTCGATCATGCCGGGCAAGGTGAACCCGACGCAGGCCGAAGCACTGACCATGGTCTGTGCGCAGGTGATGGGCAACGATGCGGCGGTGGGCTTTGCAGGCTCGCAGGGTCATTTCGAGCTGAACGTCTATAACCCGATGATGTCCTATAACGTCTTGCAATCCATGCAGCTTTTGGGCGATGCGGCCGGGTCGTTCACCGACAATATGGTGGTCGGCACCACGGCCAATGTGGCGCGGATCGAAAAGCTGATGCAGGAAAGCCTGATGCTGGTGACGGCTTTGGCCCCGACCATCGGCTATGACGCCGCCACCAAAGTCGCCAAGACCGCGCATAAGAACGGCACGACTTTGCGCGAAGAGGCGATTGCCTTGGGTTACGTTGACGGCGAAACCTTTGACCGCGTGGTGCGGCCCGAGGATATGATCGGCCCCAAGGGCTGATGGCGGAAATCGTCAATCTGGCGCGGGCGCGCAAGGCGGCGGCAAAACAAGCCGACCGCCAGCAGGCTGATGAAAACGCTGTGAAATTTGGCCGCAGCAAAGCCGAACGTGCGCAGGATCTGGCGCGCGCCGACAAGGAAAAACGCGATCTGGACGGGGCAAAGCGCGAATGAGCGGGCGGCCCGTCAAACATTCGGTCACGCTGAAGGGCCACCGCACTTCGGTGTCGCTGGAGGCTGCCTTTTGGGATGCCTTCCGTGAAGTGGCCTTGGCACGTGGACTGACCCTGAACGCCTTGGCCGCTGAGATTGACGCCGCGCGCGGCGATGTCGGGCTGGCATCGGCCATTCGTGTTTATGTTTTGGCGGCGTTAAGGGCACGTTAACCGGTATTGGCGATATTGGGCGGCATGAACATGATTCCCGCCTCTTTGTCACCGGATGCTTGGCTCATCCATTTGTTCAGTTCTCAAGCTGCGCGTGAGGGCGGCGTGATCCGACGACAAATTCGCGATGTTGATCGCTATGTGGGCAGGGACAGCTTTTTGCAAGAAATGCGCCGCCGCGGCTATCCGGTTGTCGAAAACGCGGGGCAATACGTAATTTTCTGCAATCAAGAACAGATCCGACGCGTGGTGTAGTCGATTTCTTTGAAGAAATCGGTTCGGAATTTTTGAAAATTCCGGGTCAGAGTTTTCGAAAACTCTGAATCATGCCCTTGGCGTCACCCGCAACCAAATCCCGTCCCGCGCCCGCACCGTCAGATGCGCCACAGGCACCGGATCGCGCCCCTCCACCCGTTCAAACCGATATTCCCGCGCCAGCATCGCCAGCAACAACACGCCCTCCACCATGGCAAATCCCGCACCGGGACACACCCTTGGCCCCGCCGAAAACGGCATATAGGCATCACGCGCACAAGCGCGGTTTTCCTCGGTTTGCCAACGGCTTGGGTCAAATTCATCCGGGCGGTCCCAGATGCGTTCATGCCGGTGCAGATGCCACGGCGACAGCACGATCTGCGCGCCGCGGGCGACCTTGCGGCCCCGCAAATCCTCGGGGCAGGTGTTTTCGCGCACCATCATCGGCACCGGCGGATAAAGACGCAGCACCTCGCGGAACACATCGCGGGTGTAGCGCAGTTTGGACACAGCGCCGAACTCGGGCGCATCGCCCAGACTGGCGGCCTCAGCGGCCACGCGCGCCTGAACATCCGGATACATCGCCAGCATCAACAGCGCCCAAGCCAAGGCCGAGGCACTGGTTTCATGTCCGGCCAGAAAGAAAATCGCCACCTGATCGACCATTTCTGCAGTGTCAAACCGCGCGCCGGTCTGCGGATCGGGCGTCAGCATGATCTTGCTGGCCAGATCATCCGGCGCGGTTCCGGTGGCGATTGCCAAGGCGCGGGCTTCGGTCAGCCGGGTGACAAGCCCCCGGATCATCGCCGCAGACCGCCGGGTGGCCTTGCCGTGAAACCGCGGAAACCACCGCGGCAATGGCAGGAAAGCCGCGAGGTTCAGAATGGGTTGAGTCCGCTGATGTGTGCGGAATTCGGCAAAAACCTGGGTGGCAATTTCATGGTCAATCGGAATCGAAAACAGCGTGCGGAAGATCACATCTGCCGCCGCATGGCTCATCTGTTCTTCGACCTCCACCACCCCCTGCGGCATCCGCGCCACCGCCGCCTGACCCGCCGCCAGCATCGCGGGGAAGGTGTCGCGCAGACGCCCGCCCTCAAACGCCGGGTCGATGATGCGGCGCTGGCGCTTCCACACCTCGCCATTGGTCACGAAAACCGAATTGCCCAGCAGCGGGGTCAGCCCCTCGCGGATGCGATTGGACTTGGGGAAATCTTCGGGACGTTGCACCAGAACCCGGTGCACCAGGGCCGGGTCGTTGCACAGATAGCTGCGGAAAAACGGCGTTCTGAATTCGGCCATCCACGCCCGGTACAACCGCGCCGGTTGTGCCGACAGGATATCGGCGCGAAACATCCGCACATAGCGCCACAGCGAAATCTTGTCCGGACGGGTTGGGGGCTTGGGAGGCGTCATGCCATGCTTCTATAACCGGATTGTGCGCTTGTGATCCGGCTTTTTGACGCCGCCCGCCCTGCATAGCGCGTGGCCAGCGTTTGCGCCCCCGCGGTGATGCGGAAATAGTCGTAGTCACCCGGACGATCAAAGGCGCAGAGATACTGAAAATGCAGTCGGAAAAACCGCCAGCGCAGTGCACGCCAACGCTCCGGCGACAGGGTTTGCGTGAATGCGGCCGATATCACCAAAGGCCAGCGCTGATCCTCAGGCGCGACGCCCGTCACCGCCACCGGGTCACACAAGGCAAAGGAGCAGCCATCGCCGGGGGCGGTGACATCCACCCAAGTCAGCTCTGTGCGGGCTGACAGAAAGTGCAGATCGGCCCGCAGGCGGCCGGCCTTGGGCAAGAACGACATCATCGGCACCACTTGCCCCAAAGACAAAAGCGACAAGGTGCTGTGGCCCGGTGGCAGACCCGCACGGATCAGGTCCGCCAATATGGAAATTGCCAGATGTGCGCCCGACGAGTGTCCGACCACCAGCACCTCATCATGACCTTCGGCTATGGCCTGACGGATCGATTTGCCAAATTCGAACATCCGCACCTCAAGTTCTGGCGGATTTTCGCCATTCAACTGCGCAGAATAGGCATAATCATGCATCAGGTAGTAGGCGAACAGTTTGCTGTCATAGCGCCGGAACAGCCGAAGGATCAGCCCGACTAGTCCCAGGCCCATAGCCCAGCCCAAGGCCGGATGCAGAACCGCGCCCCATTTGCCCACGCCCCAGCCTGCCCCCAACGCCAGCGCCAGTTGCCCCAGAAGCGCAAGAACCGGATAGAGCGCGGCAATCATCGGGCCCTTGCGCAACCGCATCAACCGGAACAGCGCGCCCGATCCGATATAGACCCAGGCGGTGCGCAGCAGTTGCAGGTAGGTCGCGCCAATCCCCTGTGCCATCGAGGTTTTGACGATATCAGACCAGACCAGCACCTCAAAGTCGGTGTCGCAGGCCGCGCCGTCAATCAGACCAGTCACATGCCAGCCGTAGGGCCCTTTGGCCTTTTTCGGTGTCAGATCAAGTTGATAGCCCGAGATCTTCGCCTGATCCCGTCCCTCACTGCGGTAAAGTTCGCGATAGCGGCGGGGGTGGATCGGGTCATAGCCCGGAATGTAGAACACCCTGCGGCGAAAGCGCTGCGATTGCCCGATTGCAGTGGTATCCGCCGGTTTCATCGCACCCACACCCAAACCTGTGTTGCAGTTTCGCGCAACAATCGGGCAACAGTAAGGGGAAACCTATCCCAAACTGGCCAAAAATGGGATGTTTTCCAGCAGCCAATAGGAAAACGACGAAAAACCACCGGTCAGCATCAGCAGACCAATGGTCCACAGCAACAGTCCCATGATCCGCTCGATCCGCTCGGCGTGGCGTTTCAGGAAAGCCACAGCCGGGGCCAGACGCACAAAGAACGCGGCGACCAGCAGAAAAGGTATCCCCAAACCTGCCGCATAGACGGCCAACAGGGCCATGCCGCGCCCGACATTGCCTTCCTGCGCTGCCATCGACAGGATCGCGCCCAGTTGTGGCCCGATGCAAGGGGTCCAGCCAAACGCAAATGCCAGCCCCAGCACATAGGCGCCAAAGGCTGAACCGCCTTGATCACCCGCATCCAGCCGCATCTCGCGGTCGAGAAATCCGATGCGGTAGATGCCGATGAAATGCGCGCCGAACACCATCACCACGATGCCGGCAAGGGTGGAAAACGTGTCCGCATTGCCAAGGAAAAATGCGCCGAAGGCCGAAGCGGCAAGCCCGAGCAGCAGGAAAACCGTCGAAAGCCCCATCACGAAGAACAGCGCAGCCAAGACAGGGGACCGCCCGCCCCTCATGTCGGACACGGAAATCCCGCTCATATAGGCCAGATAGGGCGGCACGATTGGCAGCACACAGGGCGACAGAAACGACAACACCCCGGCAACCAAAGCCACCAACATGGCCGGGATCAGGGTTGCGTCAAAGATGTCGATTCCGAACATGGGAACTCCCTTTTGGAAGGGTCTAGCGCAGGTGGTGGCAAAGGTCACCCCTTGGCCCGTCACATCCGCGTGCAAGAATGGGGCTGGCGCAGGTACCTCCGGCGGGGATATTTGAGCCAATGTGAAAGGGCGGGCAATGGATTGGGATGTTGAGATCGACTGCGCGGGTCTGCTTTGCCCTTTGCCGGTGCTGCGGGCGCGCAAGCGGCTGATCGGGATGCAGCCGGGGAGAGTGCTGCGGGTGCTGGCGACGGATGCGATGGCGGCGGTAGACCTGCCGCATTTCTGTTTGCAGGGTGGGCATGACTTTCTGGGGGCGTCACCGGTTGAAGCCGCCACGGCCTATCTGATCCGACGCGGCCACGCATAAGGGCGGCAGGTTTCCCCGCCGCCCAATTGCCTAAATCTTATTCCGAGGCTCAGCGCCCCAAGGACCACCAGCCCTTTTTGCGGGGCTTGGCCGGGCCATCATCTTCTGCGGCCGCGGCTTCTTGCGGGGCCTCTGCGGGAGCTGGGGCCACCGGTTCAACGCGGGGTTCCGGAACTGGGGCGGCTGGCGCGGCTTCAACTGCCCCGGCCTCGACTGCATCGGCCTCGACTGCATCGACCTCAACTGCGGCTTTGGACCGGGTGCTGCGGCTGCGGCTTGGCTTGGGCTTGTCGGCGACGGCGCTGGCATCGGCGGGTGCGGCCAGTTCAGCCTCAACCGCGGCTTTGGGCTTGGCGGTGCGGCTGCGTGACCGCGTCGCGGGCTTGACTTCAGCCAAAGGGGCGGGCTCCTCTGCCGCAACGGCCTCAACCACGGGATCTGCGACGACGACAACCGATGCTTGCTTGGCCGCAGCAGACTTGCCACCACGCGGCGCACGGGTGCGCTTTTTCGCGACAGGGTCTGCCGCGACTTCCGGCATCGCATCGGCCTCGGACTCATCATCCTCGTCATCGCCGACGGCCATCGACTCAGACCCATCACCGGGCTGACCATTTTGACCGGGCTTTTTGCGGCGGCGACGACGACGGCGCTTCTTGCCGATGCCATCGCCATTGGCTGCTGCCGCAGCGGACGCGGCCGGGGCTGCAGCCTCAACCACTTCGGCCTCATCCACCTCATCCACTTCGTCGATGATGTCAGGATCTTCCTCTTCGGCCACCGGCGCGCCCATCATGCTGGCGTTGCCGGAAATCACCGAAGACACGTCCAACACCACACGGGTGGCGGTCTTGAATTTTTCGATCGAGAAATCTGGGCTGATCATCGCCGGGTCGCATTCGATGCGCACTGACATGCCATAGCGGGCCTCGATCAGCGCG
The DNA here is from genome assembly GCA_031428215.1 of Paracoccaceae bacterium. GTDB lineage: Bacteria > Pseudomonadota > Alphaproteobacteria > Rhodobacterales > Rhodobacteraceae > Cypionkella. The sequence continues at coordinate 10,552 of JANPOY010000141.1, forward strand.
ATATGCTCGCGTTTGCCGTTGATCAGGAAGTTCACGATGCCAATCGGGGCGCGCAGAAGCACCTCTTTCGACCGTTTGCGCGTGCCTTCTTCTTCCAGCGCGCGCAGAACCTGCAGACCAAGGCTGTCATCAGACCGGATCAAGCCGGTGCCGTGGCAATGCGAGCAAGGCTGCGTCGTGCTTTCCAGCATGCCGGGGCGCAGGCGCTGACGCGACATTTCCAGCAGGCCAAAGCCCGAGATGCGGCCGACCTGAATGCGGGCGCGGTCGGTTTTCAGCTTGTCCTTGATGCGCTTTTCGACGGCCAGATTGTTGCGCCGCTCTTCCATGTCGATGAAGTCGATGACGATCAGACCGGCCAGGTCGCGCAGGCGCAACTGACGGGCGACCTCTTCGGCGGCCTCAAGGTTGGTTTTCAGCGCGGTGTCCTCGATGGACCCCTCTTTGGTGGCACGACCCGAGTTTACATCAATGGCCACCAGTGCCTCGGTGATGCCGATGACGATATAGCCGCCGGATTTCAGCTGCACCGTCGGGTTGAACATGCCGCCGAGATAGCTTTCAACCTGATATTTGGCGAACAGCGGCGTCGGATCGTCATAGCGCACAACGGCTTTGGCGTGGCTTGGCATGATCATCCGCATGAAGTCTTTGGCGGTGCGGTAACCTGCCTCGCCTTCCACCAGAATCTCGTCAATCTCGCGGCTGTAAAGATCGCGGATCGTGCGTTTGATCAGGTTGCCTTCCTCGTAAATCGCGGCGGGGGCAATCGACTTCAGGGTCAACTCGCGGATCTGCTCCCACAGGCGCATCAGGTATTCGTAGTCGCGCTTGATTTCCGGCTTGGTGCGCTTGGCACCCGCCGTGCGGATGATCAGGCCCGCGCCTTCCGGCACTTCGATTTCCTGCGCGATTTCTTTCAGCTTCTTGCGGTCGGCGGCCATGGTGATCTTGCGCGAAATGCCACCACCGCGCGCGGTATTCGGCATCAGAACGCAATAACGGCCCGCCAGCGACAGATAGGTCGTCAGCGCCGCACCCTTGTTGCCGCGCTCTTCCTTGACCACCTGCACCAGCATGATCTGGCGCACTTTGACCACTTCTTGAATCTTGTAGCGGCGCGCACGCGGTTTGCGCACCGCCGAGATTTCTTCGGCCACATCTTCCTCGGCGATGGATTCGATCTCATCGTCGGTGTCAGACGCATGGTCAATCGACCGATACGGCGCGTCGCCTTCTTCGGATTCTACCGACGCCACATGATGGGTGTGGGCATGAGAGTGATCATGGTCTTCGCCGCGCTTGGTTTCGACCAAGGCATCGGCGCCGGTTTCATCGCCAAGATCAACCACATCCATGCTGTTGACGTCAGCGGACTGCACAGCATCCCCCGCGCTGGCTTCGGCCTGCGGACGGGTTTTCGGCGCCGGACGTGCGGGACGCGGGCGCGAGCGGCGGTTGTCTTCCTCATCCTGATCGCGGTTGTAGGCGCGTTCTTCTTCCAGCAGGGCTTTGCGGTCGGCCACCGGGATCTGGTAATAATCCGGGTGAATCTCGGCAAAGGCCAGGAAACCGTGGCGATTGCCGCCGTAATCGACAAAGGCCGCCTGAAGCGAAGGCTCCACCCGGGTGACTTTGGCCAGATAGATGTTTCCGGCAAGCTGGCGTTTGTTTACGGTTTCAAAGTCGAACTCTTCAACCTTGTTTCCATCGACCACGACGACCCGAGTTTCCTCGGCATGGGTGGCGTCGATAAGCATTTTCTTAGACATATCAATCCATTGCGCCTGTCATGCAAAAGCCCTCCCGGCGGACCGGAAGGGGTATTTCCCACAAAGAGGCGGCTTGTTCGGGCGGTTGCGCGCAACGCAAAACGGCGGGCTGTGCCCTGTGGGCACCCCTCGCCGTCCATTGCCAATGTCACACGCATCATCGCGGTTCACGTTTGGGCCACCTGCGCGGCCCACCTAAAAAAGCACGTTTTTCCTGTTTTATCAGGGACTTACGGGCAATAATCCGGCCTTGCGACCGATCCGACCACCCCCATTTTCGGCGCGTGTACCGCGCCAGATCATCGGGGCAGAGAATGACGTGGCGACATATTGCCGCCTGCGGACAACCCTAATGGGAAACGAGGCGCGCTGACAATGGGTGATTTATGACGCGGTGATGACGTGCGGCGTCTAATTGGGCCTGAAGGTGCGTGGCTCTGCCGAAAGGCAGGTTCACGCACCGCCCAGTTCAGACATAATCTTGCCGCTGCAACCCGTACTTCGCCATCTTTTCGTTCAACGTCCGGCGCGGCAAGCACAGCTCATCCATCACGGCGGTGATAGACCCCTTGTGCCGCCGCATGGTGTTGTCGATCAGCATGCGTTCAAACGCCTCGACATAATCCTTCAACGGCTTGCCTTCGGTGGTCAGCGCCGGACCCGACGCCTCATTGTCCGCCATCAGCAGGCTGGCAATCGACCCCGATCCGCGCCGGTTTTGCAGCACCGCGCGTTCGGCGATGTTGACCATCTGGCGCACATTGCCCGGCCAGGGCGCTTGCAACAGCTGTGCCGCCTCTTGCGCCGTGACTTGCGGAGCGTCACAGCCGTATTCCTCGGCAAACTGTTCGGACGCACGGGTGAACAGCGTCAGAATATCCTCGCCCCGCGCCCGCAGCGGCGGGCAGATGATCGTCATCGCGCCCAATCGGTAGTACAAATCGGGCCGCAGCACGTCTTCCAGCGTTTTATCTGGCGCGTGTTCGTTGCAAATTGCGATGATGCGGGTTTCGGGCGGGGTGCCTTGTTCGTTGATCACCGTCAGCAGCCGGGATTGCAGGGAATGGCTTAGGGATTCAATGTCTTCCAGACACAAAGTCCCGCCGCGCGCCTCTTCCACCAGCGGGATATTGCCATCATCGGATGGCCCGAACAGCTTGGCCCCCAGCTGATCCTCACCCCAGGCCGCGCAAGACACGGTGACAAATTTCTTCGACGCGCGCGGCCCCACGGCGTGCAGGGCATGGGCCACCAAGGTTTTGCCGGTGCCGGTTTCGCCGTCGATCAGCACATGGCTGTCGGCTTGGCCCAGATCGAGAATATCCTCGCGCAGCCGCTCCATCGCCGGGCTGGCCCCGACCAGTTTCTTCATCAGGATCGACCCATCCGACAATTCCCGCCGCAGCGCGCGGTTGTCCAGCGTCATCCGCCGCGCCATCGTCGCGCGCTTGGCGAGTTCGGTCATACGGTCGGGATTGAACGGCTTTTCCAGAAAATCATAGGCCCCGACCCGCATCGCCTCCACCGCCATCGGCACATCGCCATGTCCGGTGATCAGAATCACCGGCAGGCCCGAATCCATCCCCATCAGCCGTTTCAGAAACGCCATGCCATCCATGCCCGGCATCTTGATATCTGACACCACAACCCCGGCAAAATCCGGCCCCAACACCTTGAGCGCTTCTTCCGCAGAGGCGTAGGTTTCCGTGTCAAAGCCCGACAGGGCCAGCCACTGGCTGATCGAAGCGCGCATGTCGGCCTCATCGTCCACAATCGCCACTTTCATTGCCCGTGCCATGCCGCCCTCATTCCGTTACTGACTCTTTGCCCAAAATCGGCAGTTGCACTTCAAACACCGCGCCGCCGTTTTCGGCGTTGCGCGCGGTCAAACGACCACCCAGATCGGTCACAATCCCCGAGGAAATCGCAAGGCCCAGCCCCACGCCTTCACCCGGTTTTTTCGTCGTATAGAACGGCTCGAACACCGATCCGATTTCGGCGATGCCGTGGCCGTTGTCGCGCACCGCCAAAGTCGCGGATTCGCCCACCGTCAACAAAAGGTCAATCTGCGGATCGGACAGGTCTTTGGTGGCATCCAACGCGTTGCGCAACAGGTTGATGATCACCTGTTCCAGCCGCAGTCGGTCAGCCATCACCATCACTGGCTGACGCGGCAGGGTGCGGGTGATCCGCACCACGCGGATTTTAAGCTGTGGTTCCATCATCGACAGCGCCGAGGACAGACAGGCGCGCAGATCGACCGGCTCAAACGCCTCGCCGCCCTTGCGGGCATAGGATTTCAGCTGCCGCGTGATCGCGCCCATGCGTTCGATCAGATCGTCGATGCGCTGGAAACTGGAAAGGGCCTCATCCGGGCGCTTGCGCTGCAACAGCAGGCGCGCGCCAGCCAGATAGGTTTTCATCGCCGCCAAGGGTTGGTTCAATTCATGGCTGACCGCCGCCGACATCTCACCCAAGGCCGCCAGTTTCGACGATTGCGCCAGCGTCAGCTCCGCCACTTCCAGCGTTTTCTGCACCTTTTCGCGTTCGGCAATTTCGCGTGACAGCCGCGCGTTCAGCAGCCGCAATTCGGCGGATTCGCGTTGAAACGACATCGACTGCGACCAGGCCCTGCGCGACAGCATGTAAAACGTCAGCGCGGCCAGAATGGCGAAGCCCATGATTTCCAGGGCAATGACGCCGTTCACCCGTTCGCGCACCGAATCAAAGGCGGTGAAGGTCAACATGCGCCAGCCTTGAAACGGAACGCGGGCATCGGTGCGCAACACCGCCTCACCCGACAGATAGGCGTCGGGCGGGTTTTGCGCCCAATCGGTGGCCCCCTTGATCGCCCGATCGAAGGCCGATCCGATTTCCGGATTGGCCAGCGCCTCATCCAGGGGTTTGCCGCGCCATGACGGTTCGGTCGCCAGAATAACCGAACCTTCACTGTCCGTCACCAGAACCGCGTCCTGCAACCCGGCCCAGGCGCGCTCGTGTTTCATCATATCAACGCCCACGACGATGACGCCAAGCGAGCGACCATCGGCCTCGACCATGCGGGAATAGGTGAAATTATAGCCACCGCCGTCGCGCTGATCCGCCGAAAACACCGTGTCCTGAGAGCGCAGCGCATCCACGAAATAGGGCTGGCCACGGTGATTGGTGCCCAGCAGATTGCGGTCGGTCGCCCCCACCGCCCGGCCGTCATTGTCCAGCAGGATGATTGACGCCACGCCGATTTCTTCCTGAACCTGTATCAGGCGCAAGGTGGTTCCGGCAAAGCTGCCCTTCAGCAGCGCATCCCGAATCGCGGGGTCGTCCGACAGCAACAGCGGCACGACAGAGGTGCGCTGCAACTCGGACAGCATATTGCCAGAGTAAAGCGCCAGCCGCAGTTCGGCACGGTTGCGGGTGGTTTCGGTAAAACGTTCGGACAGCCAGCGGTTGGTGATCAACACCACGCCCACGGCCACCAGGATCAATAGCCCCACCGCCAGACGCACCCGCCAGGATGATCCCGGCGCGGTGTCTGTCAGCTGCGGTGAAAGGCTGTCATGCATCGGCAGAGTTTAGGCCCTGCCCCGCCGCGTCTCAAGCAGCAGCGGTTCAGGCCAGCGCCATCCCGCCCATCAGGCTGGCAAACAGCGCGGCCCCATCGGTGCCGCCGTGGCTGACATCCACCACCCGTTCGGGATGCGGCATCATCCCCAGCACACGGCGGTTTTCCGATAGCACCCCGGCAATGTCGGCCATCGCGCCATTGGGGTTGGCGGCATAGCTGAAAGCGATGCGATCTTCGCTGCGCAGACGGTCCAAGCCGTTGGCGTCAATCGTGTAATTGCCGTCATGATGGGCAATCGGCACCGTGATCTGCTGCGCCTTGGTATAGGCAAAGGTAAAGGCGCTGTCGGTGCTGGTCACAGTCAGCGTCACATTCTTGCACAGGAATTTCAACCCCGCGTTGCGCATCAGGGCGCCCGGCAGCAGTTGCATCTCGGTCAACACCTGAAAGCCGTTGCAGATGCCCAAGACATAGCCGCCGCGCGACGCATGGCTGCGAATGGCAGTGGCAATCGGAGACTGCGCGGCAATCGCGCCGCAGCGCAGATAATCGCCAAAGGAAAAGCCGCCCGGTACGCCGACGACGTCGGTGCCTGCAGGCAAAGCGCTGTCCTTGTGCCAGACGCGGGTCACATCGAACCCGGCACGCTCGAAGGCCACGGCAAGATCACGGTCACAGTTTGATCCGGGAAAAGTGACGACGGCGGCTTTCATGAAGGGCGCTCCGGTTGGTCTGGGATGGGGCGCGCATAGCGCAATCGCGGCGGCGAGGCCACCCCTTGCAAGACCGGCGCACGGAGTTTTCGAAAACTCCGGTTCGATTTCTGTGCAGAAATCGGCTAGGCGGCAAAGTCGGTGATCACCGCCACACCCGGCGGCATCGGGGCGTTGAAGGCGCGCAACTCGGCGCTGGCCTGCGACAAGGTCACCTGCCGCGCCACATTGGGCGCCACGTCGATCCGCCCGGTCTCAATCATCGACAACAGCGACGGATAGCGCCAGCTGGGCATGCCCCGCGTGCCATAAAGCGCCAATTGCTTCATATAGACCGCGTTCATGTTGATCTGCATCCGCGCGGTATGGCCCACCGGCAACCCGACCTGCACATGCCGCCCCATGGGCCGCAGGCATTCGATGGAACCATTGGTGGTGGCCTCAATCCCCAAAGCCTCCACGCTCACATGCGCGCCGCCCATGGTCAGGTCCACAATCTGCGCTGCCGCATCACCGCCGCGTGCATCAATCGCCGCCTCGGCCCCCAAGGACAGCGCATGTTGCAGCCGTTCCGGCACCACATCGACCACAATCACCCGCGCGCCCAAGGCCCGCCCGATCAGCAGCACCGACAACCCGATACCGCCAGTGCCATGCACCGCCAGCCACTCCCCCGCCTGCACCGCCGCCCGCCCCGTCAAGGCATGCCAAGCCGTTGTGACGCGGCAGCCGAGGCCCGCCGCCAGCGCGGGCGTCAGGCTTTCGGGCAGGCGGACAAGGTTGTGGGCATGCGGAGCGCTGACATATTCCGCATAGGCCCCCGGTTCGCCAAAGCCCGGCACGCGCTGGTTTTTACAGATGGTGGTTTGGCCGGACTGGCATTCGGGACAGGCGCCACAGGACAGGATGAAGGGCGCGATCACACGGTCGCCCAGCCGCCATTTAGCCAAGGGGCCTGCCGCCACCACCTCGCCGCAGTACTCATGGCCGGGGATGGCGCCAGGTTTCACGCGGGGATGTTCCCCAACCCAGCCGTGCCAGTCGGATCGGCAAATCCCGCAGGCCAGCACGCGCAGCACCACACCATCGGCTTCGCAAACCGGATCGGGCACGGATTCAAGGCTCAGGTCGGCGTTGTATTCACGGATCACGGCGGCGCGCATCGGGTTCTCCCTTTGCGGCCATCAAGCCCGGCTTGCGGGAACCGGTCAAGTCCTTGCCGCCAGAGCCAAAATTCTTCGCAGAATTTTGCAAGAATTTTCGAAAATTCTTGGCTTTCGCCAAACGCCCTACAAAATCTCGACGCGGTAGCTTTCGATCACGGTGTTCGACAGCAGTTTTTCGCACATCGCCGTCACAGCCACTGCTGCCGCCGCGCGGTCGGTCTCGGCCAGATCCAATTCGATCACCTTGCCTTGCCGGACCCCATTCACTCCGACAAAACCCAAAGTGCCCAGCGCGTGCCGCACCGCTTCGCCCTGCACATCCAGAACGCCTGATTTCAGCATGACCGTGACGCGCGCTTTCATGAGCTTCTCCGTGGTGTGGCAGTTGCCCGCCCGTTAAACCCCAATGCACAGCGCGGCAAGGGGTCAGTTGATCAGCGTCGGCTTCGTCGTGTGGGTGACGTTCGAGGGCATCACCCCCAACCGCCGCGCCAGTTCGGCATAAACATCGGGCAGCGGACCCGGTTCCGGCACTGGCTGGCCATCACCCTTGTCCGCCAGCCCGCGCAGATCCCAAAGTCGGCAGCTGTCCGGGCTGATCTCATCGGCGACGATCAGGCGCATGTAATCGCCCTCCCAGATCCGGCCGACCTCGATGCGGAAATCGGCCAGACGGATGCCGACGCCCATCATCACGCCCGACAGGAAATCATTCACCCGCAAAGCCAGCGCGATGATGTCGTCCAGATCCTGCTGGGTGGCCCAGCCAAAGGCCACGATATGCTCTTCCGCCACCATCGGCAGGTTCAGCCGGTCATCTTTCAGGTAATATTCCACAATCGGGCGCGGCAGTGGTGTGCCTTCGGGAATGCCCAGCCGGGTGGAAATCTCGCCTGCGGCAAAGTTGCGCACCACGACTTCCAGCGGAATGATTTCCGCCATCCGCACCAATTGCTCGCGCATGTTCACGCGGCGGATGAAATGCGTCGGCACCCCCACCGCGTTCAACCCCGACATGAAGAATTCCGACAAACGATTGTTCAGTACGCCCTTGCCTTCGACCGCCGCCGGAGTGGCCTCTTGGGCAGTCGGCGCGGAATCGTCTTTGAAATATTGGATCAAGGTTCCCGGCTCTGGCCCTTCGTAAAGGATCTTCGCCTTGCCCTCGTAAACCTTCTTCCTGCGCGCCATGAATGCTCCGATGCCCATCGGGACAGGGGACGGCCACAGCCACCCCTGCCCTTTGTTAGCGCCTATACGGCAAGGCGCGGGCGCGGGCAAGACTGCGGGGTTCAGGACAGACGCAGCGCGCGGCGCCGCATTTGGCCGATGTTGCGGCTTGCGACACAGCTGCAGGCCCTGTGCGGATGACTTTTGGGGTTGCCTTGCTTTGCCGTCGCGCAATCGGGGCGCAGGCCGAAAGGTGCCAAGGCTGGCACTGCAGGGCTGCACGACAGCGGCGCAACGGCTGCTCCGGCGCTTTTGTCTTGAAGCGCGGGCCACGGATGGGCATATGTGGAGCAACCTTCCATCACCGACAGGGCCCGCCATGACCACCTTTGACGAACGCGAAACCGCCTTCGAATCCAAATTCGCCCACGACGCCGACATGCAGTTCCGCGCCGAGGCCCGCCGCAACAAGCTGCTGGGCCTTTGGGCTGCCGAACTGCTGGGCAAAACGGGCGATGCGGCTGCGGACTACGCCATGAGCGTGGTCTCTGCCGATTTCGAAGAGGCGGGCATTGAAGACGTCGTGCGCAAGGTCGCGGCCGATCTGGGCGACAAGGCCAGCGCCGACGACATCCGCGCCAAGATGGCCGCTTTGCTGCCCGTGGCCAAAGGGCAGCTTATGTCTGAATTCTGATCTTCGGGTCAATCTGATACGCCAAAAAGGGTCGCGTCTGAAAAGACGTGGCCCTTTTTCACGCGCAAAACGCAACGGCGGTGCGCATGGAAATTTGACGACAATTTAGGGCCCGTTGCCATCTGTCGGTTTCAACCGATTGTCGGCAATCGCAACAGCCTCAGGCTGTCCTTGTCCCGGATTTCCCTCAATCTGAATCAGATTGCAGGCAATTTGCTTCAACACGTTAAGGCCCCGTCCACCTGTGCGCCTTAGGCTCAGGACCCACTAAATCGCTTGCGGGACCGGAGTATCACTGATTCACTGGCTGCACCGAAGGAGGTGCTGCCATGACCGACCTGTTCCTGTTGACCGAAGATCAGATGGTGCGGATTTCGCCCTTCTTCCCGTTGT
>JANPOY010000142.1:0-10229 GCA_031428215.1 Paracoccaceae bacterium
CCTGCCTCACCTCGTCGGAAAAACGATCCCCCGGATCGTTTTCTGCTCCTCCTCGACCTGCAAGATCCCGATGATCTGCTCTTCGGTTCATATTGTTCGCTTCATCGTCCCTCCCTTCCCTGGGGCGCACTCTGCTCGCAGATGCAGGAAAAATCCCGTCGCAGGTCAAATACCAACAGCGCCCGACACAAGGTCACCGCAACCGCCTCTTGCGCCGGGGTCAGCGTGGTTTGTATCCGGTGGGGCGTTTGGTTGCGGTCATGAATGCTGTTCCGGTGTTTCCAATTGCAGACGGTCTGCTCGGTCGTGCCGGACCGCTCCGCCAGGGCCGGAGTCGGCTCATCGCTGGCCTGTTTCGCGCATCGGACCTTCGTTGTCGCCTGCTTGGGAAGATGGATCAGCACGCCCGCACCCCATCCCGAATGTCCTGCAGGATCGATCTTGCCAAGAAAAACGCCGATCGCCGAGGGTCAGTGTGATCATCCAGGATCGAGCACCAGCCAGTTCACTAGCGGGAAAAAGTCAAAACTTGTTGTACAATTCGTTATAAATCCGATTTTCGGCGTCGCGTAATGCCTGACGTGCCTGCTTTCCATGGAACACAGCGTCGTGGATTTCTGCACCGAGGACACCTTCTATATAGCTGAATTCTTTGATCGGTGGTCGAGCCCATGTCACCAATTCGTTCCTCCGTGCCATTTGATCCACCATGCTGACAATCGGAGACGAGGCGAGTGCCTCAGGGTCGGCACAGACGGAAAATCGGGGGGCCACGGGAAATCCGTTCTTCACGTGGGCCTTCATGGCTTCGGGTGAAACCATCCAGGCAATCGCATTCATGATCTGGCGTTGCCGGGCGGGGGGCACATGGGCGGGAATGGTCATCAGGAACCCACCTATGGGTGCTGCGATCTTTCGCATCCGTCGAGACGGTGGTGGCAAATAGGCGACACGGCGCGCAACCTGTGAGCTCAGTTCGTGTTCAAACCGGGCAGCGCGCATTGTCCAGCAATAGACAAGGCCAGCGCGACCCGACATGAAGCACTGTATCCGCTTCTCCCAATCCATAAATTCGATGTCTGGCGGTGACACCTCGACCAGTTGCTTCATGTAATCGATCACCTCGACGGCATCGTCTGTGTCTATCTGCAGTTTCAGTTTCTCGAATCGGTCAAAGTTCCAGCTTTCCTGATTGTGCATCGGCATGTCGATGATGGTCTTTTGGCAGGCGGCCAGAAAGAACATGAAAGAGTTCGCGATGGGCATGCCACGCTGGCCATTCCACGCAATGCCGTAGAATTCACCTGCCGGGCGGTGCAGGGCGCGGGCAGCGGCGATGGTCTCGTCAAAGGTGCGCGGATAGGTCAGGCCGCGGTCATCAAACAGGTCACGACGGGCGGCCAGAATCTCGATCGTGCAATAGAGCGGAATGCCATACTGCGTACCCTTCCAGTTGCCAGTTCCCCAGACCGAAGGGTGAAAGTCCAGCGGGTTGATGGCAGCATCCTGCAGGAGTTCATCCAGCGGGGCGAGGTGGCCCCTCTCAGCAAATTCGCCCAGCCACGGCATGTTGATCGAGATCACGTCATATTCGGCCGACGGTTTTGCGAACTGTGCCTGCGCGCTGATGTACAGGTCCTGCAGGCGCTGGAGTTCAAAGCTGCTCTTGCGGCCCAGATCGTTGCGGAAATCCGACCACATATTGCGCATTGACGAAAAGTAATTGTCGTCGTTCAGCAGGAAGCGGATATCGCCGGGCACCTTGCCAGCGATGTCGTCACCCCGCACCGGAGAAATGATCTGCGCGGCAAAATAGCTGCCTCCGAAGTAGTATTCGTTCGCCTCTGTCCCTTTTCGCAATCCGAATGTTTTGGCCAGATGACCCTTCACATGGGTGGCATAGTCCATAAAGCTGAGCAGCAGGGCATCGGTCGGTTCCAGAAAGTGGGTCTTGAGCCCGCCACCGCGTGGCACCTGACGGATCAGATTGTCGGCGATCATCTTGATGATCATCCGGTTGCCGGTGCTGTAGGGCACGCCGGCCAGCGTCACCAGCCCGGATTTGTCGATCGGACGGCGGCGCAGATGTGCATCAATCAGTTCCAGCACGATGTTCCAGAACACATCCTTGGTCGCCCCCGGCACGCCCGCATCAAAAGGCGCGCGCAGCTTGCGCAGGAAGTCCACAATGCGCGACAGCTCGTGGCTGGTGAGTTCGGATGCAGGTGCGGGGGCGGTGGACGTGGCCTTCTGGCGCATGGGCGAAACCTTGCTAAGCGGAGATGTCGGTCTGCCATTTCACCAAAGCGAAGAAATCCTGATCCCGCAAGCCCGAATTGGCAGCGGCACGATAAAGCTCGAGGATCAGCCCGGTCGTCAACAACGGCACGCCGTTAGCGCGTCCGGCATCGCTGATCAGGCTGAAATCCTTGATCATCTGCGCGATGGTGAAAGCAGGCGCATAGTCGGCGGACACCACCGCATCGGTCTTGTACTTGAACAACGGTGAGGCGACGGCGCTTTCGCAGATCACGTCCATCATGCTGGCCCGAGAAAGTCCACCGCTTTCCCCCAGTGCCAAAGCCTCGGCCAGAATGGCAGAACTGGCCCCGACAAGAGTGTTGATCACCAGCTTCATATACCGGGCCTCTTCGGCCGCGCCGAGGTAGAACTGCCGTGCCGACAGCAACCGAATGGTCGGCAGGACGACGGACCAAGCTTGTTCATCGCCCGAGGCCAGGACGGTCAGTGCCGCCTTTTCGGCAAGGGCGGTGCTGCCAGAAAGCGGGGCGCGCAGGTAAAAGATCCCGCAATTCTGCAGTGCAGTGGCGATTTCCGCAGAACAATCGGGCGATACCGTGCTCATCTCCACGAAGATCGACCCGCGGGCCATGTGATGGATCAAACCTGTCGTGCCTTGGGTGCCCAAGACCACCTCGCGCAGCACCTTGTCATTGGGCAGCGTGGCAAAAACGATGTCGTTTTGGCTGTGCTGGTCAAGCGTGTCTGCGCTGACCGCACCCGCGCGTTCAAGATCAAGGACAACTTGGCGGTCAGGATCTGTCACCGCCACCGTGGTTCCGGCAGCCAGAAGGTTGCGGATCATCGGCGCGCCCATCTTGCCGGCCCCGATCCAGCCTATGCCCCATTTGCCCGGTTGTGCGCGCACCGTCTCTGCCTTGGTCGTTTGCATGCCGAATTCCACCCCTCGCTCCTGTCACAACTGTAAATCGCCGAAGCGGTGGTGGTTGAGGTAATTTATTCGGATCGGCTAAATTTCATCAGACCTGCCAAATGGGATTTGATAGAAACGAGATGGGAGTGAATCACCGCAACTACAATCGACAGACATAGACAGCTCTGTTGGGCTGCACGACAAGGTCAGCCTTGCTCGATGACTGAGGGCTGTCTTGTGGGGGTGACAAGGGGTGCCGTGGTTCTGGCCGCGGGTCTGAGGGAGGATGACGGAATGAGAGCAATTCGGTTCCACGGGGCCAGAGACATCAGGGTTGAGGATGTGGCCGAACCGTCAGGGCGGCTTCTGCCCGATGATGTGCTGATCGCCCCTGCCGTCACCGGCATCTGCGGTACGGACCTGCACGAATATATCGCCGGGCCGATCGTGACGCCAAAAGAGCCGCATATTTTCACCGGCGCCAGCAATCCGCAGATCTTGGGGCATGAGTTTTCCGCCCGCGTTCTGGCCGTGGGGGATGCTGTCAGCCATGTGAAGGCAGGGGATCGCATCTCGATCCAGCCGCTTTTGTCGCCGCGCAATGACTATTACGGCAAACGCGGCCTCTATCATCTGTCACCGCAGATGGGTTGTGTCGGGCTTAGCTGGGCCTGGGGCGGGATGGCCGAAAAGGCTGTGATCAAGGATTACAACGCCCAGCCGGTGCCCGATGGCATCACCGATGATCAGGCCGCGATGATCGAACCGGCGGCCGTGGCGCTCTACGGGGTGGACCGCGGCGGGATAACCGCTGGGTCAACCGTGCTGGTGTCAGGCGCGGGGCCGATCGGGGCGCTGACGATCCTTGCAGCCAAGGCGGCGGGGGCTGCGACCATCATCGTGTCCGAGCCGAACCCGAACCGGCGGCGGATCATAACCGAGATTGCGCCCTATGCGCATGTCGTGAACCCGCGCGATGGCACGCTGGCACAGGTCGTGGGCGATCTGACCGAGGAAGGCGTGGGCGTCGATGTGGCGCTGGAATGCGTCGGGCTGGAAGCGTCGCTGAACGCATGCGTGCAGGCGGTGCGGCGGCAAGGCAAGGTGGTGCAGGTTGGCCTGCACATGAAGCCCGCCAGCATTGATGCGATGCTCTGGGCGCTGAAGGACATCTCGGTCGAGGCAACCTGGTGCTACCCGACGCAGATCTGGCCGCGAATTGCCCGGATGATCGCGGCAGGCACCTTCCCGGTGGAAAAGGTGATCACAGCCCGCATCGACGCAGCCGACGTGGTGGCCAAGGGGTTCGAGGCGCTTCTCGACCCGGCGGGCGAACATTTGAAGATTTTGGTCACGACCTGACCTTTGACCAACAACAGAAAGACAAGAACAATGGCTGAAAACAACGTCGCTCTTATCGTCGGTGCCACGGGGCTGTCTGGCAGCTACACCGGCAAGCTCTTGAAGGAACAGGGCTGGACGGTGGTGACGCTGTCGCGCGGCGCGGCTGATCTGGCGTTTTCGGATCGCCACATCGCGGCAGACCTGCAAGATGCAGCGGCAAGTGCTGCGGCGTTGCGGGCGGCGGGGGATGTGACGCATGTGTTCTTCTGCACCTGGTCCCGGCAGGCCAATGAGGCCGAGAATGTGCGCGTCAACGCGCTGATGATCCGCAATCTGTTCGACGGTCTGTCAGCCGCGCCGATCCGGCATGCGGCATTGGTGACGGGGTTGAAGCATTACCTCGGCTCGTTCGACGACTATGCCAAAGTCAAGCCCTACACGCCGTTTCTGGAAAGCAGCCCGCGTCTGCCCGGCCTGAATTTTTACTACGCACAGGAAGACGTGCTGTTTGAGATGGCCGAAAAGCGCGGCTTCACCTGGTCGGTGCACCGCCCGCACACGATGATCGGCTTTGTCATCGGCAATGCGATGAACATGGCGGTGACGTTGGCGGTTTATGCCAGCATCTGCAAGCACACCGGGCGGCCATTTGTCTATCCCGGATCGTCCGAGCAGTTGAACGCGGTCACCGATGTGACCGATGCCCGCCTGCTGGCCAAGCAGTTGCTCTGGGCTGCCACAACGCCCGAAGCGGCAAACACGCCCTTCAACACCTCGAACGGTGATGTGTTCCGCTGGACCTGGCTTTGGCAACAGATCGCCAATTACTTCGGCATCGAAGCGGCCCCCTATCCGGGCCAGCCGACCCCGCTGGAAGGCCAGATGGCCGATGCGCAAACCGTGTGGTCCGACATCGTGGCCAAGCACGGGCTGCAGGACATTCCGGTCAACACCTTGGCGTCCTGGTGGCACAGCGATGCCGATCTGGGCCGCACGCTGGAATGTTTCACCGATATGACCAACAGCCGGACGCTGGGCTTTGACGCCTATCAATCCACCCGCAGCAGCTTCACCGACGTGTTCGATGAGTTGCGTGCGCGCCGCATCATCCCGGCATAAGGAGACAGCCATGCATTATGTTGTTCACTGCCTGGACCATGACGGTGCCGTCGTAAAGCGGCTGGCGCATTACGAGGCACACAAGGCCTATCTGGCGACGGCCCACGTGAAAACCGTGATATCCGGCCCGCTGCTGGCGGATGACGAAGAGACGATGATCGGCAGTTGTTTCGTGCTTGAGGCAAACAGTCTGGCCGAGGTGGAGGCGTTCAACAGCAATGATCCCTTCGCCAAGGCGGGATTGTGGAAAACCGTGTCGATTCGCCCGTTCTCCAAGCGTGTGGACAACCGCTGATGGACCCCGCAGTGAAAATGGGCCCGGTCAAGATCGCCCTCGTGGGCATGGGGTGGTGGGGGCAAAAGATGCTGTCCGTCCTGCAGTCTGCGCCGGATGATATTCAGGTCGTGCGCGCGGTAGAGCCGAACGTGGACAGCGTGCGCCAGCTGTGCGCCGACAAGGGCATCGCGCTGTCGGCAGACTACGCCGATGCGCTGAACGACCCGGCGGTAGAGGCGGTGGTGCTGGCCACGCCGCATTCCCTGCACACCGATCAGATCGCGGCGGCGGTTGCGGCAGGCAAGCACATCTTTTGCGAAAAGCCGCTGGCCTTGACCAAGGCCGAGGCGGAACGGTCCGTCACCTTGTGCCGCGATGCGGGGCTGGTGCTGGGCATGGGGCACGAGCGGCGGTTTGAACCCCCGGTGGCCGACATGCTGGCCATGGCGGATGCGGGAACGCTGGGGCGTATCCACCAGATCGAGGCGAACTTCAGCCATGACAAGTTCCTGACCCTCGCCCGCGACAACTGGCGGCTGAAGGCCGATCAGGCCCCGGCGGGGGGCATGACGGCAACGGGCATTCACCTGCTGGACCTGTCGGTGCGATTGCTGGGGGCTGCCGAAAGCGTGCTCTGCATCTGCGAACAGTTGTCGTCGGATCTGCCGCAGGGCGATACGGTGGCGGCCTTTGTGAAGTTCAAGGGCGGCGGCACGTCCTATGTCTCGGCCTCGCTGGCCAACCCGTTCATTTCGCGTTTTGCGGTGTTTGGGTCAAAAGGCTGGATCGACATTCGTGACAAGGCCCATGTCGAGGCACCCGATGGCTGGATCGTCACCTCGGCGATGGCGGGCGGGCCGATTGTTACCCGCGAAATCGGCAAGGCCGAACCGGTGAAGGACAATCTGGTGGCCTTTGCCCGCGCCGTGCGCGGCGGGGACTATCCGATCACTGCCGACCATCTGGTCAACAACATTGCCCTGCTGGAGGCGGTGTTCGCCTCGGCCAAGAGCGGCCGCATCGAAACCGTGGCGTAAGCCGCCAACCTGCCTGACACTTTGACGGAGACCCGAGATGAAAGCGCTTATTTTCGATCAACCGAACAAGCCCGTCGTCACCGACATCCAGATGCCGACCATTGGCGACAATGAGGTCATGATCCGGTCGCGTCGCGTGGGAATATGTCATTCGGATTACGAACTGCTGTCTGGCAATTACATCATCCCGATTTCCTACCCCGTCACCCCCGGCCATGAATGGGTGGGCGAGGTGGTCGAAGTGGGGCGCAACGTCAAGGGCCTGGTGCGCGGCGACCGTGTGGTGGGCGAATGCGTGATCCGCACACCCGAGCGCATTCATCATTTCGGCTTTTCGATGGATGGGGCCAACCGCGAGTTTTTCGCGGCACGGCCCGAATGGCTGCACAAGCTGCCCGATGGCGTGGACGATGCCAAGGGCGCGTTGATCGAGCCCTTCACCTGCGGCTATTACGCCGTGCTGCGGCATGGCGGTGTGGATGCGTCGCAGACGGTGGTTGTCTCGGGTGGTGGGACGATTGGCCTTGTCTCGGCGGCGGCCGCGATTGGCATGGGCGCGCAGGTGATCGTCGTCGATCCGGTTCCCCTTCGCCGTGAAATTGCGATGAAGCTGGGCGCTGTGGGCACGGTCGACCCCTTGGCTGGCAACCCGGTGGAGGCGGTGGCAGAGATGACACGCGGCGGCGCCGATCTGGTGATCGAGGCGGCGGGTCATCCATCATCGTTGGCCAATGTGTTCGACTATGCCCGGCCCGAGGGGTTTGTGTCGATGGTGGGCATCAGCATCGGCCAGAAGATTCCGGTCGAACTGGGCAAGATCCAGATCAAGGACCTGACGGTGCGCGGGTGCATCGGCTCGCCCGGTGTCTGGCCCGCCGCGATCCGGTTTCTGGAGCGGACGGGGATCGACCTGTCGCCGATCCAGACCCACAGCTTTGCGCTGGACGATGCAATTACGGCGTTCGATCTGGGCAAAGACCCGACGAAGGCCGTGAAGATCACGCTGGAAATTGCCTGATCGGTCAAGGCGCAACACGGGGAAGGGGAGGCAGATCATGGCACAGTATCAACAGACGGCGGGTCAGGATGGGCTTGCCCTTGATCTGCGGTCGTTGAAACCGGCGCGCGGCTTTGTGACGGTCGTGATCTCGACACTGGCCCTGCTTGTGGTCTGCGCCATCTTTGCGCCTTCGGCCATTTCGTCGGGCGGTCTTGCAGGCAGCCTGCCCTTCGCTGCCGTCATCGCGATTGTGGGCCTTGGGCAGATGCTGGTGGTGCAACAGGGCGGATTTGATCTGTCGCTTGCCGGGGGCGTTTCCCTTGCCGTGGTCATCACGACACACATGTCGAATGGCAGTGATACCCTTTTGCTGACGTCGATTGCCGTAGCCTTTGCTTGCGCCGTGGTGGCGGGGGTGGCGAACGGGATTCTGGTGGGTGTTCTGCGCCTGAACGCCATCGTGGCAACCATCGGGATGAATGCCTTGCTTTACGGCGCCGTGTTTGCAGTGTCGGGCGGCGTCCCACGGATCACCACACCGCTGATGGCGCAAATTGCGGGCGGCAAGACACTTGGCATCCCGAATTCAGTGCTGTTTGCGATGGCCATCATGCTGCTGGTCAGTTTCGTGCTGAAAAAAACCGTGATCGGTCGCCGGTTCGAAGCGATTGGCGCCAATCCGGCTGCGGCCCATGCGGCGGGTCTGAAGGTGCAGCTTTATCAGGCGATGGCCTATGTCTTTGCCCAACTGCACTACTGTGTGGCAGGTATCCTGATTTCCGGCATTACCCGCGAACCCACCGCCTTTCAGGGCGACAGCCTGCTGCTGCCATCGGTGGCGGTGGTGGTGCTGGCCGGAACGTCCCTGCTGGGCGGGCGCGGCTTTCCCATCTCGACCGTCATCGCCGCGTTCTTTCTGAACCAGCTTAGCCAGTTCGCGCTGGCGGTCGGTGTGCCGTTCTCGGCCCAGACCATCATCCAGGCCTTGGCTTTGGTCTTCGGGATCGGCGTCTATTCGCTGCGCTGGAAACAGGCGGCAATCAAATCTGCACTAAAGTCCAAAACGGAGGAAACGGACAATGTTTAAGACAAACACGATGACTGCCGCCTGTGCGGTGGCAACACTGACCATGGCGCTTGCGGCCACAACGGCACTGGCGCAAACCCCGTCCTGGTGCGGGCCGAACGAGGCGTCGCTGGCGCTGCTGGACGGCTTTGGCGGCAACAGCTGGCGCCTGGTCACCACGGCATCGGGTGCGGAAGAGGCTGCCAAGTGCCCCAGCATCACCCAGTATGAATATGCCGATGGTCAGGGCGACACCCAGAAGGCCATCTCGGATATCAACTCGATGGCGGCGCGCGGGATCAACGCGATGGTGGTCTTTGGCGATGCAGGCCCGGCAGTTCTGCCGGCGCTGACCAACGCACACCGCGCCGGCACCATCGTCGTGCCTTACCGGGTGAACGTGGGCGGCACCGAGGGCGAGAACTATGCCAAGTTCATCGGCTCGTCCTTCTTTGAGGATGGCGTCAGCTGGGGCAACTGGATCAAGGAAATCCTGCCCGAAGGCGGCAACCTCTTGTTCCTCAGCGGCCCGGCCGGCAACAGCCAGGGCATTGACGAACTGGCAGGCATGAAGTCGGTGCTGGATGACAAGTATGTCTTCATCAACCCCGAACCCTTCGCCGTCACCAACTGGGACCCGTCGCTGACCCAGCAGGTTCTGTCGGCCGAGATCGCCAAGAACGACAAGATCGACGTGATCGTGTCGGACTTCGGCCCGTCGCTGGTGGGCGCTTTGCCTGTGTTCGCCGAGTTCAAGCGGTCAATCCCGGCACTGGCGACGTCGGACGGCAATTCGCTGTCCTGCTTCTATGAGCAAAACAAGGACGCCAACGCCGACTTCAAACTGTTCACGGTTGCCACCGGCAATGACAACGTCCGTCTGGCTGTACAGTGGGCTGTTGCTCTGGCCACCGGGGGCACTCCGCCCGCCGACAACATCTTCAAGGCTCCGGTCTTTGAAAACTCTGTCTCTGGCACGCCGAACCCTGTGACCTGCCGCCCTGATCTGCCCGGCTCGATCTACCTGTCTGCGGAAATGGCGGATGATGCACAGGCGAAAGCTGTCGGCCAGTGATATAGGTCGCGGGCCCCGGCAGATGATGGCCGGGGCCGCAACCCCCATCTGAAAAACCCCAGGGTTAGAAAGAAGGGATATTACCAAAGTAGCAGAGAAAAAAAAAAAGTAAAACAACCAAAAGGACAGCCCGGGC
>JANPOY010000143.1:0-23963 GCA_031428215.1 Paracoccaceae bacterium
AAGCGATAAAACCACCCGCAAAACCACGCCGCCCCGGACATGTTGCGGGGCCACAACTAAGCAGCCAGTGGCCCCGGATAAAGTCCGGGGCGGCGTGGTTTCCGTGATCAAATCTCGCCCCGCACCAGCGCCGCGCGCACATGATCGACGCCCTGCGCGATGTCGCGCTGCATGGCCGCTGCCACCGCCGCCATATCGCCTGCCCGCATCGCCGCCAGCGCCTCTTTATGCGCATCCGGCAATTCCGTGGCCCCCGACCGCCCCGACACCACCCGCAAGGACGGCCCAAAGCGCAGCCACAAAGACCGCGCCATATCCAGCAACACCCCCGCCCCCGCCGCCTCATAAAGTGCGAAATGAAAGGCATGGTTGCTTTGCAGATAGCCCGAGACGTCATCGGCCAGAATCGCCGCATCCACCCGCGCGTCAATCGCCGTCAGCCGTTTGATCAGATCGGGCGTGACAGCCGCCATTGCCGCCAGCTTCGGCTCCAGCGTCAGGCGGGCAAAGGCCAGCTGCTCCAGAATGGCCGGAGTCAGGCGCGGCACCGTCACCCGCCGGTTGCCCTGCGGCAACAAAGCGCCCTCCGCCGCCAGCCGCCGGATCGCCTCGCGCACCGGAGTCATGCCTGCATCCAGATCGGCGGTCAGGCCTTGAATCGTCACCGGCTGACCGGGCTGCAACACCCCGAACAGGATCATGTCGCGCAACCGCGCGTAGATCACCTCATGGGTCGGGATTTTACGCAGATCGTCCGTCATGCAGCCATTCTCTCCAGCAATGGCACAGTTATGCCGGAGGAGGGACGTCATGCAAGCCGCTTGTTAGGCGGCGCTCGGGACATAGGAAAACCGCGTGAAATCCGCACTCCAGCCCTGCCCGGTCAGATCATGGGCAACCATGCCCACAAAGGCCCCGGTGAAAGAGGAATGCTCGCCGCGCCCGCCCTCATCCGAAATCACCGATGCATCCAGTTCCGGCCCCAGCGGTTGCAAAGCCCCTCCGGCAGACCAGTGGAACTGTTGCACCGCGCGATTGACCACCACCGACAGGGTGATCGGCCCTTCGGGCAAAGCGACCGGATCGCTGAAGGTCAAAGCCTCGGTCACATCGCCCGCGCAAGACACGATCCGTGCGCATCGCCCCACCCCCGGCTCATGGGTGATCAGGGCGGCGTGGAATTTGTGGCGGTTGTAATAGGTGGTCAAACCGGCGGCGCGCTGCCAGTTCGGCGGATCGGCCAGCACCACGGTTTCGGCGCGGTAGGCCTGATCTTCTTGCCGCCGCGCCACCAAGGCCTGCTCAAACCAGGACCCCAGACTTTCCCGCCCAATCAGCCGCAACGCCGATCCCGTCATCTGGACTATCCGCCCCGGTTCCGGCGTGCGCAGCCACTGAAACTCGGACGGCAACACACCTGCAAACTCATGCGCCGTCACCGGCCCCGGCAAAAGGTCCACCCCCGGCAACACCGCCTGCGGCACCAAACCACCACCCTGCAGATAGAGCCAGTCATCGCGCCACTCGCACAGCGCAATCCCCGTCTCGCGCCCCGTCGCACAAAACAACCCATGCGGCCCCATGATCGGACGGCCGCACAGATAGGAATGCCAGGCCTCGCCCTGCGGCCCCTCAACATATTGCCCATGCCCGAAGCGCTGGATCGCATTGCCCGGCGCAAACCGCGCGGTCATAAGGTGTTGATCCGGATGGGTTTCATAGGGCCCATCGATGCTGCGCGACCGCGCCATCGTCACCGCATGATCATAACCCGTGCCGCCCTCGGCAGTGGTCAGATAATACCAGCCGTTGCGCTTGAACAGATGCGGCGCTTCGGTCAGGCCAAGCGTTGTGCCCGCATAAATAGTCGTCACATCGCCCAGAAGGCCCTTATCAGGATGCCATTCCTGCAATTCAATCCCGTCAAACCGATCATGCGCCGGGTTCAATCCGGTGCCCTTGGGCCGGTGGTTCCAACGCATGTTGGCGAACCACTTGCGGCCATCATCGTCGTGAAACAGCGTCGGGTCAAAACCGGATGAGGTTACGTAGACCGGGTCCGACCAATCTCCATCGACCGTCTCACAGGTCACGATAAAGTTGTGCGCATCCTTGAACGCCCCGTCCAGCCGTTTGACGTCCGTATAGACCAGCCAGAAAAGCCCGTCCGCATAGGACAGACAGGGGGCCCAAACCCCGCAACTGTCAGGATTGCCGCGCATGTCCAACTGGCTGGCGCGGTTCAGAGGCCGAGCGACCAGGCGCCAGTTCACGAGATCGCGCGAGTGGTGGATCTGCACCCCCGGAAACCACTCAAACGTCGAGGTGGCGATGTAATAATCCGCGCCCACCCGGCAAAAACTCGGGTCTGCATTGAACCCACGCAAGACGGGATTTTCGATCATGGTCATCCTCTCTGCCCAAATATCCCGCAGGGTCTGGGGGCGCGCAGCCCCCAGCTTCCGCAGATCAACCGATTGAATTTTCCTGGAAAATTCGCCCTAACGCAGCAGCGCCCGCGCCTCATCCGGCCCCAAAGCCGCAGGCCTTGTGCAGGTGGTGGTCAGGGTCACGAACTGCCCCGTCGCGCCCGAGGTCAGACAGGCCGTCATCACATCCACCCCGTGCAAGGTCCGCTCCAGTGAACAGCGCGCATCGCGGCCTTCCGTCACCGCAAGCACCATATCGGCCATACCCGCGGTGCGGTAATTGGCCTGATCCTCGCCGCGGTGGCCCTGCTGGTTGACCTTTCCGAACGGGTGATCCCAGGCCTCAACCGCATGCAAAACGCCATCCCGCCCCGCCATCTCCATCGGCCCGCCGAAGAAGTTCGGGTCCGGCACATACAAAGTCCCCTCGGTGCCATACAGCTCAAAGTGGTTGCGCTTGTGGTGCCAGACGTCCCAGCTTGCCGAAAAGCTGATTGTCGCGCCTGAATGGAATTCCAGCAAGGCCTGAATGTTCGAGGGCGTTTTCACCGCAATTTCCTGCCCCGCTTTGTCGCCCGACCCGATCACGCGGGTGGGTGTGGCGGCCGAAGTCAGCGCCCCGACGCGGCGCACAGGCCCCAGCAGGTTGATCAGATTGGCGATGTAGTATGGCCCCATATCCATGATCGGACCCGCGCCGGGCAGGTAGAAGAAATCGGGCGACGGATGCCAGCTTTCCGGCCCATGGCCTTGGATCGCCGCACAGCCGGTGGTGATCTGGCCCAATTTGCCCTCATCAATCAAGGCCCGCGCCTGCTGATGGGTGCCGCCCAGGAAGGTGTCGGGCGCACAACCCACGGCCAAACCCTTGGACGCCGCCAGATCGCGCAAAGCCACGCCTTCGGCCAGCGTCAGCACCAGCGGCTTTTCGGAATAGGCGTGCTTGCCCGCCTCCAGAATCCGCCGCGTCACGCCGTAATGCGCGTCCGGGATGGTCAGGTTGATCACCACATCGATGTCATTGTTGGCCAGCAAGTCATCTACCGACTGCGCCTTCACCTCAAACTCCGCCGCCCGCGCCGTGGCGGTGGCCATGTTCACATCGGCCACCGCCCGCACTTCCAGCCCCCGGAACAGGGGGGCCAGCCGCAGGTAAGAGGTCGAGATATTGCCGCATCCGATGATGCCAATGCCCAGATTTGCCATGATATATCCTTACAAAGCCTTGACCGACGCGATCGACCGGGTTGCAAAGCGCAGATGGTCGGCGGGGTTGTCATGTTCCATCACGAAGTTCTGCACGCCAATCGCCTTCAGCGCCGGCATGATCGCCTTCCAATCCACGACGCCATGGCCCACATCGGCCCAGCCATCCTCGGCCAGATTGTCACCCTTGGGTGCGATGTCCTTGACATGCGCCGCCACGATCCGGCCCGCGTGATCCTTGATCCACGCCAGCGGATCGGCGCCGCCGCGCACCACCCAAGCCACGTCCATCTCCCATTTCAGATCGGGGCCGCCGTCGAACAAAGCGGTCTGCGGGATGGCCCCATCGGGTGTGGTGAAGAATTCGAAATCATGGTTGTGCCAGCCGAAATTCAGCCCCGCTGCCCGGATCGGCGCACCCGCCTTTTGCAGCCGCGCGCCCAGATCGTGCCAGCCCTTGCAGGTTGTGGGCCGCAGATCAGGGTGAATCCACGGCACAATCACCGTCTCCATCCCCAAAGTCTGCGCCACCTCAATCGCCCAATCCGGCGTGGCTTCCACCTGATCAATGCCGAAATGCCCCGAGATCATCTTCAACCCGGTGGATTTCAGCCCCGCCGCCAGATCGGCCAGACCGGCCTTGTCGGCGTAAAGCCCGCCAAAGCCCTCGGCCCCGTCATAGCCCGCAGCCGCCAGCATTTTCAGCGTCTCTGCGGTCGGCGGGAAATTGCGGGATGAGTAAAGTTGATAGCTGATCATAGCGCGCCTCCTTGGCGGTCAATGCGTCCCATAGGTCGCAGAATGCAGGTCACGGATGGTGAAATGCGGAGCGATGCCCGGCACTTGCGGGGTGAAGGTGATGGTCGCGGGATGGCCCGGGAAGACCGTGATAGCGTTGTTGGAAAAACGCCCCGGCTGATCGGATTCGACCGCGACGAACAAAGCCAGAGTGTCGGCGTTCAGGGTCAGGTCATAGCCTGAAGGGGTGGCCACAACGGTCAGCCCAAGGTTCGGCGGCAGCAGATCATAGGCCTTGTAGGGCTTGGGCGCAAAGACATCGCCGCCGATCTGGGTATCGCCTTGGCTCCAGACATAGGCCAGCATTTCGGCCGCGCTGACCTGATAGGCGGGGATCGACAGGGCAACTTTCGCCGCATCCGGGCCGACCGAAACCGTCGCCTTTGCCAGTTCGCGCGTGCTGCCGTCCATGGTGACGGCCAGTGCTGTGACGGTCAGATCAACCGCTTCGGCCCCATCGTTCACGGCGCGCAGTTCGATGCTTCCCTTCACCGGAACCGCCGACACAAACAAGGCTGCGTTGAAGGCCTTCGCCATGTGATGCAACAATTTCCAGCCGCCGCCGTGGTCCAGCGACGCCCAGGAACACACCGGCCAGGTGTCGTTCAACTGCCAGATCAGCGTGCCCATGCAATGCGGTTTCAAGGACCGCCAATGGGTGACGGCGGTTTTGATCGCCAGACCCTGCTGGACCTGAGACATATAGACGAAATTTTCAAACCCCACCGGAAAGCGGAAATAGCGGAACATGGTTTCCGCAATCCGCGCATTGCCGCCGGCGTTTTTCTGGTGGCTTTCCATCACCGGGGCGGCGATGTTGAAATCCTTCGGGTCGGCAAAGCGGCGGATCACGTCCATCGAGGGGTAGGATTGAAATCCGAATTCCGAACAGAACCGGGGGCTTACATCGCGGTAATGGTCAAAATCGCGGCCCTCGTGCCAGACCGACCAGAAGTGCATGTCGCCTTTGCGGTCGTCGTGCCAAGCATCGCCGAAATCCATCGGGCCGGGGCTGGGCGAGGACGGCCACCACACAGCACCCGGCACCGCGGCCCTCAGGGCTTGCTCAATGGTGCGGTTCAGACGGTCATAGCCCACCAGATACAGGTCGCGATTGGCGCGGGTTTCGGGGAACCACGTCAGCGCGCCGATCAACTCATTGTCGCCGCACCACAGGATCATGCTGGCGTGGTGGTGCAGGCGCTTGGCCTGCTCGGTGACTTCCACCGCCACGTCGGACAGGAAGGCTTCGGTCGCGGGGTAGATGTGGCAGGAGAACATGAAATCCTGCCAGACCATCAGGCCCAACTCATCACACAGGTCATAGAACCAATCCGGTTCATAGCGCCCGCCGCCCCAGACCCGGATCATGTTCATATTGGCCTGCACCGCCGACAGCAGCAGATCTCGCGTCGTCTCAACGGTGATCCGGCCTGAAAGCGCATCCGCCGGAATCCAGTTCGCACCTTTGGCAAAAATATCGCGCCCATTGATGCGGAATTTGAAGCCCAAGCCCGCCGCATCCTTTTCGGTGATCAGTTGGGCATTCCGCAAGCCGATCCGCCGGGTCACGGCCTGATCGCCAAAGCCGATCAGCAGATCGTGCAGGGATTGCGCGCCCTGCCCGACTGGCCACCAAAGCGCCGGGTTCTCGACGGTCAGGCTGGCCTCGGCCACGCCCCGCCGCACCGCCGCTGTCGCAGTCACACCACAAAGCGCAAACGACACCTCGGCACCCTCAGCCTCGCCCTCTACTGCGGCCCGCACCGTTACAACAACCTGCCCCGACGTATGGGCTTGCGTGATGATCACATCCGCCACACGGACGGCCACAGGCTCCAGATACAAATCGCCGTAGACCCCAAACGAGGCCAAGGCGATGTTCCAATCCCAACCGAAATCGCAACTCGGTTTGCGCAGCATATTGCCGTTCAGGATCGGGGTATTGTTGGCGCTGAAGGGCACGAAATAGGGCTGGGCGGCCTGGCGTTTCGCGGCCTCAATTTCGGGGCTGCGGAAGGTTATGGCGATGTCATTCTCACCCAGCCGCAAAACGCCCGCCAGATCAATGCGATAGCTGCGGAACATGCTATCGCTGGCATGCACCGCCACCCCGTTCACCGCAATTTCAACCACCGTGTCCAGCATCGAGGCCACCAGCACCAGATCGGTGCGCGACACCGCAAAACTGCGCCGCGCCACCCAATCGCGCCCGCAAATCCAGCGCAGATCATATTCGTTGCGGCCCCAATTGGGATCGGGGATTGCGCCCGCTGCGTGCAGCGCAGAAATCCCGTCACCCGGCAAAGTCATGGCAACATCATACTCACCGCTTGCATCCACAAGCGACCATTGGCCCGCCAAATCCAGCATGTTTCAGATCCGCTGTTCGGTTCCGGTGTCGAAAATCGACGCCTTCGAGATGTCCACTTTCAGATGCACCTGCGTGCCCGGCGACATCCGCCGTTCCACCGGCACCCGCACCGACATTTGCAAGCCACCTTCGGCCAGCAGCCAGACCAGACTGTCCGCGCCCATCGGTTCGTCAATTTCCACCACCGCCGGGATTGTCAGACCCGGTTCGGCATGGTCCTGAATGTGCAGATGTTCCGGGCGCAGGCCCAGAATGGCCTTGTTACGCTCCAGTATCGCGCCGCCCTCATAGCCCGCGAGATTGATCTTGGTGCCAGCGAATTGGAACGCCGTGCCATTATCCACCGTGGCCCCGTGCAGAAAGTTCATCGACGGCGAGCCGATGAAACCCGCCACGAACAGGTTCGACGGGCGGTTGTAGATTTCCTGCGGGGCTGCCAGTTGCTGAATGATGCCGCCGCGCATCACGGCGATGCGGTCGGCCAGCGTCAGCGCCTCAATCTGGTCATGGGTCACATAGACCATGGTGTTGTTCAGGCGGGTGTGCAACCGCTTGATTTCCACACGCAGTTCGCTGCGCAGTTTGGCGTCAAGGTTCGACAAAGGCTCGTCAAACAGGAACACATCGACATCGCGCACCAAGGCCCGGCCAATCGCCACGCGCTGACGCTGACCACCGGACAGAGCGGCGGGTTTGCGGTCCAAGAGCGGCTGAATCTGCAAAATCTCCGCCGCCCGCGCGATGCGTTTGTCGATCTCGGCTTGCGGCATCTTGGCGTTTTTCAAACCGAAAGACAGGTTCCCGCGCACGGTCATCTGCGGGTACAAGGCGTAGGACTGGAACACCATGCCGATGCCCCGGTCCGACGGTTCGGACCATGTGACGTTCTTGCCCTTGATCCAGATTTCACCATCGGTGATGTCCAGCAAACCCGCCAGACAGTTCAGCAGCGTCGATTTCCCGCAGCCCGATGGCCCCAGCAGCACGATAAACTCGCCCTCGGCCACGTCGATGTTCATGTTTTTCAGAACCGAGACGGACCCGAAGTTGAGCGTAAGGTCTTTGACTTGGATGGAATGGGTCATGGGTCAGCCTTTCACAGCGCCAGCGGCAATGCCACGGACGAACAATTTGCCGGAGACGAAGTAGATGATCAGGGGCACAAGGCCGGTCAGCATGGTCGCGGCCATGTTGACGTTGTATTCCTTGACGCCCAGCACCGACTTGACGATGTTGTTCAACTGCACCGTCATCGGATAGTTTTCCGCCTTCGAGATGAACACCACGCCGAACAGGAAATCGTTCCAGATGCCGGTGACTTGCAGGATCAGCGCCACCACGAAAATCGGCAGGCTCATCGGCAGCATGATGTAGAAGTAGATGCGCCAGAACCCGGCGCCATCGACGCGGGCGGCCTTGAACAATTCCTCCGGCATCGAGGCAAAGTAGTTGCGGAACAGCAGCGTCAGGATCGGCATGCCGAAAATGGTATGCACAACGACAAGCCCGGTCAGCGAACCGTAAAGGCCCAACTCGCGCAGCATCACCACCATCGGGTAAAGCATCACCTGATAGGGAATGAAGGACCCGAAAATCAGGATGGTGAAGAAAATCTCGGACCCTTTGAAGCGCCAGTTGATCAGCGCATAGCCGTTCACCGAGGCCACAAAGATCGACACGATCACCGAAGGCACCGTGATGCGAACCGAGTTCCAGAAGCCGCGCGACAGGCCGTCACAGTTCAGGCCCGTGCATGCCTCGGCCCAGGCTTTGACCCAGGGTTGAAACGTCATTTCCAACGGCGGAGCAAAGATATTGCCCAGGCGCACCTCTGGCATGCCCTTGAGAGAGGTCATCATCATCACCCACAGCGGCAACAGGTAATACAGGCAGACCACAATCAATGTGCCATAGATCATGATGTTGCGGCCTGACAGGCGGCGCGTGGGTTTGGCTCCGCGCGGGCTGACGGCACTTCCGGCAACGGCGCCGTTCAGGGTTGCATCAGCCATGTTTCTTGCCTCCAAATTCCAGATAGGCCCAAGGGATCAGCACGATCAGTACCGACAGCAGCATCATGGTCGAGGCGGCAAAGCCCTGCCCCAGATTCTGCGCCTGGAACATGTAGGAATAGACATACATGGCAGGGACTTGGCTGGCGTTGCCCGGCCCGCCAGAGGTTTGCGCGATGACCAGATCGTAAAGTTTGATGATGCCTGCCGCGACCAGAACCAGCGTGGTGATGAACACCGGACGCATCATCGGGATGATCACCACGATATAGGTCTTCCATGTCGGAATGCCGTCAACCCGAGTGGCTTTCCAGATATCTTCGTCAATGCCGCGCAATCCCGCCAGCATCAGCGCCATCACAAAGCCGGTGCCCTGCCAAAGCCCCGCAATCAAAAGGCCATACAGCACCAGATCGGGATTGTTCAGCGGGTCAAAGGAAAAACTCTCCCAACCCCAGCCGCGCACAATGCCCTGAATGCCGAAATCAGGATTCAGAACCCACTGCCAGACCAAGCCGGTGACGATGAATGACAGCGCGAAAGGATACAGCATGATGGTGCGGAACGTGTCTTCAAACCGGATCTTCTGATCCATCAGCACGGCCAGGGTGAAGCCCATGGCGATGGTAAAAACCAGTGAAAGCGCCCCAAAGATCATCAGGTTTTCGATGGACACCAGCCAGCGGCTGTTGCTCCACAAACGTTCATATTGATCGAAACCGACGAAATTTGCCTTTGGCAGCAATTTCGAACTGGTGAAGGAATAGACCACCGTCCAGATAGAGAAACCCAAGAACACGACAACCGAGCAAAATATCATCGGCACTGCGGCGATTTTGGCGTTCAGGTTACGAAAGATACGCGATTTCCGCGCAGTGGTGGCCATGGCCGTCCCCTCCCCAAATAAGCTACTGGCAAAGATGACAGAGCCGCCCGTTGGGGCGGCCCTGCGATCAGCTTCAGATCAAAGACCGGACTTCAGGATCTCGACCCACTTGGCCTGGGCGTCAACCGGAGACATGTCTGTCTTCCAGAATTCGACCATCAAATCACCCGCTTGGGTTTGCACGTCGGGCGACCAAACCATGTCGCCGGTCGGCAGCAGATTGCCCGAAGCCAGGATCTCAAGACCCTTCTTCATGCAGTCGTTCGCCGCAGACATGTCGATGTCACCGCGGATCGGCAGCGAGCCTTTCTTGAGGTTGAACGCGACTTGTGTTTCGGGCGAAACCAGAACGGCGGCCAAACGCTTTTGTGCGGCCTCTTTTTCCGGGTCAGCCAGTTTTGGGAAGTAGAAGGCATCGCCACCAGTGGACAGGTAGGCGTTCATGCCCAGACCTGGCAAGCAGGTGTAGTCGGTGCCAGCCACTTTGCCGGCCACAGCGAATTCGCCCTGCGCCCAGTCGCCCATGATCTGGCCAGCCGCTTCACCGGTGATGACCATGTTGGTCGCCTGGTTCCAGTCCTGCACGGTCGATTTGGCCGCCAGTTTGCGCGCGTCAGCAGCCGCTGTGAACACTGCCGCCATCTCGGCGCCAGCCGCTGCGTCCATGTTCTTGTCGACGTTGACGGCCTTCCAAAGGTCTAGACCGCCGACGCCGATGGTGATGGCGCCAAAGGCAAGGTTCGACTGCCAAGGCTGGTTGCCCAAAGCCAATGGTACTTTGCCAGCTGCTTCAACCTGCGGTGCAGTTGCCACAAATTCGGTCCAGTTGGTCGGCACGGCGAGACCCAGATCGGTGTAGACCTTGTTGTTCAGCCACAGCCACTCGGGCGAGTGAATGTTCACAGGCGCACAATAGACTTTGCCGTCCACGGTGCAGGCGTCCAGCAGCGACGGCGGGAAAATCTTGTCTTTCCAGCCTTCAGCGGTGGCCACGTCGGTCAGATCCAGCATCAGACCGGCCTCAACGAGTTCCAAAGCCTGCTGGCCATGGTTGAACTGCGTCGCAGCCATCGGGTCGCCGCCGGTGATCCGGCTGATCATCACAGGGCGTGCGGTGTCGCCGCCGCCTGCAATCGCGCCGTCGATCCATTTGTCGCCCGAAGCGTCAAACGCCTTGGCAAACTCTGCCACAGCCGCCGCTTCGCCGCCGCTGGTCCACCAATGGGTGATTTCCAGTTCGGTGGCCAAAGCCGCCGACGGCAGCGCCACAGACAGCATCAGACCAGCCGCCAATTTCCAATTCTTCATGTAGTCCTCCCAGTTTCTAAATCGTTATAGTCAAAATCTATAACGTTATAGTTTTTTCAATCAAGCAATCTTTTCGCTTGTCGTACGCATTTTATTGCGGCTTGAATGGGGGGTATTTCTTGCGTGATCAGAGCGGCCCTTGATCTGCGCGCCATGGTGAAGCCCCCGGAAATGCAGGCAGTTCCAATCGCTTGTAGGGGGTGGCATCAACGCAATCCGCGCGCGTTTCACCGCCCTGATGAAAGAAAGGGATGCGAATCGGCCTCGCCTTGGGCGTCACAAAGGCAGACAAGAACGACAAGGGGCCGCTTCTGGCCCCGAGGAATGGATGGCATGACAGAATCACCCAGCGTCGAGACGGGCCGCCCCACGCTGAAAACCATTGCCGCCGAAACCGGGCTGGCGATTGCCACGGTCAGCCGCGCCCTGAAGGATGCCCCCGACATCGGGGAAGCCACCAAACGCCGCGTCCGCGAAACCGCCCTACGGCTTGGCTACCGCCCCAACCGCGCAGGTGTGCGCTTGCGCACAGGCAAAACCAATGTCATCGCCCTGGTCCTGTCGACCGAGGCTGACATGATGAACCACACATCACGGCTGATCTATTCCATCGCCGCCGCTTTGCGTGGCACCGCCTATCATCTGGTCGTCATGCCCTATTTCCCCGACGAAGACCCGATGACGCCGATCCGCTATATTGTGGAAACCGAAAGTGCGGACGGCTTGATCATCAACCAGACCACCGCCGATGACCCGCGCGTGACCTAGCCGGTCGAACAGGGCTTTGCCCTTGCCACCCATGTCCGCACGTCCTAGAACATCGACCACCCCTATTTCGACTATGACAACGAAGAATTCGCCCGCATCGCCGTGCGCGGTCTGGCCGCGCGCAAGCACCGCAACCTGATGCTGATCGCCCCCCCCGCGCAGCAGAATTACGCGGCCCATATGGTGAAGGGCTTTGTTGAGGAATGCGCCGCCCTTGGCCTGAATGCGGAAATCCTGAAAAACGCCAACTCCGACTCGGGGGCTGACCGGATCGAGGCGGAAATGGCCGAGCGTTTCGCCAATCATCCCGCCCCGGATGCGCTGGTCGTCGGGTCGACCACGGCCGCGATGGCAAGTGTGACCGGGGCCGAACGTGCGGGCTTTCAGATCGGCGTCGATTTTGACGTTGTCGCGAAAGAGGCGATCAGCTTTCTGAAACGCTTCCGCAAGGAAATCATCGTCTCGCATGAAGACGTCAACCACGCGGGCGAATTTCTGGCCCACGCCGTCATTGCCGCCATCGAACGCCGTGCCCCCGAGCAAGGCCAGTTCATCGAAACCCCCACCGAGGCCAATCTGGCCTAGATTTGCCATGAGGACGACATGAAAACCATCAAAGGCCCGGCGCTGTTTCTGGCGCAATTCGCGGGCGACACGGCCCCATTCAACTCTTTGGACGCGATCACCAAATGGGCCGCCAGCATCGGCTACAAGGGCGTGCAGATCCCGTCATGGGATGCGCGGTTCATTGATCTGGACCTTGCCGCAACCTCGCAGACTTATTGCGATGAGATCAAGGGCATCGCCGCCGCCAATGGCATTGAAATCACCGAACTGTCCACGCATTTGCAGGGACAGTTGGTGGCCGTTCACCCCGCCTATGACACCGCCTTTGACGGCTTTGCAGCACCGTCCGTGCGCGGCAATCCGGTGGTCCGGCAGGCTTGGGCGGTGGATCAGGTCACCAAAGCCCTGACCGCCAGCCGCAACCTTGGGCTGACCGCACAGGCCAGCTTTTCCGGCGCTTTGGCCTGGCCGTATTTGTACCCTTGGCCGCAGCGCCCCGCCGGTCTGGTCGAGGAAGCGTTTGACGAACTCGCCCGCCGCTGGACGCCTTTGCTGAACCATGCCGATGCGATGGGCGTCGATCTGTGCTATGAGATTCATCCCGGCGAAGACCTGCATGACGGCATCAGTTTCGAGATGTTTCTGGATCGCGTGAACAACCACCCCCGCGCCAACATGCTCTATGATCCCAGCCATTACGTGCTGCAACACCTTGATTATCTTGACCATATCGACATCTACCATGACCGGATCAAGATGTTCCACGTCAAGGATGCTGAACTCAACCCCACCGGCCGCCAAGGCGTTTACGGCGGTTTCCAGTCTTGGATCAACCGCGCGGGCCGCTTCCGCAGCCTTGGCGATGGGCAGGTCGATTTCGGCAGTATCTTCTCAAAACTGACACAGCACGGCTTTGACGGCTGGGCGGTGGTCGAATGGGAATGCTGCATCAAACACCCCGAAGATGGCGCGCGTGAAGGGGCTGATTTCGTCAACGCTCATATCATCCGCGTCACCGAACGCGCCTTTGACGATTTCGCGGACAGCGGCACCGACCGCGCCGCGAACCGTCGGATGCTGGGGCTGGACTAGACCTTGCCCACCATCGGCATCAACCTTCTGCTGTGGACGGCGCAGTTGCGCGCCGACCATGCGCCGATCCTGGCGCAGTTGCAGGCGCTTGGGTATCAAGGGGTCGAGGTGCCGCATTTCGCAGGCCCTTTGGCCGAGGCGGCGCAGGCCGGGCAGCTGGTGCGCGATGCGGGCCTGATCCCGGCGATGATCGGCACCTTGCCCGATGCCGCCCACAACCCGCTGTCACCCGATCCGGTGGTCGCCCAAGCAGGCCGTGATCATCTGCGCTGGCTGGTCGATTGCGCGCAGGCGATGG
Organism: Paracoccaceae bacterium; assembly: GCA_031428215.1. Classification (GTDB taxonomy): domain Bacteria; phylum Pseudomonadota; class Alphaproteobacteria; order Rhodobacterales; family Rhodobacteraceae; genus Cypionkella. Next base: position 13,739 of record JANPOY010000143.1, read on the forward strand.
GGGCGGTTTCGATTGCCGGACCGTTCACACAGCCCTTGGGCCTGTTCACCGGAACCGGGCCGACCGCCGCCGAATGGGACCGGCTTGTCAGCGCGCATCAGCAGATGGCCGACCACGCCGGGCCAGACCTGCGGCTGATCGTGGAGCCGCTGAATCGGTTTGAGTGCTATATTCTGACCACCGCCGCCGATGCCGCCCGTCTGGTGGCCGATGTGAACCGCCCCAATTACCGCTATCTTTACGACAGTTTCCACGCCCATATCGAAGAGAAAAGCCCGGTTGCCGCCCTGCAAGCCACCCTTGCGGCGGTGGGTCAAGTCCATATCTCAGAAAATGACCGTGGCATCCCGGGGCGTGGCCACGCTGCCCTGATCCCCACTCTGCAAGTGCTGGCCAAGGAAAACTTCGACGGCTGGATTTCCGTTGAAGCCTTCGGCCAAGCCCTGCCCGACCTCGCCGCCGCCACCCGAATCTGGCGTCCGCTCTTCCAATCCGAGACCGATCTGATAACCGAAGCCATCGCCCTGATCCGACAGGGCCTTGCCACCACCAAGGAGCCATCATGACCATCACCTCCGCCCATGTCGCCCGTCCCGCCCGCATCCGCCTTGGCATGGTCGGCGGCGGTCGCGGCGCTTTCATCGGTGCCGTCCACCGCATCGCCGCCCGCATCGACGACCAGTATGAACTTGTCGCGGGCAGCTTTTCATCTGACCCCGAGAAATCCGCAGCCTCTGCCGCCGATCTTGGCGTGGCGCGCAGCTATGCCAGCTTTGCCGAAATGGCCGCCAAGGAATCGCGTCGCAAGGACGGGATCGAGGCGGTGGCCATCGTGACGCCGAACCACATGCATGCACCCGTGGCGATGCAATTCCTGAAACGCGGCATCCATGTGATTTGCGACAAACCGCTGACGGCGACCCTGCCCGAAGCCAAGCGGCTGGCCAAAGCGGCGGCCGAGTCGGGCGTGGTGTTCGCGCTGACCCACAATTACACCGGCTATCCGATGATCCGTCAGGCGGCGGCGATGGTCGCGGCGGGCGATCTGGGCGAGATCAGGCTGGTGCAGGTGGAATACGCGCAGGATTGGCTGGCCCATCCGGTGGAAAACAAACAGGCCGAATGGCGCACCGACCCGACCCGTTCGGGCGCGGGTGGATCAACCGGCGACATCGGCACCCATGCCTTCAACCTGGCCAATTTCGTGTCCGGCCTGACCCTGCAAGAGTTGGCCGCCGATCTGCAAGCCTTTGTCCCCGGCCGCCGCGTTGATGACAACGGCCATGTGCTGATGCGCTACACCTCGGGCGCGCGCGGGATGCTGTGGTGTAGCCAAGTGGCTTCGGGTCAGGAAAACGGCCTGCGCCTGCGGATTTACGGCACCAAAGCGGGGATTGAGTGGGAGCAGGAGAACCCGAACTACCTTTGGGTCACGCCCTTGGGCGCGCCGCGCTATCGCTTGACGCGGGGCGGTTCGGGCACCGGTGACGCCGCCGCCCGGATGACCCGGATTCCGGCGGGCCATCCCGAGGGCTATCTGGAGGGCTTCGCCAATATCTACGCCGAAGCCGGGCGCGCGATTCTGGCACGGCGCGATGGGGTGGCACTGGACAGCGCCGTTGTTTTCCCCGGGCTGAAAGAGGGGCTGGAGGGCGTGGCTTTTGTCGATGCTTGCGTGCGATCTTCGGCGAAAAACGGCGCGTGGACGAAGCTGGCACTGTAAGCAAGACTTGCAGAAGATGGGGCGGCGTCATCCGCCGCCCCTTTGATTTTTCGTCGAAAAATCGTCCTACCCGCGCAATCGCGCCCGGTTCTGCGCCAACCAATAGGCGGTCAGGATCAAAGGTGCATTCGCTACCTCGCCACTGGCCACCAGCGCCATCAGATCGTCAAAACCGATCAGATGGCCGCGAATATCCTCGGCCTCACCTTCCACCCCGAACACGCCCGCCGCGTCATCGGGCAGATCGGTGATCGCGACATAGGAATACAGATATTCCGCACAAATTCCGGGGCTTGGGTAGTATTGCGCCACCGGCAACAGCGCGTCCAACACCAGCCCCGCCTCTTCCACCGCCTCACGCCGCGCGGCATCCTCGGGCGTCTCGCCAGGATCAATCCGCCCCGCCACCGCCTCCAACTGCCAGGGCTGCGCATCGCCCCGCGCGAACGGCCCGGCGCGGAACTGTTCGACCAGCAAAACCCGGTCGCGCAGCGGATCATAGGGCAGCACCGTCACCGCATCGCCCGAAATGAACGCCGCCCGCGTCACCTGCGGGCTATAAGTCCCGTCAAAGCGGCGAAAGCGCAGGTCGTGTTCCTCAACCGCGAAAAACCGCGCGTAAGGTTCCCGCAGCGCCACCACCTGCACATCACCCGCAAAGCGCCGCGTCATCGGGGCCGCAAGCGCCGCCCGCACCCGCGCCGCCCCGCGCACCAGCATCATGCCATAGCGCGCCAGCACCGCCTGCGCCGGTTTGACACCATATAGCGCCATCACATCGCGCGCGGTCGCCACCACCTCGGCCCCAAACCGCGCCTGCCAATCGGGCAAAGACCACGCATCCCCCGGCGTCCAGCGCCCGATTTCGGCAAAATACACCTGCGCTGACACCGGCCCCTCAGGCAGCAAAACACCCATGCCGCGCGCCAAAAATCCCAGACTGTCCGCATAAAAGTCCAGCCGTGCCAGATCTGTCTCGGACAATCCGCGCAACAACACGCCCTGCGCCTGCGCCTCCGGCTGCGATACAATCAACGCTAACGGTTGGTCTTTGGCCCACACCACCCGGTGATCCGGCAATGTCGCGACCTCGGATACCACGTCCCGGCCCAAAACCACGGCAGCCAGTGGCCCATGGCACAGCGCGCCGTAGAGGAACACATCGGTCAAGTCCAGCGCCGCCCCGCCCACTCTGTGACCATCCCGCCCAGCACACCGCCCACGGCCAGCACGCCCAAAACGTCGGGCACCAGCATCATCTGGCCGTATTCAGACATGAATTCGAACACCCCCAGAACCGCGTCTCCCGGGCCGTCGTAGATCATCTTGAACGATTTCTGGATCATCAGATAAACCGAAAACCCCAGCAGGGCGAAAAACACCAGCGTGACAGAGGTGCGGATCCCCGAGCCCACCGCGTCGCTGTAACCATGCCCGGCCAGATTGCCCATCACCAGCCAGCCGACGATGAAGCCCAACGCCGCCGTCAACTCGCGGAACAACCCGATCTGGCTGCCCTCGGGCAAGTGCGGCACAAAGGTTGCGGCAGCAATGTATCCCAAGATGGCGAAAGCCACGGCGGCAGTCAGCTTGGCGGCGGTTGGCATGATTTCCTCAACGGTTTAAGGGCGGGTCACTGTGATTTGCGTTACATCACAGTTTCCGCCCTCAAACGCGCCAGCACAAGAGGTCAGGTAAAGGTTCCACATCCGGCGGAAGCGGTCATCAAAGCCCATCTGCGCCACATCACCCCACTTTTGGTTGAACGCCGCATGCCAACGGCGCAGCGTCTGGCTGTAGCTTTTGCCAAATTCGACCGATCCTTTCACCACCAGCCCGGCCCGTTCCACCTCGGCCCGCAGCGCGCTGGGACTGGGCAGCATCCCACCCGGGAAGATGTATTTCTGTATGAAATCAACGCTTTTTCGGTAAGTCGCAAAGCGGCGGTCTTCAATGGTGATGATCTGCAGCGTCGCATGACGCCCCGGTTTCAACCGCGCGCGCAGCGTATTGAAATAGGTCGGCCAATAGCGCTCTCCGACTGCCTCGAACATTTCGATGCTGGCGATGCCATCGTAAAGCCCGGTCTCATCGCGATAATCTTGCAACTTGATCGTGACTTTGTCTTGCAGCCCAAGACGTGCCATCCGCTCCACAGCAAAGTCATGCTGAGCCTGCGAAATGGTCAGGGCGGTCACCCTCAGCCCGCGCTGACGCGCCGCATATTCGGCAAACCCACCCCAACCGCAGCCGATTTCCAACACATGATCGCCGGGGCCGACGCCCATCAGATCCACCATATTGGCGTATTTCTGCTCTTGCGCGCGCTCAAGACTTTCCTGCCCGTTGCGATACAGCCCGCTGGAATAGGTCATCGAATCGTCCAGCCAAAGGCTGTAGAAATCATTGCCCAGATCATAGTGATAGGCGATGTTCTTGCGCGCTTGCGCCTTGGAATTCGACTGCAGCCAAAACCGCAGCCGTTCGTAGGCGCGCACCAGCCCCATACCGGGAAAGCCATCGTACACCGCGCCGTTTTCGATATGCACCAGATCCATGAATGCCTGCAGATCGGGGGTGGACCACGCCCCATCCAGATAGGCCTCGCAAAAGCCAAGGTCGCCATCGCGGATCAGGCGGGCGAACACATCCGGGTCATGCACATCAAATTCCGCCACAGGACCGGGGCGCGTGCCCTCGATCCGAAAGCGCCGCCCGTCGGGCAGGACAAAGTCCAAGCGTCCGTTGTCCAGCCGACGCGCCACTTCGAAGGCCGCCGAGAAATATCTCGGCAGTCCGGTCTGGCCTTTGGTTGTTGTCAGAAATTCCATGTCCACTCCGGCGGCGTTATGTCGTCTTGACGGTCAACTAGCGCGATCGGCATAAGCGGCCAGTGCCCGCCCCCGACCTTCCGCTAGGTCAATCATCGGCATCGGATAGCGCGCCGTCGGATCAAGGTGCCAGCTGTGCGGCACCGCATCAAAAAACGCCCGCGCCTGCGGTCCCGGCGTGCGCGTCATTTCGGCAATCCAGCGGCGGCGATAGCGCGCGTCACCGTCAAATTTCTCGGCCTGCCCCGCCGGGTTGAACACCCGGAAATAGGGGGCCGCATCCGGCCCGCAACCCGCCACCCATTGCCAGCCCATGGCATTCGCGGCCTCGTCCCAATCGGTCAGACAATCGGCAAACCACGCCTGCCCCACGCGCCAGTCGGTCAGCAGATGCTTGGTGAGATAAGAGCCCACAATCATCCGCGCCCGGTTGTGCATGCGGCCTGTCACATACATCTCGCGCATCGCGGCGTCGACAAAAGGCTCTCCGGTCATGGCACGCCGCCACCTCTCGGCATCGGCATTGTCGCCGCGCCAGCCAAAGCTGTCCCAGCCCTCACGCCAGCTTTGTGTCAGCATATGCGGCGCATGATGCATCAGATGATAGGCAAACTCGCGCCAGACCAGTTCCTTGAGGAAATGTTCTGATCCCGCCGCGCCCTCCAGCATTGCCCGCTGCCCCGCAGCCCAGATCCGCACGGGCGCAATCTCACCATAGGTCAGGTTCTCGGACAGGCCCGAGGTTGCGCCCTCTATGCCCGGAAAATCCCGCTCGGCCTGATAACTTGCCACGGGACCCGCCACGAATGCGTCCAACTGCGCCAGTGCCGCCGCTTCGCCCACGCGCTGATAGGGCAGACACACCGCAGCACCACGCCGCATCGCGCCCCCCAAACCCCAGTCTTGCAGCAAATCAGATGCGGGCCAGACTGCGGGCCCCCGCAAAGCCAAAGGTGGAGCCACCGGGGCCACCACCGAACGCAATTTCACCGACCGCCAGAACGGTGTGTAGACTTTGTAGTACCCACCCTGCCCGGTTTGCACATCCCAAGGTTCAAACAGCAGCGCACCCGGAAAACTTTGCGCGATCAATCCCTTGGCTTTCATCGCTGCCTTGACTTCGGTGTCGCGTGCCACCGCCACCGGATCATACATCCGTTGCCACATCACCCCGCAGGCTCCGGTTTCGGCCACCAGATCCTGCAAGCAAACCAAAGCTGCACCGCGCCGCAGGACAAGCCGTGCGCCAAGGGATTGCAGGCTTTGCGCAAACCGCTCCAGCCCCAGACCAAGCCGCCATTTCGGGGCGGCACCCATTGCGTCAACCTGCGGATCGCAAAGGAACACCGGAATCAACGGTCGCCCCGTGGCGATCGCCGCTTGCAACATCGGATGATCCGACAGCCGCAAGTCGCGCCGAAACCACAAGATCAAAGGTGCGTCGGTCATCATTTCCCCATGTTTGAAACGGATACGACCTTCACCGGCAAACAGATCACCATGCCGCGCCCAAGGGTCACTGCGGCCCGAACGAATGCGCCTTGCCTTACCTCGACGGCCTTAGCGCCAATGTATTTGTTTTTCCGCAGAAAAACTGACCTTTCCCTACCTTTTACAGCACCCGGTCCAGCCCGGTGATCAGCGCCGCCACCTCTTGCGCCGAGGTGTAATGCACCAAGGACATCCGCAGCACCCCGCGTTCCAAATCGACCCCCATCGCGGTCAACGGTCGCACCGCATAGAAATCCCCCGCCCAGCAGGCAATGCCCGCTCGGCCCAATGCCTCGGACACCGGTTCCGCCGCACGGTCCAAAGCCACCGCCACCGTTGGCGCGCGATTCTGCGCAGCACGCGGCCCGATCAGGCGCAGATCGTTGCGCGCCGCGAGATATTCCAGCAGCGGTGCCACCACCGCCACCTCATGCGCCCGCATCAGATCATGCACCCGCGCGTTGCGCAGCGCGGCATCGGACTCGGGGTCAAAGTGATGGTCATGCAGGGTGTCGATGTAATCCGCCATCCCGGCACAAGCCGCTATCTGCGCGTGATCGGGCCCGGCGGGGGTGAACCGTTTGTACAGGCTGCCCGCATTGAAATAATGCCCCTGCGCCGGCAATTCGGCCCCGAACTCTTCGGAGATCACCATGATGCCCTGATGCGGGCCATAGGTTTTGTAGGCCGAATACAGGTAGACATCGCAGCCGAGCGCTGGAAAATCCGGCAACCCGTGCGGCGCATAGGACACCCCGTCCACCACCGCCCGCGCCCCATGCGCCCGCGCCATGGCCGATATTGCCGCCACGTCGTTGATTTCCGCCACCACGTTGGAACAATGCGGAAAACACACCAGCCGCACCCGCCCATCGGCCAGCAGTACCGCCAGACCTGCCGGGTCCAGACTGCCGGTCATCGGATCAACCTGCCACTCCCGCACCTCGATGCCCTCATCGGCCAAGCGCCTCCAGACACCAGAATTCGCTTCATGGTCCTGATTTGTCACCACAATCGCCGCATCTGCCCCGCGCAGCCACTGCCGCGCCGCTTGGGCCAGCACATAGGTGTTGGCGCTTGTCGAAGGTCCGAACGACAGTTGCGGAGCCTTCACCCCCATCAAGGCCGCCAGACGCGAGCGCGCCTCGTCCATCTCGGCCCCGCCCGCCTGCGCCCCCGGATAGGGCCCGTAAGGCTGCACCTTGCGGTCCATGTAGAACCGGTGCAGCCGGTCAACCACGGCGCGGCAAGGGTAAGACCCGCCCGCATTTTCAAAAAATGCATGGCTGGACAACACCGGGCTGTCAAAGGCCGGAAACTGGCTGCGCACGAAGGTCAGATCAAGTTGGGTCATCAGGCACCAAAGGTTTGCGTTTCGAACATTCGGCCCGGCGGAATTCCACGGAAAAACAGCAGGCCGTGGCAGGTCTTCCAGCCAAGCCAAAGCCCCGCATGGGTGCCGTGGCAGAGCCGTTTCACAGGCCCAGCTGAAACCTATCGCCGCTGGCTCCCGTGGTAAAGCCCCGCCGACTTGCCAAAAGTTTTTCTAAAACTTTCATCCTCTCTGCGCAAATATCCCACGGGGGTCCGGGGGTGTGAAACCCCCGGCGGAGCCGCCCTAACGGTTCACATCCACCACCACGCGCCCCTGTACCGCGCCCGCCAGAATCGCCGCCCCCAGCCTTGGCACTTCGGCCAGACCGACCTCTTGCACCATGGCCTCCAGCTGGGCCATCGGCAGCTCTGCTGCGATCCGCGCCCAGGCCCGCGACCGCTCGGCATAGGGCGACAGCACCGAATCGATGCCCAGCAAATTCACCCCGCGCAACAGGAACGGGATCACCGTCGCGGGCAGCGCAGACCCGCCCGCAAGCCCCACCGCCGCCACTGAGGCGCGGTGCCGCATTTGCCCCAGCACCCGCGCCAGCATCGCACCGCCCACTGCATCAATGCAGCCCGCCCATGTCTCGGCTTCCAGCGGACGCTTCACCGTCTCGGCCAGTTCGGCCCGCGCAATGATCCGCCCCGCGCCCAACCCCCGCAGATAGCCTTCCGTTTCGGGCCGCCCCGTCACCGCTGCCACCTGGTAGCCGCGCGCGGCCAGCAAGGCCACCGCCACCGATCCGACGCCGCCCGCAGCCCCGGTGACCAGCACCTCGCCCTTGTCCGGCGCAAGGCCGTGATCCTCCAGCGCCATCACCGCCAGCATCGCGGTAAAGCCCGCCGTGCCCACGGCCATGGCCTGCCGCGTGGTCATGCCTGCGGGCAAGGGCACCAGCCAATCAGCCTTGACCCGTGCGCGTTGGGCATAGCCGCCCCAATGCACCTCGCCCACCCGCCAACCGGTCAGCACCACCTTGTCGCCCGGCGCATAACGCGCGTCCTGTGACGCCTGCACCACGCCAGCAAAATCAATCCCCGGCACATGCGGATAGTTGCGCACCAGACCGCCGCCCTTGCCCGACAAACACAAGCCGTCCTTGTAGTTGATCGTCGAATACTCGACCGCAACCGTGACATCGCCCGCAGGCAAAGCCGCCTCGTCCAGATCACGCAGGCAAGCCACAGCACCGCCTTCGGCCTGTTCCTCCATCACCAATGCCTTGAAATCCATCCCGCGCCCCTTTTTTGATCAAAACTCCGCGCAGCGTTCCCATTGCCCCTTGTCAAAACGCCACAGCCCGCCAATCTTGCAATAAGTGCTTGAGCGAAGACCAGAGCCAATCTAGTTTTGCCCATCGCATCCGGGCCCATCTCGCAGAAGATGGCCTTGTCCCAACATCCAGGAGTTGCCATGACCCACATCAGCCGACTGCTCGCCAGCACTGCCACAGCGCTGCTGTTTTCCACAACCGCCTTCGCAGCCGACCCCGAACTGACCGTCTTTGATTGGGCGGGCTTTGAGAACCAGGCCTTGATCGAAGGCTATGTCGCCAAGCATGGCGATATGCCGACCTATGCCTTCTTCGGCGATGACGATGAGGCGTTCACCAAAGTCTCTACAGGCTTCAAGGCCGATGTCGCGCACCCCTGCGCCCAGATGGTGCAGAAATACCGGGACGCGGGCCTGATCGAGCCGTGGGACGTCGCCCGCATCCCGAATTTTGCTGAAATCGCGCCGCGCTTCCTTGACTCACCGATTTTCAAGGACGACGGCGGCGTCTGGTACATTCCGACCGACTACGCCTATACCGCCATTGCCTACAACACTGACCTCGTGAAGCCCGAGCAGGTGGCTTCGCTGCAGGTCTTTGTCGATCCGGCCTTTGCGGGACGCACCTCGTTGCCCGACAACACCGATGACACCTGGTCGCTGGCGCTGCTGGCCACCGGCGTTTCGGATTGGTCGAATGTGTCGGAAGAACAATTCGCCGCCGCCGCCGCATGGCTGCGCCTGGCCCATGCCAATGTGCGCACTTACTGGGCCGATCCGTCCGAACTGGCGCAGCTGATGAAAACCGGCGAAGTCACTGTCGCCTGGTCGTGGAACGATGGCGTCGCCACCATGCGCCGTGAAAACGTGCCGGTGGCGTTTCAGCGCACCCCGACCGAAGGTGTCGCCAGCTGGTTCTGCGGCTATGTGAACTTCAAGGACGCACCGGGCTCTGAAGAAAAGGCCTATGATTTCATCAACGCCTGGCTGGAACACGGCTCGGCCAAAGGCCTGCTGGCAAACTTCGGCTATGCCCATGCCAATGACGAAGCGATGAAGGCGATCTCGCTGGAAGAACTGAAAGCAGGCGATGTGGACCCTGTGTCGGGCACCCTGCTGTCGCAGGTTCCGATCGACCCGGCCATGCGCGACCGCATGACGCAAGAGTTTGAAACGATCAAGTCGGGCTTCTGAGTTTCAGATCGGCTTGATACTGCGCCCAAGGGGAGACCTTTGGGCGTTTTTCATGACAAAGCCCCGGACAGCTTGCGCCGCTGCGCCGCGCAAACCCGGGTTTTGATGCCCCAAGCACCTCTTGCACCATCCGCGCCCCGCGCCTATATTGCAGATGTCCGGGGCAACTCGGACTATGGTGATAAACGCACTCATAATAAACGGCTCGGACCCGGGGGCGGTACCCGGCGACTCCACCAATTCACCCTTTCATTTGGGGCGTGTGGGGTCGAAATAGGATCGACGAACGTCTAAAGGGGCCAGCTTTTGCTCGGTGAGGTACCACCGTTATCG
>JANPOY010000144.1:0-2815 GCA_031428215.1 Paracoccaceae bacterium
GGATGAGCGCGATGGACAACGCAACGCGCAACGCAGGCGAGATGATCACCAAATACACCACGATCTACAACCGCTCGCGTCAGGCTGCGATCACCAAAGAGCTTATCGAAATCATTTCGGGCGCTGAAGCGCTCTGACGAACTGGAGAAACACTATGGCAAAAGCACCGAAAGCAGCTGCCGCGGCAGGCAAGGTGACGCAGGTCATCGGCGCCGTGGTTGACGTGCAGTTCGAAGGCGCGCTTCCCGCGATCTTGAACGCATTGCAGACTGAAAACAACGGCAAGAAACTGATCCTGGAAGTGGCTCAGCACCTTGGCGAAAACACCGTGCGCACCATCGCGATGGATGCGACCGAAGGCCTTGTGCGCGGCGCGGCGGTGTCTGACCTTGGCGCGCCCATTCAGGTGCCGGTCGGCGACGCCACGCTGGGCCGTATCCTGAACGTCATCGGCGAGCCGGTTGACGAGCGTGGCCCGGTCAACGCGACCGAGTACCGCTCGATCCACCGTCCGGCTCCGTCGTTCTCGGAACAGGCGACCGAAAGCCAGATTTTGGTGACCGGCATCAAGGTGATCGACCTGTTGGCCCCCTACTCCAAAGGCGGCAAGATCGGCCTGTTTGGCGGCGCGGGCGTTGGCAAGACCGTTTTGATCATGGAATTGATCAACAACATCGCCAAAGTGCACTCGGGCTATTCGGTGTTCGCCGGCGTGGGCGAGCGTACCCGTGAGGGCAACGACCTTTACCACGAGATGATCGAATCCGGCGTTATCAACATCGACGACATGACCAAGTCCAAAGTGGCACTTGTGTACGGTCAGATGAACGAACCGCCGGGCGCACGTCTGCGCGTCGCCCTCTCGGGTCTGACCCTGGCCGAGCAGTTCCGCGATCAGTCGGGCACGGACGTCTTGTTCTTTGTGGACAACATCTTCCGCTTTACCCAAGCCGGTTCCGAAGTGTCGGCGCTGTTGGGCCGTATCCCGTCCGCCGTGGGCTATCAGCCGACGTTGGCGACCGATATGGGCCTGCTGCAGGAACGCATCACCTCGACCAAAGCCGGTTCGATCACCTCGGTGCAGGCGATCTATGTGCCTGCCGATGACTTGACCGACCCTGCGCCTGCCACCTCGTTTGCCCACCTTGACGCCACGACCAACCTGTCGCGCGCCATCTCGGAACTGGGCATCTATCCGGCGGTTGACCCGTTGGACTCCACCTCCCGCCTGATGGACCCGCGCATCGTTGGCCAAGAGCATTACGATGTGGCACGTTCGGTGCAGACCGTTCTGCAGCGCTACAAATCGCTGCAAGACATCATCGCCATCCTGGGCATGGACGAACTGAGCGAAGAAGACAAACTGACGGTTGCGCGCGCGCGCAAGATTCAGCGTTTCTTGTCGCAGCCTTTCGACGTGGCCAAGGTCTTCACCGGCTCTGACGGCAAGCAGGTTCCGCTGGACGAAACCATCAAATCGTTCAAAGCGGTGGTTGCCGGCGAATATGACCACCTGCCAGAGGCGGCCTTCTACATGGTTGGCGGCATTCAGGAAGTGATCGAAAAAGCCCAGCGGCTTGCTGCGGCTGCGGCCTAAGGGGGCATCATGGCTGGAACGCTGCAGTTTGATCTGGTAACGCCCGAGCGTCGCTTGGCGTCCGTCGCGGCGTCCGAGGTGAATATCCCCGGCGCCGATGGCGACCTCACGGCGATGGAGGGGCATGCCCCCACCATCACCACCCTGCGCCCCGGCATTCTGCGCGCGCACGCCGCAGATGGGGTGAAGTCATATGTCGTCACTGGCGGGTTTGCCGAAATCTCTGCGACAGGCGTTTCGGTTCTGGCCGAGCGTGCGGTTCCAGTGGATGAAATCACCCCGGCGGTGATGGATGCCCTGGTGGCGGATGCGTGCGAAGCGGCAGCCGTCAGCTCTGACAAGGACGCAGCCGACAAGATCGTGGCCGATTTGATGGCCATGCGCACAGCGGCGGGGCAGTAATCCTTGCGATTGTTGGAAAGGGCCCCGGGATTCCGGGGCCTTTTTCGTTAGAAGTCCTTTTCTTGCCCAGATTTGCCGTTAAGCTATTCAAATTATTAACGGGTTCTCATGAAACGCATTTCGTCAACGACCGTCGGTATTCAACAGGGCAGCCGTGTGCTGTTTTCCGATTTTGCCGATGGCGGCGTGATGTGGACAGGGCAGGGCGCCCGCGAAAGCCGGCATGTGGTGACGTTTAAGGAAGCGTTCACCGAGGCCCCCACCGTGATGGCCTCGATCTCGATGTGGGACATCGACCCCAAACACACCTCGCGCGCCGATATCAGCGCCGAGAATATCTCTGAGACCGGCTTCCATCTGGTGTTTCGCACTTGGGGTGACACCCGTGTGGCGCGGGTGCGCGCCGACTGGATCGCGATGGGTTCGGCGGCGAGTGAGGATGACTGGCAGTTGTATTGAGAGCCAAAGGTTAAAAATCCCTTAACGTGATCAACCTAACTCTATGATTAAAAACAAATAAATAAGGTCCCGAGTTGGGACCTTTCCATATCCTGTAGGGCGGGGTTCACCCCGCCGCACCTATCCGCGCTGATACATGCCCTCATAAATCGGCACCAGCGTGTCCGTCTCAAACAACGACGAAACAGAAGTCCCGTTCCAGATGTTCAAAATCGCCTGCGCAAAAATCGGCGCGGTCGGCACGATCCGAATGTTCGGGCAGTTTTTCACCGCCTCGGTCGGCTCGATCGAATCGGTGATCACCAGGGATTTCATCACCGAATTGGTCACCCGCTCCACCGCAGGCCCCGACAAAAC
>JANPOY010000145.1:0-89043 GCA_031428215.1 Paracoccaceae bacterium
AACCTTTCGCGGTATTTGGTCATATGTATCAGATTATCCGGTTTGGTCAAATCCGGGCGGGCCAACCGAACAGCGCGCGATCAACGCGCATTCAATCTTCACCCGCAAAACCGCCGCAAAACCAACCCGACCGGCGCGGTCTGATACAAAACAAGTTGACGGCCATCACCGCACGCGCGCATGTCTGCGCCCTGATTGGGAAGATGCAGGACCTTGTGATGACACCATTTGGGCAGGCCTTCGGGCAGCTTGTCGGCTTGTATGAGATCGTATCGCCGGGCGGTTTGCGGGCGGCGGTCACGCCATTGGGCGCAAGACTGGTGCAGCTTTGGGTGCCGGACCGTCATGGCAATTTGGGCGATGTGGTTTTGGGACATGATCGCGTCGAAGATTATTTGAGCCACCCAACCTATTTTGGCGCGACCTGTGGGCGCTATGCCAATCGCATCGCGGGCGGGCGGTTTGCTTTGGACGGGGTCACCTATCAATTGCAGTGCAATGAAGGTCGCAATCACCTGCACGGCGGCCGCGACGGCTTTGATCGCAAGATCTGGCGCCTTGTGGATCACAGCCCGGCGCACATCACCTTTGCGACGCAATCGCCTGACGGGGAAATGGGCTATCCGGGCCATTGCGTGTTGCAGACGACTTACGCCTTCGAAGGCGAACGCCTTGTGATCAGCATGCAGGCCAGCACGGACGCGCCCACCGTGATCAATATGGTGAACCACAGCTATCTGAACCTGGCCGGTCAAGGCGACGTTCTGGACCATCACATACAGCTGCGGGCCGGGTTTTACACGCCAGTCACGGCTGATCTGCTGACCACGGGTGAGATACGGTCGGTGTCGGGTACGGGGCTGGATTTTCGCAAGCCGCGCCGGTTGCGGGACGCGATGGCCACGCAGGAAGATCTGGCTTTGGGCTATGATCACAACTGGTGTCTGGAAGAGGGGCCAGAGCCTTGCATGGTGGTGAGCGATGTCGGATCCGGGCGGCGGATGCGGCTGTGGACCGATCAGCCCGGCGTGCAGATTTACACCTGCGGTCAAATGGCCACCGGGGTGCCTGGCAAGGCGGGGGCGCAGTATGGTCGCTTTTCTGGCCTGACCTTTGAGACGCAGCGGTTTCCGTGCAGCCCGAACCACCCGCAGTTCCCGTCGGCGGTGCTGCGCCCCGGCGCGGTGTATGCCCATCGGATGGAGCTGGCTTTCGACGTGATATAGGTGTGGCTGCAGGGCGCAACGCGCTGGCCGCGCAACCGTGGTACGCATGGAAAAATGGCCGGCATTGCGCCGGCCATCTCCCGTTCTTAAGCTGTCACAAAAACGTTCACCACCTACTTAGCAAAGGAACACTCTGAGGCAGTCGACCGTCACTTCGTCTCACCATTTAACATTCAGAGGCACTCGTAAATCACACTGGCTGGCTAACTGCCAAACTCGCACCCGGTACCACTGGCACCTTCAAATGTAAGTCGCGCGGCGCAGTCGAAAGGTTCAAACTATTTTCAGATTCTTTTCAGCAACTGCCAAGGCGGATCAGGCCATGACCAAACCGGGTGTCGGTGCCGGCATCGCCCAGATCCTCGGCATTGTTGCGCAGGGCTGACACGACGGCTTTGCGGCCCGAGCGGCCACGGGCGGTTTCCTGGGCAATGATGCCGGTGGCGATGGCGGCGGCATAAGAAGTGCCAGAGCGAAAGCCGGTCCCCGACCGGTCGGCCACCATCACATCCACGCCCGGCGCTGCAAAATCAAGGCCAGCACCCGTGTTGGCCTTGCGATACAAATGGCGTGCGGCGTCGATTGCGGTGATGCCGATCACCCGATCATCCGAAGCCGGATAGGCCAGCGCCGCCTGACCCGCGTTGCCCGCCGCAGCCACCAAAACCATGCCGCTTTCATCCGCCAGCTTTACGATTTCCTGCAGCGTGTCATTTTGCGGCCCGGCAAGCGACATGTTCACCACCTGCACCCGCGCGCCGATCAGCCAATCCAGTGCGACGGCGATGTTTTCCAGCCGCGCCACATCGCGCCCACCCGATTTGGCAAAAGCCACCACCGAATAAATCTCGGCACCCTGGGCCAGTCCGGCGGGCAGATCGGTTTTGCCGTTGCCCGCAATCAATGAGACGATGCCGGTGGCGTGGTCGGTCGATCCCACCAGATCGCTGTCGTTCAATGCCGAATGGCTGCGGATCGACACCCCCCGCAGCGCAGCGTTGGTTGCATCAATCGGGCCATCTATGATGCCGATGCGCACCGAGCGCGGCAAGCGGCACGGCGAGCCGGGATCAAACCCGACCATCGGACCGGCATAAGACACAGGACCCTGGGCCGCCCGATAGATGCTGTGGCGATCGGCGGTGACGGACACCGCGTTGCGCGCCAACTCGGCGCGCAGCTCATCCAAGGTCATCACGCCGCCAATATCAACCACCGTCAGTTTCAGGCCCATGTTGGCCAGCAGGCGGGTGCGCAAGATATCGCCACCAGCCGACATCACGATGCTTTCCGCTTTGGCCACGGCTTTGGCCGTACCGACCAACACCACCTCTGGCGCACCCGAAGGGGCGGCCACATCATTCTTGGTGGCGCGTTCCAGCGGGCTGTTTTGGAATTGCGACAGATCCCGCACGCCTTGCTGACCATTCCCGCCTCCGAATTGCGGACAGGTGCGGCTGTTCACCAAGGTCTTTTGGGACAGGTTTGCGCCATTGTGGCGGATCTGAAAGTGAACGTCATAGGGGGCCGTTGCCGGAACAAGCACGCGCAAGCGGCTGCTGGTGATGCTGACCACGCTGACGGGTTCGACACCGGCATCGGTTATCATCAACAGATTGGGCACCTCGGCGTTCGGATTGCTGGGTTTCAGATAGCCGGGTGTTGCGGTTTCAAGAATGCTGCCCGGATCAACACAGGTCTGCGCCACGGCAGCAAAGCTGAAAGCCATGGTGAAGGCCGGAACCAGAATGCGCAGCAGGCGGGTCATTCGGGCCAGTCCACCGCCACAAACAGATCCGGTCGCGCCTGCATCCGTTCTGCCAGTGCCGCCACGTCAACCACCGCCGCGTCAATCGGGGCCAGCCGGTAGCGTCCGACAGCCGACGGGCCATCCAGAATGATCACGCCCTCGGCCAACAAATAGTCAGAGATCATCTTTGCGGTGGCCGTATCGGCGAAGCCGACGGTCATCGCCGCATCCGAGTCCCCGCCCGAAGCCTGAACATATTCCACAGTGACAGGACGGAAGGCTTCGCTTGCACCAAAGCCGACAATCGCCGCAACCACCGCCGCCGCCGTGGCGAAACGCAGCGACAGGTCGCGCCGTTTCGGCAGTGGCACGGCTTGGGTGGCGATGCTGCGCTTCAGCCGCGCCAATCCGATTTCGCCCGGCGAATAGCCCGCGTCTTCGGTTTGCATGCGGTTGTGCAGGCTGCGCAGAAATTCTGCCTCGGCCTGCAGCCCGGGGTTGGCCGCAACGGCGACCGCGACTTCAGCCGCTTCATCGGGTGCCAGGCTGCCATTCACCCAAAAGGGCAACAGCATGGCAATATCGGTCTCGGAAATACTCGCTTCCATCTTAACGCCCTTTCGCGCCAATCCTGCTTTCAAGGCAGTGCATCAGCAGCTTTTTCGCGTGAAACACGCGCGTTTTCACCGTTCCTTCTGGCACTTGCAGCGCCTCCGCAATTTCGCGGTAGCCCATGTCCTGATAAAAAGTCATCTCGACTGCCGCACGGTGATCGGGCTTCAGCCCATCCAAACAGTGACGCACATGGGCCGCGTCCTGGGCCGCCGCGATGCAAGTCAGCACATCGGGGCTGTCGTCTTCCTGCTCGGGTACATCGTCGTCGGAGGTAAAGCGTCCTTGTTTGCGGAAATGGTCCATCACTTTGCGGTAAGCGATTCCAAACACCCAGCTTTTGACGGTAGAGCGGCCTTCAAACCGCCCCGCGCCGTTCCAGACATCGAGAAACACTTCATGAAGTAAGTCGGCACACTGGAACGGATCGTTCAATCTTGAGGCGAGAAATCTGAACAAGGGCTTTTCCAGCCCCCGATAGAACAGCTCAAAGGCCGCCATGTCGCGGACTGCCATGCGGGCCAGCAGCGTCTTGAGCTCTGCATCGGTCATGGCTGCACGCCCCTAGTTCCCACGGAACAGGTTGAAATCCTGCCGATAAGCCAGGCCAAACATCCAGCCGCCGCCGTCGGTCAGATAGTGGGCTTTGGCACCGGTACCATAATCGGCGGAAATCACGATCTCCTGTTCGGGCATGAACTCCCATGCCAATTCCGACGACAGATACTGTCCGGGTTGCGCGGTCGGAAGTTCCGACACCAAGGCGCCCAAACCAACCACGGCACGCAGCCGATCGGGGATGAGTTGCTTGGAAACACTGACCGACACATCGCGTTCCTCATAAGCCAAATCCTTTTGCACAACATGCGCAAACCGGGCGGCAAAGTTCAACGAGATATCGTCGGTCACGGTGTAGGCGTAAAGCGCCTCGACGCGGTTCGCCGTTTGGTCACCGCCGCGTCGGGTCAGGTCGGTCAGGGATTCATGGCTGTAGCGCAGCGCCCAAGAGGTTTTGGCGCGAAACCGGTCGATGCCCAAGGTCAGACTGTCAAACCGGTGATCCTGTGGGTCAGCGGCGCCCTTCGGGGTTTCCACCCGGCGCTGATCTTCGCTGTGCAGCGACAGGTTCAGACTGGTGCCGTTCCAGAAACCACCGGTGAAATCCTGCGGGGTATAGTAAACGTCAAGCGTGACTTCATGCAGCCGGTCGGTGGCTTCGGTCGGGCTTTTGCCCAGATCGGTCAGCGCGTGGGCCAGGGTCAGATCGGCCTGAAACTGCGGGGCATACCAGGCCAGTTCAAGTTCGGTGCGGGCTTCGTCCGGGATCAGTTCGGGGTTCAGCGCGCTGTAAAACCCGGCTTCCACGCGGGCATGTTTCGCGGTCAAGGTCAGGCTGCGGGCATCGCCGGGCGGTGTGATCACCACCGAGGCCTTGACGTTCACCGCTTGTCCTGTGACCGAAGTGGTGCCGTCATCCGACCATGTTTGCGCCAACCCGGCAAGCAGGTTGCCACGATCCCCGGCGAAAGGCAGGCTCAGACTGCCAGCCAGGCCCTTGTTGCTGCCCGCCGCGTCCGAAGGCAACAGCGGCACGTTGCCGATAAACCCCGCATAGCCGAGTTTCAGGCCGCGTCCGGCCATAGGGTATAGATAACCCTTGGACCCAAACACCCGATCCGCAGCATCCGACAAGCCAAAGGCGGTGCGGGCGTCGTCCCAGACCGATCCTTGAACGCCGAAAACCCCGGCTTCATAGCGCCGATCCGCATCGGTCAGCCGCAGCGAAAGGCCAGCCCGCGCGGCATCGTCAAACAGGGGCAACTCATCTTCAAAAAGCTGCGAGCCCAATCGCAGGGTCAGATCATCGCCCCAAAGTGCCACACGCCGTTCCAGAAAATAATCGGTGATTTCGGTGGAAATCTGGCCGGTTGTCGCATCTTGCTTGCGCGCCATGGTCACGCCGCCGGTGATCCGGCCATGGTCAATTTCAAAACTCAGGCGGCCGTTGCCGATCGCATAGGTGGCGGTTTGCACAGCTGATGTCATCACCCCTGCCTCAACCCGGCCAGACAGCGCAAAGGCAGTCTGACCGTGGGGTGTTTCAAAGGTGAAGGTCTGCAAGGCGACATCCACATCTGGATTGCGCCGCAGCACCACCAGATCATGTGACACCCCGTCCAGCCCAGACGGCAGCGTCACCAACAGGTCGCCCCCCTGCATCGCCACAGGCAGGTCGACATCGTCACCGTCCAGCCGGATCAGCACGCGCGACAGGGGCGGCAAATCGGCCACGCGCAGCCGCAGCACCTGTCCGGGTGCCACCACGCCCAAGCGCGTCTCAGCCGCCAATGGATTGGCAGCCGCCAAAACCAAAGCTGTGGCAAACAGAGTTATGCGCAATCGGACACCCGTTTCTGGTCACTTATTAAATCAATTCAGCCTGTTGTTATAGCGCAAATCATCGCCCTCGCCCAGACTCGGATTGGCGCGATTCAGGGCATTCAGTGACTGTTTCAGGACCGATTTGTCTGATGAGCGGGCTAGTGACTGCCGCGCGCGACCAAAGCGGGTTCCAGCAAGACATGCTGCGCCGTCGCGCGCCCGGCAATGCGATTCAACAATGTTTCGGTGGCAAGCGCCCCCAGACGGCTGCCGGATTGGTCGATGCTGGTCAGGTTGATCAGCGGCAACGCCGCCACCCGCGAATTGTCATAACCGATGATGGCCAGGTCTTCGGGCACCCGGATGCCCGTCGTTTTGGCAAGGTTGATCAAGGTGATCGCATCAAGGTCAGACCAGACAAACACCGCCCGAGGGCGATCTGGCATGACCAGAAAAGCAGTGATCGCCTGCAGGACGCCTTGGTCGCCGCGCACAAGATTTAGAATGCGCGCTTGCGCTGACAAACCTTGTTCTGCCATGGCGACGGCATAGGCTTGCTCGCGCTTTGTGACGACGTTGGCCGGTGTGGCGTCGTCATCCTGAAAGCTGAGCATCGCAATGTCGGTATGGCCGCGCGCGCGCAACGCCTGCACGGCGATGGCCACGCCAAGATGATCGTCGGCGTTCACGGTGTCATATTCGGTCGCAGACGCCTCGTGATGGCCAATCGCCACCATGGGGATCTGCCGGGCAAAGCGCGCCAAAGTTTCGCCCGCCATCCGCGGTGCGACAAGGATCAGCCCGTCCATCCGGTTGTCGATCATCGCCTCGATCAGCGATGCCTCCAGCACTGTGGCCGAATGACCGATGCCAAACATCGCTTTGTAGTTCGACGGCTCCAACACTCCGGTGATGCCATCGACGATTTCAGAGATGAACGGGTTGGCGATTTCCACCAGCAATATGCCGATGGTGTAGGTCTGCCCCCGCATCCCCCGCGCGGCCACCGACGGGCGATAGCCCAGCCGTTCGATGGACGCCATCACCTTCTGGCGCAGCGAATCGCTGACGCCATATGCATTGCGCATCACCTTTGACACCGCCGCCACCGACACACCGGCATCGGCGGCGACGGTTTTGATCGTCACGCGCTCGGCGGATTTTTGGGAATTTATCTCATTCATTTCCGGCTGTTCCTGCACGGGTTTGCGGCGTGGGGAAAGGTAAGGAAAAAATGCTTGCAATGCAAATCGGAATGTATAACGTTATCCGTAGAACGATACACACACCCTGAAAAGCGCTGTGTTGTGTCGAAGGGAGGACTGTTGAATGACCCATCAGGGGACGATCCGTCGCGCGGCTGCGGCCGATAGCGCATATCCAAAACGCCGCTGGCTGGGGCAGATGATTGCCCCGCTTTGCGATGCGGGGCAGGGCACGCAAGGCAGCTTTGTCGGGCGGGATTTCACTGTGGATGTGGTGGCCACAACCACGTTGCACATTTCGGCGCAGGGCCTTTACCGCTGCTTTATCAACGGGGTGCGGGTTGGTGTTGATCTGTTGACGCCCGGCTGGACTTGTTATGACGACCGCATTGCCTATCAGTCCTATGATGTCACCGACCTTTTGCAGACCGGCGCGAACCAGATCGAGATCTGGTTGGGCGATGGCTGGTATCGGTCGCAGATGATGTGGGCCGCCGCGCCAATTTACAATTGCTGGGGCGACCGCATCGCCGCGATTGCCGATCTGGAGGGCGGGGTGACGCTGTCAACCGACGAAGGCTGGCAGTCCGGCCTGCTGCCCGTGATGCAAACGGGGATTTATCACGGCGAAGATTACGACGCCCGCATCTTGCCCGCGGCGACACATGGGGTGCAGGCGCTGGACTTTGACGCGGGCTTACTGGTGCCGCATGAAACCGCAGCAGTCCGCGAACTTCCGCCCTTGGCCGTGGTGGACCAATGGGACGACAAAGGCAGCACCGTCTATGATTTCGGCCAGAATGCCGCAGGCTACGTGCGCTTTGCGGTGCAGGGCGAGGCCGGGGCGACGCTGCGGGTGGAACATTCTGAAGTGCTGGGGCCGAACCGGTATTTTGACAACCGCAACTACCGCTCGGCCCGGGCCGAACTCCATTACACGCTGCAGGGCGGAGCGGTTGAAACCTATGCACCGCTGTTCACCTTTCAGGGCTTTCGCTATGCCCGGCTGACCATCACCGGCAACGTGCAGGTGACGGCCATTGAGATGGTTCCGATTTCGTCAGTCCCGGAGGCAGCGGGCGGTTTTACTTGCGGCGAGCCTGCCGTCAATCGCCTGGTGCAAAACACCGTCTGGTCGCAACGGTCCAATTTCATCGAGGTGCCCACCGATTGCCCGCAGCGCGATGAGCGGTTGGGTTGGACCGGCGATGCGCAGGTGTTCGCGGGCACGGCCTGTTGGTTGGCCGACAGCCAGACCTTCCTGACCAAATTTCTGCGCGATGTGATGCATGATCAGCGTGCCGATGGTGCTGTGCCGCATTTCTCACCCGATCCGACCCGGCTGCATCCGGTGCCGGGGCGTGGCGATTGGGCCGGGTCTACGGGTTGGGGCGATGCGATTGTCATCATTCCATGGCAGTTGTACCTGCACTATGGTGATGACGCCGTGCTGCGCGAAACCTTCCCGGCGATAGTCAAATGGTTGGATTATCTGTGGTCATTGGGTGATGGCCCTTTGTGCCGGACCAACTCGCATTGGGGCAGCAAGGGCTTTACCTTTGGCGATTGGTTGCAGCCGGTGGGCGACAACCGCAAGCCGCGCCCAACGATTGCCGATGATTGCGCGGCGACGATCTATCATTTTATCTCGACCGATCTGGCCGCGAAAATCGCCGGCGTGATTGGTGATCCGGCGGAGGCCGAACTGAAAACCCGTGCGGCGGCGATCAAGGCGGCGTTTGCGCATGAGTTCATCTCGGCTTCGGGGCGGTTGGCGCACAATGACCAAACGTCCTACGCGCTGTGCTTCCTCTATGGCCTGATCCCGGCGGCACATGACGCCGCCGCCCGCGCCTATTTCCGCAAAGAGGTCGAGGACGCCGATTACCTGATTGGCACGGGGTTCATCGGCACGCCCGCGCTGTTGCCTGCGCTGACCCTGCTCGGCATGGATGATCTGGCCGAAAAGGTGTTCCTGAACCGCAAGGTGCCGGGATGGCTTTATCAGGTGGATCAGGGTGCCACCACGATCTGGGAACGGTGGGACGCCATGGCCCCGGATGGCCAAATCTACGATCCCGACATGAACAGCTACAACCACTATGCCTATGGCGCGGTGTGCCAATGGCTGTTTGAGCAGGTGGCGGGCGTCGCCCCGCAGCCGGGGTTCGATGTGGTGACGCTGGCCCCCACCATCCTGCCTGCGCTGTCACCCGTGGCCGCCTGGCACGATTGCCGCCATGGCCGGATCGAGGCGGGCTGGGTGCTGAACGGCACCAGCGTGACTTATACCGTCACGCTGCCCGAGGGCGCATCGGGCCTGCTGCTGCCGAATGCCCACCACCAAAACCACTGCGTGAATGGCCAAACAGTCGCCATTCCCGCCGCTGGCCTGCCGCTGACCAACGGCCAGCATGAGATTACTTTCGACGTGAAACACTGACTCTCTGGGAGGAGAAACCATGACCAAATTGACCCACAGTTTTGCGCTTGCCTCTGCAATTGCGCTTTTGTCCGGGATGGCCGATGCCGAGGTCACGCTGTCGGTGCAATCCGACGGCAACCCGGAAACCGTTGCAGCCATCGCGGCGCTGACCGCGGCCTACACCGCTGCGCATCCGGATGTGACCTTTGAAATCGAAAACCGCCCCGGCGGGGCCGAGGGCGACAATCTGGTGAAAACCCGTCTGGCCACCGGCGAAGCCGGCGACATCATGCAGTACAACTCCGGTTCGCTGTTTCAGGCCTTGAACCCGGCAGAAACCTTACTCGATCTGACGGCTATTCCCGGTCAGGCCAATGTCGTTGAAAGCTTCAAGACGGTGGTGACGTCGCCGGACGGGGCTGTGCGTGGCGTGCCGTTCGGCGCGGCGATGGGCGGCGGGATTTACTACAACAGGAAGATCTATGCCGAACTGGGCCTGTCGGTTCCCAAGACCTGGGACGAGTTCATGACGAACAACGAAACGATCAAGGCGGCGGGCAAGGTGGCCGTGGCGCAGACTTACAAGGACACCTGGACCAGCCAGTTGTTCGTGCTCGGCGATTTCTACAACGTGCTGGCCGCCGAGCCGAATTTCGCCGTGGATTACACCGCGAACAAGGCCAAGTACGCGACCTCTCCGGCGGCGGCGGCAGGCTTCCAGCATTTGGAAGACGTGTTCAAGGCGGGCTATCTGAACGAAGATTTTGGGGCTGCCACCTTTGACGATGGCGTGCGGATGGTGGCCACGGGTGAGGCCGCGCATTACCCGATGCTGACCTTCGCTTTGGGCAACATCAAGCAGAACTACCCGGAAAACGTCAACGACGTCGGCTTCTTTGCCCAGCCGGGCGTGGACGCGGCGAAGAACGGCCTGACCGTCTGGATGCCCGCCGCGCTGTATATTCCCGCCAGCAGCGAACATCCCGAAGAAGCCAAGGCTTTCCTTGATTTCGTGGCCTCGGTCGAAGGCTGCAACCTGATGATCGGCGCCAATGGTGCCACCGGGCCTTACCTGATCAAGGACTGCGCCCTGCCCGCAGACGTACCGCCTTCGGTTGCTGACATGATGCCCTATTTCCAGACCGAAGGCCTGACCGCCCCCGCACTGGAATTCCTGTCGCCGATCAAAGGCCCGGCCTTGGAGCAGTTCACGGTTGAGGTTGGTTCGGGCATCCGTCCGGCTGCCGAGGCTGCGGCGCTGTATGATGGCGATGTTGAAAAACAAGCCAAGCAATTGGGTCTGCCGAACTGGTAACCTCCCGACCATCGGCACATTGCCCCCGCCCGCTGTCTCGGGCGGGGGTTCTTCAAACGGAGGTCCCATGCAACAGAAATCGCCCTATCCCTATTGGTTCGTGGCCCCGGCGGCGGTGATCTACACCGCGCTGTTTCTGGTGCCGACGGTGGCCTCGCTGTGGTTCAGCCTGACGCGCTGGGATCTGTTCAGCGCCACCTATATCGGGCTGGAGAATTTCCGGCAGTTCTTTTCGGAACCGTTTTTGGTGCAGGGTCTGGCCAACACGCTGATATATGCGCTGACAACCTCGGGCGTCAAAACCGTGATCGGGCTGTTGCTTGCGGTG
The DNA here is from genome assembly GCA_031428215.1 of Paracoccaceae bacterium. Classification (GTDB taxonomy): domain Bacteria; phylum Pseudomonadota; class Alphaproteobacteria; order Rhodobacterales; family Rhodobacteraceae; genus Cypionkella. The sequence goes on from JANPOY010000145.1 coordinate 11,244, forward strand.
CTGCTGACATCGGGCATCTACGCCCAAGGCTTTCTGCGCACGGTGATTTTCTTTCCGGTGCTGGTGTCGACCATCGGCGTCGGCCTGACCTTTACCGCGTTGTTGCACCCCACCAAAGGAGCCGTAAACGTGGCTCTGGCGGCGATTGGGATTGACGGGCCGGGTTGGCTGACCAACCCCGATCTGGCGCTGTTTTCGGTCGCGCTGGTCGATGTGTGGAAGGGCGTTGGCCTTGCCACGCTGATCTTCATCGCCGGTCTGGCCTCGATCAGCCCGGATTATTATGAGGCCGCGCGGATTGACGGCGCAACCCGCCGTCAGATGTTCTGGCGCATCACGGTGCCGCTGGTGCGCCCTGCCACCATCACCGTGATCACCCTGTCCTTGATCGGCGGTCTGCGCAGTTTCGATCTGATCTGGGCAATGACGCGCGGCGGGCCGGGGTTTTCGTCCGACGTTCTGGCATCGGTGATCTACAAGCAATATCAGGCCGGGTTCTACGGGCTGTCCACCGCCGGAAACGTCATCCTGTTCGTGCTGATCGCTGTCGTGATCATGCCCTTCACCATGTGGTTCAACCGCCGCGAGGTGAATGCATGACCCGTCGTCAACGCCTGACCGGCTACGCCGCCCTGTTCGCCACCTTTGTGATCTTCATCATCCCCTTCATCTTCGTCGCCTTCACCGCCGTGAAAACCAAGCGCGAGGCCTCGCTGTTGAATTTCACCTGGCCGAGCGAGTGGCATTTCCTGCAAAACCTGATCGACGTGGTGCAGGCCCGCGACTACATGCTGCTGCTGGCCTATTTCAATTCCACCGTCATCACCGTCGGCGCGGTCACGTTGCTGATCATCCTGTCGGCCATGGTGGGCTATCTTTTGCAACGCCGGGCCTCACGCTGGAACGGGGTGATCTATGCCTTCGTGCTGGCCGGGCTGATGATTCCACCCGCCGTGGTGCCGACGATCTGGGTGCTGCAAGGGCTGGGCCTGTTCAAAACGGTCTGGGGCATGATCCTGATCCAGGTCGCCTACGGTCTGCCGTTCTCAATTCTGCTGTATCGCAGCTTCATCGGCACCATTCCGCGCGATCTGGACGAGGCGGCGCGGATAGACGGTGCAACCCCGTGGCAATTGTTCTTCAAAGTGATCCTGCCGCTGCTCAAACCCGTCACTGTCACCAATATCGTGGTGCAATCCATTGCAATCTTTAACGATTTCACCAATCCGCTCTATTATCTGCCCGGCAAGGGCAATGTCACCGTGCAGCTGACTTTGTACAACTTTCAAACCCAGTTCCAAAGCCAGTTCAACCTTTTGTTCATGAACATCCTGCTGGTGACGATCCCGCCGCTGATCGTGTTCATCTTCTTCAACCGTCAGATCGTGGCCGGCATGACTGCTGGCGGCGTCAAGGGGTAAGCCATGGCCAATGTCGTTCTGAAAAACCTGCGCAAAAGCTTTGGCGTCGTGGATGTGATCAAAGGCGTTGATCTGACCGTCGCGGATGGCGAGTTCTGCGTGTTCGTCGGCCCCTCGGGTTGCGGCAAATCCACTTTGCTGCGCATCATCGCCGGGCTGGAAACCGCGACCAGTGGCGGGCTGGAGATCGAGGGCCGCGATGTCACCCATGCCGAACCCGCCGACCGGGGCATCGCGATGGTGTTCCAGTCCTACGCGCTTTATCCGCATCTGACGGTGCGTGAGAACATCGGCTTTGGCCTGTCATTGGCCAAACGCCCCAAGGCCGAGATTGCGCAGAAGGTAGAGGCGGCGGCGGATGCCCTGCATCTGCGCCCGCTGCTGGACCGCAAGCCCAAGGCTTTGTCGGGCGGGCAACGGCAGCGCGTGGCGATCGGCCGGGCGATTGTGCGCGACCCCAAAGTGTTCCTGTTTGACGAACCCCTGTCCAACCTTGACGCCGCCCTGCGTGCGCAGATGCGGCTGGAACTGACCGAGTTGCATGCCAAACTGGGGGCGACGATGATCTATGTGACCCATGATCAGGTCGAGGCAATGACGATGGCCGACAAGATCGTGGTGCTGAACGGCGGGGTGATCGAACAGGTCGGCAGTCCGATGGACCTGTACAACCACCCCGTCAGCCCCTTTGTCGCGGGCTTCATCGGCAGCCCCAAGATGAACCTGCTGGAGGGAGACGCCGCCCGCGCCTATGGCTGTGCCACCTACGGCATTCGCCCGGAACATATCACCCTGTCCGACACCGCCGGGCAGTGGCAAGCGCAGGTGCGCCACATTGAACGGCTGGGCGCGGATGCGATCCTGCATTGTCAGGTGGATGGCGTTGGGCCGATGGTGGTGCGCACGGTTGGGGATGCCGAGGTCGCGGTGGGCGGCACCGTCTGGCTGACGCCGATGCCGGGCAAGGACCACCGCTTCGGCTTGTGATCACATATTTTCGCGCAGCAGAATCTTGATCCTGATCTTTTCCTGTGACGCAAGGCCATCGCGCCGATCACAGCGCGCGCAGGATACAGATGGCGCTGCGCACCAGATTGCCGGGGTCTTGGGTGATCAGCGCGTCCATCCGTTGCGCCGACAGCGCGGCTTCGGTGAAAGGCGTGCTTTCGTGGGCGATGTTGATGGGCTGACAATCTTTGTCGCCGCCGCCAAGGGCACGCGCGCCTCGGAACTCAACACATAAATGCCCGCACTATCGCGGTGGCTGGCAAAACTGGCGCGCAGGATATGGGCGGTGCGGTCGAAGTCGCGATAGGTTTCGAGCGACGGCACTACCGTCAGATGCATGAAATCGGCGTTGATCACCGCGCCAAAGCCAAGTCGCCGCTCCAGACTGTCGCGGGCGGGCGTGGTCTCCGCGATGACCAGGATCTTCCCCGGCTGATGCTGTGAAAACCGCCCCATCAGCCGCCCCGCCATGGCCCCGGCGGCGTGGTTGTCGATGCCCACGAAATCTTCGCTGTCGGCGCTGGTCTGACCGGAGATGAAGGACACCGCCTCAATCCCGCGTTGAGCCAGCCGCGCCTTGGCATAGCGCACCTGCGGCAACTCGGGTGCCATCAGCACGACGCCATCCACCAATTTGGCCTCCAGCGACCCCAGATAATGCGCAATCTGGGGTGGGTCGCTTTCGTGAATTTGCGCCACTTTGGCCCGCATCATTTCCGACGCGTACGCCAGATTCGCTTCGTCGATATGTGCAATCAACGCGGCCAGAAACTGATCCCGGTGCGCGGCAGCAGAAACAGAAACCGGTAATCCTTGCCGCGCGCCAGATTGGCCGCGACCATGCTACGGCTGAACCCGGCGGCTTTGGCCAAATCGTTCGTCGTCGGTCGCATGCAAAATCCCGATTGCCAGCGCGAATCCCGCCCTTGTTGCTTTTCTTTCTGAATTTGCGGCGCTTGCAAGCAAGCTGAGGTGCTTACCCCGAACTGACTTACCTCAGCAAAGAGGCGCGGCGAAGTGGCCGGGGCCTGCAACCGGGCGGAATTCTGATGACTGGGAAGCTGTTTTTGACCACCGGGTCCTTGGCATTGGCAGGATCACCGTCGCGCAGGCCGAAGACTTGACGCTGTGCTGGGCCACGTGGGATCGTGCGCCAGTGTGACATGGTGATCACCGAACCCAGCCCATATGGTGGGCGGGTCCTGAATTCTGTGATCATCGGCTTTGGCTCCACCTTCCTGTCGGTCTGGCTGCTGAAGGGTTTCATCGACGAGATACCCGTCGCATACGACGCGGCGGCGTTGATCGACGGCTACACCCGGTTTCAGGCGTTTTAGAAAGTGGTGCTGCCGCAGGCCGCCACCGGCACCGCCCAGACCGCACCCCCTTCATCCCCGCCATCGTCGGGGCGGTGCATGAGTGAAATTCTTTTTCAACGACCTGATGCACCTGCGCCGTCACCCACAATCAGCAGGAGGCGATGCAGCTGGGCGACAAGATCGTGGTAGTGTTGAGGCCAACCGGTGCGGGCAAAACCACCGTGCTGCAGATGGTGTCGGGGCTGGACAAGCCGGACGCGGCAAGGTTTCCATCAGCGGGAGCCCATGGCGGGCGTCACCCCGGCGCGGCGCGATGTGACGAAGTGTTCCGGAAATACTCGCGGTGCCCGCATTTGACCTTGCGCGAAAACCTGGCCTTCCCGCTGCAATCGCCACTCTTGCGCACGCCCAAGGCCGAGATCGCCCGCAAGATGGCTGAAGTCGCGGAAATCCCGCAAATTTCGCTCAAGCTGGACAACAAGGCCACCGCGCTGTCGGGGGGTGATGCGCGCCGATTGGGACACATCGGGCGTGGCGATTGTGTCGGGGCATGAACCGGCACATGCGGGCTTTGTCAGGCAAGAGATGCTGACAGCGGGGTTTGCGGCGGAACGGGTGATCGCGGGCACCAGATCCATCGGCATGTCGCTGGACACCTGCACGGTGCCGGGGTCGACCAAGGAAAACCGCATCGTGCCGGGAATGGCCGAACTGGAACTGGGCATCCATGGTGAGCCGAGGGTACAGAAAATCGGCTTTGCCAGCGCAGAGCAGGCGATGGCCGCGATGGTGGACAAACTGGCTCCGACGATACAGGACACCCCGCATGTGGCCCTGCTGAACAACCTTGGCGGCGCTGGACGATGGCCGCCCCACTGCAACTGCCGCCGCGCGGAAGGGGGCCAACTACCCCGCCACCCTGCGCAAGGGCAAAGCCGGGCGCACGGCCTACATTCGTAGCGACAGCTTGCAGGGCCACATTGATCCCGGAGCCAAAGCCGTCGCGCGGCGGTTTGAGGCGCAGAAGACAGGACTCCACCACCGTCGCCCTGATATCGGGGCGGCGGCGCAGGATCCGGTCGACATTCGCGTCAAATATTTTATGCTTAAAGGAATTGCGGTCAAGCCCAGGGTCGCCTGCCTGCTAGCCGGAGCAGCACCATGTCTGAAGTTTTCATCTGCGATTACATCCGCACCCCGATTGGCCGCTTTGGTGGCAGTCTGGCATCGGTGCGTCCGGATGATCTGGCGGCGGTGCCGCTGCGGGCGTTGATGGGCCGCAACGCAGCTGTCGATTGGGCGGCGGTGGATGATGTGGTCTTGGGCTGTGCCAATCAGGCAGGCGAAGACAATCGCAATGTGGCGCGGATGGCCGTGTTGCTGGCGGGCCTGCCCGTTGGCGTCAGCGCCACCACGATCAACCGCCTTTGTGATGCCAAAGGCCGAAACCGCCTTTTCCCGCAACGCCGAGATCCATGACACTACCATCGGCTGGCGCTTCATCAACCCGGCGATGCAGGCGCAATACGGCACCGAATCCATGCCGGAAACCGGTGAAAGCATAGCCGAGGATCATCACATCAGCCGCGCCGATCAGGATGACTTTGCCTTGGGCAGCCAGGCCAAAGCCAGTGCGGCCCAGGCCAGCGGGCGGTTGGCCCGCGAGATTGCGCCCGTCGCCATCCCGCAGCGCAAGGACGATGCGTTGATCGTCGACCGCGACGAACATCCCCGCACCACCACACTGCAGGCTTTGGTCAAACTGGGTACGCCGTTCCGCAAAGGCGGCACTGTCACCGCAGGCAACGCCAGCGGCGTCATGATGGAGCGGCGGCGCTGATTTTGGCCGGTGCCGCAGGCGCAAGGGCCCATGGTCTGACACCCATGGCCCGCGTGCTGGGCGGGGCGACGGCAGGGGTTGCGCCGCGTGTGATGGGCATTGGCCCGGTGTTTGCGTCGCAAAAGCTGATGCTGCGGCTTGGTCTTGGCGTGCATGATCTTGACGTGATCGAGTTGAACGAGGCGTTTGCGTCTCAGGCCCTGGCCACCCTGCGAGGTCTGGGCATTGCCGATGACGATCTGCGGGTCAACCCAAATGGCGGGGCCATCGTCTTGGGTCACCCGCTGGGCATGTCTGGCGCGCGACTGACCGGCACGGCGGCCTTGCAATTGCACCTGAACGGCGGGCGCAGGTCTCTGTCCACCATGTGCATCGGTGTGGGTCAGGGCATGTCCATCGCTTTGGAACGGGTTTGACCGCCGGTCAGATCCCGGCAACATGGCGGGCTGCGGCCTGCGATGCGGCCTTACAGGCGGCGAGCAAGTCCAGGCGTTGCGCAAGGCCGGCTGCCAATGCACCGATAAAGGCGTCTCCGGCCCCGTGCGAGCTGACGGCTTTCACCTTTTCGGCGGGCAGTTGAAACGCCTCATCCGCCGCACTCCATGCTGCCAGCCCCTGCGCGCCTGCGGTGACGATGACGCATTCAAACTGCGCGGCCAGTTTGCGGGCGGCGTCGGCCGCAGAGTGCAGACAGCAGACGGGATCGGTGCCCATCATCTCGGCCTCCACCGCGTTGACGACCAGAATATCGACCAAGGTTTTGAAGGCGGGCGACATTTCGCGGGCCGGGGCAGCGTTCAGCAGAACCGGAATGCCGCGCGCGCGCGCCTCGGTGGCCGCCGCTTGGTTCACCGCTTCGGCGATTTCGTTTTGCAGGATCAACAGGCCGACATTGGCCCAGACCGCAGGGGCGCCCAGAGACTCCGGGTCGATCATCAGGTTCGCCCCCGAAACGATGGTCGCGGCGTAGTCCCCCGCCGCATCCATGATCGCCACGCTCATCCCCGACGGTGCCGCGCAATCGGTCACAAAGCGGTGGTCCACCCCCGCCTGCGCCAACCCCTCGCGCAGAAACGGCGCAAAGTTGTCCTGTCCCACCGCCCCCAGCATGCGCGACGCTGCCCCATGTTTCGCGCAAGACACCGCCTGATTGCCGCCCTTGCCACCAAACTTGGGATACCAGCGCGTTCCCACGGCGGTTTCGTCCTTGCGCGGCAGGTGATCCGCCTCGACCATGATGTCATAATGCAGGCTGCCGACGGTCAGGACGATGGGATCAGTCACGGGGTCACCTTCAGACTTTGCGTTTCGATTGCACCGCGCGCATGGTGCGGCTCAGGTTCAGATCGGCGGCGGCGCGGTCGCGTTGCGCCGTGGCCACGAACAGCGCATCGAGCAGGTTCAGCTGCGCAATCCGCGCGGTGGCGTTTTCGCCCAGCAGGGGGGAGTTCTGCGCCGTCGAACACAGCACCACATCCACCATCCGCGCGACCGGGCTGTCAGGATAATTCGTCACCGCAATCGTGCGCGCGCCATTTTTCCGCGCCAGTTCAACGGCATCCAGCACAGCGGTGGTGTTGCCCGAATGCGAAAACGCAATCGCCACATCGTCGGGGCCAAGCAGGGCGGCGCTCATCATCATCATATGCGCGTCGTCGAACACCTGCGAGCGGATGCCGATGCGCAGGAACTTGTGGCTGACATCTCGGGCAATCTGCGCCGATCCGCCAAGCCCGTAGAAATCCCGCTGCCGCGCGCGGTGCAGGTAATCTGCGGCACGGTCGAAGGCCGCAAGGTCCAGAATGGCAAAGGTTTCCTCAAGCGCCTGCATGGCGGTGCGGAAGACCTTCTGCACGATCTCACCCGCCGTATCATCGGCTGAAATCTCGGCATGCAGGGCGGCAGTGTCAGAGTTGTTGTAATCCACCAGCCCCTGCCGGAAATCGCGAAACCCGGCAAAGCCCAGCTTTTTGGCGACCTTCACCACCATCGCATCCGACACGCCCGAGCCTTCGGACACCGCCCGCAGAGCCGTGGCCTCGGTGATATCCTTGCGCGCCAGAATATCCGCCGCGACCTTGCCCTCCAGCGGGGTCAGCCCCGGCAACCGCATTCTGATCTGTGCCCCAACCGCCCTTGGATCGCCCATTCATCCCCCCTGCTTGCCACTCGTCGCCTTGTCTATCAGCATCGCGACAATGATGATGATACCGGTGGCAAGCAACTGGTAGAAGGCTTGAACGTTCATCAGGGTCAGACCGTTGCGCAGGGTGCCCAGAATGATGCAGCCGATCAGGGTGCCAAGGATGGAGCCCCGCCCACCCATCAGGGAGGCCCCACCAATGGCAGCGGCGGCGATGGCGTCCAACTCCCACAGGGTGCCCAGGGTGGGTTCGGCAGCGCCAAGTCGCCCGATCAGCACCATGGCGGCGACTGCGGCCATCAGCCCGGAGATCATGTAGGCGATCAGCTTGGTCAGCGTGACCGGCACGCCCGCAATCCGTGCGGCCTCTGGGTTGCCGCCGACAGCCATGAAATACTCACCCAAAGGCGATTTGTTCAGCACCACCCAAGCCAAAATGGCGAAAACTGCGACCATCACCACCGGGTTCGGGATGCCGACCAAAGTGCCATTGGTGAAGGCGCGAAAGCCATCTGGCAGGCCGAAAACCGGCTGGCCCCCGGTGTAGATCAACGCCAAGGCGCGGTACACAGACAGGCCCCCCAAGGTGACGATGAACGGCTGCAACCCGCCCCAAGCGATCAGCGCGCCGTTGATGAAACCGCAAAACACCCCCACCGCCAGCGCCCCCGCGATGGCCAAAGGCACCGGAACGCCCGCCACCAGCATCGCCGCCCCCAGCACGGCAGACAGCGCCGCCACCGGACCCACCGACAGATCAATGCCGCCCGAGATGATCACCAATGTCATCCCCAGCGCGATACAAGCGTTGATCGACGATTGCTGCAAGATGTTGATCAGATTGGGCGTTGTCAGGAACACATCGGTTTGGAAGGCAAAGACCAAACTGATCAGGATCAGGCCCAGCAAGGTGCCAGCGTCACGAAAGCGGATGCGCGAAAACAGGGTCATGGTATCCTCGAGTGAGTAGGCGGGGGGTCAGGCAGAAATGGCGTTGCGGGCAATGTTGGCTTCGGTGATCTCTGTCGGTCCCAGCGTGGCGCTGATCCGGCCTTCGCGCATCACCAGCACGCGGTCGGACAGGCGGATCACCTCGGGCAGTTCAGACGACACCACGATCACGGCACAGCCCCTTTGTGCCAGCTTTTCGATCAGGTCATAGATTTCCGCCTTGGCGCCGACGTCGATGCCGCGCGTGGGTTCATCAAACAGGAAAATCCGCGTGTCGGCGGCCAGCCAGCGGCCAATGATGGCTTTTTGCTGATTGCCGCCGGAAAAGCTGCCGATGGCGCGGGTGACGTCAAACGGGCGCAGGCGGACCTCTTGCATCAGGGTTTCCGAGCGCGCCTTCAGTTGCGCCTTGCGGATCAGACCCAGCCGCGCGAACCGCTGCATCGCGGGCAGGCCGATGTTGCTGGTGACGGGGCGATGGCGGATGATGCCATCGCGCTTGCGTTCCTCTGGCACCAGCCCCAACCCCGCCTTGATCCGCGCACGCGGGCCATGGGCGGCGGCGACGCCATCGACCAGCACCTTGCCCGCATCCGCCCGGTCCACCCCGGCAATCAGGCGCAAAAGTTCCGTGCGACCCGCGCCAACCAACCCGGCAATCCCCAACACCTCACCCGCGTGCAGATCAAAGCCTGCGTCCTGCACCGCCTTGCCGCGCGTCAGCCCCTGCACCCGCAGCAGCACCCGGTCAGTGGCGTGGCTGTGGTGGCTGGCATGGGCCAATTCTCGGCCCACCATGGTTTCAATGACTTGCGCCACCGGAGTTTGCGGGATGGGCACCTGCGCAATCAAGCGGCCATCGCGCAGGATCGTGGCTTGTTGGCACAGACGGAACACCTCATCCATCTTGTGGCTGACATAGATGATCGACACGCCTTGCGCGGTCAGGGTCTGGATCACCTCGACCAGACGTTCAAATTCCTTGGGGGTCAGCGAGGATGTCGGTTCATCCATCGCAATGATCCGCGCCTTCGCCCGCAAGGCCTTGGCGATTTCCACGATCTGCCGCTGCGCCACCCGCAAACCGCGTATCGGCGCGGTCACGTCAATCGTCGCATCCAATGGGGCCAGCAACCGCCGCGCCTCGGCCTCTTGGCCCGCGTGATCGACCAGCAACCCACCGGCGCGGCGCAAAGCGGCCCCAAGATAGATGTTCTGGGCGACCGTCAATTCGGGCACCTGCTGCAATTCCTGATGGATCATCGCGATCCCGGCGGCGGTCGCGTCGCGGGGCGAAGTGATCTTCACAGCCACGCCGTCGATTTCCACCGTGCCCGCATCCCGGGACAAAACCCCGCACAGGATGTTCAGCAGGGTGGATTTGCCAGCACCGTTTTCGCCCAAAAGCCCATGCACCTCGCCCGGTTGCACCACCAGCGACACGCCGTGCAGCACCTGGATCGGGCCGAAGGATTTGGTGATACCGTGAAGGGAAAGACGCGCTGTCATGGGACCATTCCTGAAAGTGCGGCCCGCCGGGGGAGCATCCGGCAGGCCGCGGTTGCCTTACTGCGCCAACAGGGCAGCGCGCAGGGCAGCCATGTCGGTGGTGGCATAGGTTTCCACATTGTCCTTGGTGATCAAGGCCTGCGGGGTTGCCACCACGCGCGGCAGCGGTTGACCCGCCAACAGACGCAGCGCCACTTCCATCGCAATCTCACCGGTCAGAACCGGAAAGCTGTCCACGGTGCCGGTCAGATCGCCCGCGCGGATCGCGGCATAGGCATCCGACACGCCATCGGTGCCGAACACGGCGACGGTTTCGGATTTGCCAGCGGCCTTCACTGCCTCGACCACACCCAGGGCCATACCGTCGTTGTTGGCATAGAAACCGATCAGGTCGGGGTATTGTTGCAGGATGGTCGCAGCGGCGTTGAACGCCTCTTCACGGCTCCAATTGGCGGGAACCGAGGCCACGACTTCAAACTTGCCCGCAGCGTTGATGGTTTCGGTGAAACCAGCGGTGCGTTGCCCTGCGGCGTAAACGCCCGGCTGGCCTTCGATCACGGCGACTTTGCCGCCGTCCGGACGGTTGGCGATGAACCAGTTCGCCACGTTGACGCCGTTGCCCTTTTGCACGTTGCCGACGTAGTTCTTGGCCGAGGGGATCACCGCATCGTTGACGTTCAGCACCGGAATGCCCGCCGCCGTCGCTGCCTCAACCGCCGGTATCAGGTTGGCATCGGTTTGCGGGGAAAACAGCAGGGCGGCGAAGCCTTGGCTGATCAGGTTTTCGGCGGTGGAAAGCTGGCCCAACTGGTCGCCTTCATTCTGGGCGGCCTGGTAGACAAACTCCAGCCCCAGCTTGGTGGCGACGTTCTGGTAACCTTCGCCAAGCGAGCGCCAGTATTCGTTGGTCAGCGTTTTCGAAACGCCACCGACCTTGGTGCCAGCGGCGGGCGCGGGCAAGGGGCCGAACTTGGCTTCCAGTTCCGACCAGTCCATGCGGTCCGGTTCGCTGTCGGAATTCAGCGGGGCCAGATCCTGCGCCTGCGCCATGCCAAGCGTCAGCGCGAATGCGCCAACCGCAAGGGTCGTCTTGAGAAAGTGTTGCATTGGTTTCCTCCCTTTCAACACGTTTGTGTATGTTTTCGTAAAGTTCAGGCGGCGGCGGTTGCCCCCGCCAAAGCCAGCCGCGCGATTTCCTGCGCTGTGACCGGGTCTTGATTGTTCTGGGCATCAGTCAGCGCGTTGTCGCCCGCCATCCGCTCTACGGCGGCCAGCATCCGGCGCACGGTGCGGATGTTGGCCCCGCATTCCGCCACCGGATCAAGGCCGGATGCATCGGGGAATGTGTCAAAATAGATCGCGCCACCAAAGCCGCCGCGATGCACTTCGCGCAGCAGTTCCAGCGTCGCCTGTTCATGCACTGCGCCGACCATCAAGCCATCATCGCGCTTGGCGTAACCGTCGTTCAGATGCAGCCCCAGCAGTTTGGAATGGCGCAGGATCAGGGCGGCGGCAAAGGCGGGTTGTTCGTTGGCATAAAGCGCATGGGCGAAATCAATGGTGACGCCAAGGTTGGCCGCGCCCACTTCCTTGATCGCCAGAAGGGTGGTGGTGGCATCGGGCAGAACCGAGTAAGACCTTGGTTCATTTGGTTTATATTCAATGGAAATCATGCAGTCCGGGTCATGCGCGGCCACTTCGGCAATGCCTGCAATCTCATCTTCCCACAGCGCCGGATAGTCGCATTGGAAGGCGTAATCATAGCCATCCTGCCCCAGCCACAGCGTCATCATCGGGGCATTCATGGCGCGGGCGGCGTCGATGCCGCGCTTGGTCAGATCAAGCGCCTCACGCCGCACAGCGCGGTCGGGGTTGGTGAAAGCCCCACGTTTGTAGGCGGGGTTGGAGTAGTAGCGCATCGCCAGACCAGAGATCGTCAGCCCGCAATCGGCCACGGTGCGGCCCACTGCAATGGGGTCATCGCCGATGTGATCGGGGTAGTTCAGGTCCAACTCAGTCAGCCCTTCGACCGTCGCCGCGCGCTGCACCATCTGGGCCAGTGACGGCTTGCCGGTCAGGGTCGGCCAGTAGTCCGACGCCCCCGAAGCGAAAGAGTTGATGCGAGTGGCAAAGCGATGTCCGAGCATGTGATTCCCCCTATACTTTACAATTTACACAAAAGTTATAAAGTAAAAAGGAGAATCTGACTCAGCGCCGAAATTTCCGCCTGTCGCGGTTGGGGCAAATTGGGTGTCGGGCCTGCAAAAGGGCAAAGGCATCGGAAGGCTTGGCAGCCGCCCTGCCAAAGCCAGTGCCAGATCAAGGACAAGGTTCGTCAAAAGGGTGATCCGGACGGGTATGCGCAACATTTGCTGCACGCTGGGCCGACCAACGGGTCAGGCCCTGTCTTGGCGGTTCAGATCAACTGACGGGGCGCTTCGGCTGCCATCCTGCATTTGCACAGCTGGCCTGACAGTCGGCTAGCCTCGTGCCTTGCGGTAACTGTCTTTCAGCGCGATAAATGTGCCATCAAAGCGGAAGATATCGCAGCCATGAACGTCGATTGTCCGGCCCGTTTTGTCTGTGCCGACAAGCCGCCACGACGACAAGCCCATATCCCCGGCGACCACATGGGATGCCTCGGTCCAGGCCGCTTGCGGCAAGGTTTCAAACACCCCGGCATAGGCCGCCTGCACCGCATCGCGTCCGATATGCCGGGTGCCCTCGGCATCCGGGCCTGCAGAGGCATGAAAGGCGCAATCGTTGGACATGCAGGCCATCAGGGCCGCAAGGTCGCGATTGTTGAAGGCATCGGCCAAACGCAGCATTGTCTCACGGCGCAGCTGTGCCAGATGGTCATCGACGACCTCGACCTCGAGGAAGGCCAGATAGTCCAAACCCGCATTGGTGACATTGTGCTCAACCCCGGCGCGGCGCGCATAGGGCTGGCCTTGTGACAGGTTGGCTTGGGTCCGGGAGCCGTCGGGATAATCGAGGCCCAATGTGCCATCTGTCAAAGGCACGATCACGTAGTCATGACCATGCTTGTGCCAGCCGGTTTCGGCCCCGGCCTCAAACTGCCATTCAGTGACGCGAAAGCGGTCGTCGTCGGCGTGCATCACGGATTTGGCAAGAGCGGGCATCGGCACCTCCTGTGTCAGACTCGGCCCTCACGCACAGGGCCGCAACTTGACCACAGCATGACGGCAGACCATGGTAAACGGTACCCCCAACGTGAGCGTGACATGCGGTTTTCGATGGTTGCTTTTTGTGCCTTGGCGGTGATTGCCGCGCCGACGCACAGCCATGCCTGCACTGATGCTGTGCCACAGTTGGGACAAGACTGGCCCGCGCAAACGCAGACGTTCTGGTACCAGACCGGCACCGGGTCGCGTTTGATCCCGGATGCCTGGTATCGCGCCTTGGTGCGGGCTGATGATGGCACGGCTTTTGCCGCGCGGGCCAATCTGGCCGGTTATGGGTTTGCCTATTGTGGCGACAAGGCCGGTGATCCCATCGGCTTTGTTCTGGATGCGGACCCTGCGCGCCCGCCCGCAATCGGGTTGACCTGCGCGGCCTGTCACACCGGACAGCTGACTGATGGCAACCGCAGCTTTCTGGTGCATGGTGCCGCAGCGACACTGGACCTGCAGCGATTTACCGAAGATTTGTTTGCCGCCGTGTTGAAAGTGCGGTCGGGGCCATATGACAGCGCCATCCAAACCGAAGATTGGCGTGCATTTTCGGCAAAGGTCTTGGGCACGAAGGCCACCGAAACGGCGAGCATGGCACTGCATGCGGAACTTTCGGCGTGGTTGCTGCACCGCAAGGATGTGCAGGGGAGTGTTCACAAAGGGGGTATCTGGGGCTTTGGCCGCATGGATCTGGCTCAGATCACCCGGAACACTGTGGCCAATTTGGTTCAGGGCGATGGCGTTTCGAAACTGCCCGCAGCCACCGCTCCGGTGTCGATCCCGCCGCTGTGGCTGACCGCGCGGGTGACGGCAAGGGGCTTGCCTCATCCGCCGCTTTTGGCGGAAGACGCGTCGGATCAGCTGCTGCGCGATGTGGCCAAAACGATCGGAATCTTTGCGGATGTGGATCTGCCTGCTGCTGATGCGCAATATCAGGCGGTCAAGAGTTCGGTGCGGACGGAAAACCTGAATGGGTTGCGTCGCAGTCTGGCAAGCCTGACCCCGCCGCTTTGGCCGCAGGTCTGGGGACCCATTGACCGCACAACCGCGGATTACCGGGCGGGCGCGACCCTGTATGACACCCATTGTGCCGCCTGCCATGCCCGCATTGATCGCGCCAAACCACAGCAGGCAATTCTGGATGCCAGCGGCTTGGCGATGGTGCAGGACCCCCTGCGCGGCACGCCATTTGTGCGCAGGATCAATGCCTTTGACAGACCTGGCGTCGCGGGGGGACTGGCGGTTGGCACCGATCCGATGGCGCTGTGCAACGGTGTTACCCACTCGACGGGTTCGGGGCGAGTGGCAAGTTTGACCGACATTGCGGTTGCGTGGCGATCCTACCGTGATCAAGGCGCGCGTGGTGCCAGTCTCGAGCGTTTTGCGCCCGGCACCGAGATGCAATATTTGGTTGAAGATCTGGCGCTGCGCATTCTTTGGCAAACGCATGGCGCGCTGCCGGACAAGATCCTGTCGCCAGAGGCCGTGGCATTCTTCACTTGGTTGGCTGGCGCCGATCAGGTTGCACAAAGCGGTGTTGCGACCGGGCAGCCGAGCGATGCGACGCCGCAGGTCACGGCAATGACACATCGACTGACGGATCTTGCGAAGGTGCGGGCGGTTTGTGCCGCGCAACTGGCCCGGCAAGAGGCCAAAGATCCAAGCGCGTCGAGGCCCGGCTATCAGGCATGGCCATTGGCGGGCATCTTTGCGACCGCGCCCTATTTGCACAATGGCTCGGTGCCGACACTTGACGCGCTGCTGCGGCCCGCAGAGGCCCGGCCAGACATGTTCGCCGTCGGTGCCGTGCTGTTTGATCCGGTCAAGGTTGGGCTGGGCCCGGCGATCGCAGGCGCTGCCCATGTTCAATTCAAGGTGACGGATTTGCGCGGCCGGATCATTGCCGGCAATTCAAACGAGGGTCACGCCTACCCGGCGGAGCCCCTGACTGAAGTGGAGCGCGCGCAGTTGATCCTGTACCTGAAGGGTATGTAGCCGATGGCCCTGCATGACATGGCCCGCGCATGCCCAACAAAACGCCCAATTGTTGTGTTTGTGCCATTGCGTTGCGCAAGCGACAGCCCAAGTCGCGGCTAGACGATGCGCGGCTTTCAGACTATGCAGTTCACTATGTCTGGACCTGCTTGCGGGATGCTCAAGATCCCAGGGGCGTGTCAGCGACAAGCGGACGGGCGGGTTTTCAGCGGCGCTTATAGGGAAGTATTTACCGTGGCATCTTTTTTTCGGCCGCACCGGGTGGCGGCTTTGTTGGTCTTGATCGGCGCTGGCGCTTGGATTGCGACAGGCGAATTTGCGGCGGTTGGCAGCCATGAGGCCCATGCCGAAACCAGTCCTGCAGCAGAGCCCGAGGCGGCCCCCGCCGAACCTGCTGTCGCAGAAGTGGCAGCCCCGGCGGCCGCCCGGACCGTTGCAGGCCTGATGCCAGTGTTTGCGGACCATTCCCGCAAGATCAACCTGTCTGGCGCCACGCAGCCCGACAAACGCGCCGTGCTGGCCGCGCGCGCCGAGGGTGTGGTGAACACATTGGCCCTGACCAAAGGCGCAGTGATCGCCGCCGATGCGGTGGTGATGACACTGGAAGGTCCCGAAACCTTGGCCCGCGCCAAGATTTCCCAAATCAATCTGGACCAGCGCGAACGTGAGTTGAAGGTCGCCGAGGATCTGTTTGCGCGCGGCAACAAACCGGAAATCCAGGTGATCAGCGCCCGGTCTGACCGTGACGCCGCCGAAGCGGAGCTGACCCTGGCCCGCGCCGCTGTGGATCGGCTGGAGCTCAAGGCTCCGTTTGCGGGCCTGGTTGACACCGTCGAAGTTGAAAAGGGCGAGTGGGTGCAGTCGGGTGCGCCGGTGGCCACCATTCTGTCGCTTGATCCGATCATCGTGCGCGCCGAGGTCAGCGAGTTGGACATCGGCCATGTCGCACCGGGGTCAAAGGCGTCTGTCAGCCTGGTGAATGGCACCAAACTGACCGGCGAGGTGCGCTTTGTCGCACGCGAGGCATCGGCGGAAACCCGGACGTTTCCGGTGGAAATTGCCTTCCCGAACCCTGACGCCTTGATCCCGGCTGGCATGACCGCCGAGGTGGAACTCTATGCGGCCCCGGTCGCCACAGTGACGGTGCCACGTTCGGTGATCACCTTGAACGACCAAGGCCAACTGGGTGTGCGGGTGGTTGGTGCGGACAATCTGGCGCAATTCATCGCCGTGCAGATCATCGACGACACCGAAGCCGGTCTGATCGTGGCGGGCGTGCCTGCCGATGTGCGAATCATCGTGGCGGGTCAAGATCTTGTGCGCGACGGCGAGACCGTGGTGGTGACCGAAGCGGCTGCGGTGCCAGAATGAAAATCGTTGAAACCGCGATAGCCAATGCCAGGCTGACACTGTCGGTCTTGGTGTTTTTGATGCTGGCCGGAGCGATGGCCTATTTGAGCATCCCCAAAGAGGCAGAGCCGGATGTTCAGATCCCGATCATCTATGTCAGCATGGGCTACAGCGGCATTTCCCCCGAAGACGCGGAACGTCTGCTGCTGCGCCCCATGGAAACCGCGTTGAAATCCATCACCGGCATCAAGAAAATGTCCTCAACTGCCTACCAGGGCGGCGGCAATGTGCTGTTGGAGTTTCAAGCGGGGGCTGATCTCGACAAGGCGCTGGACGATGTGCGCAACAAGGTGGCCCAAGCCCGCCGCGAATTGCCGCAGGGCGTCGATGAACCCTCGGTGAACGAGGTCAACATCTCGGAATTCCCGGTGCTGGTGATCACGCTGTCGGGCGATGTGCCGGAACGGGTGCTTGCGGCGGCGGGGCGCGAGTTGCGCGACCGCATCGAAGAACTGCCGCCCGTGCTGGACGCCGCTCTGCAAGGGGTGCGCGATGATCTGGTCGAGGTGATCATTGATCCGGCGAAACTGTCGTCTTACGGCCTGCGCCCCGACATGATGATCGCGGGCTTCAACGCCAACAATCAACTGGTCGCTGCTGGCGCGCTGGAAGGGGCCGAGGGCCGTTATGCCATCAAAGTGCCGTCGCTGATCGAAACCGCCGAGGATGTGGCCAACCTGCCGATCATCTCGAACGGTGCCGCGGTGGTGCGGGCGTCCGATCTGGCCGAGGTGCGCGCAACCTACAAAGATCCGGTCACCATCACCCGACTGAACGGTGTGCCTGCCGTGGCGATCGAGGTGTCAAAACGCACCGGGGCCAACCTGATCGAAACCGTCGACAGCGTGAAGGCGATCACCGAAGAGTTCAAGGCGCTGCTGCCTGCGGGCACCGAAGTGACCTTCAGTCAGGACAAGTCGAAAGACATCCGGCAATTGCTGGCCGATCTGCAAAACTCGGTGCTGACTGCAGTGATACTTGTGTTCATCGTGATCCTTTACGCGCTGTCTGGCCGGGCTTCGATCCTGATCGGTCTTGCCATCCCGGCGTCTTTCCTGATGGGGATGCTGGCTCTGTCGCTGTTTGGCTTTACCGTGAACATCGTGGTGCTGTTCTCACTGATCTTGGCGGTGGGGATGCTGGTGGACGATGCCATCATTGTCACCGAATTTGCCGAACGCCGGATGAGCGAAGGCATGCCCAAACGCGAGGCTTTCGCCTTGGCGTCGCACCGCATGGCCGGCCCGGTGATTTCCGCCACCCTGACCCGTATTGCCGCGTTTTCGCCCTTGCTGTTCTGGCCGGGGATCGTGGGCGAGTTCATGAAATACATGCCGATCACCCTGATCGTCACCCTGTCGGCCTCGCTGCTGTACGCATTGATCTTTGTGCCGACACTGGGCGCCCTGATCGCCAAGCCGTTCAAGGAACCGCCGCAGCCCAGGGACGGCGCTTATATGTGGCTGGTGGGCCGCGCGGTGCGGCATCCTTTTATCGTGCTGTTTCTGGCGCTTGGCCTCTTGGTCGCAGTTCCGGTCGGCTATGGCAAATACGGCAGCGGGGTCGAGTTCTTTCCCAATGTCGAACCGGAATTCGGGCTGCTTTACGTCAAGGCGCGCGGCAACCTGTCGATTGACGAAAAGGACGCATTGGTCAAGCTGGCCGAGGATCGCATTCTGGGTTGGCCCGGCATCGCCACGGTTTACACGCGCTCTGGCAAGGCCGGCGGTGGCGGCAATGACGTGGCCGCCGATGTGATCGGCGTCATTCAGTATGAATTCGTCGACTGGCGCGAACGCAAGAATGCCAACGCCATTCTGGCCGATCTGCGCGCCGCGATGGTCGGCATTCCCGGCGTGGATATCGAGGTCTCGGTGCCGCAAGCAGGGCCGCCCACCGGCAAGGCCGTGCAGATTGAACTGTCCGCAGCCAACCCGGCCGGTCTGAACGAAGTGGCGCGCGCGGTGGCAGACAAGCTGACGGCGGTGCCCGATGTGATCGACGTCGACTCTGGTCTGCCGCCGCCCGGTGTGGATTGGGAGCTGCGTGTCGACCGCGCCGCTGCCGCCCGCTATGGCATCGCGCCCAGCACGGTTGGCGCGATGGTGCAACTGGTGACGGGCGGGCTGAAACTGTCGGATTTCCGCCCCGCCGGGTCGGATGACGCGGTGGATATCGTGCTGCGCCTGCCCGAAGATCAACGTACCATCATGGCGCTGGACCAGTTGCGCATTCAGACCGCCGCCGGGTCGGTGCCGATCTCCAACTTCGTGACGAGGGTGGCCGCCCCGACGACAGGCACCCTGACCCGTCTGGACAGCCAACGCACTGTGACGGTGCAGGCTGGCATCCGTGAAGGCGTGCAGGCCGATGCGGTGCGCGCGATGATCACGTCCGATCTGGAAAAGGCCGGGCTTGACAAGATGGGCATCCGCTGGAAACTCGCCGGTGAAGACGCCGAACAGGCCGAGGCGGGGGCCTTCCTTGGCAAAGCCTTCGGGGCCGCGATGTTCCTGATTTTCGTGGTGCTGCTGGCGCAGTTCAACCGCTTCATCTCGGTCTGGCTGGTGCTGTCGGCGGTGATCATGTCGACCATCGGCGTGTTGCTGGGGCTGCTGATCATGGGCCAACCCTTTGGCGTGGTGATGACCGGCATCGGTATCATCGCACTGGCCGGGGTGGTGGTGAACAACAATATCGTGCTGATCGACACCTATGACACCCTGCGCCGCGAAGGCACGCCGAAGATCGAGGCGATCTTGGAAACCTGCCGCGAACGCGCCCGCCCCGTCGTGCTGACGGCCCTGACGGCTATTCTGGGGGTGCTGCCGATTGCCTTCGGGCTGAACCTTGAACTGCTGAATCATGAAACCACCTTCGGCGCGCCGTCGACGCAGTGGTGGATCTCGCTTTCCAGCGCGATTGTCTTCGGTCTCGCCTTTGCCACGGTGCTGACGCTGATCGTGATCCCGTCGCTGCTGATGCTGGTGACACCGGGGGATGGGCCGAAACGCAAATGGTTCGGCTGGTTCCGGCGGGGCAGAGCCTGATCAACTGCTTCAAGTTTGATTAAAATTTGGCTTCATCTTGGCATAAGTACTCCATGGGTGCGGGCAAGTATTTGCGACAGCAAATACGTTGCTTTGTGTGAAACCCCCGCCGCCTGCCCAGCAGACCACCTTTACCCTGCCGTCAAAACCTCCACCGACAACACCGTCGGCAAATGCCGCGCAATCTCCATCCAGTGATCCCCCTCATCCGCCGAGGCAAAAACCGACCCTGAATTCGTGCCGAAATACACCCCCGCAGGCGTATCCCTGTCCACCGCCATCGCCTGCCGCAGCACGGTGAAATAGCAGTCCTGCACCGGCAACCCGTCCTGCATCGCGGCCCAAGTTTCGCCGCCATCGCGCGACCGCCAGACCGCAGCCGAAGCCCCCGGCGGAAAACGACCGGCGCTGTCGCCGTTTAGCGGCACCACCCACAGGGTTTGTGGATCGCGCGGATGCACGGCAATTGGAAAGCCAAAGGTTGACGGCAACCCCGCCCCAATGCTGGCCCATGTCCGCCCACCATCCTGACTGCGATAGGTGCCGTGGTGGTTTTGCTGATACAGCAGATCGCCATCTCCCGGCGCCCGCACCATGTTGTGCACGCAAATCCCGACATCGCCGCCGCAATCGCCATGCTCGGCCACGTTGGACAGACGGTTGCGCTGTACCCATGTCGCGCCGCCGTCTTCGGTCGCAAAGGATCCCGCCGCCGAAATCGCCACCCACAGCTTGGCCGAATCGCCCGGATCGGCGACGATGGTGTGCAGAACCAGCCCCGCCGCCCCCGGTTGCCAATCGCCACAAGACGGATGATCGGTCAGCGCCCGAACCTTGGTCCAACTGTTCCCGCGGTCATCGCTGCAAAACAGCGAAGCGGGTTTTGCCCCAGCATACAGCCTGTCGCCGGATTTGCCCAAGGACCACAGGGTTTTCAGCGGTTCTGCGCCGTCACCCGCCGTTATGCCGTCTTGTGACAGCACCCATGTGGCCCCGTGATCGTCAGACCGCCAAACACCGGCCCCGTGCCAATCGCTGCCGCCTGCCGCCCAGATTGTGCCCTTGGCCGGATCTCCGATGACATGATTGATCGGCCAGCCGTCACAGAACGGTCCACGCACCGCCCATGTCCTGCGGTCGTCCGATCCATCCAGAAGGAACGCGCCCTTGGTGGTGCCCAGCAAAATCGTGATGTTCTGACCCAATCCAGCCTCCTGATCAAAAAAGGCCAGCCCGCAGATGCGATGGCCTGACAGGGCCGAATTTTTGTTGGGCCGGCACCCGATCCCGCTGGTCACAGTAAAAGGGCTTGGCACCATTGCGTCAAGTCACAGGCTTTGGGTGATCAGCCCCAGTATGGTGCGCGCCGCCGGAGGCAGAAACACCCCGCGCCGGGTCAACAGGCTGTAAGGGGCGACGCTGATCGCCAGATCACTGGGAATGATGGCGAAGGCGGCGTCGGGCGCACGGGCAAACTGGTCGGCCACCGCCTGCGCCAGGGGCGCGATCGAGTTTGATTGCTGCAACAGTGCCAACGTCAACAGAAACGACGCAGTGGACAGGCGTTGCTGAGGCGCGGGCAAGCCAAGTTCGGCAAGCCGGGCCAGCACTGCGGCCCGCAGCGGGCTGTCGGTGCCGGGCATCACCCAGTCATACTCCAGCAGATCCAGCGTCTGCACCGCTGTCACGTTGGCCAGCCGATGCCCCTTGCGCACCATCAGGGCGACTGGTTCGGGGGCAATCACCCGCGCGTCGATCTGGCTGGCATCGGCTCCGGTCGGAACACGGGCAATAGTGAAATCCAGCCGGCCGGACAGCAATTGTTCAAACAATATGTCCGAACTGGCCACGATCACCTCGGTCTGAATGCTGGGATGCGACAGCCGTGCGGTGCGCAGGGCGGGCAACACCATGTCCAGCGCCGGGGCGGTCACCGCGCCGATGCCCACCTTGCCCACCTGACCGCCGCCCGCTTCGGCCATCTCGCGCGCCGCATCGCGCATCTCCATCAGCACGCGTTCGGCGCGGCGCGCCAGCATCTGCCCGGCCACGGTCAGGTTCACGCCCCGCCCCGACCGCGCGTGAACGGGCGTGCCGACGATCCGCTCAATTTCTGACAAAAGCCGGGAGGCTGCGGGTTGGGTGATCCCCATCGCCTGCGCCGCCGCCCAGATCTGTCCGGTTTCCGCAAAGGCCGCCATCATCCTGAGGTGGCTGAGCTTCATGCCCCGGTTCAGCAGGGTATCGGTTTGATTGGGTTTAGACATGCCAGCTCCGGTATGGATCAATGCGAAAACATGATTTGACGGATATACATGCAAACTGCAATCTGTGCACGCGGCGGGTAAAAGGCGGACAGCGCCTGTGCCGGAAGATTTGCCAACTTGCGCCTGCGGGCGTCTCTGGGAGGACTACCATGAACCTATCACGTCGGGCGCTTTTGGCGCTTGTAGCAGCAGCGACGGCTTCTGTCGCGGCTCCGTCCTTTGGTCAGGACAAGGGCCTTATCGGTATTGCGATGCCGACCAAATCCTCGGCACGTTGGATCGGTGACGGCGACTCGATGGTCAAGCAGCTGACCGAGGCCGGCTACACCACCGATCTGCAGTATGCAGAAGATGACATCCCGAACCAGCTGGCCCAGATCGAGAACATGATCACCAAGGGTGCGAAGGTCCTGGTCATTGCCGCCATCGACGGCACCACCCTGTCGAACGCGCTGGACAACGCCGCCGCCGCTGGCATCAAGGTCATCGCCTATGACCGCCTGATCCGCGACTCGGGTTCGGTTGACTACTATGCCACCTTCGACAACTTCAAAGTCGGCGTGCAGCAGGCAACTTCGCTGGTCGAAGGCCTGAAAGAGCGTTTCCCGGACGTCAAGCCGTGGAACGTCGAACTGTTCGGCGGCAGCCCGGACGACAACAACGCCTTCTTCTTCTACAACGGCGCGATGTCGGTTCTGGACCCGCTGATTGCAGACGGCACCATTGCGGTTCCGTCGGGCCAGATGGGCATGGACGTGGTCGGCACCCTGCGTTGGGATGGCGCTGTGGCGCAGTCGCGCATGGACAACCTGTTGTCGGCCAACTATGGCGACAAGGTTCTGCACGGCGCGCTGTCGCCCTATGATGGCTTGTCGATCGGCATTCTGTCGTCGGTCAAGGGCGTCGGTTATGGTTCGGGCGATCTGAAGATGCCGATCGTCACCGGTCAGGATGCCGAAATCCCCTCCGTCAAGTCGATGGTCGCGGGTGAGCAGTATTCGACGATCTTCACAGCCACACCCGCACGCTGGCCGGTGTGGCTGTGAAGATGGTCGATGCGCTGGTTTCGGGTTCGGAACCGGAAATCAACGACACCACTACCTATGACAACGGCGTCAAGGTCGTCCCGTCCTACCTGCTGGAGCCGCTGCCGGTGAACCTGTCGAACTACGAGGAACTCCTTATCGGTTCGGGCTATTACATCGCAGATCAGCTGAAGTAATCAGGTCGGTTTCCGTGTCCGTCCCCCGCTCCCGTGGGGCGGACACGGTTTTTTCCGGGGGGGAAAAGACGATGACGGCACTTCTGGAAATGCGGGGGATCAGCAAAGTATTCCCCGGCGTGCGCGCACTGGACAACGTGAACCTGACCGTCGAGGCGGGCGAAATTCACGCGATCTGTGGGGAAAACGGGGCGGGCAAGTCCACCCTGATGAAGGTGCTGTCGGGCATCTATCCGCATGGAACCTACGAAGGCGAAATCCTGTATGACGGGGCGACCCTGATGAACCGCTCGATCTCGGATTCCGAGGCGAAGGGCATCATCATCATCCACCAAGAACTGGCGCTGGTGCCGCTGTTGTCGATTGCCGAGAACCTGTTTCTGGGCAACGAAGTGGCGAAGAACGGCGTGATCAACTGGCCGGAAACCTTTCAGAAAACCGAAACCCTGCTTGCGAAGGTTGGCCTCTATGAGGCCCCCTCCACCAAGGTGGAAAAGCTGGGCGTCGGCAAGCAACAGCTGATCGAAATTGCCAAGGCGCTGGCCAAGGACGTGCGCCTGTTGATCCTCGATGAACCCACCGCCGCCTTGCAGGAAAACGACAGCCAGAAGCTGCTGGATTTGTTGCTGGAGTTGAAGGCGCAGGGGATCACCTCGATCCTCATCAGTCACAAGCTGAACGAAATCAATCGCGTGGCCGACCGTATCACCATCATCCGCGATGGCGCGTCTGTCTCCACGCTGACCAAGGCCGAGATTTCCGAAGACCGCATCATCCGTGATATGGTGGGCCGCGATATGGCGCACCGCTATCCGGAACGCACCCCGGATATTGGCGAAACGCTGATGGAGGTGGAAGGCTGGAACGTCTGGCACCCCGAGCAAAAAGACCGCCAGATGATCCGCGACGCCGCATTTACCGTGGGCAAGGGCGAGATTGTCGGCATCGCAGGCCTGATGGGCGCGGGCCGCACCGAACTGGCGATGAGTCTCTTTGGCAAAAGCTATGGCAACCGGATTTCAGGCACCGTCAAGATGGGCGGCAAAGTGGTCGATACTTCAACTGTGTCGAAGGCGGTTGAGGCTGGGCTGTCCTATGTGACCGAAGATCGCAAGGTTCTGGGGCTGGTGCTGGAAGAACCGATTGTGCGCAACACCACGCTCGCAAACCTGACGGGCGTGTCTTCGCGCGGGGTGCTGGACAAGCGGCGCGAAACGCAGGTGGCCGAGGGCTATCGCACCGCCATGGCCATCCGCACGCCGGGTGTGTTCCAGAAAGTGGTCAACCTGTCGGGCGGCAATCAGCAAAAGGTGGTGCTGTCGAAATGGCTGTTCACCGATCCGCAGGTGCTGATCCTCGATGAACCCACACGCGGCATCGACGTCGGTGCCAAGTTCGAGATTTACGCCATCATGAACGATCTGGCCGCCCAAGGGCGTGGCGTTGTGATGATTAGCAGCGAAATGCCGGAACTGCTGGGCATGTGTGACCGCATCTATGTGATGAACGAAGGCCGTCTGGTGGGCGAGTTGAGCCGCGCCGAGGCCAGTCAGGAACGCATCATGGCGTTGATTTTGAAAAGTGATGATCCCACGACCACAGGATCAACCCAATCTGGAAAGGCTGCATGATGGCGGAGAAAAAGGGTTTAGGCGCGCATCTGGGCGGCCATTTGCGGGAAAACGGCATGATGATGGCGCTGGTGGCCATTGTGCTGTTCTTCACCATCATCGTGCGGGTCGTGCTGGACGTTGATTTCCTGTCGGCGCAGAACATCACCAACCTGTTCTTGCAGAATTCCTACGTCATCATCATGGCCTTGGGGATGCTTTTGGTCATCGTCGCCGGGCATATCGACCTTTCGGTCGGCTCGGTGGTCGGCTTCACTGGCGCGGTTGCGGCGGTGCTGACAGTCAATCTGGGCTGGTCGGTGATCGCTGTTGTGCCCGCCTGCCTGATCGTCGGTCTGTTGATCGGTGCTGCGCAGGGCTATTGGATCGCCTACTGGCGGATTCCGTCGTTTATCGTGACTCTGGCGGGGATGCTGGTGTTTCGCGGCCTGACCCTGTGGCTGCTGAACGGCCAGAACATTGGCCCGTTCCCGAAGACCTTTCAATCGCTGTCCACCGGTTTCATTCCCGATCTGGTTGGCAGCGGCAAGCCGAACATCACGGCCATCATCGTGGTGGCCATCGCGGCGGCAGTGATCGTGTTTCTGGGCTGGCGCGCGCGCAACAGGGATGCTGAATTCGGGATGGAACCCGAACCGATGGTGATCTTCGCAATCCGAAATTTCATCGTGGCGGCGGCGCTGATGTTTGTCGGCTACAAACTGGCCTCGTTCCGGGGCCTGCCGAATGTGGTGGTGATCCTGTCGATCCTGACCGTGCTTTACGCATTTTTTACCGAAAACACGACCACCGGGCGGCGCATCTACGCGCTGGGCGGCAATGAGAAGGCGGCGAAACTTTCAGGCATCAAAACCGACCGTCTGGTGTTCCTGACCTTTTGCAACATGGGCGTGCTGGCGGCTTTGGCGGGCATGATCGTGGCGGCGCGGCTCAATTCCTCCACCCCCAAAGCCGGCGGCGGGTTCGAGTTGGACGTGATCGCGGCGGTGTTCATCGGCGGCGCGTCGATGTCGGGCGGGGTTGGCAATATTCTGGGCGTCGTCGTTGGCGCGCTGATCATGGGCGTGATGAACAACGGCATGTCCATTCTGGGCATAGGCATTGATTATCAACAGGTTATCAAGGGCTTGGTGCTTCTCGCCGCCGTCATCTTCGACGTCTACAACAAGAATAAGTGAGGCGTTTATGCTGATTTCCCAAATCCTACAGGCGGATGGCAGCCTTGCCGTCGTGCTGCGCGACGGTTCCGAGGCCGCCATCGTCAAAGGGGCGGCAAGCACCTATGCGCTGGCCACCGAGGCGATTGCAACGGGGCGTTCGCTGGCCGCCGTCATCGCCGCGCATGGGCTGGGGGAGGCGGTCGATCTGCCCCGCCTTGCCGCCGCGGGGCGATTGACCCTGCCCGTCACCCATCCCGATCCGTCGCATATGCACCTGACCGGAACCGGCCTGACGCATCTCGGCTCGGCCTCTGCCCGCGACGCCATGCACGCCAAGCTGGAGGGGGCCGAAACCCTGTCTGACAGCATGAAGATGTTCCAGATGGGACTGAAAGACGGTCGCCCCGCGCCGGGTCAGGTCGGGGTGCAGCCGGAATGGTTCTACAAGGGCAATGGCCACACGGCGGTGGCGCATGGTCAGCCGCTGATCTCGCCCGGTTTCGCGCTGGACGGTGGCGAGGAACCCGAGATTGCGGGCGTCTACATCATTGGCCCGAACGGCCAGCCTTTCCGCATCGGCTGGGCCTTGGCGAATGAGTTTTCGGACCATGTGACCGAACGGATCAACTACCTGTACCTCGCCCATTCCAAACTGCGCCCGGCCTCCTTTGGCCCGGAAATCCTGGTGGGTGATTTGCCCGCCGACATTCGCGGTGCCTCGAGGATCAAACGCGGTGGCGCGGTGATCTGGGAGAAGCCGTTCCTGTCGGGTGAGGCGAACATGTCCCACACCTATGCCAATCTGGAACATCACCACTTCAAATACGATGTGTTCTGCACCCCCGGCGATCTGCACGTGCATATGTTCGGCACCGCGACGCTGTCTTTTGCCGATGGCATCGTGCCGCAGGCGGGGGATGTGTTTGAAATCGAAGTGCCTGCCTTTGGCATGGCCCTGCAAAATCCGCTGACGGTTGCGCCCGCGCAATCCACTGTCACTGTCACCGCCCTGTGAGGACACTATGACCTTCAAGCCTGCCGAATGGCCCCGCAAACTGCGCTCGCAAACATGGTTTGGCGGCACGTCGAAGGACAACATCTACCACCGTGGCTGGATGAAGAACCAAGGTTTCCCGCCAGATCTGTTCGACGGTCGCCCGGTGATCGGCATTCTGAACACGTGGTCGGAACTGACGCCCTGCAACGCCCATCTGAACGACCTCGCGCAGCGGGTGAAACACGGGATTTACGAGGCGGGCGGTTTCCCTGTGGAAGTGCCGGTGTTTTCCACGTCCGAATCTGCCTTCCGCCCCACCGCGATGATGTTCCGCAATCTGGCGGCTATGGCGGTTGAGGAACAGATGCGCGGTCAGCCGATGGACGGTTGCGTGCTGCTGGTCGGCTGCGACAAGACCACGCCGTCTTTGCTGATGGCTGCGGCGTCCACGGACTTGCCCTCGATCATCGTGACAGGCGGCCCGATGCTGAACGGCTATTACAAGAACGAACGGGTGGGGTCGGGCACGCACCTTTGGAAATTCTCCGAGGCCGTGAAGGCCGGCACGATGAGCAAAGAGGAATTCGTTGAGGCCGAAGCCTCGATGAGCCGCTCTCCGGGGTCCTGCAACACCATGGGCACCGCCAGCACGATGGCGTCGATGGCCGAGGCTTTGGGCATGGCGCTGTCCGGCAACGCCGCGATTCCGGCGGTGGACTCACGCCGCCGCGTGATGGCGCAACTGACGGGCCGCCGCATCGTCCAGATGGTCAAGGATGATCTGAAGCCGTCTGACATCCTGAAGAAAGAGGCGTTTGAAAACGCCATCCGCACCAACGCGGCGATTGGCGGATCGACCAACGCCGTGATCCACCTGCTGGCCATCGCGGGCCGGGTGGGCATTGATCTGACGCTGGAAGACTGGGATCGTTGCGGTCGCGACGTGCCGACAATCGTGAACCTGATGCCGTCCGGCAAGTACCTGATGGAGGAATTCTTCTACGCAGGCGGTCTGCCCGTGGTGATCAAGCGCTTGGGCGAAGCGGGCTTGCTGCACAAGGATGCGCTGACCGTGTCGGGCGAAACCGCCTGGGATCAGGTCAAGGACGTGATCAACCACAACGAAGACGTCATCCTGCCCGCCGAAAAGGCGCTGACCCAATCGGGTGGCGTGGTGGTGCTGAAGGGCAACCTTGCGCCCAAAGGGGCCGTGCTGAAACCGTCCGCCGCCACCCCCGCGCTGATGGTCCACCGGGGCCGCGCGGTGGTGTTTGAAGATATCGACGACTACAAGGCCAAGATCAACGATGAGGCTTTGGACATTGACGAAACCTGCGTCATGGTCCTGAAAAATTGCGGTCCCAAGGGCTATCCGGGCATGGCAGAGGTCGGCAACATGGGTCTGCCGCCCAAGGTTCTGCGCAAGGGCATCACCGATATGGTGCGGATTTCCGATGCGCGGATGTCGGGCACGGCCTTTGGTACCGTGGTGCTGCACACCTCACCCGAAGCCGCCGCTGGGGGGCCTTTGGCGGTCGTGCAAAACGGCGATATGATCGAGCTGGACGTGCCAAACCGCCGCCTGCATGTCGATATCTCGGATGCCGAAATGGCCGCGCGTCTGGCGAAATGGCAGCCAAGCCATATCGTGCCGGATGGCGGCTATGCATGGCTGCATCAGGCCCATGTTCAAGGCGCCGATACCGGGGCCGATCTGGACTTCCTCAAAGGCGCGCGCGGCAATCCGGTGGGCAAGGATTCCCACTGATGGCACGGCAAAAACTCGCCCTTATCGGCATTGGCAAGATCGCGCGGGATCAGCATGTGCCAGCCTTGGCCGCCTCGCCCGATTGGGAACTGGCGGCGACGGTGTCGCGCTCTGGCACCGTGGATGGCGTCGAATCCCATACCGATTTTGCCGCGATGCTGGCCGCCCGGCCTGACATCGGCACGGTTTCTCTCTGCATGCCGCCGGTGCCGCGCTTTGAGTATGCCCAAGCCGCGCTGCTGGCGGGCCGCCACGTCATGCTGGAAAAACCCCCCGGCGCGACCTTGGCCGAGGTGCATGCGCTGACCGCTTTGGCCGCGTCCAAGGGCCTGACGCTTTACACCACCTGGCACAGCCGGATGGCGCATGCGGTGGCACCCGCCAAAGCTTGGCTGGCGGATAAGACCGTGCTGCGCGCCCATATCACCTGGCGCGAGGACGTTCGGAAATGGCATCCGGGGCAGGATTGGGTGTTTGAACCCGGTGGCATGGGCGTCTTTGATCCAGGGATAAACGCCCTGTCGATCCTGACGGAAATTCTGCCAGCCCCGGTGCATCTGACCGCCGCGACGCTGACCTTCCCCGCCAACCGCCAAACCCCGATTGCGGCGGCGCTGACCTTTTCGGGCGGTGTGACGGCGGATTTCGACTGGCGCCAGACCGGCCCGCAAACCTGGGACATCACGGTTGACACCAACGCCGGTGCGATGGCCCTGCGCATGGGCGGCAATGTTCTGGAAATCGACGGCCAAGCGGCCAAAGGGGCCAGCACCATCATGGACGAATACCCCGCCCTTTACGCCCGCATGGGCGAGTTGGTGCGCGCCAAAACCTCCGAGGTTGACCTCGCCCCGATGGTGCATGTCGCTGACGCGCTCACCCTTGGCCGCCGGGAAATCACCGAGGCCTTCCACTTCTAGGCTTCATCTTGGCCCAAATACTCCACGGGTGCGCCGTTGTTTGCGCCATTGGTTCCAGAAAACAATGGCGCGGGGGGGTGTGAAACCCCCGGCGCTACCCCAATAAAGGACACATCCATGCTCACCGGACATCACTTTATCGCAGGCCACTGGGTCGCGGGCGACACCACCTTCCAATCCTCCCCAGCCAGCGGTGACGCCAAAAGCTTCGCGGTCGGCACTCCCGCGCATATCGACGCCGCTTGCCAAGCCGCCGAAGCCGCTTTCCCCACCTATGCCGCCACCACCCGCGAACAGCGTGCGACCTTCCTGGAACGTATCGCCACCGAAATCGACGCGCGTGGGGCCGAGATCACTGAAATCGGCACCGCTGAAACCGGCCTGCCCACCGCCCGGCTGGAGGGTGAGCGGGGCCGCACGACGGGCCAGCTGCGCCTGTTCGCGTCGCATATCCGCGAGAAAGCGCATCTCGATCTGCGCACCGACACCGCCTTGCCCGACCGCAAGCCGATGCCCCGCACCGAAATTCGCCTGATCCAGCGGCCCATCGGCCCGGTCGCGGTGTTTGGTGCGTCCAACTTCCCGCTCGCCTTCTCGGTGGCCGGGGGTGACACCGCAAGCGCCCTCGCCGCCGGCTGCCCGGTCGTCGTCAAAGGCCATTCCGCCCATCCCGGCACCGGTGAGATTGTAGCCCAAGCCATCGCCGCCGCCATCACCGCCTGCAACATGCCTGCGGGCGTGTTCTCATTGGTCCAAGGCGGCAAGCGCGACGTGGGTGAGGCGCTGGTGAAACACCCGCTGATCAAGGCCGTGGGCTTCACCGGTTCCCTCGCCGGGGGCCGCGCGCTGTTCGATCTCTGCGCACAACGCCCCGAACCGATCCCGTTCTTTGGCGAGCTTGGGTCCGTCAACCCGATGTTCCTGCTGGCCCATGCCACCGCCAACCGGGGCGCACAAATCGCCGCGGGCTGGGCGGGTTCATTGACCATGGGCGCGGGGCAGTTCTGCACCAATCCCGGCATTGCGGTCGTGATTGATGATCCAGAAGCGCAGGCGTTTGTTGATGCCGCCAAATCCGCCCTTTCCCCCGTGACCGCGCAAACCATGCTGACCGACGGCATCGCCCAGGCCTACCGCGCGGGCCGTGACCGGATTGCGGCGACGGCGGGCGTGCAGCAGGTTCTGACCTCGGTTTGCGACCTGCGCCAGGCGACGCCCTATCTGTTTGAGGTGTCAGGCGCAGATTGGCTGGCCAATCATGTCTTGGGAGAAGAGGTGTTCGGCCCGCTCGGCCTGATCGTCCGCGCAAAAGATGCCGCCGAAATGCTGGCCATCGCGCACAGCCTGCAAGGCCAGTTGACCTGCACTCTGCACGTCGATGCTGCCGATTATCCTGCCGCGGCAGTCCTGCTGCCGGTGCTGGAGCGCAAGGCGGGCCGGGTTCTCGCCAACGGTTTCCCAACGGGCGTTGAAGTGTCCGAGGCGATGGTGCATGGCGGGCCGTATCCGGCCAGCACCAACTTTGGTGCAACTTCGGTGGGCACGCTGTCGATCCGCCGCTGGCTGCGGCCGGTCAGTTTTCAGAACCTGCCAGAGGCCCTGCTGCCCGCCGATATGGTGTAAACGACAGACACGCCGTCATCTGCGGCGTGTCACAACCCGAAGGGTATCGTTGCAATCCGCGAACTGGTGTTCAGCGCCTTTATGCAAATGTCTTGTGGTCCATCTGCCGACTCGCATTCATCTTGCCGATTGACCAACATGCGCGAGATGGCTTCGCATTTCAGTTCCGGCAGTGAAAACAGCACCACGCGTGTCTTGTTCAACGGCAATTCGCCGAATTCAAACACGAACAGCGACGACACCATGCCTTCGGCATCAAACACTGCCACCTCATAAGAGGCCTTGGTCAGAGCAACGCCGGTATTGTTGGAGGCCACATAGGTCAGCTGACAGCCATCCGGACCGTCAACCGCAGCGTTCAGTTCAAGTTCAAAGTTGCCAGACTGACCAAGGGCTGCGCTGCCAAGCGACATGGCCCCACAGAGGGCAAAACCAACGAGTTTGGGCCGCAGAAGGGGGAATGCAATAAACACCGGGACAATCCTTTATGCGACAAGGGCAGTAAGCCTGCGCACTGCCAATTGTCCGCAGCGGGGCCGCCCTGTCAACAGGCGGGACGTGGGTCTACTGGAAGATACCGATCTGCCAAGGCATTTGGGTGATCCGTT
Source organism: Paracoccaceae bacterium (assembly GCA_031428215.1). Taxonomy (GTDB): domain Bacteria; phylum Pseudomonadota; class Alphaproteobacteria; order Rhodobacterales; family Rhodobacteraceae; genus Cypionkella. The sequence goes on from JANPOY010000145.1 coordinate 43,280, forward strand.
TTGCCTTCACCGTGCGCAACTTGGCTTTGGGCAAGACAACCTCTGCCGAAACCGGCACCGCGGTTTGCGTCCCGTCGCAGGCCGGGTTGAACAAGGCCGTCAGGCCGGCGTTGGTGTCGCAGCGCGCCGAGATCTGGCGCAGTTGCGGCTGTTGAACGCTGTCGTCCGGCCCGGCCGCAAAAGCGGTGCTGGCCACAACCGCCAACAGCGGCGCAAGTGCAAGGAATTTGTACTTCATCGACTTTATCCCGATTTCGCCCGAACGCTGGCGTGAAGACCAACCGAGCCTGCATTTAGCACAAAAATTGCGGCCAATCTGCGGCAAGGACCGTTGCAGTTGTGCAGAGCCCTTTCGCCGTGGCAATCCGGTCACTATAGTCCAGAAATGACATTCCTTCGACTCTTTTTCTCCGGCTTTGGTGCCCGTCTCGGGGCGGGTCTGTGTGTGTTGTTGGGTGCGGCCACCCCGGTTTGGGCGGAATTTGCCGTCTGCAATCAATCTTTTGACGTGATCAATGTCGCCATCGGGCAAGATGTGCAGAATGATTTCGAAACCGAGGGCTGGTGGACCATCGGTCCGAACCAATGCGCCAACGTCATCAAGGATGAGCTGGTCAGCCGTTACATCTACATCTATGCGCAGGATGTGTTTGGCCAACCGATCATGACCGGCACCACCCAGATGTGCATTTCGCCGCGCAAATTTGCCATTCGCGGCATCACCGAATGCTGGAGCCGGGGCCATATTGCCGCCGGTTTCATCGAAGTGGACACCGTGAAAACGCAACGCTGGACATTGTTTTTGGCCGCAACACCTTAGCTCCGCCATACAAGCCTTGATTGTGGGATCGGGCTAGCCAGACCGTGTCTTCTCAGCTATCTTTGGGGTGTTGATTGTGGCTCGACATTTGCAGGCATTTTATGATGGCCAAGCTGGGCTGGCACCTTTGGAAACGGGCAACGGTTGGCATTTTCGCCGCCGCTGTTGCTTTGATCTGCGCCAGTCTGCCTGCCGTGGCAGAGCGTTTGGCCTTTGTCGTGGGCAACGCCGATTATGATGCCGTCCCCGATCTGGCCAATTCCGCCAATGATGGAACAGCCATTGCGGATGCGCTCAAGCGGTTGAATTTCAAGGTGACCCTGCTGACCAATGCCGGCGGCGAAAGCCTTTGGGTTGAGTTGGACCGCTTCATCGCCGAGGCGGAAACTGCGGAAAGCGCCGTGTTTTTCTATTCCGGTCATGCCTTTCAGATGAGTGGCGTGAACTATCTGGTGCCCGTCACGGCCAAACTGCAGGGGCGCGAATCCGCCAAGGCCGAAGCGTGGAGTTTGGACAGCATCATTTCCCGCCTGCAAAGCCGCAGCCGCCAGACGCTGATTTTCCTCGACGCCTGCCGCAATGACCCGCTGCCTGCCGCAGTGCGCGGATCGGGCGCATCGGCAGGCGGTCTGGCGCGGGTGCAAACCGGTGTCGGCACCTTTGTGGCATTTTCGACCGAACCGGGTGGCGTGACCGCCGATGGCGTCGCCGGGGCCAAAAACAGCCCTTTCACTACGGCGCTGCTGGCCCACATCGAAACCGAAGGCATTTCGATTTCGGACATGATGATCGAGGTGCGCAATGACGTGGAAAACGCCACATTGCGCAAACAAGTGCCGTGGGACCAATCGTCGTTGCGCGAACAGTTCTACTTTCAGCCGCCTGTCGAAATGGCCAAGCAAGAGCTGAGCGAGGCCGATTACGAACTTCTGGCGCAGCTTAGCCCCGAAGATCGCAAGCAATTTCTGGATCTGCTGGCGCAGTCTGGCTTTGACGAAGGCTCGCTCGCGTCGGCCGAAGCCGCGATTGCGGTGTCAGAGGCCAATCTGGAACAGGTGGCCAGTGAAACCACAACCATCAGCGCCCCCACGGTCGAGGCCGCTGTTGTTGACCCCATCGCCGATCCTGCCGTTGAAAAGACCGCCGCAGAGCTGCTGGCCGAGTTGGAGGTCGTGGACACCGGCGTCATCTTGGGGGCGGCACCTGCGAATGCCGATCTGACACTGGCGGCTGCCGATGCGGGGGATGAACCGATCCGGCTGGCCGCGCTGGACTGGGACACCCGCGATATTGCACTGAACGATATCGCGATCCGTCGTTTGCGGCTGACTGGCCGTCAGGTGGTGCCGGATTCGGACGCCAACCGCGCCTTGCTGGCCGCGATTGATCCCGATCTTGTCGAAGACAAAGTGACCGAAACCATTGCGCCAGAAGATCTTGCCCGTGCCGTCCAGGCCGAGTTGAAGCGGGTGGGTTGCTATCAGATGGGTGTGGACGGGTCTTGGGGCAAAGGCTCGCGCACGGCTTTGACCAGCTATTATCTGGCCAAGAAGGTCGTGCCGCAAAGCCTGGAACCCTCGGAAGATCTTTACGCCGGATTGCAGTCCGAATCGAAAGTGGTCTGCGCTGTGCGTGTCGCCAAATCCGCCGTCAAAACCGGCAAGCGCACCCAACCACCTGTTGAAAAAGCCTCGACAGAGCGTGTCGGAAAGGTCGACGTGACCTCCAAGAAAAAAACCGGCGTCAAGCAGGAAACCGCAAAGACCCGGATCACCAAAGGCACCATTGGTATCACCGGGTCGTTTTAGGGCGGTCGCAGGGGACGAGAATGGAAATCGACCCCCGGTTCAGACAAGCCCGTGAGCGCGCGGCCAAACGGCGGCGCAAGACCTGGTTGATGCCGACCTTGCTGTTTGGCGGGGCCGGCCTGGTGGTGGTGGCTGCAACAGGTCTCTATTTTGCCGGTGTCCTGAGTTTTGGCAGCCAGATCGTCACGGAAGGCACCGAAGGCGAAGTCAGCGCAGACGGCACCGTTGATGCCGCGGTGGCGGGGTACAACACCGCCTTTGTTGATTTGGCGGGCGATCCGATGCTGTTGCAGTTCGACATCGGTGCTGCCGCCGAAAAAACCCGCAAACTGTTGCGTCCCTTGGATATTCCGGCCAGCCGCGCCGGAAATGAGCTGTCGTTGCTGACCGACGAGTTGATCACGGGCGAAGAGCGGTTGATCACCACCATTCCATCAAGCCGCGAGGACTTTGCTTTTTTTCAGGCGCAACGCAGCACTCCCACCGCGCCCATCGTTCCTGTGGTGGTCGCGGAACCGCCCCCCACCCTGACCGAAACCATCGTCGTCGCTGGAGATGAGGCCAGTTGGGGCGAAAGTCTTGACGGCACCGCCGGGGCGACGTCGGACAGCTACACCAAGACCAGGATTGAAAACACCACCAGTCTGAATTTCATCCTGCCTGAAAATCAGCGCAAATTGCCGTTTGAAGACGTGGTGCTGCGGCTGAAGGTCAAAAGCGATCTGGTGGCGCAAATGGTCGAAAACGGCATGGATGCGGCGGCGTCCAAGCGTTTTGCCGAGGCGGGGTTGGCGATCCTGCCCGCGCTTGCCAGCCTGGACAACGGGCAGGTACTGGCGATCCGGGCCGCCCATCGTGGCAATCTGACGGTGCCGGTGCAACTGTCCCTTTACACCCGCGACACCTATTTTGGCAGCCTTGCGCTGAACGACGCCAATCAAGTTGTGGCCTCTGCCGATCCATGGGTTGAGCAGAACTTGTTTGACCTGGCAGATGGGGAAGCGGTGCAAGCCACGGATACCACGCGTAAATACCGGATGCTGGATGCGTTTTACTCCGCCGCGATCCGCAATGGTGTGCCATCGGCGGTGGTGGCCGAAACCATCGTGTTGCTTAGCCAATCCTTTGATCTGGAAAGTTTTGCGGCGCCGGGGGACAGGATGACGTTGCTTTATGCACGTGAGGCGGGGGCCGAGGGGTCCGGTCCCGGTCAGATCCTTTACGCGGCCATCAAAGGCGAAGGCAAATCGTTGGAATGCCATGTCTACAAACTGACAGGCAAAGAGGACTACGCCTGTTTTGGCGCCGGGGCCGGCGGTTCTGGTGCGGCGGCAGGCGGTGGGGCCGGTCTGCGATCCGGGTTGGTGACGCCCACCCAAGGCGTGCTGACCTCGCGCTTTGGTCCGCGCATGCACCCGATTCTGAAGGTGGCCAAATTGCACAAAGGCACGGACTGGGCCGCGCCAACCGGCACGCCGATCGTTGCGGCTTTTGACGGCACCGTCGTGCAGGCGGCAGGCGGCGGCAGCTATGGCAATCTGGTCAAGATCAGCCACCCCGGCGGTCTGGAAACCCGTTATGCCCACCTGAATGCGTTTGCAGACGGGTTGACCGCCGGGCAGCAAGTTTGGGCCGGTGATCTGATCGGCTATGTCGGCACAACTGGCCAATCGACCGGCCCGCACCTGCATTTTGAACTTTATGAAAGCGGTGTCGCCGTCGATCCTTTGGCCGCTGGCGGCACGCTTGTGGCCAGTGGCGGCGGCTCAGCCGTGGAAACGCTGGTGGATCAGATCATTCGGGTTGAATCGGGCGGCAAGGCGGATGCCAAGAACCCTTTGTCTTCGGCCACCGGTCTGGGCCAATTCATCGAAAGCACCTGGCTGCGGATGATGCAGCAGTATCGCCCCGATCTGGCGGGCAGCATGCCGCGTGAGGCGCTGCTGGCGCTGCGCAATGATCCCACGATCAGCCGTGACATGATCACCGCCTTGGCCCGCGAAGGCGAAGCCTATCTGCGCGCGCGCGGTCATGACATCACCGCAGGGCGGTTGTACCTGTGCCACTTCCTTGGGGCCGAGGGCGCCAATATGGTGCTGAACGCGTCGGATGACTTGTTGGTCATCGACGTGATGGGGGGCAGCGTCATCAAGGCCAATCCGTTCCTGGCGGGCCGCTCTATTGCCTATGTCAAGGAATGGGCCGAATTGAAGATGAACCGCAAAGGGGGTGGCAGCCTGCCCACCGTTGCGGCGACTCCGGTCGAGGTGTTGGCCTATCAGAAGATCATCGCGGGGCTTGTCGGGGTGCCGATCTAGCCCCCCGACATTCCGGCGTTCTAACGGAATTTCTCCAGACCGGGCAGTTTGATCGCCCCGAAAACCGTCTCCTCGATAAATCCCGGAACTGATTTGAGGGCGTAGCTCCAGTCCTCGCTTTTCCACATCGACATCTCGTAGACTGAAGCGCCAAGATTTTCGCCCATCTGCGCGAAAAATGCTGTCGGCCCCGACTTCATACGGTCCACCAACCGGTTCAGGCGCATCGAATCCATCTGCCCCGTTGCAACCATTTCCACCAAACCAATCGCCAAAGTGCCGACCGCATCGACGCCAACAGCACCAATGCCAACCGGATCGCAGGCGCGCAACACCTTGAAAACATCACTGTTTTTTGCACTGGCCGGCAGAATGCCTTCGACAATGCTTTGCAGCCCTTCGACCATGCCCGCCCAGGGAATGGCTTTGCCCATGAACTGCTTGTACATTTCGGCTGTGCCATAGAGGTAATCACCCTGCGCCATCTTGTCGCCCACTTCGATCAGCACCACCGCCAGGTTCACCTTGTCAGCGGCTTTGGCGACCTTGCCAAGCGTTGCGCCAAGCTTTGATCCGGGCTTTGCCGCAGCATCAAGAAACGCCTTGGTCTTGCCCGGGTCCATCTTGGCAATTTCGTTGTAGACTTGCGCAGCCTCGGTTGCCGAAAACCCCATGGCACGGATGTTTTTCCAAACGCTGATCACCGCGCGGGCCTCTTCGGCCTTGTTTATGGTGCCGATGAAGGATTTGAACGGCGGAAATCCGGTATCGATCAGGCTGCGGCGCATTTCCTCAAAGCTGACGCCAGAGTTCTGTGCGGCGGCGGCCTCTTGCAACAATTGTTGTCCGCGCGATCCGCCAAAGCTTGAATGGACTGGCTGCAACCCGGGAAATGGCCCCGGTCCGGCCATAGGGGCGCCGATTGACATTTGCGCCCATTTGCCTTCGGAACCGGCATCGTTCAGGGCGCGCAAAGTGGTGCCGTTCGGGTCAACCCGCCCGTCAGGCCGCGCCATTCCCAGCACCACTTTCTGAAAATCGGCAATCATAGCTTCGGTCATGGGGTCACAGCGACCGTTGACCATCAACTTGACGCGCGGGGCGCGCATCAAGTCGTTCAAACGTTTTTGCACGGCAGAAACGTCGTTGGCCTCATTGCGGCCACCGCGTCCAACGCTGGCGCGAATCCCAATAGAGGAGTTAATCGGCATGTGATTCTCCCTTAAATTTGAATGTTAAAATCTCCGGCGGCACCAATCGTACCGCCGGCCTGCTGCAGACTCAGGCGAAATCATACCCGATCTTGCCGTCTTTCATCACAACTTCCACCGTTTTCATCTCGGTCTGCGCCACCATCCGCGACAGAACTTCCCGCGACAGGTCCGGCAGGATGGTGTTGGTGATGATGTTATCGACCATGCGGCCACCCGAATCCGGGTCTTTGCACTGATCGACAATATAGGCCATCACCTCGGGCGACACGGTCATCACCGCGCCGTGGTTGTCCTTCATCCGGCGCACAATCGCCTTGAGTTTCAGCTTGACGATGCCCGCCAGAACGTCCGCCGACAGCGGGAAATACGGGATCGTCACGATCCGGCCCAGCAGGGCAGGCGGGAACACGCGGGTGAGGTAAGGCTTCATCGCCTCGGTCAGGTCTTCGACGTCAGGCCGGGTTTCGCCCTTTTCGGCCATATCCATGATCACCTCGGTGCCGACGTTGCTGGTCAGCAGGATCAGCGTGTTCTTGAAGTTGATGGGCCGGCCCGAGCCATCCTCCATGATGCCCTTGTCGAAGACCTGAAAGAACAGCTCATGCACATCGGAATGCGCCTTTTCGACCTCATCCAGCAGCACCACCGAATGCGGTTTACGGCGCACGGCCTCGGTCAGGCGGCCACCCTCGCCGTAACCAACATAGCCGGGGGGCGCGCCTTTCAGCAGGGAAACCGTATGCGCCTCCTGGAACTCGCTCATGTTGATGGTGATGATGTTCTGCTCACCGCCATAAACCGCCTCGGCCAAGGCCAGCGCGGTTTCGGTTTTGCCGACGCCCGAAGGCCCGCACAGCATGAACACGCCAATCGGCTTGTTCGGGTTCGACAGTTTCGCGCTTGAGGTTTCGATGCGCTTGGCGATCATCTCCAACCCGTGATCCTGCCCGATCACCCGTTCCTTGAGCCGATCCCCAAGCGTCAGGATCATCTGCAATTCGTCCGAAACCATCCGCCCCGCCGGAATCCCGGTCCAGTCGGAGATGATCGAGGCCACAGATTGTTCGTCCACATGGCTGTAAACCATACGGTCTTCGGGCTTGGTTTCCTCCAGGCCCGTCATCTTGATCGCCAGTTGGCCGCGCAGGGAAACCGTGTCTGCGCCTTCCTCACCCAAGCCAGTGCGCAGCGACAGAATCTCGTCCACCATCGCCTTTTCGCCGCTGTACATCGCCTCGGCCACCACCAGTTCGGCCTCGGCCTCTGCCTGTTCGGCCTGCGCCTCGGTGATGCGTTCTTCGTTCACCTCGCCCAGATCACGCTGCGACTCCTTGGCGGCGATTTCCGAGGCCAGCGCCTGAATTTTCACCCGCAAATCCTGCACCCGCGCAGGCGTTGTGGATTGGCTGATCGCCACCCGCGCGCAAGCGGTATCGAGCAAAGACACAGCCTTGTCAGGCAGTTGGCGGCTGGGGATGTAGCGTGCCGACAGGTTCACTGCCGCCACCACCGCCTCATCCGAAATGCGCACGCCGTGGTGCTTTTCCATCGGCGCAAGGATGCCGCGCAGCATGTAGCAGGCGCGGTCGATGGACGGCTCATCAATGGTGATCGGCTGGAACCGCCGAGTCATCGCCGGGTCTTTCTCGAAGTACTTGGCGTATTCCATCCAAGTTGTCGCGCCCACGGTGCGCAGGGTGCCACGCGCCAAAGCGGGTTTCAGAAGGTTCGCCGCATCGCCCGTACCCGCCGCCCCGCCCGCGCCCATAAGCGTATGAATTTCATCAATGAACAGGATGATCGGCACGGGGGAACCCTGTACCTCGTCGATCACCGACCGCAGACGCTGTTCAAACTCGCCCTTCATCGACGCGCCCGCCTGCATCAGGCCCAAATCCAGCATGAACAGCTTGGTGCCCTGCAATTTCGGCGGCACATCGCCGCTTGCCAAACGCTGCGCAAAACCTTCCACAACGGCGGTTTTGCCCACCCCGGCCTCACCCGTCAGGATCGGGTTGTTCTGCCGACGCCGCAGCAGAATGTCGATGATCTGGCGGATTTCTTCATCGCGGCCCACAATCGGGTCCATCTTGCCGGATGCCGCAACCTCGGTCATGTCCACCGCGAACCGCCCCAGCGCCGTCGTGCCCGCCCCCGGCGCGCCGCCCGCAGCCGCCCCGGCCTGGGCACGGCCTATGCCGGTGCCATCCATCGGGCGCATGTCTTCTTCGTCGCTGTCTTTCCAGGCCGACCGCGCCTCACCGACCAGTGAGTCCGCATTGATCTCACCGAACACCTTCGACATCTGCACCAATTCGCGGCGCAGGGACTGGTTCTTCAGGGCGGCAACCAAGGCATGCCCGGTGCGGATTTGCGCCTCGGCAAACAGCAGGGTGGCATAGTGCCAGCCGCGATCCAGCACATCGGTCATCTGATCGGAAATCGCCGGCATCTCGGTGGCGTTCTTGCGCAGCGCGTCGATGACGCCGCCCAGATCTTTCACCATCTTGGCCCGGTCCAGTTTGAAATGGATCAACGTCGCCGAAATATCAGATTTCGGGTTGTTCACGATGTGGAACAGCCAATGCGACAGCTCGACGTTGCGATTGCCCTCATTCTTGGCATGCCGCAGCGATTGCAGGAAGGCGTCATAGCCCACGCGGTTCAGTTTACCGGCTACTGTTTCAAGACTGATATCGGCCATTTTGTCCCTATCCCTTTCCGTTTCTTTATTGGTTGGTCATCAATCTTTACGTGTCAAACTTCATGGGCTGTGTTGCTCTGCCGAAAAAACGGCGTCGCTGCGATAGCTGCCCGGCTCTGCGGGTGGCGGGGCCACCCATCCGGTCCAGCCCAAAGCCGCACCTTTGCCCAAGGCCACGCCTTTGATCTGATCGGCGGGCAGGGCAGGGGCAATTTCAACCTCGATCTCATGGCCAAGATAGCAGAACACGGTCTCGGTCAGGCGAATGAAATTTGCAGCCCCCGGCAGATAGCTTTGATATTCCGCAAGGCTTTCGGTGTGCACGCCGATGCGGATTTTCTCGTTGATGCTTTGCACCCGTGACCCCAAACGGCAATTGCGGCCCAGACTGCTGCCGACACTGCCCAATCGGGACAGATCGCTGGGTTCGAATGGCAGCCAGACCGGCACGTTTTCCTCGATCGTGATCGCGGCACCGCACAGCTTTTCCAGCATCTGGCGCAGGCGCACCGGGCTTTTGACCCGCGCCATGCCGATGCCCGCCAAGGGCAAACGCGCCAGATCCGGCACCGTGCCGCGGTCGCGCAGCGCAGGAGAGGCCAGACCGATCGGCGCGCCGACATAGGCTTGAAACCGGTCCTGTGTGGGGTGATCAAACTGGCTGATCCCGCGTGCATCCGACCACGCCCGGAAAAACAATTGCTGAAACCGGTTGGTGAACAGATCGGCAAACCGCACAAAGGCATCGTCTTTGAACTGATACCACTGCATCACCTCGCCGGTGGTGTTTTGTGGCAATGGCCCCTGCGGCCCAAAATAGCCAAGGAAAGCAGACCGCACCCGCAGCGTACCAGTCGGGCGTTCCTGCACTTGCGTGACATTGGCATCGGGAAAGGCCTGAAACGGTTCCTGCCCCAACCGCACCGCCTCTTCGCGCAGTGTCTGATTGCGGCCGATACGCGGCAGTTTTGGATTGGCGCGTTCGATGTCGCGCATCAGGGTCAGGAAACCAAATTCAGGTGGATGGGCCACCAGATCCTTGCGCCGTTGCGATTTTGGCTTTGGCACCCGTGTCACAGCAATGGCCCCTGTCCCGTGCGCGGCGGCCAGGTCTTGACCACACCGCGTTGATCCGTTTGCACGACAACTTGGGTAAAGCTGTTGACGGACGCATATTCGGCCATGAAACGGTCCAGCACCGCGCCAATCAGAAACACGCCCGATCCTTCGAACGCCCGTTCGTCAAAGCGCAGCGTGACTTCGGTGCCCCGCGCCGCGTGATAGCCACCCGCCCGGCGCACCGTGCGCACCACCGGGCGGCTGGTCACCGACTTCAGGCCCTGCAACTGCCGTTCGGTCACCTGGCTGGAGACATCGGTGAACAGCGACAGCAATTCCCGCAAAGCCGCCGCCCCATCCCGGCTGCCGCGATTGTCCAGGCCCAGAAAATTCAGCGACAGAAAGCTGATCAGGCGCCAATGCACCGGGCCGGAATGGGTGCGATGCGCCGCGTTGCGCTCCAGTTCGACCACGCTTTCGCGCGGTACCGTCGGACCGGCCACGCAGCGCAGCGGCAGCGAGGTGTCGTCGTTCATCCGAAAATCAGCACCGCCTTGGGCGATGGGCAGATATTGCGGCAGATGTCGATTAGAGCACAATAGCTTGATCTGTAGCCGCTTGACACGATCATCCGAATCCAGATGGCCGGGCTCATAGATAGAGATGAAAGTCTCGGTCCCAGTATAACCCTGGGTCTGCCCGAAGCGTTTTTCCTTGGCGGCCAGACGGCGCGGGCGGTGTTTGGCGGTGAAATACAGCGCCTCGCGCGGCTGCATCACATCGGCGGGCAAGCCGTACAGCGGATGCACCGGCACTTTGGTCTGCACGCCACCGTAATAGGCGTAAACCTCGCGGATGCGATGCACCTCGTAATGCGTGCTGGGACTGCTGTCGGCCTGCACCAGATATTCATGCCGCAGCGTGTCCAGTTTCACCTGACTGCAATTTTCCTCAAACAGGTTGACTGCCGGGGCCGCAAACAGGCGAAAGTTCTCAGCCGTCACCCGCGCTGGCAGATTGGGGCGCAAATTGTCCAACTCGATCATCAGATCAAAGCCCGAGGCTTTGATCAGCGGAAAGATCTTGCGCAGCCCCCTGAGCCGGAAGCCCAGAAACTTTTGTGGAAACACAAAAAACTCTCGTAGCAGGCTAAAGCCGCGAAACACCCGGGTGTCTTCGGTGAAGATCGCTTCGTTTTCGTCAAAGCCGATCTGCTCCAGAAAATCAGGCTCCAGCCGGATGAAGACCGGGTCGCCGCGCGCGTCGAGATAGCGGATTGTGGCGCGCGTGGCGTTGTTGAACAGGTGTTCATAAATTGCAATGTTTTCTCCCAGATCGCCCACCAGATGCACCGTCAAAGCGTCGGCTTTGATGCCACTGACAGACTTGCCCGGTTTGTCTTTTTCCGTCGCCGAAACCGGACGCAGGAAGGACAGCAACAGGCCCCCAGCCGTTCCCGCACCAACATCCAGACCCATCGCCTGAAATGTGGTTGGCCCCATCACAAAGCGTGCCGCCGACAGCCGCAGCGGCCAAAGTTCCAACGCCGAACACAGCCGGAAACGGCATGAAATCCGCTGATCCCGATCGACAAAGCGCGCATCCAGATAGGCCCCGGCGGCAAAGAATTTGCCCTTGTCCATCTCATCATCGGCGTAAACCGGCTCTGCCTGTACCAGCAACGCGCTGGGGGTCGGGGCCATGAAGTTTGGCAAAAGCTGATCCAGCATTTCTGCCGTGAACGTCTCAAACTCGGTGTCCAGTTTCAGCTGCACCCGGGCCGCCATGAAGGCAGCGCCTTCCAGCAGTCCCGCAACTGCCGGATCCAGGTTGTCTTGCGTCAGCCCTCCGAGGCGTTCCGCAATGCCGGGAAAATCCTCGGCAAATTCTTTGGCACCTTCGTACAGCAGCGCAAGCTCGCGGTTGTAGGCTTCCAAAAAGGCGCGGTTCATCCGCGCGCCCCGCGGTTGGACAGGGTCATCTTCCCGGCGCCGGTGTCAATCTCGGCGACAAACTCAAGCGGCACATCCACGGGTTTTGCAGACATATCGGCGCTGATGTCAAAGGCCACCTGCTGCCGCGAATTCTCGGTTTCACTGCGCAGGGTGACCGCAATGCTTTTGTCGATCAGTCGCGGTTCATGCCGCAACAAGGAATTGCGCAATTCCTTCAACAGCACCTGATTCTTGATGTCTGCCGTCGTCAATCGTGACAGATCAAGGATGCCGTAATTGATGATGGACGCCTGAACAAAAGGAAAATCATCCAAAGACTCGGTGGCTTCCATGTTGATTGTCGAGAACAAATTGGCCAGATCTTGCAGCAAATGCGTGCGCAGGGTTTCTTCCCCTGCACCCTCACGGCGTTCTATGCTGCGTTTGCTGAGAACGCGCTCGGTTGCATCTTCGGCATCAACACCGCCATCCTTGGAATCCTTTTCACGCGCAGCCTGACGAAAGACGTTCATCAGCGAGATCTGGAAATAGCCGTCGCTTCGCTCTTTCATCACGCACTCGCGCCGTAAAATAGGCCTTTGCGGTGACAGGTGCTGTCACCCCACTTGCAAGCCAGTACCGGGCGTCTTGATACGCCCGGCACCAAGACCCGTTGCCGGGTCGAAAAATCAGGCAACGCCCTTCGGAATGTCCCAAGACGCGTTGGTCTTGCCGGCCGGATTGCCCTTGGCGTCCTGGAGCGTGTATTCCATCTTGATCCGCGCAAAGTTCACCGACATGTTTTCGATGATCTGGTCATCGCCGCCCATGCCCGCGCCCGTCGAATAGCTGGAAAAGAGGCAGTCGTTCATCGTAAACACCAGATAGTTCAATTGGGTCGCACCCGTGACCTTGCGCAGAGTCAGCACAATCTGGTCATAATGCGTACCGATCAGCAGCCCTTGCAGCAGGATTGGCGAGGTCTTGTCGAGGAATTTTGAGAACGAAATGTCCTGCACATTGGCCTTGCCGCTGCCGCCGCCGGTGCCCATGTGGGTCGTGGCCGACTGGCTGGCGCCCCAGTGGAAACTCTGGACTTCAATTTTCTTTTCGTAGCCCTTTTGAATTGACTCGCCTTCGACACCGCTGATGTCGAGGAATGCGTTTACAGCCATTTGGGTATCTCCTTCAGGTTAAATATCCGCGTGTCGCGTTGATCCGCGGGGGTTCAGGTTAATTCTTGCCAGGAAGTTTTGAGACAAGGCTCATGCCAATATCCATGCCTTCCAGTTGGAAATGGGGACGCAGAAAGAATTTTCCCACATAATAGCCCGGGTTTTCTTCGTCCTCGATCACTTCCACCTTGGCGCCTGCCAAAGGCAGAAGTGCCTTGTCCCGCTCTGTCGCATTCGACGGCGAGCCGTGGACATAGCCAGAGATCCAGCTTTGCAATTCACGCTCCAGCTGGGCGCGCTCGCGGTTGGATCCGATCATGTCGCGCACCATGCACTTCAGGTAATGGCTGAAACGCGACACAGCAAAAATGTAAGGCAGCCGCGATGACACGTTGTCAGACGCCGTGGCCTGATCGTCTTGATACTTCTTTGGACGGTAAAGAGTCTGCGCGCCAATAAACGCAGCGCGATCGGTATTCTTGCGGTGGATCAGGCTGATCAGGCCCGATTTGGAAAGCTCCCCTTCGCGGCGGTCGCTGATGGCATATTCCGTCGGGCATTTCATGTCGTTCGAACCGTCGCCGACGTCGAAATTATGCACCGGCAAGCTGCCGATTTCGCCACCTGATTGCACGCCGCGAATTTGCACCGTCCAACCATATTCCTTGTGCGCACGGTTGATGTTCACCGCCATCGCATGTGCCGCGTTCATCCAGGCATAGTGCTTGCCCTCGTGGCCGTCGGTTTTTTCTTCGAAGTTGAACTCATCCACCGGCTCGCCGTTCTGACCATAGGGCGAACGCGACAGAACCCGCGGCAAGGTGATGGCCAGATAACGCGAGTTTTCGGAATCGCGCAGGGAATTCCAGCCCGCATAATCGGGTGTATCAAACACCGTGGACAGATCGCGCGGATTGCCAAGCTCGTTCCAGCTGTCCATCCCCAACAGGGTTGATGCCGCCGCCGAGATGAAAGGCGCATGCGCCGCTGCCGCGATCTTGCCCAGATCGCGCAACAGGCGCACATCCGAAGCCGAATGATCAAAGTAGAAATCGCCCACCAGCGCGCCGAAAGGCTGGCCGCCCAGTTGGCCAAACTCGGCCTCATAGATCTTCTTGAACAGCGGGCTTTGGTCCCACTTCGCCCCCGGATAGCCGCGCAACTCGCGGTCCAGTTCCGCCTTGGACACGTTCATGACCTGAACCTTCAGGCTCGAATCCGTCTCCGAGTTGTTGACGGTATAGGCCAGACCGCGCCAGCTGCTTTCCAGTTTCTGGTATTCGGCATGGTGCAGGATTTCATTCACCTGCGCCGACAGCTTTTCGTCGATCTTCGCCAACATGGCGTCAATCGTGTCCAGAATATCGTCGGAGATCAGGCTTTCGTCCGAAAGCGCCTCACGCACAAGGGTGCCAACGGCGTTTTCGACTTCCTTGGCCGCGACATCGCTGCGCGGTTTGAAGTTCTGTTTCAAGATCGCTGAAAACTCGTCCAACTCGGCCAGCGCGCCGCCAGCGCCCACGTCTTTTTCAAATTCCGTTGCCATATTGACTTCCCAATTCTGTTCTTGCGGAAAACATCAGGCCCCAACCGTTGCGGGGCCGGATGACCGGTTATTCTTCGGTGCCATCGCCTTTGGATTGCGCGCGGCGCTCGTTCAGCGCGGCCATCAGTTTTGGGTCGGCCAGCAGTTGTTTCAGCTGATCCTGCGCGCCGGATTTGCCATTCATGTAGCGCTGCAGGTTTGCCAGTTGCTGACGCGCCTCAAGCAATGTCGCCAGCGCCGGGACCTGACGCGCAATTTCGCCGGGGCTGAGATCTGCCATTTTCTTGAAGTTCAGATTGACCGACAGCTTGCCCCCTTGCTCTGGGTCCAGCTTGTTGTCGACATTGATCGCAAGACCCGGTGCGACCGATTCCATATAGTCGTCCAAGGTGTCTTGGCTGACCTGACTGAATTCACGATCTGCAACGGGGGGTTTTTCGACTTTTGACGCATTGCCCGACAGATCTGACATGATGCCCATCACGAAGGGCAGTTCGACTTGTTTGTCAGCGTTGATCGGGTCAGCATAAGATATCATCACCCGCGGCGGGCGGTTGCGTTTGATAAATCCTGTGGCTGAATCTGCAGTAGCCATTACAATCTCCCATCTGTTTTCGAAAAAGAAAGCCGCAACAGGCCTAACAAGTCAACAGATTTACACGGTGCCCATTTGGGCTTTAATGATGACTGGCTTGGTCAACCGGAAGGCGGAAGCAATTCCCGCACAAGTGCATGAAAATCTTTGGACAACATATTGCGCGCCTTGAACAGCAAGATCGGAATCGGACTGGCAGGTTCGCGAACGCGGAAGAATTCTTCTATCTGTTTTAGCACCATTCCTGCATGATCGCGCGACAAAATTTCGGCGACGGGCACTTCATCTTCGGCCAGCTGCGCATATTCGTCGGGTGAAGTCGTGTTGGCTTGCCCGGACAGCTCGCGCATGCGGGCCATCGGGATTGCAAAGCCGGTGTCGGTGCCAAAAGTGATCGACGCGCTGTAAGAGCTTGATTCAAGCAGCGCATCCAAGGCCTCAACCAAGGGGCGTCCGATCAAAAGGCGCGCCTGCGTCACCAGAACCACCGCCAGCGACGACGGCTCTTTGGCGACGAAATACGTCTCGATCGCCTGCAGCATCCGATAGGCCGCGCGATGGTCCGCAACTTCGCCCACGGTCGTCGTGACGGTGACGGTTGCACCCCCAGCTTCTGCAACCGCATCTTTTGTCGCAGCCGAATCAACAGCGGTCGTGGCGGGTGCGCTTTCCCCCAGATCGCCGCGTGCTGCCAGCACCATCTCATGGATATCGCGCAGCTTTTCGTCCAGCCGATCCAGCCGCGGCGTGAAAGGCTGAGCCCCGGCCTGACTGATGCTGACCATCTTTTTCAGGGCAGCGCGCAGGTCAGTCAATTGCTGGTACAACTGATCCACCGCTTTGGCATTTTCCGAAGACCCCAGCGCGCCAGTGATGCCGTTCGAATCGCCCGGCGCTTCACCCTCGCGCGGCGGGATCTTGCCCGTGCCGGTGGCAAAGGGCCGATAGACAATGTCCCCAAAGCGGCGGTCGGTGAACAGGGGCACATATTCCAGCGGAGCCACAATCGTTGCCAGCGCGTTCAACTCTTCCAGGGCGTTGCGGCGGTCGTTCGGGTCGGTCGGGTTGACCTGATCCGGATAGGTTTCCACCAGTGCCGCCATGCCAAGCACTGCGTCGGCAAAACCCTTGAACCGCCCGGCCAGCACCTGAAACTTGGCCTCGATGCCCAGCAGGCGCAAATCCCGGCTGCGCTTCAACAAAGCGTCGATCTGAGAGGATTCGGCCTTTTGGTCAATGGATTTCGAGTCGAACAAGGTGCCGCGCGCCAGATTGAAATAGCTGGTGGGCAAGCGATCTTCGACGTTGAAATAGTAGTCCACAAATTCAGGATCATCCGCCGTCAGCAGGTCTTCACCGCAGGGCGCATCCGCCGAAATCGGTTTCAGAAGATCATCAACGCGCATCTGCACTCAACGGCGTATGGCGCGGACCGGCACGGGCTTTGGCACAGGGCGCAATGACACTGCCGCGACCCCGAGGAAAACCAGCGCAAATAAGGCAAAGGTCATCACAACACCCTTATGAAATCTGCAGGAATGCTAGCGCCCCGGTTGATTGCGGTCAATCGTGGATAGACCAGCGGTCAGAGGGGCAAAAACGCCCGCACTCATACACCGACACTCATACAAAAATTTGCGTTCACATTAAGGCAAAGACGCCGCGTGGCTTTGAAAATCACAACAGCACAAGACGCGCAGCTTGCCGACAGGCTGGCCGCATCGCCTAGCCGCCGGTTTTCTTCACTGCGACATCATAGGCATCGGCGAAATAGGCCAGAAACACATCCAGCATGCCGTTTTCATGGGGGTGGGTCTTGGCGTCCCAGCGTTCGACATATGTCTCCCAGGCGCGGGCTTTTTTGGACGACATGATGCCGCCCGTCGCGCGTTCCTCGATGGATTCCGGCGACAGATCTTCCAGCAGCCGGGCCAAGGCCGGCTGCATGGCGGCGTAAACCGCGGTCTGGTGTCGCTTTATGTCGTCAAAACCCTGCTGAAAGCTGGCGGTTGACGACAAATAGCTGTCATTGCGCTGCACAAACATGGTCAGCATCGCCTCGGCGGCATTGGGTTTGAACTTGAGCGGACTGTTGTTGAGGCCGCCGATCATTGTGCGGCTGGCGCTTTTGACAAACTGCTTGGCAGCCGCGCGCGCGCCCAACAGCGCCATCAACTCTTCGGTTGCAATGCGCAGACTGCGGCCAATGTCTTCGCCCAATACGCTCAGGTCAGCCCCCGACAAACTTCCGGGCGGCAGGCCAGCGCCCTTGCAGATCGCGTCAAGCAATTGCGCAGCCAAAGGGCCCGCCGCACTTGGCGGCGCGTTGGCGGCCAGCGGGATCGGCGCCGGAGTGGCCAGCGGCGTTGCGGGCAAAGGCTGTGGTTTTGCCACAAAGGGTTCTGCCGCGGGACGCGCCGCAGCGCCGCCCAGCATCAGGGGCGGCGGGGACATCGCAGGCATCGGCGGTGCTGTCATCGGAGGCGGCGTGATCGGGGCCGGCGTGATTGGCGCCGCAGCGGGCCGCGCGTTTTCGATGAAACTGTCGCCAAACTGTCCAGCCAAGGGCATGGCGGGCCGGTTGGGCGGTGGCATCGGTGTGGGCATCGGCGCGGGGGTGGGTGTCAGGCTCCACGGGTCTTGCGCAACCGTGGCAGGGTGGGGTGCGGCAAAGGGTGCGGCCGCGGCCTGCGCCGGATCGGTGATCAAGACGCGAATGATGTACTGACCCACCTGCAGGCGTTCATTATGGGTCAAGGGCAGCGGTGAAGACACCCGCATCGACTGGCCATAAATGAAGGTCCCGTTGGTCGAGATGTCATGCAGCCAGAACTGCCGATCCCGGAACACCACCTCAAAATGACGGCTGGAAATATGACGGTTCGGATCCGGCAGCGTCCAGTCCATGGCAGAGTCGCGGCCAACCTCGCACCCGCGGCCAGTCGCCGAAAACTCCAAAGGCCCGCCGTCCGGCAGGAAATCAAAATTCTCGATCCGAAGGGTCAGTTTCATTGCAGGCCGAATCCAAACAGGCTGTAGATGTCAGATAATCTGGCTTGCGACAAAAAACACCTCAGGCCAAGCCGATTCTGCGAAACCTAAGTTGATGGTATTCATCCACTTTTCGCAAGCACCTCGGCCATGCCGATGTAGTGATCAAGCATGCGCCGCCGTTTGTCCTGCGGAACCCGCGCCAGCGCGGATTGCAGACCCACGTTCATTGCCAAGCCCATCACTCCGATCGGCGGCGGAACCGGCGGCAATCCCGGTCCTGATATGGACCCGCCCGACCAGCCGATCGCCAATGCAAGCCACACCCCCGGACCATTGATTTCGGCCCCTTGCCCTGCATCAAGCGCTGCATAGCGGCTGTCATCGTCTTGCTGCGCAACCCAGGCCACCACCAGTTCCAGCATGGCCGTGTCTTGCTCGGTCAACAGTTCTGGCGCGGCCTTCAGGCATTCATGGCCCCACCACACCGCATGGCGCGGTGACAGGGCATAGGCCATGAACGTCACGGCCTCTTCGGGTGTGGCCCCCAGACGCAACCGGCGCAGATAGTCCAGACAATGCACGCCTGGCTCGGGCGGCTTGGCAATATGCTCGGCCATGCTGGGGATTGCGGCAAACAATTCGGATGCCACCTGCACCCGCAAGCCATTGGCGGGTTCGGTGGTGGTCGGGGCATGGGTGTCGGTCTGCTGCGACATGATCAGTTGATAAGCACAGTGGGGGCTTGAATGATCAAGACGCCAACGCCCTTGTGGGTGGCTTTGCCACCACTTGTGTTCAAAGCGCCCGCGCCTTCGACCGTCACTTCCATGGATTTGATCGTGATCGAACCGGGTTTCATCTCGATCGTGCTGCCGCCACATTTCAGCGTGATGCTGGATCCTGCCTCGATGGTCAGGTTGCCGGTGATATCTTTTTTCTCGTCCGCCTTGACGGTGACGGTGCGATTTTTCTCGACCGTTTCCGTCGAAACCCCATAGATCGTGTCCTTCGAATTGTGCAACACATCGCGGGTTGCGTCGTTTTCGACCGTGACTTTGATATCCTTGCGGGCGTTGACCTCGATCAATTCAGAGCCGGCTTTGTCGTCAAACATCAACCGGTTGTCGCGCACGGTCTTGATGCCGCTTTTCAGCCGGTCGGTGGGCAATCCCCAAGGCGGCATATTGTCGGCATTATAGACGCAGCCCACAATCAGCGGGCGGTCCGGGTCGCCGTCCAGAAACTCTACCACCACCTCCATGCCAACATGGGGCGTGAAAATGGAACCCCAATTGGGCCCCGCCCACATCTGTGAGACCCGGCAGGGCATCGACACACCGGCATCGGTCCAAAAGAATTTCACAACGATGCGGCCGTATTCGTCGATCTCGCCATCGGCTCCTTTTACCACAACGGCGGTTTGCGGCCCGCGCATCACCGGACGTGGGGTTTTTTGCGGGGGTGCCACCGGGCTGTTGTAACGAACCAACTGATAGGTGCCGTGATAGCTTTCGGTGCCCGCGCCCGCGCCACTGCGGTATTGGTTGGCGGAATACATATGATGCACCGACATCACGCCATATTTGCCAATCTGGCTGGCATCCGGGTGATCTGACAGATTGAACTGCATGCCCGCGCCAAGGCTGATCAACTCACCCGAGGCGCGAATGCTTTCCTCGCCGGCCTCCAGCGCGTTGGCGCGGCGCTTGACCAGATTATACCCTTCGTTCGTATCCCGGTAACGGCCCGGATATTCCAGCACTTCGAAGGTTTTCCCGCTGAATTTATGAACCGAGACGGCGCTCATTTCCATATTCGCGCTTGGCGTCTTAAAGTTGTAGTCCAGATAACGCACGCTGCCGCTGGGCACGCCTTTATCCACAGACCAGGTTTCAAAATTCTCGACGTCATGGATCAGGCTCATCCGGTCCTGGCTGAAGACACGGTCGGCACCTTGAGCTGGTTCAAATCCGGAAACCGCCGACGTCAAAATCATCACATGGCTGTATTTGGTCATCTTGAAGTGAAAGTTGATACCGTATTCTTCCATCAGCCGACGGATGAAATCCAGATCGCTTTCGCGGTACTGGACGACATATTCCAAAGCTTGCAGGGACATTTCCAGCTTGACCTGCACATCGACCGCATAGGCCCCGCTGTATTCGTTGCACAGCTGCTCGATGATGTCGGTCACACTCAACTCAGTGAAAATCCGGGAATTCACCCGGCGGTGCATGGCCCAAATCCATGGGCGCAGTTCCAGTTCATAAATGTCCCCGCCGCCAACATTGGCAATGTGACGGACCGAGAACACGATCTGATGAAAGTATTTCGTCGTGCCAAGCCGGGTGTCAAGTTCAACCACCACGCGTTCGCCCAGCAGACGATTGGCATCAACAGGTCCGGATTCGCACAGCACCTTGACATTGAAATTATTGATTTCGTTCACTGATTCAACGCCAGAGAACTCTAGTATGACCAGCGTGCTGTCTTCAAGCGGCGTAAACAGCCGTCCAATGCGGGTGTCTTGGGAATTCGACATAGGCATGCGCATACCGCTTTCGAGAAAACCAAATGAAACAGTTGGTTGGAGAAATGGACACACTCAATGCACATCACGTTACAGAACAGCAGTGGGTCTGGCAAGGAAAGCCATACCCCTCACCGCACGGCGGCGGCATCGGGATATGGTCAGTTTTCCAGCCGGATATAGGCCAGCCCAAGTTTGATCGGGGCCGGGTCTTTCGTCAACGCCAGATCAATGAATGGCATCAGCGCCTTCACCGAGGTTCTGGGTTTGACGGCGGCCAACAACGCTTGCAACTTTGGCTCGGTTTCCATCACGAAGAACAACTGCGGTTCCGGAGGGGCGCCCGCAACCAGCTTCAGGGTGATGCCAAAGCTGATGGTGCCATCGTCGGTGGTTTCGATGAACGGGTTCAGAATGGAAATCCCGCCCGCTCCGGACACGTTCAAAAGCGTCAGCGCCCCAGCCCCCACGCCAGTGATTGTGCCTTTGACCACGCCGCCACTTTTGACCACTTCCCCCAAAGCCGGGTCCATCTTTATGGCGATCGGCGTGACATCCACGGCAGTCGGATGACGGTTGATGAAATCGAGCAGCGCACATTGCTGTTCGTTGATCAGATGCACCTGCACATCTGGGTCTAGACCGGTCTGATCTTTCCAGGCTTTCGCCATGTCCTCCAATGGCTTGGTGTCGGCGGCAAAGCCGTGCAGCACGAACCCTTCTGGCCTCGGATCGGCCAGACTGACATGACTGCAGGCGGCAGGCGTAAACCCGGCCAGGAACGCGGTTTGCCGCGCGACCGGATCGTCGGATTTGGCGGCTGCTTCGGCGGCCAGTTGCGCAGCTTCTTCCGCGGCTTTGGCATCGGCGGCAGCCTTGGCTGCTGCGGCTTCTTCCGCTGCCTTGGCCGCGGCTGCAACCTCTGCAGCCTTTTGTGCGGCGGCGGTCTCGGCGGCTTTGGCGGCTTCTGCCTTTGCGGTCTCGGCGGCTTTTGCGGCTGCTTCTGCCGCTTTGGCGTCTGCTGCAGCCTTTGCCGCGGCTTCGGCCTGTGACAGTTGCGCCGCCGCGGCATCATCCGCCGCCTTTTTGGCCGCGGCTTCGGCCTCAGACAGTTTCGCTGCCGCGGCATCATCCGCTGCCTTTTTGGCCGCAGCTTCGGCTTCGGCCAGTTGCGCCGCTGCCGCATCATCCGCCGCCTTTTTGGCCGCAGCGTCCTCGGCGGCCTTCGTGGCTGCTGCCAACTCGGTTGCTTGCTTGGCCGCCGCCTCTGCCTCGGCCACCGCCGGATCTGTCTGTTTTGGTTCCGCGACAGCGGGGGGGGCATCCGCCACACCCGTAGGCTTTGGATCCAGAACCCCGGCATAATAGGCCCCGCCCGCCCCAGCCGCCAGCAAGACCAGAACGGCCATCACGCCGCCTTTGCCTTTTTTGGCCACGGGAACGGCGACCGGGGCCGCCACGGCCGCAGGTTTTGTTTCGGCCCCCGGCGCACCGAAGGGGCTGAAATCTTCCGGCTCTTCGTCCGGCACGGCTGCCCGGCCCAGGGGGGGCACCGATGCAATCACCGTGGCACCCAATGGCGGCACCGATTGCGGGCCTGTCCCTGACAGATCCCAACCCGCAGCCGCCGGTGGGGTGGTGATCGGCGGCGCGGCCATCGGCGGCAGCGACTTCACCGCAGCGGGCGGTTCAGATTTGGCCGCAACCGCAGCCGCGGCGGAAAGATCGAATGGCGGCAGTGCCCCGCCAATCACGGTGCGGTTCGGATCAACCGCCACCACTTTCGGCGCCGCTTGCGGGATCAGATCAGTGTTGTCCACCGCCGCCATCACCTTGGCCATGCTTTCGGGACGCAAGGCGGGATCTGGCTGCAACATCCAGGACAGCAAGGGGATCAACGACGGATCAACCCCGGTCAGATCCGGCACCGACGACCGTTTGCCGACGGCATCGACAATCGACGCACCCATCTGCAGCACTTCGCCCTTGCTGGCCGCCGCCGTCACCAGGGCCAGCGAATAGATATCCGACCGCCCATCGACATGGCCACCAAACGCGCCCAGCTGTTCCGGTGCCACCCAATTGAACTTGCCCGCGAATTGCCCCTGCAACAGCGTGCCTGCCCCCATCGCCGTGGATTTTGCGATGCCAAAGTCGATCAGCTTGGCATGTTCCACCATGCCCTCTTCCAAGATCACATTGTCCGGCGACAGATCGCGGTGCACCACCCCCGCCCGGTGCGCCTTGTCCAGACCAGACGCCACCCGACGCAGCATCACCCGCACGTCATCAGCAGGCATCGGCCCCTGCTCGATCCGGTCCGACATCGCGGTGCCAGACACGAATTCCATCACCATGCAGGGGCGGCCGATCGTCGGATCCACCGTGAACACATGATACCGCACAATCGCCTCGTGGCTGAGCCGCGACAGCGTGGTCGACTCTTTCTGGAACAGCGCCACGATTTTCGGATCATGCGCCAGCGACGGCAACACGATCTTGATCGCCACCGGCTCGCCGTTGTGAATGTTGCGGCCACGGTACACTTCGCCCATGCCACCCGAGTTGATCAGCTTTTCGATCTCGTAGGTGCCCATGATCAGGGTGCCTGCGGTCACGGTGGTCGCCGGTTTCGAACTTGTGCTGACGGGTGCGCCCGTGGCTTGCGCTTCACCCGAGCCTTGCGGAACGGGGGGCGGAGTGCCGGGGTTTGAAGGGTCTTGCGTCATGGCTCAGATGCCCACTTGCCATTCGTCGCCAGCATGTGCTGCGCGATGTGTCTCTTGTGCCGCCCCATAAGGGCTTGGCTGAACCGCAGCCCGGTCGCGGCAGCGCACCACAACCACGGTCACATTGTCTTTGGCCCCACGCTCCAGCGTCAGCTGAACTAGGGTGTCGCAGGCCTGCTGCGCGCCCATCCGCGCCAAAACCTCTGCCATTTCAGCATCTTCGACATGCTCGGTCAGACCATCCGAACACAAAAGGAAGGTGTCACCATCGACCAGCACGCCAGATCGTTCGTCGGTCATCGGCATGTCATGCACGCCGATGGCGCGGGTGATCACGTTGCGGCGCGGCCATGTTGCCGCCTGATCCTGGGTGATCGCCCCGGTGCGCAGCAATTCGTTGACCTCGGTGTGATCGACGGTAACCTGGGCATACTGGCCTTGACGCAGCAGATAAATCCGGCTGTCGCCTGACCAGATGCAGGCAAAATGCCGGTCAAACGACAACAGCCCGACCAGGGTCGCCCCCACCGTCGCCCCGTTCAGGCGCGCCGATTGGGCCTGAATGGTCTGATGCGCGCGCAGAATCCGGTCCATGAACCGCGCCTGCAGGTCGGGCGCCGAGACAGACCGCCCCACCGTCGCGACACTTTCCACAATCGCGCGGCTGGCAAAATCACCGGCATGGTGCCCGCCCATACCATCGGCCACCACCCAGACGCCCGAGTCTGGTTGTGCCAGAAAGCTGTCTTCATTGTGATTGCGCACGCGTCCGGTGTCAGACGCCGCGCCGGTCTCGAATACAAAGGGAGCCTCTAACATCCATCCTCCCGCGCGGTGCTTTTGGCCAACTTAGGCGCAAATGATCGCTTCTGCCTAGTCATTGCCCGCATGCCCCCGAAAAAACCATGCCAAAACATCGCCCGACGGCAAACCGGGACCGGCCCAGACCTGTGACCACAGCACGCGCGGCGCAGGCGGGGCAAAGGCCACGGCTGCCTGGTCTGCGGGTGTGTCCACGCTCCCCGGCTCGGGGGGGGCGAACAGGCTGATGCCGCTGGTTTCGGCCGCAAAGGGCGAGTCATCGGGTTCGGGCAGATCGGCCAATCCCCAGGGGTCCGGCTCTGCGGACGGGGTTTCGTCCACGGGTTCGGCTTCTGGCATGGCTTCAGGGACATCAGCCGGGCCATCCGTGGCCACCAGTTCAACGGCTTCGGGCAGACCTGCCACCCACCAATAGCTGCGCCCCTCGCTGGTGCGGCGATGGTCGGTCAGCGCGATATCGGCCAAAAGTCCGGCCACATCGACCCCCGGACGCACCGCCCAGAACGCAGCAGGGCCGGGCATCGGCTCCACTGTGGCGGCAACAGGCGCACCCACCAGCAAATCGGCAGGCATCTGCAGATCACTGCGCGCCAATTGCTCCGTCAGATGCGCGCAAGCCGCGTCATACCATGACTGATCCGGGTCAATCACCGGTGGTGGCAAGCCCGCACCACGCGCCGCCAAAGCCAGCAGCACCAACGGAAACCGCCGCCCCACCCGGTCTTGGGCCGGGGCCATCACCCCTGCCACGGGCGCGCCCCAGATGCCTTCGCCCAACCAGAACCGCAACATCGGCGCATTGGGCCAGACCACCTGCCAATCGGCCCCCAGCGCCTCGCGCGCCTGGGTCAGCGTGGCGTCCAGCCAGCTCTCCAGCAGCGGTTTCAGCGCCCCCGGAATCCCGTGTTCCAGAAAGTCGCCCTTGGCCGGGTGCTTGCCGTAAACCGCCAGTGCCATCGCCTACAGCCCGGTCGGGCAGCGGAATTCCCGCAGCTCTGCCATGTTGAACGGATTGACCAGCGCGTTCACCCGCACTTCGTAGGTGATGTTGCGTCCGCCGATCACATAGCTGACCTGCATCACATCACCGACCTGCCGCGGATTGCCGTTGCGCAGGAATTCCAGAAACGCCCAAGGCCCCTGAAACAGGATCTGGCTTTCGCGGTTGTTCATTTCCGGCAGCAGTTGCAACTGGGTGTTGCCGCCGCCGCCCGGCCAGGTGATCGTGACCGGCGTGTTGCCCACCTTGCGCATCTGGATCGGCTGATCATCCACCACCAGCACCGATTGCTTGATCCGGTCATGCGCCGCCGTCTGGTTCACCGTGACCTCAAGCGCCACGGTCGGGCTGCGACCGGGGAAGAAGGCATCGCGGATCGCCGCTGCGTGCTGAAACTGCCGCAGGGTTTGCAGGCTCAGCTTATCCGCAAGCGGGCTGTCGTCGCGCCAGGTCCAGTCGCCTGCGCCCATATTGGCATGCACGGCCAGATGAGTGTTGAAAAACCGGTCCAACACCCCATCCGGCGCAAACAGCTGCGCGAATTCCGACAAAGGCACTTGCCGCGCCGGGCTTTTTGAAAACGGATAACGGCCATCGACGATATTGGTGCAGACCGATGCGACCTGCGATGTCAGTTCGGCATTGATCTGCGCAATGGTGGTGGCCGCCGCACTGCCTTCAAAATCCTCGACGGTTTCATTCACCATCCGTGACAGTTCCGGCGGCAAGCGTGACGCCGCCGTGCGCAACTGCCCGATCAGCGCCGGAATTTGCGCGCCCGCCTGTTCCTGATTGAACCCGGCGGCAATCACCAGACCCTGCTGGATCGCACCAAAGCTGGACAGCAAGCCATCAATCGGCCGCTGTCCCGGCGTGCCCTCCATCAGCAGATGATACTCGGCAAACTGCGCCTCGATGTCGGCGCCGGGGATCAGCGGTTCGGCCCCGCCACCCGCCACGCCCGCCCGTTTTTGCGACTTGCCCGCCGCCAGCGCCAGATCAAGGCCGATCCGCTGCAGGCCAGAGGTGCGCGCAGTGATCCGGTCGGTGATCAATCTGCTCGTATCGGCAAGTGCTTTGCCGGCAGCCTCGGCGTCTCCAACGGTCGCTTCCACCTCTGCTTCCGCCGCCTGCGCCTGTGTCAGCCGGGTTTCGGTGTTGATGCCTTCGACCAGCTTCAGAATGGGCGAGGTTGCGGGGGACGAGGCCGCCCCCAGCGCCTGATACACCGGCTTGTCCGCCGCCATCGGCGCCAACTTTATGTTGGAAAGGACCGCCTCCCATGCCACCAGATAATCATCCTTGTAACGCTGCAGCAGCTGTGGCCCCAGCCGTGCCAATTGCTCGTCCACCTTGGCGGCGGCGGCCTGCTCGCCCATCACCCACTGTTCGTTTTCCAGCTTGCGCGCGACCTCAGCCAACTGATCCAGAAAGAAATCGTGAAAGCCCGCATAGGTGTACAGCGCCGGAATGGTCAGCTCGCCCAGATCGCTGCCATCCAGCGTTTCAAACACCAGCCGCGCATCGGCCCCGGTGCGTTCCACCAGATTGAAATCGGGCAGCCCCGTTTGCGGTGCCGTCGCCACGATCAGCGAATAGGCCTGATCAGCCACCGACAACCGCGCCAGAATGACCTCGGACTTCGCGACCAGATCGGCGTTCAAGGTCACCGTGGGGGCCACGCTGTCATCCAGTTCCAGCATGGCCAGCAAATGGTTCTTCAGCATCTCGCGTGCCGAGTCCTGATTGATGCCAGGATAGCTGACCTGCTCCCAGTCATCGGTCAGCCAGGTCACCACCAGATCATCTTGCGGCGCCGGGGCGGCCCCGCCCAACAGCTTGTAAACCTTCAAGGTCTCATAGATCGCCAGCGGTTCATTGGCCAAAACGAACGCCTGCAGCTGTTCTTCCAGCCGCAAGACCAGACGCGGTCGAAACAGCCGTTCCAGCCCTTGGGCATAGCTGTCGCGCGCCGCCTGCCGCAAAGCACCCTGCTGCGAAAGGCCAAAGCCGCGGGTCCAGTCGCCCTCATCTTCCTCGGGCGATTCGAACCCTGACGGCATCGTGCGCAACAGTCGCAGATGGTTGCCGACGCGCAAAAGATCGGTGTCGCTGACCTCGATCGCCTGCAGATCCTCGGTTGCGGCCAGTTCATAATCGGCCATCGCCGCCTGCGCCGAGGCCACCATTTCGCGGTTGTTGAAATAGCTGTAGGCCCAGGCCCCCAGCACCGAAACCGAGGCCAAAATCATCCCCGATGTCGCAGCGATCCGCAGCACCGACGACCGCTGCACGGCTTTGCGATCATAAGACACCCAGCCCTGTTCACCGAATATCACCTTGGTCAACAGATCGTGCAGGAAGAAACTTTTGCCCTTGCCCGACATCAGCGCGCCCGCGTCACCGCCAAAACTGCGGCCCATCGCGCCCAGCACCTGGTCAATGGGCGTGCCTTCCTGCGTGCCAGAGGTGAAATAAAACCCGCGCAAAATCGCGCTGGTCTTATAGCGGGTCGGCTCAAAAACCTGCCGCAGGAAGCCTTCAATCTCGTCCTTCAACAGCGCCATCTGGCCGGGCAGACCGAAAATCGCGATGCGGTTGACGCCATCGGCCTCTTCCGAAAGGCGGTCAATCACCTCATCCGACAACCGCGAAACCAGCGCATCAAACTCGGTCCCGACGCGGTCATAGGTCTGTTCCTTGCGGCTGTCGGTCTGGAACGTCGCCCCCCAGACCTTCTTGCGCCGGCTGACCGAAAAACTGCTGAAATATTCGCGGAAGCCCGCGATCAGATCGGCCTTTGTGAACATCACATAGACCGGAAAATCGACCTTGAGCGTTTCATGAATTTCCGCCAGCCGCGCGCGGACGGTTTCGGCGTGGGCGGCAATCTTTTCAGGCCCGGCGTTCATCAGATCGGCCACCGAAAACGCCAGGATAACCCCGTTGATCGGCTGTTTCGGGCGGTTGCGTTTCAGCAGTGAAAGGAAAGAATTCCAGCTGGCGCTATCCGCCCCCGCATCCGAATCCTGCGTGGTATAGCGCCCCGCCGTGTCGATCAGGATCGCGTCTTCGGCAAACCACCAGTCACAATAGCGGGTGCCGCCAAAGCCCTGCAACCCGCCCTGCTGGCTGCCCTGACCCGACAGCGGAAACTTGATCTCGCTGTTGACCAAAGCCGTGGTCTTGCCCGAACCCGGCGGCCCGATGATGATGTACCACGGCATATCATAAAGATAAGTCTTTGAATTTCCGCTTTTCTTCAGGGTTCCCAGCGCCGCCTGCATCCGGCTGGCCAGCTCTTTGCCATCGCCCGTCGGCCCCACGTCCACCACCAGCGCCTTTTCCAAGGCCCGTTGCCCGCGTCGGCGCAGGATCAGTTTCACGATGCCCCAGATCATCAGGATCAGCGCCAGAACACCGATCATCAGGCTGCGCACCCAAACCGGATCGAAGGGCCGCGACTCGCCCACCCCGATCAATGGCCCGGCGAACCAGACCACTGCGGAATAGGCCAGAAAGCCGATCAGTATCAGCGCAAGTTTCACCCACTTCATTGCAGTGTCTCTTCCCGCTTGATCATGATTTCCACGCGTCGGTTCAGAGCGCGGCCTTCATCCGTGGCGTTGTCGCCAATCGGGTCGGCCTCGCCTTTGCCTTCGACCACAAAGCGGCTGGCGTCGGTGATGCTGACCGCCAGCACATCGCGCACTGCCTCGGCGCGCGCCAAAGACAGATCATGGTTGTTCTTGAAGCGTCCGCGCCCGCTCATCGGGACGTTGTCGGTGTAGCCGAAAATCAAGACCGGGCCCGGTTCCGGGTTCAGCGTGGCCGAAATCCTGCTGCCCAAATCATTGAATTCAGGCTTGGTTTCCGCCTTGCCGCTGGCGAAAAGCGCGGCGTTGTTCACCCGGATGAAAATGAATTCGCCCTTGATGTCCACCTGCACCAGACCCGAGGCGATGTCATCGGTCAGCCCGGTCTGCAGCCGTTCCAACTGGGTCGATTCCGTCACCGGAACCACTTCCAGCGGCGTGAAGGCCACCGCGCGCACCAGCGACACCGGCGTTGTCGGATGCAGCGCCAACAGGCGTTGCGACACCACACTGCCTTCGCCCGCGATCATCATCGACAGACCGAAATAGGCCCCCATCAGCACCAGCCCCAGCACCGACCCGATCACCCACAACGGTGTGCCGCCAAACCGCCGCCGCCCGCCCAAAGCCACGGGTTGCCAGCGCGGCGAAATGTCCTCATCCGGTCGCCCCTGCACCCGGCGCAGGGAGTCGTAGATCATCGACCGGATGCGCGCCAATTCCACCGCGCCATTCGGGGCAGACCGATACTGCCCCTCGAACCCCAGCGACAGGCAGGTCATCGCCAGTTCCAGCAGTTGGAACCGCTGCGCCGGGACTTGCAGGGCCTTTTCAACCTCTTGAAAAAATCCAACACCCGATGTGCGGCGGTTGAAGAACCGCGCCACCATCGAATATTGCACCCACAAATGCCGGTCGGCGCCAGGGATGTTCTGCACAATGTCATCGGCGGTGCCGCAAAGCAGATATTTCGCCACCTGCGTTTCATGGGCGTCGATCCCGGCGTTCAGGCAATTCGCCTCAAACCCCTCGATCTCGCGCGTGACATATTCCATCAGCGGCACGGCTTCCATTTCGACCATCTGCGTGCGCAGACGGCCAAACAGGATCAGCAGATTGGCCGCCGCCGCCAGCATCGGGCTTTTCGGCCCGCCCGCGCCCAGACCTTTGGCCATCAGCGCCTTGCGCAGGTCAATCTTCGGCCCGGTGTTGGCGTAGTTGGTCGGTTGTGCGGTCGAGGCATCGGGAAAGAAATTGTCCGGTTGCGCGAAGGCCCCGCTGCCCATGGCGGGGCGTTGTGGCGGCTGCCCGTAACCCTGGCCGCCAAAGGGCTGCCCGCCAAAGCCGCCACCTTGGGCGCCAAAGCCGCCCGGCGCTTGTCCCGGTGTGGGCGCGGGCGTGCCAAATCCGCCACCGCCGCCCCAGGCATCACCGGCGTCGCCGCCAAACCCTTGTGCCGGCTGCTGGCCAAAACCGCCCGGGCCTGCGCCAAATCCGCCCGGCGCGGACGCTCCGGGAAGTGCCCCCCCGATCACCGTGGACTGGTTTGGCGCGGCCTGCCGCTTGCCTGCTGTTGGCGCGGCCCCACCCGGAAACGGTGAAGGCACACCCAGACTGCCGCCGATCACCGTCTTGTCCTTGTTGTTGCCGCCGCCGCCGCTGCTCATGCGCGTGTCTCCACGATGGCCCAAAGTTCCATTTTCAGATCAGGCCAATCGCCCGCAAAATGCATGCCGATGGCAGGCGCGGTTGAAAATTCGCGCCACAAGGGCGAGTTCTTCTCGATGATGAAATACACATTGCGCGACACCGCCCGGATTTGCCGGGGCGGGGTGGGTATGTGGATCAGCTCGATCCCCGGCAGGTTGTTGTTCACAATCTCGGCCATTCGGGTGTTTGGCCCCACCTTGCACAGCTGCGGGAATTGCTGCTGCACCAGTGTCAACGCGCGGCTCGACTCCACCTCGACCACAAAGGTCGCATCGCGGAACAGATTGCGGTCGGGCACCTGCGCCAGATAGGAATTCTGCCGCACCTGCACCAGTTCCAGCCGCGTCGCCCGGCCGACATCGCGGCTTAACAGCCGCTGAATGTCGCGCACCACCGGTTCGATGGAATCTTTCAGGTTGGCATGGTCATAGGCGTCATAGGGCGGGGCCATCCGCTTGTCCTGATCGAAGGTCCACAACTCGCCAGAGAACCGCAGCAGTTCTTCATACAGCCGTTCAGGATGCACATAGCGGCTGGCGCGCAGGTGGCGCAGCACGTTGATCTGGCGGTTCAGGCACAGCAGGATGAAATAATCCGTCGCCTGCAACCCCCCCGCGGACGAGGGGTCCGAGGCATAGCGCGCCAAGGATTCCAGCTTGGTTTCCACCCAGCCGATCACCCGGTCCAGCCAGCCCAAAGCCACCGAATGCGCCGAAATCGTCAGCAAAGGCGGCGGAAAGGCATCGTCCAGAATGACCACATTGTCGCGCACCTCGACAATCCGCCCGATCTTCAGGCACTGATAGCCGGGCTTGGCTGTGGCGCGGATGTCCAGTTCCAACCGGGGTGCTGCAATCTCGATCTGCTGCTCCAGCCGCAAGGCGCTGGCGGCATCGGCGACGGTTTCGGCCCCCAGCACATAGCGGGTGGCGGCCCCCAATTCATTGTCCATCGCCACTTCGCGCCCGTTCATCACCTGATCGGGCAGCGTCAGCCAGATGCCCATGCCGTCCGAGCCTTCGGGCACTTCGATCGCGCGGGGCAGGGGGGATACGGCGGGGGCGTCAAACGGGGTGCCATCGGGGAAAATCCCCGCCACAATGGCCAGTTCGATCCGGCCCTGCTGCAGGCGGTCACGATTGACCCGCATGTCCTCAATGCCCCAGGGGTAGGGCGACGCATGCCGCGTCCGCGCCTCGATCAGCTTTTCAACATAACGGTCGTTTTGTTGCAGATGATGGGGCTGAAGGAACAGCCCTTCCTTCCAAGCAACCTTGCTATACCAAGACATCCTGCCCTCAATCCATCGAGACGGCCCATACGAGTGCCAGCAATCACGCAAATCTGCAGCCGATCAAAAAGGCGGCATCACCGGGGAAATCCCAAAGATCAGTGTGCTAGCTATGCCCTTCCGGATCAAGCCTCTGTTTCCTTTCAGGACCGGTAGCGGGTTGTCGGGCAAAGCAAACCCCGGCGCGCAAAATGGCACGCCGGGGCGGGGTTTTGCAGATCAGAACGACAGGCGGATCTGCGCCGTCAGGCTGTAGCTGTCGCTGACGCTGGCCCCAAAGCGCGCATCGGCCCGCACGTTGGCGTTCAACTGCTTGGCGCCGCCCGGGCCTTTTTCCAGGATCTTGACATAGTTCACACCGAAGGACGCTTCGGCAAAACCGCCGATGCTGCCGATCTTGATTTCGGCCGCCTCTGCCATCTCATCGTTGATGTAGCTGGCCGAACGGTCGCCGCCAAAGTCCTGATAATAGTTGCCGCTGACAAAGGCGGTGGTGGCGGAACTGCCTTCCGGGTTGATCTTGGTCCTGGCCAGGGTGCCGCCCAGGAAACCAACGGTGGTGTTGTAGCCGTCAATCGTCAGCATCCCCGAGTCTGCGCTGGTCAGCGCCAGTTGGTTGCCGTTGACCGTGCTGTAGTTGAAGCCAACCGTCGGCACAAAGTTGATGCCCTTTTCCTCGTTCAGATCAAAGCGATAGTTCACCCTTGTGCCAATCGTGGTCGATTTGGTGGCATAGCTCAGCCCATCCAGACCAATCGGCAACCCGCTGAACACCGTCTCGCTCAGCTCGAAATCGGTCTGGTCAAAGCGCAGTTGCAAGTCGCCCGAAAAGCGGTCCTTGCTGCCCGCAGCGTAGATGCCCAGATAGCTTTGCTTGAAGTCGGTGCCAGAGGTGCCGGTGACCAGCGTTCTGTTGATCGGGTCCGAGAACACGTCTTGCAGCGTGGATCCGACGTTATAGCCCGCCATGACGCCCAACGCGCCGTCCCATCCGTTGAAGAACCGCCCGTCAAAGCAACCGACATCGTAACCGCCCTGCACACCCGAGAATTTCGACCGGATGTCGCTTTCACTGGCCTGACCATTGCTGGATGCATTGCCTTTCACACTGGCCACACCCGTAGATGCCCGGAAATAGCCGCCGTGCGAGCAGGACTCTTCCGCCGCAAGGCCCGAGACGAACGGGCTGGTCGGACGGTTGACCACAGTGCCGATCAGCGACTGGGTCATCGCCGCACTGGCGGCCACACCGCTGAGCGCCGGGTTGATCGAGGTCACGACCTGAATGTCGTTCGGCGCCGACGACGATTGCGCGATGTTGTAAAGCACCGCCCCGCCTGTGACAAAACCGGTCTGAGACAGCGCAGCACCCGGATTTGCCCCCGAAAACACCGTGATCGGCCCCAGCAACGGGCTGCCCGCAACACCCTGTGGTGTGAAGGCAAGGTTGACGACCGAAACACCGCCCGAAGTCACGGTGACCGTGTCGGTCGCCCCGTTGCTCAGGTTGAAATCAAGCTGATAGATGCCGGATCCGCTGGTGGCGCTGGAAATCGTCATGGCGTCACCGGTGGTGCCGTTGGCCAGGTCCACGATGCCGTTGTTGACGAAGGTGCCGTTGATCTGGGTCGCGCCCGAGGCCTGCAAGGTTGCCCCCATGGCATTGGTGAAGGCCCCGGCAATGGTGCTGGTGCCCGCCATGATGATGGTGCCACCCGCCCCGGTCACGGTTGACGCCCCCAAAGTCTCGCCGGCACCCAGATTGACCACACCGCCGGTGTTGTTGGTAAAGTTGGACAGCCCCGTGTAGCTGCCCGCAATCAGGTTCACCGTGCCGGTGTTGGCAAAGGTATTGCCCGGTGCAGCGGTCACGTCAGCCAAGGCGGTGAAAATCGCTGCGTTGCTGACACTGCCGGACAGCGGGCCCTGCGCCGTGACGGTGCCGCTGGTGTTGGTCAGCCCGCCGGTGAAGGTGCCGGTGTTGATCGCGATGGTGCCACCGGTGTTGGTGGTGGCGCCGTTGACCGTGCCCGCATTCACATT
Organism: Paracoccaceae bacterium; assembly: GCA_031428215.1. Classification (GTDB taxonomy): domain Bacteria; phylum Pseudomonadota; class Alphaproteobacteria; order Rhodobacterales; family Rhodobacteraceae; genus Cypionkella. The sequence goes on from JANPOY010000145.1 coordinate 77,168, forward strand.
CAGAACCGCCGCTCCCGAAATCGCGGCCGATCCCGCCGTGCCGCTGTGCGTCACTGTGCCTGCCGTGGCCGTCAGCGCCCCGGTGATGATCCCGGTGTTGCCAAAGGTTCCGGCGGTGTTGCTCAGCGAGGCGATCGTGCCTGCGTTGCTGGCCGTGGCCGCATTGCTGACTGCACCGGCACTGCCCGAGGTGTTGGTGAAGGTGCCGGTGGTGTTGGTCACACTTGCAAAAGCACCGCCCAGATTGGTGATGGTGCCGCCGGTGTTGGTGGTCGCCCCCGTCACGCTGGCCAAAGCGCCGGAGTTGGTGAAGGTGCCGCCCGTCGACACGCCCAGCGTGTTGCTGAACACCCCGGTGTTGGTCACGGTGCCGCCCGAAACCGTCGCAACCCCGTTCACAAGGCCCGCGTTGCCAAAGGTGCCGCCGGTGTTGGTCAGCGTGCCCACCGTGCCGCTGCTGGTCGCGGTGGCCGAATTGGTCAGCGCAGTCAGCGTGCCGCTGTTGGTCAGGTTGCCGCTGCCAGAGTTGGTCATCGTGGTCACCGTGCCGCCGTTGGTCGCCGTGCCGGTGTTGGTGAAGGTCGTCACCGAACCCGTGTTGGTCGCGGTGCCGGTGTTGGTCAGCATGGTCATCGTGCCATTGTTGGTGACGTTCAAAGAGTTGGTCACGACGCCCGCAGTCAGATTATTGGTGAAGTTGCCCGCATTGCTAACCGTGCCGACAGTGCCGTTGTTGATCACCGTGCCAGCAGCACCGATCGTCAACAATGCGGCCACGTTGCCCGTGTTCGCGATCGTCGTGGTGCTGCCAATCACGTTCAGCGTGCCCGCGCCCAGCACATCATTGGCAATAGAAGACGCCCCGGTCATGCTGAACACTGTCGGGGTGCCGTTCAGCGTCAGAATGGCACCACTTGCCAGGTTGGTGGTATCGGTGTCGCCTTGGATCAGCGTACTGATGGTTTCCGACCCGTTGATGTTGATGGTGGATGTGCCGGCATTGGACAGATGCGCATCGCTGACCAAGGCACCGCCATTGGTGGTGAAGATCCCGCCAAAACTGCCGACCGATCTTGCAGCCGTTGTCGCCCCCGCCGCCATGATGAAGGTGCCGCCGAGGCTGCCCATTTCCCCGGTCATGGTGCTGTCGCCGGTCATTGTGATGGTGTTGCCGGTTGCGCTCAGGAAGCTTGAGGTACCGTCGCCGGTCACAATGCCCGCAAAGCTGGTCGCGACGGGGCCAGCCAGGGTAAGGCTGTTCGACCCCAGCGCCACGGTGCCACCCGAAAGGGACGCAACAGAGCCAATGGTCTCCGATGCAAGCACATTCACCGTGGTGCCGTTCGCCATGATCAGATCGACGGTATCATGCAGGGCTTGCCCCCCTGACAGCGACAGCGCACCGCCAGAGATGGTCATATCGCCGGTAAAGGTGTTGATCCCCGCGAAGGTCAGCGTGCCTGCGCCGATCTTCTCCAGCGGCCGTGATCCGCCGGTTTCCGATATCACGCCGGTTTGTGTCGCGGCCCCGGTTGTCACTTGCAATTGGGTGTCGTTGCTGCCCAGAACAATCGGTGTGAACATGTTGACGCCGTCGGCGTAGTCGATCACCGATCCCAGCGTGGTGATCTGCTGACCGCCGACAAAGTTTGCAAGTCCTTCAACCCGCAAGGTCGCATTGCCGGTGCCGCCACCCACCGTGACTGATCCGACGCCCGCATTGTCGCCGCTCAGCACAAGCGTGCCGTTCTGCACTGTCATCGCGGCCACCGTGTTGGTGCCGCTCAGGGTCATGCTGCCGGTGCCGACCTTGGTCAGGCCGCCCGCACCGGTGACCACGCCCTGCAGCGTGGTGGTCGCATTGTTGCTGCCGGTGGTCAGGATGCCCGACGCCACGTTGACAATGCCTGACCCGGTGCCAGCCAGCGCGCCGATGGTTTCGTTGCCGTCGATCACCAGGGTGCCGCCCGCGTTCACGGTGACAAGACCCGCATCCGACAGCTGCGATCCCGCGCCTTGCAGCGTCAGAGAACCGTTGAATGGCCCCGCGCCTTGCACAGTTGTACCGCCGGAAAAGGTGTTGATCCCGGTCAGCGTCACACTGGCGGCTTCGTTCCTGGGAAAGCTGCCCTCAACCGTCAGGCTGGTCGCCCCGGTTCCGTTCTGGATCACGCCGCCAAAGGTGCTGGTGCCCGTCAAGGTCAGTCCCGCCGCCACGCCACTGTTGGTAACGGTGCCTGTGCCGGTTAACGCGTTCACCACTGTCGCAATACCGCCGATGTCCAACGTGGCCCCAGTTGCAACCGAAGTGCCCGCGATGAAGCTCAGCAAATCACTGCCCGCCTCAGCTGCACCGATCTGCAACGTGCCTGCGGCAACCGCAACGGTCGCGGCACTGGATGCAATTAATCTGCCGTTGACCTGCACCGTGCCGGTCTGCCCCGTCGCGCCGAAGGTCAAGAGTGAAGTGCCATTGGGGCTGACCGAAGCAATTTCCAACGTGGTCCCAGCCGCTGCCGAAATGGTTCCCCCCATTGCGCCACTGAAAATCGCGCCGGTGATCGTGCTGTCCCCCGTGCCCGCAATCGTGCCACCGTTCAGCGTCGTGTTGCCGCTCAAATCACCGCCGTTCACCTGCAAGGTGCTGACGACATACGCATTTGCGCTGATGGTGCCGGTCAGCAGGGTTGTCCCGGTCTGCACTATCACCAACTCGCCCGACAAAGTGCCCGAAATCGTGCCGCCGTTCAAAGCGGACCCGGTGGTGGTCGAAACCAGACCTGCCATATCCCCACCCGACTGGATGAAGCCGCTCGTGAGTGTTTGCTGCCCGCTGCCATTGATGGTGCCGCCGTTTTGGATGATCCCTCCATAGGTGTCGGCCCCATTGCCGGTGAAAGTGCCGGAGCCGGAAACGCTCACCGTGGCACCCGCCGCCAAAGCATCGGCATCCGTGGTCAAAGTGCCGCCCAGGACGTTCACCGCCGTCGACGCCAGCGCACCCGCACCTGTGACGTTCAAGACGCCCGCATTCACCGTGGTGGTGCCGGTGTAAGTGTTCGCGCCAGTCAAATTGACCGTCCCAGCGGTGGTCTTGTCCAGCCCGACCGTGCCGCCCAGCACCGCCGAAACCGTGCCCGACCGGACGTCGTAATTCGTGGCACTGGTCAACGTGCCGGTGCCGGTGATCGACCCCGATTGCAGCGAAACGCCCGCAACCGTGTCGCTGAACCCCTGCAACGACAGCGTACCGCCGTTGACCACCACATTCGACGCATCGGCGATGATATCATCCGCCCCGATCCGGAATGTGCCCGCCGAAACCGTCGTCGCACCAGTATAGGCCAGCGCCGTATTAAACTGTTGTATTGCCCCGGCAGCGTTCATGGTGATGCCACCGGAGCCAGTGATCTGAACCAAGGTGAGCGCACTGATGGGGCCACCAACGCCGTTCAGCGTCACCGTGTTGCCATTCAACGCCAGTATACCGCCCGACAAACCCTTCAATAAGCCTACAGTTTCGTTGGCCTGCACATCAACGGTGCCCGCCTGCACTTCCAGCACGTTGGTGTCACCGAGGGCATCGCCGCCCTGCAGCACCAATGTGCCCGCCTGCACAAACACCCGTCCGCCGCCGGTCGTGGTGTTGGTGCCGCTCAGCGTCAAAGATCCGGCACCTTGTTTGACGAAGTAGGCATCGTCAAGGGTGGTGGCGCCGCTGATAGTGCCAGAAAATTCCGTTGTGCCCGTGATCACCGTGGTCAGCCCATTGCCCGCCGTGAAGGCCAATATGCCGCCCGTGCCCGAAAGATCGCCCACCGTCTCATCAGCGTTCACGGTAACCGTGCCGCCGTTGATGGTCAGCGCCTGCGCATCGCCAAGGTTGGTGCCCGCGTTCAGGTTCAGCGCACCGTCCGTCACCGTGGTTGCCCCGGTCACAACGCCTGCGTTGTTGAAAGTGCCGCCCGAAACTGCCAAAGCCCCGTCGATGCTGCCACTGTTGGTGCCGGTGCCGGTGCCGCCAAAGGTCACATCGCCGATGATCTGCCGCGTCGCGTTGATGATCAGATTGCCCGTATCCGAAACGGTCACTGGCGAGGTCAGGTTGCCGCCCGAAACCGTCAATGTCCCGGCGCCGACGGCGGTGGCCGACACGGTAAAGTCGCCGTCCACCGAAGGCTGATTTGCCGCTGCGGCATTGTCTATGATGACTGTGTCGGCCGCGGCAGGAACCCCATTGGCGCTCCAGTTTCCGGCCTTGCTCCAATCGGAGCCGTTGGCCCCGTTGGCCCCGACCCAGGTTTTCACGTCCGCCTGCGCCCCGCCTGGCGTCAGAAACGCAATGGCCACGGCCATCGCCGTGCTGCACAGCAATGTCAGGATCACGTGGTTGGGGGCAACTTGGTCACGGGATACAAACAATGCGGGCGTCGGGACGATCTGCGGCATAATAAACAATTCCTGTCAGTTGGGCAGGTGGCGCTAAAATTTCGTTAATGCTAGGCGGCTTGAGGGTGAAAGTGCAACTATTTTATCACCCTTAGCTTGTTTGACCCCGATTAAAGCGGCTTGATCGCAACAGGCTCAGGCTTCCCACCCGGTGGCGCTGGCGGTATACATTGGCATGCGAATGACTCTGTCCCAGACATATGACGCCAAAGTGGCCACCGGCGCGCTGCGCCCCGATCCGGGCCAGCACGCGGTGTTGCCGCAACTGGAGGCATTGCGTGTCTGGCTGGAGGCAAACGCCAATCGCAAGGTCGGCCTGTTCGCCGGGTTGTTCGCCAAACCGATCACGCCGCCAAACGGTGTGTACCTGTGGGGCGGTGTCGGGCGCGGCAAGTCGATGCTGATGGACCTGTTCTTTGAACAAACCGACATCACGCAAAAACGCCGTGTGCATTTTCATGCTTTCATGCAGGAAATCCACCACGGTCTGCATCAGGCCCGCCTGCGCAATATCGAGGATGCGCTGGCCCCGGTCGCTGAGGCGATCACCCAGACCAGCCGGTTGCTGGCCTTCGATGAAATGCAGATCACCGACATTACCGATGCGATGATCGTGGGGCGTCTGTTTGAAAAGCTGTTGGCGGCGGGGGTGGTCATCGTCACCACTTCGAACCGCCCGCCCGAAGATCTGTACAAGACCGGCCTGAACCGGGCGCTGTTTTTGCCCTTCATCGACATGCTGCGCGCCCGGCTGGAGGTGGTCGAACTGCAATCCCCCAACGATTACCGTCAGCACCGCCTGACCGGGGCGCAGGTCTATTTTCATCCCGCGGGCCGCGCGCAGGGTGCCATCACTGCCATCTGGCAAGATCTGACCGGCGGCGCGCAGGGCGACCCGCTGCATCTGGCCGTCAATGGCCGCACCACGGTGTTGCCGCGCTTTGCCAATGGCATCGGCCGCGCCTCGTTCTGGGAGCTGTGCGCCAAACCGCTTGGCCCCGCCGATTATCTGGCCATCGCCAGTGCCGTGCGCGTGCTGATCCTCGAAGACATCCCGCAGCTGTCGGCCAGCAACTACAATGAGGCCAAGCGCTTTGTCACCCTGATCGACGCGCTTTATGAGGCGAAAACCAAACTGATCTGTTCGGCCGCGGACGAGCCGGAACGTCTGTACATCGAAGGCTCGGGCAGTTTTGAATTCGAACGCACCGCCAGCCGGTTGCGCGAAATGCAAGGCGCCGACTGGGGTGCGACCGCCTAGACGCTCAACGCCGCCCATAGGGTGTGCCCGACCATGTAGATCAGGATCAAGGAGCCAACCGTCCACAGCGTCGCGCGCAGATCGTGGCTTTGCGCGCTGACATAGGCGGCGAAATGCAGCAAGCGTGACAGGACATAGCCGTAAAACAGGATCTGCGCCGTCAGCAAAGCAGGCCCGGTCACAACATAAAGCAACCCGGCCAGCAGAAAATACGGCAGGTTCTCAAGGTCATTCATCTGAATGCGGCGAAAGCGTTCCACCCGTTCATCCGGTAGCAACTGGCTTGGGTCCGGGTTGGGGTTCAGCCGGGTCTTGCGCAGATCTTCCGGCGCGCGGTAGCCGCCCTTGATCTGCATCATCCGCAACACCGTCAACCACGACATCGCGACCGCCTTCAGGATCATCACCGACGCCGCAATGACATAGGCGGCGAACACCGGATTGTTCAGATCAAGTTCTGCCATCGACCCGCTCCCTTTGCCCTTGGACCAGAATGCGGCAAAAACGACGGTATCGCAACGCCCGGGCTGTCCTTGCCCAAACGAATGCATCGCAGAATTTTAGCGAAAAAATCTGCCTTGGACTGGCCCAAACACGCATCCTTTGCCACAACACTCTGGAGCCGCCGCTATCCGGCCCACACCTGCCACAGCATCCGCAGCGCCAGCCCGGTCGAAGTGACCACCAGCAAAGGCTTGATCAGACGCGCCCCGATCCGCATCGCCAGCCGCGCCCCCAAAGCCGCGCCCGCGATCTGGGCCGCGGCCATCGCGAGGCCCACTGCCCACCAGGTCGCCCCTGAAAAGGCAAACACAGCCAGCGCGGCAAGGTTCGAGGCAAAGTTAAGCATCTTGGTATGGGCCGTCGCCTTCAACACCCCAAACCCCGCCAGCATCACAAAGGCCAGCATGAAGAAACTGCCGGTGCCGGGGCCAAAGAAGCCGTCATAGGCGGCAATCAATGGCACGGCGGTGAAAGTGAAGACGGCGGGTTTCATCCGCTCGTGGCGGGCGTCGTCGGTCAGGCCGGGTTTCAGCGCGAAAAACAACGCGATCGCGACCAGAACCACCGGCATGATCAGCCGCAAAACCTCGGCCGGCACGGCATGGGCGACCAGCGCCCCCAAAGCCCCCGCACCTGCCGCCACCGCGGCCATGCCCAGCTGTTCCAAGGGCCGCACATGGCCCGCCCGCGCATAAGTGACCGCCGCCGATCCCGCGCCGAAAGTGCCCTGCAGCTTGTTGGTGGCCAGTGCCTCGATCGGCGCAGCCCCGGCCAGGACCAGCATCGGCAGGGTGATCAACGCGCCGCCACCCGCAATGGCATCGACAAACCCGGCAAGGAACGCCGCGCCGATCAGCAACATAACAATGTGGGTGGCAACTTCGAACATCGGGTCCTCCGGGTTGCGGGCTTTGTCAGGGGCATTGGCGGCGATGTAAAGTGGGGGGCGCGGCACTTTGCGCGGGCCGTGGATGCCTCCGGCGGGAGTATTTGAAAAACAGCAATTGTTTAGGGAAGTTTTAACTGTGCAGAGGTCAGGCTTGTCGGGCGGTACAGGGAGGAGTCCCGATGACCGCAAACAGCAAGTCGCCCCGGCTGCGTGGCATTTACCGCCTGCGCACTGGACCGGTGCCGTTGGCCGGGGCGCGTCTGAGGGAGGAGAAAATTTTAATCAAATGAACGGGGTGTCAGATCAAAGCGTTTCAAAACCCGCCCCACCACGCGGCCATCGTTCAGGGCAAAGCCGAGGTCCTGGCCATAGTCGATGAAACCGCACCGGGCGTAGTAGCCCAAGCCTGCAGCATTATCGGCGCGGATTGCGGCGTTGATGGTGGTGATGCCCGCCGCCCGCAGTGCCGCAACGGTTGCGTCAAACAGCGCCCGACCCACGCCGCCGCGCTGCAGGCCCGGCCTTACGTAGCTGCCAATATCGCCCCAGCCCAAATCCAGCTCCGGGTGCCGCCCAACCGCTTGAAAGCCCATCAGACCGTCCCCGCCATCAGCCACATGGCAACAGATCACGCTGTCGCCGGCGATGTAATCTTCCATAACCTGCGGGGCCGTTCGCGGGGCTTGATGTGCGGTGGTGCCGCCGATGTCGATGACCTCATTCTGCAAGGCGACCATCGCCGCCGCATCTCCCGGCTCCGCCCGCCGCAGGATCATGCCACGAAGTCCTCGCGGCTGTAGCCTTGCAGATACAACAGCGCGGTCAGATCGCCGTGGTTCACGCGGATAGCGCATTCCGCCTGCACGCTCGGTTTGGCATGCAGCGCCACTCCGGCCCCGGCCAGACCCAGCATCCCCAGATCATTGGCCCCGTCACCCACCGCCATTGCCTCTGCCGGGGTGATCCCCAAACGCGCCGAAATCTCTTGCAGCGCCTGCACCTTCGCCGCCCGGCCCAGGATCGGATCGCCCACCCGGCCGGTCAGCACCCCGTCCTCGATCAAAAGCGTATTGGCGCGGTTTTCGTCAAACCCCAGCACACCGGCAATCGCCCCGGTAAAGGCCGTGAACCCGCCCGAGACCAGCGCCGCATAGGCCCCCCGCGCCTTCATCGTCGCCAGCAACACCGGCCCCCCCGGCATCAGTGTGATGCGGTCGCGGATCACATCGGCGATCACGCGTTCCGGCAGACCGGCGAGCAACCCCACCCGCTCGCGCAGCGCGGCCTCAAAATCCAGCTCGCCGTTCATCGCCCGCGCCGTGATCCCCGCCACGCGCGCGCCGACGCCCGCCTCATCGGCCAATTCGTCGATGCATTCCTGCTGGATCATCGTGCTGTCCATATCGGCGATCAGCAACCGCTTGCGCCGTCCCGCAGCGGCCTGGATCACCAGATCGATGCCAATGGACTGCAAGCCTTGCCAAACTTCCCATTGGTTCGCCGGAACCGCAAGCAAGGCGATGTCGGCCGCAACCCCCGGATCCAGCCAGACCGCATCGCCACCACCCCAGGCGTTGCGCAGTGATTCCACCGTCACACGGTTCAGCACAGGGCGGTCGGGATTGGTCAGCAAGGTGGCGACATACATGGGGCAAGTTTCCGATAGTGAACGGGCGCGTCGCAATCGCGCAATGATGCGGCGCTTTAGCGCGATTTTCCGGCTTGTGCCAGCCCGGCTTGCCCCGTACTCACGGCGGCGGGACACCCTTCCCCAACGAAGGGCCTATATCTGGAAGGATACCATGTCTGATCTGCCCGCACCGGCACAGCGCCCGGCAAACCCGCGCTTTTCCTCTGGCCCCTGTGCCAAGGTCCCCGGCTTCTCCCTCGACATGTTGGCTGATGCGCCCTTGGGCCGCTCGCACCGTGCGGCTGTGGGCAAGGCCAAGCTGAAACAGGCGATCGAGCTGACCCGCACCATTCTTGGCGTCCCGGAAGATTACCGCATCGGCATCGTCCCCGGCTCTGACACAGGTGCTGTGGAAATGGCGATGTGGTCGCTGCTGGGCGCGCGCCCGGTTGAAATGCTGGCCTGGGAAAGCTTTGGTGAGGGCTGGGTCACCGATGTGGTCAAACAGTTGAAGTTGAACGCGAACGTCAAGATTGCGCCCTATGGTCAGATCGTCGATCTCGCGACGGTCGATTTCAATTCGGATGTGGTGTTTACATGGAACGGCACCACTTCGGGCTGCCGTCTGCCCAACGCCGACGCCATTCCAGCGGACCGCGTCGGCCTGACCATCTGCGACGCAACCTCTGCCGCCTTCGCGATGGATCTGGACTGGTCGAAACTCGACGTCACCACCTTCTCCTGGCAGAAAGTGCTGGGCGGTGAAGGTGCGCATGGCATGATCATCCTGTCGCCGCGCGCGGTTGAGCGGTTGGAAAGCTACACCCCCGCATGGCCGCTGCCGAAGATTTTCCGCATGACCAGCAAAGGCAAGGTCATCGAAGGCATCTTCGTGGGGGAGACGATCAACACCCCCTCGATGCTGGCGGTGGAAGATTACCTGGTGTCGCTGAAATGGGCGCAATCGGTGGGCGGGCAGGCGGGTCTGGTGGCCCGTGCGACCGCGAACGCGCAAGTGGTCTGGGATTTCTGCGCCGCCAATCCGTGGCTGCAAAATCTGGCCGAAACGCCTGCGATTGCCTCGACGACCTCTGTGTGCCTGAAGTTCAATGACGCCCGCATCAAGGACGGTGAGGCTTTTGCCAAAGCCGTCGCCAAACGGCTGGAAAAGGCGGGCGTGGCCTATGACATCGGGGCCTATCGCGATGCTCCGGCAGGCCTGCGCATCTGGTGCGGTTCCACCGTGGAAACCGCCGATGTGGCGGCGCTGATGCCGTGGGTCGCGCATGCGTTCCATGCGGAAATCGCAGCCCAAGTCTGATCGGGGCGGCGGGGGGGGATGATCCCTCGCCTTTCATCTTTCGTTAACACGCGTCGGGACAGATAACTGACGCGAACCCGACGCAAAACACACGCAAACCAGACGCAAAATCCGGGTGTTTTCAGGCCTTTACCGGGCCAGACCCCGCAAATAGGAAAATCCCATGGCCCCTCGCGTTCTTGTCTCCGATGAACTCTCCGAAACCGCTGTTCAAATCTTCCGCGACCGTGGCGTCGAGGTCGATTACATGCCGAAACTCGGCAAGGACAAAGAGGCGCTGGCCGCCATCATCGACCAATACGACGGCTTGGCGATCCGCTCGGCCACCAAAGCCACCGAAAAGCTGCTGGAAAAGGCCACCCGACTGAAGGTGATCGGCCGCGCGGGCATCGGCGTGGACAATGTCGACATCCCGGCTGCGTCCAAAAAGGGTGTGATCGTGATGAACACACCCTTCGGCAACTCGATCACCACCGCCGAACATGCCATCGCCATGATGTTCGCAGCCGCGCGCCAACTGCCCGAGGCGAACGCCTCAACCCACGCTGGCAAATGGGAAAAATCCCGTTTCATGGGTGTGGAATTGTTCAACAAAACGCTGGGTGTGATCGGCGCGGGCAACATCGGCGGCATCGTCTGCAACCGCGCCGTCGGGTTGCACATGAAGGTCATTGCCTATGATCCCTTCCTGTCGGAAGAGCGTGCGAAGACCCTTGGCGTCACCAAGGTTGAACTGGAAGACCTGCTGCACCGCGCCGATTTCATCACTCTGCATGTGCCTCTGACCGACAAGACCCGCAACATCTTGTCGCGCGAAAACCTTGCGAAAACCAAGAAAGGCGTGCGCATCATCAACTGCGCCCGAGGCGGTCTGATCGACGAAACCGCCCTCGCCGACGCGCTGAAGTCCGGCCATGTCGCCGCCGCGGCCCTTGATGTATTCGAGGTTGAACCGGCCACCGAAAATCCGCTGTTCAATCTGCCCAACGTGGTCTGCACCCCGCATCTGGGCGCCGCGACCACCGAAGCGCAGGAAAACGTCGCGCTGCAGGTGGCCGAACAGATGTCGGATTACTTGCTGACCGGGGCCGTGCAGAACGCATTGAACATGCCTTCGGTGACGGCAGAAGAAGCCGCCGTCATGGGTCCCTGGATTAAACTCGCCAGCCATCTCGGCGCCTTCATCGGCCAGATGACCGAAGAGCCGATCAAGGCCATCAACATCCTGTACGATGGCACGGTGTCGGGCATGAACTTGGCCGCGCTGAATTCGGCGGTGATTGCCGGTGTGATGAAGGCGTCGAACCCCGATGTGAACCTTGTCTCCGCTCCGGTGGTGGCCAAGGAGCGTGGCATCCAGATCTCGACCACCCGTCAGGAAAAGACCGGCATGTTCGACGCCTATATCAAGGTGACGATGGTGACGGACAAGCGCGAACGGTCGGTGGCGGGCACCTGTTTCAGCGATGGCAAACCGCGGTTCATCCAGATCAAGGGCATCAACATTGACGCCGAAATCGGTGCGCACATGCTTTACACCACCAATGACGACGTGCCGGGCATCATCGGTTTGCTGGGCATGACCATGGGCAAGAACGGCGTCAACATCGCCAACTTTACCCTTGGCCGTTCGGGTGTCGGGCAAAACGCCATCGCAATTCTCTATCTGGATCAGGCGATTGACCCCAAGGTCGTCGAAACCTTGGAAAGCACCGGCATGTTCCAATCGGTCAAGGCGCTGCAGTTCGAGGTGTAGTGCCCCCCTTGCCCTTGCATCTGTCTCTAAATATCCCGGGGGTGCGCGGGCCGCGCCCCCCGCCCA
>JANPOY010000146.1:0-4183 GCA_031428215.1 Paracoccaceae bacterium
ACGGCGTTGACGATTTCGTGCACGGTCTCATCCACCGAGAGGTCAAGCGGCCTCAGATAGATGAGCTTAAGTGTGCCGTCCTTCAGGTTCTTGTCGAGGTCGAAACCGAACGAGGCTGCCCGCTGCATGAACTCGTTTGGACGCTCCTCGAACATGGCTACGATGCTCGGCTCGCCGCGCTCCAGACCCTCGGCGATGAATTGAATGCCGAGCACGGTTTTGCCGGCTCCCGACGGTCCGGCCACGAGCAGGCTGTCGCCTTGGGGAATCCCGCCGCCCATAAGAGCGTCGAGTTCGCGAACACCAGTAGAAAGGCGACTCTGGCCCTTGACGTGGAATGATCCATTGTCGGTCAGGCCGAAGGTTCGCGGGAAGGCTTGCAGGCCACCTGTGGTGATCCGGAAAGTGTGAAGCCCGGGTACGGACTCCTGGCCGCGGAGTTTCATGACCTGCATCTTGCGCACGATCGAGTTCCGTTCGACGCTCTGATACAGCCAGAACAATCCGTCGGCCACGGTGAAGACCGGGTTGTCGCGCAGTTCTCCCTCGACGTACTCGCCAATCAGGAACGTGGTCGCCTGCCAACTGGTCAGATGAAGCGCCAGCCGCTGGACGAAGCCCTGGAGTTCCACTTCGCTCGCGCCAGCCTGAGCCTTGCGCACCACGGTCCGGAAGGAGTCCACGACGACGATGCCTGCATTGGATGCCTCGACCTCCTTAACGATGGCGTCCAGGACCGCCCCGAGGTCGTGGTCGAGAACGAGTTGACTGAGGTTGATGAAGCGGATCGAGCCGTCCATCTTGGACGCGTCGAAGAACGTATACTGCTGCTGATAGCGGAGCATCTTGATTGCCGGCTCACCCAGCACCGTGAAATACAGCGCTGGCCGCTCCGGTGTGGCGTTGGCGAACATGATCTGATGCGCCAGCGTGGTCTTGCCGCAGCCGGGAGCGCCGGCGATGATGTTGAAGGAGTACTCGGGCAGGCCACCGCCAAAGATTTCATCAAGGCCCTGCACGCCGGTGGGCAGTTGGCTGATCTTCACGCGACCGTGTGGTGTGTCTTTTCCTTGATCGGTCATTGGTCAGCCTCGGGATTCTTGAATGATATGAGGGTATCGGGCCATGATTCGCGTAGCAACCGCACCGTGAGTGGTTCACCGATAAAAGCCACCAGTAGGCCGAGCAGATGCGCGGTGATAGCCACTGCCGCCGCCTCCCCCAACACGCCGGTGTCCGAGCTTGTGTCAATTTGTTCAACCCCATCCATGCGCCCGTTGATGCCGATTTTGACGTTTTGCAACGATGGTATGTCGGAGCTGGCCATCGCCACAGCCCGCCGCAATAGCGAAACGAAGCCGGCGTCGCCGGCGAACTTTGACAGGGAAATCCGCAACCTTTCGATCACCGCCACCACTCCGGAGACGTGCGGATCAGAGCCCGTCTGGCTCGCAGCCAGCAGCCTTCGGGCCAAGTCTCGAGTCGATAACGTCGGCGTGTCCATATGGATCCAGCAGTATCAGGATTATTGACGGAAGCGATCTGAGATGCACGCACAGGTGCAAACTCAGGCTGGAAAACGCTTAGCAGTAACGCGATTCGATTGCTAGCCGTCGGCATCTAAAAGGGGACGGCGAGTCAGCGGTCAGCGGTCGTCCTCTGGCTCGCGCTATCTGCGCAGTCTTGAGCACACGGCATCGGCCGAGACTGGAGCGGGCGATGCCGTTGATCCGACGGGGCGTTGTTGGAGAACTCTGACCGTCGACAATGCACATCGTGAATGAATACGGTTAGACGGGCGAGATGTGCCGAAGTTTTGGAAAGCTTCGTCACCACGCCGCGGGACCACAAGGCTGCTCTGAAATTCCTCAAGAAATCAATGAAGCGACACGGAACTCCCGAGAGCATCGTGACAGACCGCCTCCGGTCCTACGGTGCCGCATTCAAGGATCTCGGCCGCGGCGATGACAGAGAGATGGGACGGTGGCTAAACAATCGCGCGGAGTACTCGCACCTGCCGTTCCGACGACGCGAGCGGGCGATGTTGCGGTTCCGGCGCATGCGAGCGCTGCAGAAATTCGCGTCCATCCATGCCTCGGTCTACAACCACTTTCCGAAGAAGCGCCACCTCCAAAACCGCGGCACATACAAGCTGACCCGCACCGCCGCTACGCCAAGTGGCGCGGCTTTCTTATGGCCTGACGCCAACGTGGGCTGGGGTTTATTTATAATTACCCAGCGAAGGGACTATTTCTGGCGCGGTTCAGTGAGATCGGCCCCTGGTTCGCGACAGGCACCGCTAAGATGCTGCAAGACAGCGACGGCCAGACTTCGGGCGGCATTGCGAACCTCGTCCTGGATGGCATGGTCACGGTCAAACGCCAGATGGTTAGTGGCATAGGGCTCCCAGTACCCGATGTACCGGTCGAGTTCGGAGGCCGAACCTGCCGGTATCAGCTTCATGAACTTTAGCCAATCCGACAGCGAGCGGCGAACGTTTTCCACGCCCGCCACATCACCGTGCACAATCACCGAAAACGCGCGACCCGCCAGATGACGTGGATAGTCCCACCCGTCAAGCTCCAGCTTTTTGGCGAGCGCCGCGTCCTTGCCGTCGGTCAGCGTTGGGTCGGGGTTTCCCCCGTCCGCGCAGACAAGGCGGTCCATCATCAGTTTGATGGGGGATGAAACCTGATACCAGTTCACCGGCGTGACGATCATCACGCCATGCGCTGCGACCCACAAGGGATAAATTTCGGCCATCCAGTCTTGGGTCTGGCCCATCGCGTGATTGGGGTAACACGAGCAAGGCCAGTGGCACAGCGGCGCCGCTGTTGAGAAGCAGGCTTTGCAGGGATGGATATTGCGCCCGTATTCGGAACTGAGTGTGGACAAGTCAAGCACGTCGACTGTGGTCGAAAATTCGGATTCAAGCACGTCTCGCGCTATCTCCACCATGCGGTAACTTTTTGACATCTCGCCCGGGCAACTGTGATCGCTGCGAGATGATCCGTTGATCAACAAGACCCGAGGCGGAAGGTTGCCGTCGTCGTGCTGCTTTTGTGCCGTGGCAATTGCAGCGCTGGCAGCCTGCCATTCCACCGAAAGATCATACGCGGTATTTGCATAACCCGGGCCAGCTTTCTTGGTGACCGGGCTTTTGCGGGACTCATCATAGTTCTTCCACGCAACTGTGCAGATCTCGTCAAGTTCTGATCGTAAAGTGTCAAATGCAGGATCGAAAAACTGTGCGTAATAGCGCTGCGTGAACTGTGCTTTCGATAGCTTTGTCGTTGGCATGCCCTTTCGAGGTGCTGGCACATCCGTCGAGTTTGCGAGGGTTTTCAAAGTGCTGCTCCGGTTTCGGTCGCCTATGCGTACGCGTCTGGTATAAGGTACAACATTGCACAGGGCGGTTGGTTCCGTGTGCAACCATGCTGACCATTGGAAAACTCAGCGAGGCAACAGGCGTTAAGGTGCCGACGATCCGCTACTACGAAGGAGTCGGCATCTGGCACGAGGCGGATCGCAGTGCGGGAAAGCAGCGGCTCTACGGACGGATGGCGCTGGATTCTCGTACGTTCATACGCCACGCGCGGGAACTCGGGTTCCCGCTTGATGCCATCCGCGACCTTTTGCGCCAGTCCAACTGGCCCGGCCAATGTTGCGCCGCCGCCGATGCCATCAACTGCGCGCTACTTGCGGCAGCCGAAGGCCGCATCGCCCGGCTAAACGCTCTGAAGGCGGAACTGGAAAGTCTGGTGTGCAATGCAAAGGAGGTTCCAAACGCGCTTGCCGCGTAATGGAAGTGCTGGGGGACCATTGCTAATGCGTTACGCCACATCATGATCCGCGGGAGAATGCGTGACGGTCCCTGTACCCACCCTAGCATTCTATGCCGCAGCGGCGCATGGCGGGATCGCGGGATGATATGCTACCTGGGCAAGGATGCCTCAGCAGACAGCTTCACGGAAGCTCACGTCCCGCCGTGACATTGCCTGCCATTGAATTCATTAGATTTTTGTCAGAGAAGGTTCGACTCCAGTCGCGTTCCCTCCACCAAAGATTTCAAGGGGTTAGCTGAAAAGCTGACCCCTTACTCTTTTCGCTAGTAGGCATATAGTAGGCAAACATGCGGTATCGGGGTGAATTTCCATGATCACGAATCCGTCTTGCGACTGAT
>JANPOY010000147.1:0-13330 GCA_031428215.1 Paracoccaceae bacterium
CGGGCGGCCTACACACCGCGCGCGGCCCCCCGGGCCCCGCCCCGCCCGGGCCCTGCCCCGGGGCCCCTGGTCAACCGCGGCGCCCCCGGATCTGGCCCGGGGCGGCATGGCTTGCGGTCCGAAACTCTCAACATAAGCCGCCATCTGCGGCAAACACACCGTGCGCAGATCGTAACGGTCCAGCACGGTCTGGCGGGCGGCGGTGCGCAAGGACGCAAAGCGGGCGGGTTCGGCCAAAGCCGTCGTCAACGCCTGCGACCATGCCGGCACGTCAAAGAAATCCACCAGCGTGCCGTTGACTCCGTCACGGATCGCCTCGGCCACAGGCGCGGTGTTGGACCCGACGATGTGACACCCCGCCGCCATCGCCTCGATCATCGACCAACTGAGCACGAAAGGGTAGGTGAGGTAAGCATGCGCCCGGCTGACCTGCATCAGAGCCACAAACTGTGGGTAGGGGATCTTGCCGACGAAATGAACGCGCGCCGGGTCGAGACGGTCGCGCACCTCGGCCAGAAAGGTTTCCTTCCAGCCCTTGGCATCCTTGGGGGCAGAGCCATAGCTGACCTCATCTCCGCCCACGATCACCACCTGCGCCTCCGGCCGGGCGGCCAGCACCGCAGGCAAGGCGCGCAGAAAGATGTGGTAGCCGCGGTAGGGTTCCAGATTGCGGTTCACGAAGGTCAGCACCTCATCGCCGGCGCGCAGGATGTGGCCATCCGGCAGGGTGAAACTGGCCTGCGGGTTCGGCACCATCACGGCGGTATCAACGCCGTCATGGATCACCTTGATCATCGGGCGCAGGCTGCCGGGATAGGTGGAGGCTTGCCAAGCCGTCGGCGCCAATCCGGCATCGGCATGCACCAAAGCCTGCCCCAGATGCCCGGCACGCCCCTGGGCGATCATGATCTGATCAAAGCTGCTGCTGCCGAATTCCGCGTCAAAGCCCACATCGGCGCCGCGCCCCTTGTAGTAGAACTCGGCGTAGACGATCAGTTTCGCCTCGGGCCAGACCTCTTTCAGAAACAGCGTCTCACCCCAGCCGGAATGGCCAAAAATCACATCCGGCACATAGCCCTTGTCGCGGCGCAACTGCAACGCGGCGCGGGCCGTGCTGACGCCGCGGTCGCTCATCGTGGTGTAGTTGCGGCCCAGACGGGTGGCGGCGGGATCAACCTTGGCCGCCTCATGCTTGTAGCGGATCACCGGAATGCTGCTGGGGCGTTGGTTGCCGCCATCGGTCAGCGCAAGGCAATCATGGCCGCGTCTGGCCAGTTCAGGCGCGAGGTGCAGGAATTGGCCGGGAAAGTTCTGATGCACGAACAGGATTTTCATGCATGGGTTCCGAAGGCCGCCGCCATCAGCGCGCGGGTGTAGGGGGTCTGCGGCGCGTCAAAGATTGCTGCGGCATCGCCCTGTTCGACCACATCGCCGTCTTTCATCACCATCACCTTGTGCGACAGCGCCCGCACCACCCGCAGATCATGGCTGATGAAGATATAGGCCAACCCATGCTTGCGTTGCAATGCGCGCAGCAAATCAACGATTTGCACCTGCACCGTCATGTCCAGCGCCGAAGTCGGCTCGTCCAGCAGGACCAGTTTGGGGCGCAGGATCATCGCGCGGGCAATGGCGATGCGCTGCTTTTGGCCACCCGAGAATTCATGCGGATAGCGGGCGGCCATGGCGGGATCAAGCCCGACCTCGACCATCATTTCCGCCACCATCTCCGCCCGGTTGCGGCCCGGCTCCAGCCCATGCACGCCCAGACCTTCTGCGATGATCTCGGCCGCCGTCATGCGCGGTGACAGGCTGCCATAGGGGTCTTGAAACACGATCTGCATGTCGCGGCGGTAGGGGCGCAGGGCGGTGCCGGACAGGATGGAAATATCCTGCCCCCGGATCGCAATCCGTCCCTCGGATGCGATCAACCGCAACATCGCCAGCGCCAAGGTGGTCTTGCCCGATCCGCTTTCGCCCACGATCCCAAGGGTTTCACCTGCGCGCACCGATAGACTTGCGGCGTTCACCGCCTTCACATGGCCCGTGACGCGGCGCAAAAAGCCTTGATGGATCGGAAACCACACCCGCAGATTTTCCGTTTGCGCTATTTCGGGCGCATTTGCTGGCACTGGGTCGGGGCGGCCTTTGGGTTCGGCGGCCAGCAGCTTTTGGGTGTAGGGGTGCTGCGGATTGGCGAAAATCTCCGCCGTCGGCCCCTGTTCGACAATCTCGCCGCCCTGCATCACGCAGACCCGGTCGGCGATGCGGCGCACGATGCCCAGATCATGGGTGATGAACAAAAGGCTGAGAGATTCGGAGCGTTTCAACTCGGCCAGCAGTTCCAGAATCTGCGCCTGAATGGTCACGTCCAGCGCGGTGGTCGGCTCATCCGCGATCAGCAATTCCGGGCCATTGGCCAGCGCCATCGCGATCATCACCCGCTGGCGCTGCCCGCCCGAAAGTTGATGCGGATAGGCGTCCAGACGGCTTTCGGGGTTGCGGATGCCGACCTTGATCAGCAGATCAAGGATGCGGGCGCGGGCAGACGTTCCTGTAAGGCCTTGATGCAGGCCAAGACTTTCGCCGATCTGGCGTTCGATGGTGTGCAGCGGGTTCAGGCTGGTCATCGGTTCCTGAAAGATGAAACTGATGTCATTGCCGCGCACCCGGCGCAGGTCGTTTTCCGACGCGCCGACCATTTCGCGCCCCAGATAGCGCACAGACCCTGTTACGGCGGCGCTGTCGGGCAGAAGGCCCACGGTGGACAAGGCGGTCACCGATTTGCCGGAACCGGATTCGCCCACCAGCGCCACGGTTTCGCCCTTGGCCACAGTAAACCCCACGCCCCGCACGGCATTGATCGTCCGCCCATCCTGCCGGAAAGCGATGTTCAGGTTTTCAACCTCCAACACAGTCGTCATTGGAAGGTCTTTCTGGGGTCAAACGCATCGCGCACGCCTTCAAAGATGAAGACCAGCAGCGACAACATGATGGCAAAGGTGAAGAAGGCGGTGAAGGCCAGCGACGGCATTTGCAGATTCTGCTGCGCCTGGCGCGACAACTGACCGAGTGAGGGCAGGGAGGCAGGCAAGCCAAAGCCCAGATAATCCAGCGCCGCCAGCGATCCGATGGTGCCCGACACCACAAACGGCAGCATGGTCAGCGTCGCTACCATGGCATTCGGCAACACATGGCGGAAGATGATCACCCGGTCTGGCACGCCCAAGGCCTTGGCCGCGCGCACATATTCGAAATTCCGCGCTCGCAGGAATTCGGCCCGCACCACGCCGATCAGCCGGGTCCAGCCAAAGGCCACCATCAGCAGAATCAATATCCAGAAGCTGCGCTGCCAGACCGAAAACACGATGATGATGACGTAAAGTTCGGGCGTCCCGCTCCAGATTTCCAACACGCGCTGGAAGATCAGATCGACCTTGCCGCCGAAATAACCCTGAACGGCCCCCGCGACGATGCCCAACGCGGATGTCAGCACGGTGACAATCAGCGCGAAGGCCACCGACAGCCGGAAGCCGTAGATCACCCGCGCCAGCACATCGCGGCTGGTGTCATCGGTGCCAAGCCAGTGGGTGCTGTCAGGGGCGGACGGGGCCGCAGCGCCGCCCAGATCATTGATTGTGTTGTAGGAATAGGGGATCGGCGGCCACAGGATGCTGCCCTTGGGACCCTCCAGCTTGCCCAGTTCGGCAGATTGGATCATGGTTTCCGGTTCGTCGACGCAATCGACCAAGCCGCCGGTCAGGATCAGGCACTGCACCTCAATGGATTTATAATTCGCCTCGGTGCGGAAATCGCCGCCGAAATCCGCCTCGGAGTAAAACCGCAGGAACGGCATCCGCCATTCGCCGCGAAAATTCACCAAAAGCGGGCGGTCATTGGCCAGCACTTCGGCAAACAGCGACACGCCGAACAGAATGCTGAACAGGATCAGCGACCAGTAGGCGCGCCTGTTGGCGGTAAAATTGCGCCAGCGGCGTTGGTTCAGGGGGGACATGGCCATCAGCCCCGCCTTTCAAAGTCAATGCGCGGATCAATCCACACATACATCAGGTCCGAGATGATGCCGACGACCAAGCCCATCAAACCAAAGGCAAAAAGCGTGCCGAAGATCACCGGATAGTCCCGCTCTACCGCGGATTTATAGCCAAGCTGGCCCAGACCGTCCAAGCTGAAAATCGTCTCGATGATCAGAGAGCCACCGAAAAATACCCCGATGAACAGCGCCGGAAAGCCTGCGATCACGATCAGCATGGCGTTGCGGAAAACATGGCCATAGAGCACCCGGTTTTCCGACAAGCCCTTGGCCCGCGCGGTCATCACATACTGCTTTTTGATCTCATCCAGAAAGCTGTTCTTGGTCAGCAGGGTCAGCGTGGCAAAAGACGAAATCGTGCTGGCCAGCACCGGCAGCGTGATGTGCCAAAGGTAATCGCCTACCTTGCCCAGCAGCGACAGATCCGCAAAATTCGAAGAGGTCAGGCCCCGCAGCGGGAAAATCTTCCAGTACGACCCACCTGCGAACAGCACCAGCAGCATGACGGCCACCAAGAGGCCCGGTATGGCGTAGGCCGCGATGATCACACCGCTTGTCCAACTGTCAAAACTCGACCCGTCGCGCACGGCTTTGCGGATGCCCAACGGGATGGAGATCAGATAGGCAATCAGCGTCGACCAAAGACCCAAGGTTATGGAAACTGGCAGTTTTTCCACCACCAGTTCCATCACCCCGGCGGATCGGAAATAGCTTTGGCCGAAATCAAAGCGCAGGAATTTGCCCATCATGATGGCGAAACGTTCGACCGCCGGGATCATTTCCTTGTCGCAATCCTTGGCCTGTTTTTCCAGAGTGCCGACGTAACCTTCGGGGCAAAGGAACCGGGCAAAACCGAATTCGACCTCGAGTTTGGCACGAAATTCGGGCGGCAGGCCGCGCGCGCCGACATAACCGCCGTCGCCACTTTGCGCGCCGGGATCTTCGCCACTGCCACCGGTGACGGCCTCAATCGCGTCGCCGTTGCCTTCCAGCCGCGCCTCGATCTGGTCAAATGGGCCGCCGGGAACGAATTGTGTCAGGCCAAAATTGATGATCATGATCCCGAACAGTGTCGGGATCACCAAAAGCAGGCGGCGCAGGATATAGGCTGCCATCGGCTATTTCAGCGCGCCCGACGCTTTCAATGCGGCGGCTTTCTCGGGGTTGAACCACCAGAAATCCAGCTCTCCCAAGGCATAGGGCGGCAGGTTTGCGGGGTGTTCATACTGGTCATAATAGGCGACGGTGTGGACATCCTTGTACCACTGCGGCACCCAGAATTTGGTATAGCGCATCACCCGGTCAAAGGCCTGGGTCACGACGTCCAATTCCTCGCGGGTTTTGGCCTGCTCGATCAGGTCCAGCAATTTGTCCACCGCGGGATTGGCAAAGCCAGAGCGGTTTCGGGTGGAATTATCAGCGGTAACAGAGGCATAGCCCTGTTTCATCTCGGACCCCGGTTCATAGCCGTTGATCGCGGCCCCGACGATGATGTCAAAATCGAAGGTGGGCGGGTCGGTGCGCTGGCTCATTTGCGCGGGGTCCACCAGGATCAGGGCGGCATCGACACCCAGCGCGCGCAGGTTTTCGACATAGGGGCTGATCACGCGTTCAAAGGCCGGGCTGTCTTCGAGAAATTCGACCTTCAGCGTCTCGCCCTTGGCGTTGCGGCGCATGCCGTCGTCGCCCGCAATCCAGCCCGCCTCATCCATCAGGGCAGAGGCGCGGCGCATGTTGCCCCGGTCCAGCGCCTTGTCGGCAGCCGATACGGGGGCCATCACGGCAGGGTCGCTCAGGATGCTGGCGGGCAACAGACCTGCGTCCACCAGCGGCTGCAAGATGGCGGCCTCGGCCGGCGAGGCAGGGCCAACCGCCGCCATATTGGTGTTTTCAAAGATCGAATTGATCCGCGCATACAGGCCATAAAACAGCGTCTGGTTGGACCATTCAAAGTTGAACATCAAACCAATGGCCTCACGCACACGCGGATCCTTGAATTTCTCGCGCCGCAGGTTGAACATGAAGGCCTGACCCGAGGCGATAGAGCCGTTGGGCAATTCGGTCTTGATCACGGCACCGTTGGTCAACGCCTCAAAGTCATAGCCTGTCGCCCATTGCTTGGAGGAATTTTCAATGCGGAAGGTGTAGACCCCGGCCTTGAACCCCTCAAACGCCGCATTGTCATCGCCGAAATATTCCACGCGGATGCGGTCAAAGTTGCCACGGCCAACCTGCAACGGGTGTTTCGCCCCCCAGTAATCGGGATTGCGTTTGTAGATGATCTGCTGACCCGGTTTCATGCTGTCAAGCATATAGGGGCCGGTGCCCAGAAAGGGCGTCAGGCTGGACGCCTCAAGATCATGCTTGTTCTTCTCAAAATCCGCTTTCGACATCACCGAAAGCCCACCCGCGGTGGCCGGCATATCGCGCAGCGCAGTGCCGGGGGTGAAGGTGAATTTGATGCGATAAGGGTCAAGCACCTCAACCGATTGGAATTTTTCGTTGAACACCGAGCGGAATTCGGCAATGCCCTTGTCGCGGAAGGTCTCGTAGCTGAACAGCACGTCTTCGGCGGTCATCGGCGTGCCGTCCGAGAATGTCACATCGCGGCGCAGATTGAAGATCACCCAAGAGCGGTCTTCGGGGTATTCCATGGTTTCGCACAGCAGGCAGTAGGCGGCGCCGATTTCGTCATCGACCCCGGCCAAAATCGCCTCATACGGGATCGCGGAAATGGCCGCAGGCACGCCTTTGACCGAATAGCGATTCAGACTGTCAAAGGTGCCGGGCGACCATTCCGAGATTTCGCCGCCTTTGGGCGCGTCGGGGTTCACATAGTCCAGATGTTTGAAATCGGCGGGATATTTCAGATTGCCAAAGGTTGAAATGCCATGGGCCACAATGATCTTGGCGTCTTGCGCCCGTGCGGTGCTGACCCAGAATGCGGCTGTGATCGCCAGCAATCCAACCCCCAGCAGCCCGAGCTGCGGTCGAATGGCAGCGGTGGCCTGTGCTTTGATCATTCTGGTCATGCCCAAACTCCATTTTCAGCATGGCTTTTACCATGTCACCCTTAACTTATGCTAAATCGGAACTTGTCCAGCCCACAAGGCGCGAATGCGTGAATTGGGGGTGAGCGCCGTGGATCGAATCAAAAAGGCCGCCCGGATGGACGGCCTTTGGACATCGTATCGGCAAGACTTACTGCAAGGTGGCCAGATAGGCGATGACATTGGCGCGGTCTTCGACCTTGGGCAGACCGGCAAAGCTCATCTTGGTGCCGGGGGCGTAGGTTTTGGGGCTGAGCAGGAACGCCTCAAGATTTTCAGGGCTCCAAACATCGGCGGATTTGCTGGCCAGCACTTCGGAATAGCCATAGCCCGCGATCGACGCCGTTGCGCGATTCACGACGCCGTTCAGATGCGGGCCGGTGCCATCAACGCCGTCAATCTTGTGGCACGCCTTGCACTTGCCAAAGACTTTCTCGCCCGCGGTCACATCGGCTGCGGCGTAAACCTCGGCAAAGGCCGGGCCTTCGGCTGCGGCTTCAACCGGGGCGGCGTCTTCGATTTCGATGGTGTAGGCTTGCGCCACTTCTTCGTCGCCATGTGCGGCCGGTGCGGTTGCATACAGGCTGTCTGCGGCCCAGGTCCCGAACAGATAGATCAGCAGCGATCCGCAGACTGCCCCGGTGGCCTTGGTCAAAGTCATTGTGTCGAACATGTCGCGCCTTTCTTCCGGCTGGTTTGGCCGATACGTCGTTTGGGCCAGACGGAAGCGGCCCGTAACTTGGTTTGGGCAGTATCTACCCGCTTCCCCCGCCCTCTTTCAAGGTGTACTAGCGCGACCAATCGCCCCTTTGGGGATTTTTGCGGCGGAGACGGTCAAAATGTCGGACACATCGGCGGGGCGCATCGCGTTTCAGGGCGAACTTGGGGCCTATTCGCATCAGGCCTGCCGCCAGTCACGCCCCGATCTGGAGTCCGTGCCCTGCGCGACCTTCGAAGAGGTGATCGACCGCACCCGCTCTGGTGATGTTGATCTGGGCATGCTGGCGGTCGAAAATTCCACCTATGGCCGGGTGGCTGACGTCCACCGGCTGCTGCCGCAATCGGGGCTGCACATCATCGACGAGGCGTTCGTGCGGGTGCATATCAACCTGCTGGCGGTCAAGGGCGCAACGTTGGATCAGGTGCGCCGGGTGCGCTGCATGTCGATCCTTCTGGGGCAATGCGGGACATTTCTGAAAGACAACAACCTGGCCACGTTGAACTGGACCGACAACGCCGCCGCTGCCCGCGATGTCGCGGCGTTGGGCGATCCGGCCGAGGCGGCTTTGGCCAGCGAATTGGCGGCCGAGATTTACGGGCTGGACGTGCTGGCCCGCCAGATCGAGGATCAGTCCAACAACACCACCCGGTTTCTGGTGATGGCACGCCAGCCTGATCTGGCGCGCCGGTCCGACGATATGATGACCACCTTCACCTTCCGCGTCCGCAACATTCCGGCGGCGCTTTACAAGGCGATGGGCGGCTTTGCCACCAACAGTGTCAACATGACCAAGCTGGAAAGCTATATGGTCGGCGGGTCTTTCACCGCGACCGAATTCTACGCCGATATCGAAGGCCACCCCGACGATGCCAATGTCAAACTGGCGTTGGACGAGTTGCGTTATTTCACCAGTCAGGTCGAAATTCTGGGGGTCTATCCGGCAGACCGTCGCCGCGACTGACCGGGCTGTTGTGCTGGCGTCAGATCTTGCGAACCGCCAGATAGCGGGTCTCGATATCGGTGGCCATCTGCACCACGCGTTGTTCAAACTTGCGGTCAATCCGCGCCCGTGCCAGCCGCAGTGACTGCAGGAACAACCGCGCCGCCAGTGACCGTGGCGTGACCTCGACCACCACATGCACGCGCGTGCGCCGCGATGACATTTCCATCAGGTCCAGTTTCGCAGCGCCGTCCACCGCCGCAGACTGCGCCGCAAAGCTGAGGGTTGAGGGCGCTTCCAGCGTCACCAGGCTAAGCGAGATCGCCCGGGTCTTGCCACGATAGGAAAACCGTGCCGCCCATGTCATGCCGGGGCCGGGCCGGGTCAGCTTGTCTGTGCGTTCAACCTCAGCGCCGCGTCGCATCGCAGAGCGCTCCCATGCCTCAAAATCCGTCAGCGTGCGGTAAACAAAATCAAGCGGGGCTTCGATGTCTTGTTTGGTGGTGAATCTCATCTGGCCCGTCCCTTGCGCCTTGCTGCCCATCTGGTCGGGCTGCGGCAGTCTTGTCTTGGTTGCGGTGAATTTGGCGTCATTCCAGCCGATCCGCAAGCCAGTTGGTCATCAGGAAATGGGCGATTGCGCCCTTTCGGCCCGGTTTGATCTGCGGATGCTCACCCGCAAGCACCTGCACCAACTCTTCGCGCGTCACCCAGCGTGCATCTTCCAGCTCGACCGGGTCGAGGGTGATCTGGTCCGACGTGGCCTCACAAATGCAGCCAAACATCAGGGATGCCGGAAATGGCCAGGGCTGGCTGGCCAGATAGCGGACCGCGCCCACCGTGACGCCGGTTTCCTCGAACACCTCACGCCGCACCGCAGCCTCCAGCGGCTCTCCGGGTTCGACGAAACCGGCGAGCAGCGAATACATACCCTCGGGCCAGGGGGCTGAGCGGCCCAAGAGCAGCTTGTTGCCGCGCACCACCAGCATGATGACCACGGGATCGGTGCGGGGAAAATGCTGTGCGCCGCAGTCCGGGCAGGCGCGTTGCCAACCGGCGTTGATCACATGCGACGCCACCCCGCAGGCGGCGCAAAACTTGTGGGTGCTGTGCCATTGCAGCAGCGCCTTGGCGGTGGCGGCCAGTTCGGCGTCACGCGGGGTCAGATCGGCCATCACCGCGCGCAGATCTTGAAACGCATGGCTGGCGGGCAGGGCCGGGTGGCTTTGCAGGCTTTGATCCAGAAATCCGGGCTCCATCGCCTGATCCGGCTGCCAATGCGAGATATCGACGGCAAAATGTGCGGTTGCGCCATCAAGGCCAAGAAACAACGCAGGCTGCCCCCCCTG
This sequence comes from Paracoccaceae bacterium, assembly GCA_031428215.1. Classification (GTDB taxonomy): domain Bacteria; phylum Pseudomonadota; class Alphaproteobacteria; order Rhodobacterales; family Rhodobacteraceae; genus Cypionkella. The sequence continues at coordinate 10,115 of JANPOY010000147.1, forward strand.
CAGCACCGGATGATCCGAGGCCAGCCAGGCCAGCGCCCCCCCGGCCAACAGCGGTTTGCCGCGCCACATCGCCAGCACCGCACCCGCCGCCCACAGTGCCGCGATCCGGGCCGTATCGCCGCGCAGTGCCGCCGCACGGTCCAGACCCGAGCCGCCGAATGTCACCTCTTCTGCCAACCGCATCGTCATCCCTCCCGCTTGCTGCCGCTTGATGCCACGTTGCGACGGCCGCCGCAAATGCTGGAATGCCTTTCAAAAATGCAACTTATGGAAGAAAAGTGAAAGACAAACTCGCGCATAGCTTTTCACCGGTTTCGAAAAGTGAAAAGACTGCATGTGGCGCGCCAAGGTTGGCAATTTCTGACGTGGCCGCAGGCGAAGGTTTGGCGCATGACACATTTTTCATCCGGCCACACGCAGATTGCGCAGGCGTCCCACACCGATGCCGGGGTCGTGGCTTTGCGGGTGCTGGCCACCTCTGATTTGCATGCCAATCTGTTGGCCTGGGATTATCACAAGGACAAGCCCTGCCCGTCGCGCGGGCTGGCGCGGCTGGCGACGTTGATCCATCAGGCGCGGGCCGAGGTGCGCCAAAGCCTGTTGCTGGACAATGGCGATTTTTTGCATGGCACGCCCTTGGGCGACCATTTGGCCGAACATCCTGCGCGCGCGCGACGCCATCCGATGATCGCGGCGATGAACCATCTGGCCTATGACGCCGCCACCCTTGGCAATCATGAATTCAGCCACGGCCTGCCATTTCTGCGGCGCTGTCTGTCAGGCGCTGCCTTTCCACTGGTTTGCACCAACATGTGGGAAACCCTGGTCGAAGGCCCAAGGCTTGCGGCGCGGCATTTGGTGTTGCACCGCGATGTGGTGGATGACCGCGGCCAAAGCCACAGGCTGCGCATCGGTATCCTGGGATTTCTGCCGCCACAAACCCTGGTGTGGGAGTGGCGTCACATGAAGGGCCGCACCGCGGCCGCGGGTATCCTCGACTGTGCCGCCATGTCAGTGCCGGCGTTGCGCGCGGCGGGGGCCGATCTGGTGATTGCGCTGTCGCACTCGGGTATTGGCGGCGCGGGCGCGGGGGAAGGGGCTGAAAACGTCAGTCTGGCACTTGCGGGCATCGCGGGGGTGGATGTGGTGATCGCGGGTCACACACATCTGCTGTTTCCCACCCCTGACCAGTCCGACCTGATCGGAAAACCGGCGGTGATGCCCGGCTTTTTCGGATCGCACCTTGGGGTGATTGATCTGACATTGGTGAAAGGTTGCGCAGGCTGGCGGGTGGCGGGGCATCGTACCGGATTGCGCGAGATTGCCCGCCGCGATCCGGCGAACGGCCGTCTTTACCCGGTGGTGGCCGATGATGCGGCGATCGTGGCCCTGGCCATGCCCGACCACAAGGCGCTGCAACTGCGCACAGGCGCGCCGATCGGGCACACGCCCCGCGCCTTGCACAGCTTTTTTGCGCTCTTGACCGACAGTCCGGCCTTGGCGCTGGTGGCGCAGGCGCAGGCGGCGCAGTTGACGGCAGCTTTGGCGGGCACGGCGCATGCGGGTTTGCCAGTGCTGTCGGCGGTCGCCCCGTTCAAGGCGGGCGGGCGTGGGGGGGCGGAAAACTACACCGACATTCCCGCAGGCACCCTGCGGCTGCGTCATGCCACCGATCTTTACCTGCATCCCAACAGTCTGGTCGGTTTGCGGCTGACGGTGTCCGAACTGGCGCTGTGGCTGGAACGCTCGGCCAGTCTGTATCATCAGATCGCCCCCGGCGCGCGCGACGCCGTCCTGATCGACACAGAGTTTCCCAGCTTCAACTTTGATGTGATTTACGGGCTGTCGTACCAGATTGATTTGTCGCAACCCGCCCGTTTTGACGCGCGCGGCAATGAGGTGAACCCCGCCGCCCGCCGCATCACCGATCTGACCTTTCAGGGCCGCGCCATTTCGCCCGATCAGGTTTTTGCACTGGCCACAAACAGTTATCGCAGTGGAGACGGCAGCGGTTTTGCCGGCGCAATGCCTGCGCATCTTTTGCATGCCGGTCGGCAAGCCAACCGCGATATCGTCGAGGCGTTCATTCGCAAAGGCGGGCAGGCAGCGTGCCCGGACCGCCCGTCCTGGGGGTTTGTGCCGATGCCAGGCACCACAGTGGTGTTTGACAGCAACCCGCGTGCCGTGGCGGTTCTGCCCGAAGTACCGCATCTTAGACTTGCCGCACTGACCCGGCTGCCAAACGGGTTTCAGCGCTTTCGCCTGCATCTTTGATCGGCTATCTGGTCAGCACACAACAAAGGCGCGCAGATGTTTGATGCCATTCTTTTTGATCTGGACGGCACGTTGATCGACACCGAAAGTCTGGCCTTGGCGGCCGGAATTGCCGCCTTCGCGGGTCTCGGCCATCCGGTCACCGAGGCATTCCTGCACAGTCTGGTCGGGGTCGATCTGCCAACCGGGGCGCGCCTGATCCGCGAAAGCTATCCGGCGGTGGATCAGGATCTGTTGCACCCGGTCTGGCAAAGGGGATTTCTCGCCGCGATGGAGCGTGACGGTCTGGCGATGAAACCGGGCGCGCTGGATCTGCTGTCTGCCCGGCTGCGACCGATGGCGCTTGTCACCTCGTCCGGGCGCATCGAGGCGCATCGCAAGCTGGCGCTGGTGGGGATTGCCGATCATTTTGATGTGGTGATCACGCTGGATGATGTCTCTGCCCCCAAACCCGCCCCCGCGCCCTATCTGTTGGCGGCGGAACGGCTGGGCGTCGACCCCGCGCGTTGTCTGGTGTTTGAAGACAGCGAAACCGGGGCCGAGGCGGCGCATCGGGCCGGCTGTTTCGTGGTGCAGGTCCCCGACGTGGTGCCAAGCAAGGGCCGCTGGGCGCATCATCTGGCCGATGATCTGATCGCGGGCGCACGTCTGGCCGGGCTGGTGGTCTGACCGCGATTTTCGCCGCTGACCCCGCTTGCACAACGCCCGCGCTTTGCCTATATCGACGGTTGAGAGGTTGGCGCGGGTAAGCGCCTCGCCAACCCGGTCAGGTCCGGAAGGAAGCAGCCGTAACGAGCCCCGCTTGGGTCGTTGTCAGCCTCTCACCTTTTTCACAGCCTTCCCCAAGTCTCGCGATTGCAGATCCGGCAGTTCGATAAAACTTGCCTAAAATTGTCATCCTCTCTGTTCAAATATCCTCGGGGGGGCCGGGGGGCAGACAGC
>JANPOY010000148.1:0-2023 GCA_031428215.1 Paracoccaceae bacterium
GGACCATGACGCCGCCGCAGGGCGCGATTTTGCGCAGTCTCTGGGTATCGCCTCGGACCGCGCCTATGGTGATTGGCGCGAGATGCTGGCAGGCGAGGCAAACCGCCCCGACCGCGTTGATCTGGTGACGGTCGCCACGCCCAATTCGACCCACTACGAGATTTCAAAGGCCTTCCTGCAGGCGGGCATCAACGTGCTGTGCGAAAAGCCGATGACGGTGACCGAGGCCGAGGCGGAAGATCTGGTGCTGACTGCCCGTTCTGCGGGCCGGATTTGCGCCGTGAACTACGGCTACTCCGGCTACGCCTTAGTGCGGCACATGCGCGCGATGGTGGCGCGGGGCGATCTTGGGCGTGTCCGCCTTGTCGTGGCCGAGTTTGCCCATGGCCACCACGCCAATGCCGCCGATGCGAACAATCCGCGCGTCCGCTGGCGGTATGATCCTGCGCAGGCCGGGGTTTCGGCGCAATTCGCCGATTGCGGCATCCACGCGCTGCACATGGCCAGTTTCGTGACGGGTCAGGAGGTCGCAAAACTGTCCTCTGACTTCGCCTCTTGCCTGCCAGAACGGGTGCTGGAGGATGACGCGATGGTCAACTTCCGCATGGACGGCGGCACCGTGGGCCGGTTGTGGACGTCATCCGTGGCCATCGGGCGGCAGCATGGCTTGGCGCTGCAAGTTTTCGGCGAAACCGGCGGCCTGCGCTGGACGCAGGAACAGCCGAACCAGTTGTTCTACATGCCGCTTGGTCAGCGCTTGCAGGTGATCGAGCGTGGTGAGGGAAATCTTTCGCCCGAAGCCGACCGCGCCTCTCGCGTGACAGTCGGCCATGCCGAGGGCATGCCGCTGGCCTTTGGCAACATCTACCGCGATCTTGCCGAAAGCCTCTTTGCAGCTCAGGAAGGCCGCACTCCAGACCCGGCCATCACGCTGTTTCCGACCGCAGAAGACGGGCTGAGGTCCATAGCGGCCATCCATGCGGCAGTGGCGTCGGCCAAGGCTGAAGGCTCTTGGGTTGACGCGCGGCCCAAGCTGTTCCGCTAGGCAAGAGGCCTAAGCGTGCCACGCTCCACCACGTGGCAGGGGAACAGCCGGACCTCGGGCAGGCGCCCGGGGTCGGCGAAACTGGACATGATCAGGTCGATGGATGACCTAATGATCGCCTCGAACGGCTGGTGGATGGTAGTCAGCGCAATGTTGGCCCAAGCCGCCATTTCCATATCGTTGAACCCGATGATCCCAAGGTCCGCGGGCACGTTCAGGCCAGCCTCTTGTGCCGCCGATATCGCCCCAATCGAAAGCACGTCATCCCCGCAGAAATAGGCTTCGGCAAAGGGTGCTTCCAGCAAGCGCCCCATCTCGGCACGGCCCGCTTCATAACTGTAGGCACCGGCAAAACTGGCGCTGACCTCCAACCCCCGCGCGCGCGCCGCTGCCACGTATCCCGACAGCCGGTCCTGCGTGGTCGAAGCCTGTTCAGGCCCGCCCATAAAGCCCAACCGACGGTAGCCCCGCGCGATCAGCGTCTCTGCCGCCATCCGCCCTGCGCCCACGTTGTCGATGCCCACGACATGCACATCCGGTGCTTCTGACGCCCGGCCAAAGGTATGCACCACCGGCAAAGCCGCATCGCGAAAGGCCCGCGCAAAGCCATCTGGCAGGTGCGACGTGGCGACGATCACCCCCTCCACCGAATACTGCCGCAACAGCTGAACCGACCGGGCGGGGTCGATTTCATCCGAGAGGTTCACCAACAGCGGGCGAAGCCCCCGTTCCTGAATGATGCGGGTGAACAGGTCGAAAATCTGCAGAAAGACCGGGTTGTGAAAATTGTTCGACACCAGCCCGACCAACTGGGTCTTTCGAGTCGTCAAACTGCGAGCCAGCATGTTCGGGCTGTACCCCAGCTCACGCGCAGCTTTTTCGACCTTGCCTCGGGTTTTTGCCGAGACCGAGGCGCCTTCGGTAAACGTCCGCGAAACCGCCGCACGCGATACGCCCGCCAGTTCCGCCACTTCTTTT
>JANPOY010000149.1:0-26066 GCA_031428215.1 Paracoccaceae bacterium
GTTTCGGGCACCGGCAACTCCAGCCGCACCAGCCGTTGCAGGCATTTCGCACGCCAGCCATGGGCGGCGGTGCGGATGTCGGCACTGGGGGTGATCTCGGCGAATTCGGCGATTTTCTGCACTGCGGCACCTTTGGTTTGCAGGTGCAGGTTACACAGGGGGCGGCGTGGTGCAAGCTTTGATGGGCCTGCAAGGGGGGCTTTCCGCCCCCCACGGCGCGAGCGCCTCCCCCCGAGAGTATTTAGGCCAAGATGAACGGTCAGCCGTCGAGTTTGGTCAGATCGGCCACACCCGCGCAGATCGCGCGGATGCGGTGCAGCAGGTTCAGACGGTTGCGCCGGGTGATGGGGTTGTCGGCGTTGACTTGCACAGATGTAAAGAACGCGTCGATGGGCGCGCGCAGGGTGGCCATGGCGGTCATCGCGGTGGCGAAATCCTCGGCCTTCATCGCGGGGGTGATTTGCGCCTCGGCGGTGTCGAGGGCGGCGAAGAGGGCGCGTTCTTCGTCGGTTTCGGCGAATTTGGGGTCGGCGCCGTAGGAATATTCGACGCCATCCTTTGCTTCCGCCTGGGTCAGGATGGTGTTGGCGCGTTTGAAGCCTTGCAGCAGGTTCGGGCCGTCTTCGGTTTTCAGGAACTGCGACATGGCTTCGATAGACCGAACCAGTAAAGTAAAATCAACCGCGTCCCGTGTGGCAAAGTTCACTTCAATTACATCATGCCTAACACCGCGATCACGCAAGTAAACGCGCAACCTATCAAGCATGAAATTATGAAGTTGTTCCGCCACGTCTCCTGCTCTGATGTTGTCGTCAGAAAGTAGGTTAGTGTTGTCTGGAATTGCATCTCTCAATTTTTCTACAAGCGATGCTTCCTCCAAAGTTAGCCCAGCTGTTACAGCACCAACAATTGCCATCCCCAACCCGTCAGCCACATAATTTAGTCGCTGGGCCTCAATATGGGCAAAGGCGGCTTGCGTCAGTAGCGGGAACATATTGGTGCGCACCCCATTCCCCACAATCAACCGAATAACCCCTAACGCCGCCCTACGCAGCGCGAAGGGGTCTTTCGACCCCGTGGGTTTCTCGTCAATCGACCAGAAGCCGGTCAGGGTGTCGATCTTGTCGGCCAGTGCCACGGCCACGGATACCGGATCGCTCGGCACGGTGTCGGTTGGGCCCAGCGGCGAGTAGTGGTCGCGGGCGGCTAGGGCTACCGACTCATTCAGGCCAGCGGCGCGGGCGTAGTACATGCCCATCAGGCCCTGCAGTTCGGGGAATTCGCCGACCATGGCAGAGCGGAGGTCGGCTTTGGCGAGTTTGGCCGCTTGTTCGGCCAGATCAGCATCGGCACCAACCAAGGGGGCGATCTCAACGGCCAGCGCTGCGATGCGGGCGATGCGGTCAGCTTGGCTGCCGAGTTTGTTGTGGAAGGTGACGGATTTGAGGCCTTCCAGCCAGTCGGTCATGCCCGCGCGTGCCACCCGCAAGTCATTGTCATAAAAGAACTTCGCGTCCGACAGCCGCGCCGACAGCACCTTCTGGTTGCCCGCAAGGATCGTGGCCCCTTGGTCCACCGGATCGGTGTTGGCCACCGTCACAAAGCCCTCAATCCGCCCGGTTTTGGGGTTCTTGACCGAGAAGAATTTCTGGTGTTCGCGCATGCTGGTCTGCAACACTTCCGCAGGCAGGTCCAGAAACGCGTCGGCAATCCGGCCCATCAGCGGCACGGGCCATTCGACCAGACCCGCCACCTCGGCCAGAAGCCCCGCGTCGGGAACCACGTCCATCCCGGCGGCGAAGGCCAGGTTTTGCGCGCCTTGCCAGATCGCGGCTTCGCGTTCGGCCGCGTCCAGCACCACGAAATTGCGCTTCAGTTTCAGGGCGTAGTCGTCGAAACTGTGGACGGAAAAGGCCCCCGCACCAAGGAAACGGTGGCCCATCGTGGTGTTGCCAGCTGCGATACCCTCCACCGTCAGCGGCACCACCGTGCTGCCACCCTCATCCGACAGGATGCACAGGATCGACTGCAGCGGGCGCACCCAGCGCAAAGACCCCGAGCCCCAGCGCATGGATTTTGGCCAAGGAAAGCTGCGGATGGTCGCCTCCAGCACCTCGGCAATGATCGCGGCCGCCGCACGACCGGGCTTTTCGACCACGGCATAAAGGGTTTCGCCCTTCTTATCCGCACGGCGTTCCAGTTGATCGAGCGTCAGTCCGGTTGACCGCAAAAACCCCTCGATCGCGGCTTGCCGGGCGGTGGCACTTGGCCCCTTGCGTTCTTCGCGCACGGCGCGGCTTTCGGCAGACAGTCCCTCAATCGCCAGCACCAGACGGCGCGGCGTGAAAAACGCCCCTGCCCCGGCATAGGTCAGACCCGCCTCGACCAGACCATTGGTCACCATGGATTTCAGATCATCGCGGGCGCGGGCCTGCATGCGGGCCGGGATTTCCTCGGAGAAGAGTTCGATGAGCAGGTCGGGCATTTAAGGCTCCACGTCCGTAGAAAGTTGGTGCCACGCGAAGGCGCGGCCATCGGGAAACACGGCGACCACCCGGTCCACCTGCGGGGCGATGCTGGCCTGGGACAGAAAGGCAATCGCCTCGCCCTTTTCCAGCGCCGCGCCAATCGCTGCGGCGTCAAAGCAGCCAAACCATGACGGCGCGTTCAGCGGCACCGCACCGTCATAGGTCTTGTAGGTTTCGGTCAGCATCGCCTGGGTCAGCGGCGTGCGAAAGCAGGCGCGAAACCGCAAGGGAGAACTGTCGGCGTCAATGCCTTCGACCGCTTCGGCAAGGATGGGTTCGGGCAGGCCGCTTTCTATCAGGGTCAGACTGATCTCGGTGCCTTGAGTGAAGGCCGCGGTTTCGTAAAAGGCGTATTCCTGCAAATAGTAAACAGCGCCGCCAGCAAGCAAAGCAAACATGATAATCACCAGAGCCGGAATTTTTCCATTCATATCAATGCCAGTCCCAGTTGATGACGGGGGTGGCACGCCCTTTGGCCATGGCCTTCAGGGTTTGGGTGCGCAAGGCCAGATCGGGCAACATGCGTTCGTGGGTTTCGACAAAGATCTTGCGAATGCGGTTGGCCACCGGATCGGCCAGCAGACGCTCCAGCAAGGCAACTTCTGCGCCCTCAATGTCGATTTTCAACAGCGCCACGTCGCGGTTCAGATCGGTCAGATAGGCCACGAAATCCTTGACCTCGACCGCTATGGCATGGGCCGCATCGACATTGCGCTTGCCCGCGATCAGCGAGGACGAGGTGGTGCGGCGGTCGGGTTCGACCTGAAAATCGCGGTGGCGGTACAGGTGGAACTGCCCGGCCTCGGCCCCGGCGGCGGCAGCGATCAGCGTGACATTGGCACGCGCACCCAGACGTTTTTGCAGCAGACCAAAGGCGTGCGGATCCGGCTCGAACGCCACCACAGCGGCCCCGGTCTGCGCCATCGGTTCGGTGAACAGGCCCGCATTGGCCCCCAGATCAATCGCCAGATCGCCGGGACGAAGCGCGGCCACGGCAGCGTCAAAGCTGGCAAAGGCCGCTTTGCGCGCCCGCGCCTTTTCGCCGGTCAGCTTGTGCCACAGATGCACCGCCTCGCGATTGATGCGGGCCAGATCCATCAGAGTGTGGCCCCGCCCGCGGCAGCGGTGGTCACAAAGGCGTCGGCGCATTTCTTGGCCAGGGCGCGGACACGACCGATATAGGCCTGGCGCTCGGTCACGGAAATCACGCCGCGCGCGTCCAGCAGGTTGAACAGATGGCTGGCCTTGATGGTCTGATCATAGGCCGGATGCGCCATGATGATGCGCTTGCCGGATTTCGGATCATCGGCGGGGAAATCCAGCAGGCGCTGACACTCTGCCTCGGCATCCTCAAAATGCCGCAACAGTTGCGCGGTGTCGGCACCGTCGAAGTTGTGGCGCGAGTATTCTTCCTCGGTCTGTCGGAAGATGTCGCCATAGCTGAGCGGGATCGGCGCGGAAGGATCGTTGAACGGCATGTCCATGACGTGATCGACGCCCAGCACATACATCGCAAGGCGTTCCAGACCATAGGTCAGCTCGCCCGAAACGGGTTTGCAATCATGGCCGCCGACCTGTTGGAAATAGGTGAATTGCGACACTTCCATGCCGTCACACCAGATCTCCCAACCCAAGCCCCAGGCGCCCAAAGTCGGGCTTTCCCAGTCATCCTCGACAAAGCGGATGTCATGCAGGCTGGCGTCGATGCCGATGGCTTGAAGGCTGCCCAGATACAGGTCTTGCAGGTTGGGCGGCGAGGGTTTGATGATGACCTGATATTGGTAATAGTGCTGCAACCGGTTGGGGTTTTCGCCATAGCGCCCGTCGGTGGGACGGCGTGAGGGCTGCACATAGGCCGCAGCCCAGGGCTTGGCACCCAGTGAGCGCAGCGTGGTTGCCGGGTGAAAGGTGCCTGCCCCCACTTCCATATCATAGGGCTGCAAAATGGCACAGCCCTGGGCCGCCCAATAGGATTGCAGGCGCAGGATGATTTCCTGAAACGACCGGGGCGTAGAGGCGGCATCCGTCATGGCAAACCTATCAAACGGGGTCTGGAAAGTCAGCCCTTCCATAGGCAAGACCCGGCCAAGGGTCAATGCGGCGCAACGCCGATCTGCCGAAAGGGCGTGGCATCCGCCGGTGGCTCTGTTAAGTTCGCCAAAATTTGCCGCAGCTGCTGTGATGACGGGGTTGAAGTGACGATGAGAATTCGCTTGGTGTTGATCGCGGTATTGGCCGTTTTGGGCTTTGCCCGCATGGCGGTGGCGCAAGAACAGGCCTGGTTGCAGATCGAATCCCAACCCAGCCTGACCATGGCCGAAGAACGGGTCCGTGCCTATGCGGCGGTGTTCCCGGACGTGGCCGGGTTTCAGGTGCGCAATGGCTGGTATGTGGTGGTGCTGGGCCCCTACGCGCCCGATGCCGCGGCCGGGCGGCTTGCCGATCTGTCCCGCGAAAACATGATCCCGGGTGACAGTTTCATCACCGATGGTGCGACGCATGCGCTGCAATTCTGGCCGGTGGGTCAGGCCGCGGTGCCCGAGCTTGCGCCGGTGATTGAAACGCCGCTGGCCGATGTGCCTGTCACAGAGGACCCTCTGGTTGAGGTGCCCGTGGTGGTGCCGGACGAAACCCCCAAACAGGCCAAAGCCTCAGAGGCGGACTTGTCGCGCGATGACCGCAAGGCGCTGCAACAGGCGATGGCCTGGTATGGGTTTTACACTTCGGCGATTGACGGATCGTTCGGTGCGGGCACCCGCAAGTCGATGGCAGCATGGCAGGACGCCAACGGGTTCGAACCGACGGGCATCCTGACCACCCTGCAGCGCGCCACGCTGATGGCCAATTTTGATGCAGATCAGGCTGAATTCGGCTTTGAGACCATCACCGAGGCCGAGGCGGGGATAGAGATCACCTTGCCGATGAAACTGGTGGCCTTCGATCATTACGAGCCGCCTTTCGTGCATTTCGCCGAGAAAAACGGATCGGGCCTGCGGGTGATCCTGATTTCGGAACCCGGCGATCAAAGCAGCCTGTCTGCGCTTTATGACATTTTGCAGACTTTGGAAGTGGTGCCTGCGGCGGGCGAGCGCAGCCGGGGCGAGACTGATTTCACCATCACCGCGCAGTCGGACAAGGTGGAAAGCTTTGCTTATGCCGAAGTCGGGAATGGCACTGTCAAAGGCTATCTGGTGGTGTGGAACCCCAGCGACGCCAATCGGATGGCGCGGATCTTGCCAGCCTTGAAGGCCAGCTTCCGGTCGATCGGCGACAAGGTTCTGGACCCCGGACTGGTGCCGATGGATGCGGCAGCACGGTCTGGCCTGCTGTCGGGGCTGGAAGTAAAGACCCCGAAACTGTCGCATTCTGGCTTTTTCGTCGATGCCAAGGGCACGGTTGTGACCACCGCCGAGGCAGTGGCGCAATGCGGACGGGTGACAATTGAAAATGACACCGATGCCAGCGTTCTGCTGACAGATGCGGCGCTTGGTTTTGCGGTGCTGGTGCCTGTCACGCCGATGGCCCCTGCAGCCTTTGCCGAATTTCAGACCGCTCCCTTGCCCAAAGGCGCCGAAGTGGCCGTGGCCGGATATTCCTATGAGGCAAACCTGCCCGCCCCGGTGCTGACCTTTGGCACGATGGAGGAAGACAAGGGCCTGAACGGCGAGGCCGGGGTGTTGCGGCTGGCGATGCCAGTGTTGCCGGGCGACGCCGGCGGGCCGCTGGTGGACCAAAGCGGTGCCGTGGTGGGGTTGCTGTTGCCCACAGCGGTGGGCGGCGCAAAGCTGTTGCCGGATGGCGTGGCTTTTGCGGCAACGGCGCCGGTGCTGACCCAAGCCTTGACGGCGGCGGGGGTTGTGACGACCAAGGCTTTGGCGTCGGGGATTGCCGCGCCAGATGCGCTGAACACCCAGGCTTTGGGGATGACGGTCTTGGTGTCCTGCTGGGAGTGATCTGCGCGGTTCATCAAGCGCCCGTTCACCAAATCCTTGCAAGGCCGCAGCCCGGCAGGGTTTGATCCGTCACGGCTACGCCCGCCAGAAACGGGGCAACAGCACCACCAATATTGCCAACAGGCCCAACCGCCCCAAGATCATCGCCAGCGACATCACCCAGATCGCGGCATCAGGGTAATCCACAAAAGTGCCTGTGCGCGCCACCAAGGGGCCAAAGCCGTAGCCAATATTGCCAAGCGACGTCCAGATCGCCCAGACGGCTGAATACATGTCGACCCCCATCAGCGTCAGCGCCACCGACATCAGCCCCATCAGCAGGATGTAGCCGCTGATGAACAGGATCAGGCCATTGATCACGTCTTCCTCGACATTGCGGCCCTCATATTTCACCGGCACCACCCGGCTTGGCATCGCGATCTGACGCACCGCCGCAGCCAGGGCCGCCGCCGCAACCTGCACCCGAAACACGCTCAGGCCCGCCGCAGATGATCCCGAGCACGCCCCGATCACCCCGATCACAAATGCCACCACCAGCATGTAACCGCCCCATGAGGCGAAGCTGCCGGAAAAGAATCCGGTTGATGACATGATCGACACCAGATTGAAAAGTGCCTCGCGGAAGGCGTCTTCCAGCCCCATATCCGAGGTGAGGACCCGCCACAGCGTCACCGACCCCACCGCATAGGCGATCCAGCGCAAATAGGCGCGCACCTGACTGTCGCGCCACAGGGGTTTGGCCGACCCGTTGATCAGTTGCACATAACGGATATAGGGCAAGCTGCCCAAAATCATGAAAAAGGCACCGGCGTATTCCATCGCCCCGGGGTATTTCGCAAAGGACAGATCCGAGTTGGAAAAGCCCCCCGTGGCAATGGTCGCCATCCCGTTCACCACCGACGACAACTCGTCCATCCCCAGCGCGCGATAAGTGGCGGCGCAGGCCACAGTCAGGCCGAAATAAACGATGACCAATTGCCGCGCGATGTCGGTGGCGCGCGGCAACGCCTTGCCGAAGGTGTCAAAGCCCTCGGTCCTGAAATACTGCATGCCGCCCACTCGCATCACCGGCAGGAAGATCATGGCCACGAAGGCAATCCCAAGTCCGCCAAAACTGTTCAGCATGGCGCGCCACAGGCTCATGCCCGGCGGCAGGTTGTCCAGCCCGACAATCACGGTGGAGCCGGTGGTGGTGAAACCTGATGTCGCCTCAAAATACGCATCAGTGAAGGACAGATGCGGCTCTCCCAGCATCAAGGGCAGGCCGCCAAAGATCGGTATGAAGGCCCAGATCGCCACCGTCAGCAAATAGGCCTGTCGCAGACTCAACCCGTGCCCCAGGCCATTGGTGGTGGCCATGGACAGCAACGCGCCCAGACCACCGGTCAGAATGGCGCTTTCCAGAAAATCGACCCCATTGGCCAGACCGGAGCGATGATCAATGATTGCGGGCGCCAGCATCAGAATGGCCAGCACGATCAGGATACGCCCAACCACATAGACGATGGGTCTCAGGTCTATCATGGCATGGCAGATAACGCCGTGCAGGCCCTGCGTCAATTCCGCGTTGCGCGTTTGCCTGCAGCGGGGGTTTCACACCCCCGCACTCCCGTGGGATATTTCAGGACAGATGAAAAATTTGAGACAAGTTTGAGAGACTTATCCGACGTGATAGAGGCTGGCGAAGAGTTTCGGGTCCAGTGAGTCCGCCGCAAATGTCGCCCCTTCGGTCAGCACTGACACCGCGTCATGGCTGTGCAGGCTTTCCTGATGGGAGGCCACGATGCGGAAGTCGCCGATGCGGGGATCGTCCTGCAAGGCGGCGCAGAAGCTGCGGGCGGCATCCTCGACAAAGATCGGATTGGCGGCGTTCAACTCGGCAAATGCCTGTTCATCCTCGCGCTTGACCATCACCTGGGTTTCGGTCGGCACGGCCTGGCGGGCGATGTCGATCAGGTCTTCGAACCACACGCATTTGTCGCCCACCAGTTCCACCGAAATCCGCGCGACAGAGCGTTGCGAATGCGGCGTGGCCAGTTGCCCACGGGTGCGCCGCGCGTGTTCAGACAGTTCGAGACTGCAGGGGCAGGTGCTGGAATAGACAAAGTCCAGATGCATCAGGCGCTTGCGCACACCGGCCTTGTCGACCAATTCCAAAGCGATATCATAGTATTGCCAACCGGTCAGCCCAGAGCGCAGGGACTGCACCTTGACCGGGAAGGAAAACCGCATCTGGATACGCGCGTCAAAGCTGCCCAGATCCTTCAGGTAATCCTCCAGCGCATGTTCAATCACGCCAAAGCTGAAATCGCGTTCGGCATGGACATAGAAAGACCGCATGATGCGGCTCATGTTGATGCCTTTTTTCTCGGCCTCAAGCGACACCGTGCCGGTCACGCTGGTTTCCAGACTGATCGGCCCGTTGTCGCGGGTGCGGTAATTGATCGGCAACCGGAAATTGGAGATGCCGACGTGCTGAATGACCTGTTTGGCCCCGACGATCAGGCTGGAGGGGCCGTTTTGCAGATCGGGCAGACCGTCCTTGTAGGCCTTGGTCACCTCGAAATCGGTGGGATACGCGCGCGACAGCACCGGATAGCCCGCCAGCAACGCCCCTGCGCCGGGGTCCAGTGCGACAACCTCTGCATCGCTGGACTGTGCCGCCCACAGCCGCAGAGTGGCCAGGGCCGCCTCGGCCTCGGCCCGATTCGGGCTTGGGTTGATGTCCGACAGGTGGATATTCATGGCAACGCTCCGCATTCTGTGGTCGCAGGAGTGGGATATAGGGGCCGTTGGCCGATTTCCAATCAACTCCGAAGATATACACGAAAATCGCGACATTTGGATAAATGCTGTGACGGCGCAGCAAACGCGGGCGAAAACCGGCGCAAACCGGCGGGGGGTCATTCCGGGCCACTGGCCGCGCCAACGCCCCCGCCTGGTGCGAGGCTCAGATCACCGACAGCGCGGTCTGCAGATCGCCGATCAGATCGCCCACATCTTCCAGCCCCACCGACAGCCGGATCAACCCCGGCGTGATGCCCAACGCGTCCTTTTGCGGTTGCGGCAGGCGTTGATGGGTGGTCGTCGCCGGGTGCGTGGCGATGGATTTGGCATCGCCCAGATTGTTGGAAATCTTGATGATCTCCAGCGCGTTGCAGAACTTGAACGCAGCCTCTTTGCCGCCCTTGATATCGAAGGTCACCAAGGTGCCGCCCGATCCCATCTGCTCTATCGCAAGCCTGTGCTGCGGATGGCTGGCAAGGCCGGGAAAGATCACCTTTGAGATGCGGGCATCGTCCGACAGCGCCTGCGCGATGATCAGCGCCGAATCCGCCATTGCCCGACAGCGCAGGTCCAGCGTCGCCATGCCATTGAGCATGATCCAGGCGGTGAAAGGGCTCATCGCGGCGCCGGTGTGTTTGAGGTAGGGTTCCGCCACTTTGCGGATGAAATCGCGGGTGGCGCAGATCACGCCACCCAAGGCGCGGCCCTGACCGTCGATGTGTTTGGTGGTGGAATAAACCACCACATCGGCACCCTGCTCGACCGCGCGGCTGAACACCGGCGTCGCAAAGACGTTGTCGACGATGACCAGCGCGCCAACCGCATGGGCAATCTCTGACACCGCGCGGATGTCCACCAATTCCAGCGTCGGGTTCGACATCGACTCGAAAAACACCGCCTTGGTCGCAGGGGTGCAGGCGGCGCGCCATTGGTCGAGATCCGCGCCGTCAACGAAGGTCACGTTGACGCCGTAGCGGGTCAGCACCTCTTCGAGAATATAAAGGCAAGAACCGAACAGCGCGCGCGACGACACCACATGATCGCCCGCGCGCAACATCGACACCAGCGCGCCGTTGACGGCCGCCATGCCGCTTGCGGTGGCGAAGGCGTCTTCGCATCCCTCCAGCGCGGCGATGCGCTCTTCGAACATCCGGGTGGTGGGGTTGCCATAGCGGGCGTAGATGAATTCATCCTCGCCTGCCTTGATGAAACGCTCTTCGGCGGATTCGGCGGTGGGATAGACGAAGCCCTGGGTCAGAAAGATCGCCTCGGCCATTTCGCCGTACTGGCTGCGGCGGCTGCCTTCATGCACCAGTTTGGTGCGCGTTTTCCAAGTGTCGCTCATGTCCCTGCCCCTGTTGGCCCTTTGGCCATAGAAAAACCCCGAAACCTGAGGGGGCTTCGGGGTCGCAAGAACCCTGACCCTCTTTAGCGGTTTGTTTAACGTGGCCCGCAATCCGGTAACAAAGCGCCACAATCGCTGTGCTAGCGCGACGACACAGGACTGTCAAGAATGTGGGGCATGTCGCGGGCTTGCCATTTTGGCGTCACGTTGCTGTAACGGCGCTGTAACCGCGCCTTCATGCAAGCGCGGCAAACTGAGGGCAGTTCAGAAGGAACGCCCGATGCCCGAAAGCCTTGCCCCGTTTCGCGTCGATGTCACCCGGTCTGGTCTGCAGTTTGATGCCGCGGCGCTGACAACGGAACTGGCGGCGCTGCCCGCTGCGGCACCCGTCGTGGTGATGATCCACGGCTACCGCTTTGCCCCCGATGTCACCGGCAACTGCCCTCACCAGCATATCTATTCGCTGACGCCGCCGCAAAGCGACCCGACAGCGCTCAGCTGGCCACGGCATCTGGCGCTGTCGGGTCTGATCGTGGGCTTTGGCTGGCCGGCGCGCGGCAGTCTGATCGGGGCCAGTCTGCGGGCGCGGGCGGCAGGGCGCGGCTTGGCCGGGTTTGCGGCACGGGTGCAAGAGCTGGATCCGGGGCGCAAGCTGCATGTGATCGCGCATTCGCTGGGCGCAAGGGTGGCCTTGCAGGCGCTGCATTTTGCCCGCGCCGGGGATTTTGACCGTCTGATCCTGCTGACAGGGGCCGAAACCCGCAGACCCGCACGCCGGGCCATGCACAGTGCAGCAGGCCAATCGGTGCAGGTGATCAACATCACCACCCGCGAAAATGACCTGTTTGATTTTCTTTACGAATGGCTGGCAGGCGCGGGGCTTGATACCGCCATCGGTCAGGGCCTGCGCATGCATGTGCCGAACTGGCTGAACGTGCAGATAGATCAGGCGGCGACGCTTTTGGCGCTGGGGAGATTGGGCCACACGCTGCCCCCCGCCCCCGCCCGCATCAGCCATTGGTCACCCTATCTGCGCCCGGGCGCCTTCGGGCTGTATCGGGCGATACTGGAGGGCAAGGTGTCGCCGCAGCTTCTGCGCGCCGTCTTGCCCGACCGTGCCGATCCGAGGTGGTCGCGTCTTTGGCCGAAACGCTGGTGGGTTGCAGGGCCGGTGTGACGGTGGGGCGCAACCGTCACGGGGGGCACACCCCCGTGCGGTATTCGAACACAGAGGCTGCCATTTCAGACAAAATTGCAGCAAATATTCGCATTCAAGCACCGGGGTTAGGCGTGCGCGCCGGTGTCCAGCCCATCTTGAACCGTGCGGACCAGCGCCGCCAGCACGATGTGTGACAGCAGCGGCAACAGCCCGAAGTAGACCAGCCATGTGGTCTGTGAGGCGTGCTGAATGACGGTTTCGTTCATGAGCACCATCGACAGATTATAGATCGCCATCACCCGTGCCATCGTCGCATCGGCGGCGCGCATCCGGGGTTCCGGCCAGTGGAACCGCACCAAAGCGGCGCGGCCCGAGATCACATCAATCGTGTAAAGCGCCGCCATGATCAAAAAATACAGGCTGAGAAAGCGTTGGCAGACCATTGGATTGGACAGCGCAATCAACACAGCCAGCACCCCCGGCCCGATCAGCAGCGCCAGAATGACGGTGGTGCGTGGCGAAAACACTTGTCGGGATTTGCGGATATCAGCATCGGCGCGCAGGGCAAAGCGCAGCGCCATCGCGGCCACGAAAGCCACCATGAAGGCCGCACGCGCGTCATCAAAACCCACCCGCAGCAGCGGCCATGCAATCACGATCAACAGGCCCGGCAGCAAGATCTCAAATGGCACCGGCGCCGATCGGCGAAAGGTTTGAAAGAAGTTGTGCAGGCTGTTTGAGATATCTGTCAGCATCACTTGTCCCCTAGGCCGCGTGTCCCTTGATCTGCGACGAAGATTTCGCCACAGCCGGGCATGGGTGGGGCGCAAATGCGGCGGGTTGAGGTCTTTTGCATTGTTTCTGGAAACAATGCGTTGCGATTTTTCAACCAAAGCGCGCATCAGTCCTTTGGCAAGGCAAAACGTTCGATCACTTTGGCCTGCGTCATGAAAAACAAGAACAGCGCCGCCGTCAAACCGAAGGTCTTGAAATTCACCCAGGCCTCGGTGCTGAACAGCCGCCACACCAGCTCGTTTGCCAGTGCAAGGCCGATGAAGAACCCGCACAGCCTGCGGGTCAGGATCATCCAGCCTTCGGTTTCCATCGGCAGCGCTTCTTCCATCACCAGCTTGAGGTAAGACTGCCCGCGCCAAAGCCCGAAACCCAGCACGCCGCCAAAGGCCAGATACAACAGCGTCGGCTTCATCTTGATGAATCGCTCATCGTTCAGCCATACCGACAGGCCGCCCATCACGATCACCAGCACCAGCGTCATGATCTGCATCTTCGACAGCGTGCCGGTCAGCCGCCACAGGATCAGCGTGGTGGCCGCGATCACCGCCACAAACACCGCTGTCATCACGATGAAGCCCGAGTAATCATTGCCCAGGATGTGAAAGGTCTGGTCCTTGAAAAACCGGAACCCGGCGAAGAACAGCACGATCGGCCCCAGTTCCAGCGCCAGTTTCAGCATCGGATTGATTTTCTTCACAGCTTATCCGCCCCATTCCATCACCACAGCGCCAACGGCGATCAGGCCCATCAGCCCCGCCCGCACCGCACCCACCTTTTCACCCAGAACCAGCCAGCCGATCAAGGCCGCAAATACGGTCGAGGTTTCGCGCAGCACCGCCGCTTCGCCCACGCTGTCCAGCCTTGTGGCCAGCATGATGGCGCCAAAGCTGAAATAGGCGACGAAAGCCCCGAATACACCCCTTTTCAGCAAAGGCACCAGATCAGCGCGCGCAACTGTGATCCAGCGCCGCCATGTGACAGCGGGAATGAAGATGCCGTCGATCATAAAGAACCAGGCAAGGAAGGTGAACGGGTCGGCGGTGGCGCGGATGCCCCAGGCGTCATAGGTGGTGTAGACGGCGACCAGCGCGCCGGTGGCAAAGGCAAAACCCAAGGCCGGGATCAGGGTGTCGCGGTTTTCCGTCAGGTGCCGCAGGTTATGGGCGGCAAGCCCAAGGATGCCCGCCACCAACACCAGCAACCCGCCCCATTGCAGCGGGGCGTAAACCTCGCCGAACACCAGCCCCGCGCCGATGACGGTGAACAATGGCCCGGTGCCGCGCACCACGGGGTAGACGACGGTATAGGCGCCGCGCGTGTAGGTCATCGCCTGCAGCACCTTGTAGACCGCATGGATGAGAAACGCCCCGGCGAAAATGGGCCACATATGCGGCTCGGGCCACGGCACCACGCACAGCGCGAAGGGGGCGGCAATGATGCCATAGCTGGCGTCAATCGCGGCGCGCGACAGCCACGGATCGTGCCGCCCTTTTTGCAGTGCCCCGAACAAGGCGTGCAAAACGGCGGCCAACAACGCCAAGGCCAGCGCCAGATCGGCCCCCTGCGCTGTGCCGGCAATTGAGATCAGCCAAGCGCTCATGCGGTGGCGTCAGGGTGCAGGCCCATTTGCCGGATCGGCGCAGAGCGCGCGCGCGGTTCAAAGACGGCCTTGCACGCCACGCAGCCAGACGCCAAATCGCCACTTTCCGTCAAAATCCGCCAGTTCAGACGGTGCAGGCCCGGGTCTGGCATCAGTCCTGGCTGCCCACCAACGCGCGGGCAAAGTCTTCGGGGTCAAACGGGGCCAAATCGTCGATCTGCTCGCCCACGCCAATTGCATGAATGGGCAGGCCGAATTTATCGGCCAAAGCCACCAGCACGCCACCTTTGGCGGTGCCATCAAGTTTGGTCATCACAAGCCCTGAGACATCGGCAATCTTGCGGAATACCTCGACCTGACTGATGGCGTTCTGGCCCGTTGTGGCGTCCAGCACCAAGATCGTATTATGCGGGGCTGTCGGGTCTACCTTGCGGATCACACGGACGATCTTGGACAGCTCTTCCATCAGATCCTGCCGGTTTTGCAGCCGACCCGCGGTGTCGATCATCAGCAAATCCGCGCCATCAGCCTGGGCTTTGGTCAGCGCGTCAAAGGCCAGACTTGCCGGATCAGAGCCTTCGGGCGCGGTCAGCACCGGCACCCCGGCGCGATGACCCCAGACCTGCAACTGTTCGACCGCCGCCGCGCGAAAGGTATCGCCCGCCGCAATCACCACCGATTTTCCCGCCGCCTTGAACTGCGACGCCAGCTTGCCGATGGTCGTGGTCTTGCCTGACCCATTGACCCCCACCACCAGCACCACCTGCGGCTTTTGCGGATAAAGTGGCAATGGCCGCGCCACCGGCGTCATGATTCGGGTGATCTCATCCGCCAAGGCACTGCGCAATTCGCCGGTTGAGATCCGCTTGCCAAACCGTCCTTCGGCGATGTTTGCCGTCACCCGCGTCGCCGTTTCCACACCCATATCGGCGCTGATCAGCACCTCCTCCAGGCTTTCCAGCATCGCATCGTCCAGCACCCGGCGCGGTTCGTCCGCAAGCCCCAGCAAGCGCCCGATCAGGCCCGGCTTTTCGGGTTCCGGCGCAGCAGGAGCATCCGAAACCAATGCCGCAAGCCCCTCACCGATCTTGTCGGACGAGCGGAACATCCGGTCTTTCAGTTTTTTGAAAAAGGACATGCGGGCCTCGGGGGTTGCTGACCCCTTCAGTTAGTCAATTTGGCCGGGGTTTGAAAGGGTCAGCCCGGCTGCGCCGCCCAATAGGCCAGACTTCCCAACAAGATCAGCACCTGACCCAGCGTATAGGCAGGCCAAAGCGTCAGCGACAGCGCCTTCTGCCGGGTCACAGCCGTCACCACAAACAGCCGCAGCGCCAGCAGCAGGTCCGAGACCACAAACAGACCCACCCCGATCAGGATCATCGCCCGTCCCGCGCCGGGGGCCAGCAAAACCGCAAGGGCAGACATCACGCCGATCACCACGACATAGCCCCGCACCGGCCAGCGCAACGCAGCAGCGCGCGGGGCAAGCCAGAATTCGGTCGAGATCAGCAGCAAGACCAGGCCCAAAAGCCCGGCAAAATGCCAAGGCGTCAGCGCAGCCACATCCGCCCGCGCCCAAAACGCCACTGCATAGGCCAGATGCCCCAAGGCAAACGCCGCCATTCCGGCCAGAAACGCCGGCTGCCCCCGCCGCGACAGCGCAAAATCACCCAAAGCGCCCAAACCAAGACCCAACGCCATCGGCCAAAGCCCTGCCATGGCTGCGATCACCGCCAGCGGCGCCACAGCTGCGGCCTTCGCGACCGACCCGGCCATCGGCACCAGATCCTTGTGTGACCACAGCACCCAATACGCCACAAACGCCGTGAACGACAGCAAGGCCATCAGGCTGACGATTTCCGAAACGCTCATCTGCGGCTCCTTGGCTCTGGTGCGCACAGGCTTCCATGCTACACTTCGCGCATGCAAGAGATGACCCAACGTCCGGTTCCGATGGCGCTGTTTGCGCTGGCCTCGATCACGCCCCTGGCGCTGTTCGGGCTGGGAATGGTCTGGGGCGGTGCCTGGGTGCTGGCCGGGCTGGTCTACATGACCGTGCTGGCCGCCGTGCTGGACCAGATCGCGGCGCTTTGCCTCGGCGATGCGTCCGAGGGGGCGGAATTTCCCGCCGCCGATGCGCTGCTTGTGGCGCTGGCGGTCGGCGCGTTGGCACTGATGCCGGTGTCGGTCTGGGCCATCGCGGGGGGCTCGGGGCTATCGGTCGGCGCCAAGGTCGCGGTGTTCTTCGGCGCAGGGCTGTGGATGGGCCAGGTTGCCAACCCCGCCGCGCATGAGTTGATCCACCGCCCCAACCGCAGCCTGTTTCGGCTGGGCGCGCTGGTCTATTCCGTGATGCTGTTTGGTCATCACACGTCGGCCCACCGTCTTGTGCATCACCGCCACGCCGCCAGCGCCAAAGACCCCAATTCGGCGCGGTCGGGCGAGGGTTATTACGCCTTCCTGATCCGCGCCTGGATCGGCAGTTTTCGCAAGGGCCTGCAGGCAGAAGCGCATCTGCAGGCGCGGGCCGAACGCCCCGGAGTGCACCCCTACGCGGGCTATATCGCGGTTGCGGCACTGTGCCTGATTGTGGGCTCTCTGATCGCCGGACTTTCGGGTGCCCTGGTTTGGGCGGCGCTCGCCTTTCATGCGCAAAGCCAGCTGTTGCTGTCCGATTATGTCCAGCACTACGGATTGACCCGCGCACGAAAGCCCGATGGCCGGCTGGAGCCGGTGGGTCCGCGTCACAGCTGGAACGCGCCGCATTGGTTTTCAGCCGCCTTCATGCTGAACGCGCCGCGCCATTCCGATCACCACGCCCATCCCGGACGGCCCTACCCGGCCTTGCGGCTGCCCGGTCCGGATGCCGCCCCCCGCCTGCCTTGGCCATTGCCCATGGCCTGCATGATTGCCCTGTGCCCGCCCTTGTGGAAGCGCGCGATCCGACCCCATCTGAACCGCTGGCGCAACCCTGCCGATGAGGCGGCCTAGGGCTGGCTGCGGTGCGGGCCTTGCCTGCCGCTGAACGTCTAACGGAGAATGACCATGCGATTGACCGCCCTTTTGCTTGCCTTGCTGCCGCTGCCCGTCCTTGCAGAAACCCTGATGACAGCGGATGAATTTGAAGCCTTTGTCACCGGGCGCGTGATGGATTTCTCCCAAGGCGGGCAGGTCTGGGGCACCGAGCAATACAAAAGCAATCGCCGCGTGATGTGGGCCTTCACCGATGCCGAATGCCGCGAGGGCTATTGGTACGATGATGGCGAGCAGATTTGCTTCATTTATGAGAACCCGGATGATCCGCAATGCTGGTATTTTTACAAGACCGACCGCGGCGTGTCGGTGCGCTTTGCCGAAGACCCGGTGGGAACCGAAATGTCAACCGTCACCCAAAGCCCCGGCCCGCTGGGCTGTCCCGGCCCGGATGTGGGCGTCTGAGCACCGGAATCATTGCAAGGCGCGGCGGTGTATTTATGCAATATTGCCATTGTAAATCATGTATTTGAACATCAAATCTCATGTAAAACATGAGCTTTGATTGGTGATAAGCGATCCACTTGGTCCTGTGCGGCGGGATGATCTGCCAACGCGCCCAGAGCGGGATGCGTTCAACCAGCTGAGCCTGATAGAACGCATCGCGCCCTAGAACAGACTGCCCTGATCGGCCCCGCCATCCGCTTTGCCCTTGCGCACGGGCCTTGCGCCCAAGGTCAGGCGGCCATCGCTGAATTCCACCTCCAGCACCTGCGCCTTTTCCGCCGCCGCCTTGTTGGTCACCACCAGCCCATCGCCGCGGATCACCGCATAACCGCGCCGCAGGGTTTCGGCGTAACCCAGCGTGGTGCGGGTGCGGTCCAGTGCCTCCAGACGCGCCGAGAGTGCCGCAAACCGCAGCGTCGGGGCGGCTTGCAGGCGTGCGTCCAGCGCCTGCAATGTCACCCGGCCTTCGGCGGTCTTGCGGGCGGCATCGGCGATGAGCCGGGTCAAAGCCAGGGGCAGACGCGATGCCCATTTGTCAAAACCCGCCGCTTTGCGTTCACCCATGCGGGCTGTACGATCGTGCAGACGCAAACCTGCAGCCTGCAACGCTTGCCGACATTGTGAAATCAGCCCCAACAATGCCTCGGTGCGCAGACGCGCCGCCACCGCGCCAAAACCGGCCCGCTTGCGTGCCGCAGCCATCTCCAGCGCCCCGCCCAGTCGCTGCACCGATCCGTCAAAGCGTTGCCTCGGACTGGCCAGCAGCGCCTCAGGCCGGGGCAAGGCGCGGGCCAGATCGCGCAGGCGTTGCCCGCGCAGCCCCAACCCCTGCGCTACCCCCCGGCTTTGCCGAGCTGCCAGCGCATCCAGTGTGGCGAGCAATTCCAGCCGCACCGGCACCGCCAGTTCCGCCGCAGCCGTGGGGGTTGGTGCGCGCAGATCCGACGCATGGTCGATCAAAGTGGTGTCGGTTTCATGCCCCACCGCTGAGATCAGCGGGATGCGCGACGCCGCCGCCGCCCGCACCACAATCTCCTCGTTGAAGCCCCACAGATCCTCCAGTGATCCGCCGCCGCGCGCCACGATGATCAGATCGGGACGCGGGATCGGCCCGCCGGGTTCTATCGCGTTGAACCCGCGGATGGCCGCCGCCACATCCGCAGCACAGGCCTGCCCCTGCACCGCCACCGGCCAGATCAGCACATGGCGCGGAAAGCGGTCGCGTAACCGGTGCAGAATATCGCGGATCACCGCCCCGCTGGGCGAAGTGACCACCCCGATCACCCCCGGCAGATAGGGGATCGCCTTTTTGCGGGCGGGATCGAACAGCCCTTCGGCCGCCAAAGCCGCCTTGCGTTTTTCCAGCATCGCCATCAGCGCGCCCGCGCCCGCCGGGGCCACATCCTCGACAATCATCTGATATTTGGACTGTCCCGGAAAAGTGGTCAACCGCCCGGTTGCAATGACCTCCATCCCCTCCTCAGGCCGCACCTGCATCTTGGCAATCTGGCCCTTCCAAGACACCGCATCCAGAGACGCACGGTCATCCTTCAGCGCAAAGTAGAGATGCCCGGAGGCCGGGCGCGACACCCGCCCCACCTCACCACGCACGCGGACCAGGCCAAATTCGCCCTCGATCACCTTTTTGACCGCGCCCGACAATTCGGACACGGTGAATTCCGGGGAGTTGGAGGCGGGGGTGTCATCAAAGATATCCATGACGGCAGATTTGCATGAATGCGCGGTGGTTGGAAAGATTGCATGGCCCTGCGCTGTGGAAATCTGACATTGCCGAAACGCTGCCAAGTGGATGGAACGCCCTGAAGGATTGCCCTTTGATGCATCCAGGGCGCCAACAGCACGACCAGATTCCACACCCAGATCGCACATGTGTCACGGGTCTGGCCGACCGCCCAGCCGCCGACGCAAGACGACATGGCCAAGCGGCCCGGTGCTGAAACCGTCGCCGTTAGCCAAGGCGCGACGGGTCAACAAGACCGCCGCCGGGGTCGCCCTTCTGAGAGAAGAGGGCAATACTGTCCGGCGTCGGGCTGACCGGTCTGAGTTGGCCTAACCTGACGCAGAGTTGCTGTTTGTCAGCGGATCATCGACACCAGCGCGGTGAGCAAGCCCAAGGATGGCGCGCGCTTCGGCACAGCTTGCCACTTTGCGGTCATAGCGCGCGCACAGCTCGGCAACGCGCTTGACCAAGGCTGCATTCGACGGGGCAAGTTCGGTGCGGTTCAGGCGCAAATTGTCTTCCAACCCGGTGCGCGCATGCCCGCCTGCCGCCACGCACCACTCGTTCAATGCGATCTGATGCGGCCCGATGCCTGCCGCGCACCATTCGGCGTCTGGCAAAAGCCGTTTTACGGTGCGGATGTAGTAGTCAAACACATCGCGGTCAGCGGGCATGGCGTTCTTCACCCCCATGACGAACTGCACATAGAGCGGCCCGCGCAACCGACCGTCGCGTGCCATCGCGGCGGCCTGATGGATGTGGCCCAGATCGAACGCCTCGATCTCGGGCTTGATGCCGTAAGTCAGCATTTCAGACGCCAGCCAATCCACCAGATCAGGCGGATTTTCATAAACCCGGGTGGGAAAGTTGTTCGATCCCACGGTCAGCGATGCCATGTCGGGGCGCAAAGACAACATGCCGCCCCGCGCGCGCCCCGCGCCAGACCGCCCGCCGGTGGAAAACTGCACGATCAGGCCGGGGCAATACTGGCGCAATCCTTCCATCAGACGGGCGAATTTTTCAGGGTCAGAGGACGGCGTCTCGTCGTCATTGCGCACATGACAATGCGCGATGCTGGCACCGGCTTCCCAGGCGGCCTGCGTGCTTTCGATCTGTTCTGCGAT
Organism: Paracoccaceae bacterium; assembly: GCA_031428215.1. Taxonomy (GTDB): domain Bacteria; phylum Pseudomonadota; class Alphaproteobacteria; order Rhodobacterales; family Rhodobacteraceae; genus Cypionkella. Next base: position 20,513 of record JANPOY010000149.1, read on the forward strand.
GGAAATCGGCACCGCCGGGTTGTGGGACTTGCGCGGCAAAGACCCGGTGATGGCCACACAGATGATGCAGGGTTTGCTCATGCCTTGGCCCGTACGAAATCGAATTCGGCATCATGGAACGGGCCGAGGACTGTCGCTTCAGACGCGCCAGACGGTTTGCGGTTGTTGATCGCATCGACCAGCATCGAGACGCCCAGTACGTCTGACAGCAGGATGAATTCCTGCCGCCATGCGTTGCGCATCTGCCCGGTGTCGGTCAGAAACAGGCTCGCGCGGAACACTTGGGCCGCGGTTGGTTCAATCTCTTTCGTCGCCTCGTGCCGCTTGCGGGAGATGAATTCCATCACCGCCGTCAGGCGCGGGTCTTGGGCCCTGGCGTTGCGGGCGGTGACGACCTTGTCGGATTGGCCCTCGGAAAAATAGCCGATTTCTTGCGTGGTCATTGTGCCCTCACTTCCCAAGAATGACGGTCAGAACCCGCGCCAGATCGGCAGCGGGATCGGCGGTCAGGGTTGGGCTGCGCCAGCACACATGTTGATCGGGGCGCACCAGAAGGCAACCGTTGTCGGCGATTTCAGACGCGCGCGCCCAGTCGCCGGTGTGGTCGGCAATTGCCTGGCGCGGACCGATCACATGGGTGCGGATGGTCATGCCGCGCTGGTCGGCCTCGGCCTTGGCCGCCGCAACCCAGGCCGCGCCGCCAATGCCGGTCAGCAGGGTGAACTGCCCGCGCCCGCACAGATCCAGCGTGGAATGGCTTTTGCCTTTGGCATCGTACACCCAGACATGCGGCAATCGCGCGCCGGGCCAGGTGGTGGGCTGATAGTGCAGTTCCATATCCCGGTCGACAACAGGCGCTGCCTGCCCGTCTGTCACCACCGCGCCCGAAGCATAGCGTTGGTTCATCTCGACCCCGTGGCAGTCGAATTCATATTTCTTGAACGCGATGGCCTTGCGCAACGCCGCGCGCTGCGCCGCGCCCGAATCGGTGGCATCACAGCGCGCGGCCATGTTCGCCGCGATCTTGTCATGGTCCATCCCGCCATCCATGCCCAGAGCCTCAAATATCGGGCCAAACTCGGCAATAGACTGGTTGGCGCGGGTGACGATTTGCCTGGCAATCGGAGCGCGTTCCGCTGAATAGCTGTCCAACAGCGACAGCGCCGCCTGCCCCTTCACCACCAAAGCCAGCTTCCACGCCAGGTTGAACCCGTCTTGAATCGACGTGTTCGAGCCCAGACCGTTCGATGGCGGGTGGCGGTGCGCGGCGTCGCCCATGATGAAGACGCGATCTTTTTGCATGTGGGTGGCGTATTGGTTGTTCACCGTCCAGGTGTTGGCGCTGATCAACTCGATTTCCAGTTCCGGATCGCCCACGAGTTGCCGCGCCACCTGTGTCGCCAGTGCTGCGTCCACCACGGGGGCGGGTTGGTTGATGTCATAGCCCCAGACGATCAGCCATTCGTTCCATGGCCGCACCATCCGCACCAGCCCCATGCCGATGCCGCCCACATCGGCGCCGGGCTGCATCACCCAGTACAAAACCGACGGCCGGTGCGCGACAAAGCGCGAAAGGTCGGCACGGAACAGGATGTTCATCGAGCCGCCGACACCCATCTTGCCCTCGAACGGCAGAGCGCAATGCTCGGCCACAAGCGAATTGCCGCCGTCGGCACCGACCAGGAATTTCGACCGGATCGTCACATCGCGGCCCGACAGACGGTCGCGACACACGGTCGTCACCCCATCCGCATCCTGCACATGGCTGACATATTCCATGCTCATCCGGCTTTGCGCGCCGCGCGCGCAGGCGGTCTTGAACAGGATCGGCTCCATGAAGGTCTGCGGCAGGTCGTTCATCTGTGTGGGCGACGACATCAGATGTTCCGCCCGGCTTAAGGGATGGTTGCCCCAGCTTTTCATCCGGCCCAGTTCTTCACCCGCAAGGCTTTCGCAGAACACGTTCTCGCCCATCAGATCTTGCGGCGTCGCGTGCAGCATCGCCTCGGCCTCCACCTCGGGGCCAAGATCGCGCAGCACCTCCATCGTGCGTTGGTTGGTGATATGGGCGCGCGGCGTATGGGCCAGCCAGCGATAGCGGTTCACCACCAGCGTTTCGACACCGTAAGACGCCAGCAATGCCGCCGTGGCACTGCCCGCAGGGCCGGTGCCGATGATCAGGATATCGGTGGTGATGTCAGCCATGGCGTGTTGCTCCCTCAGGTTTGGTTGTCAGGTTGCGCTGCACCGGAAACAGCGCCAGCCCGGTTTTATCGGCAAACAGCCCGCACAATCCGCAATGTCAGTGTCACGCAGCACCGCGCGGGCCAAACCGTTGCGCGACAGCAGCAGGGTATGGATCGCGGCCATCCTGTGCGCCGCCAAGGCCAACGCAAGCCAATAGTCCAGCATAGCATGTGCCGCCGACCGAAGGGTCAAGGTTTGAGCGTATGCCCAGACACAGCACGGCGAGGGTGACGATCACCATCGCCAACCCCATCGCCATCGCAAACACCGTCCAGGGGTTGATGCCGACCAGACTGGCCGTGACCGGATCATCCGACGTGGCGCCAAAAGTGCGGCCAAGCGCAGTCTTGCAGAAGATCAGGTTCCGGCCGAAAATCGCCCGCACGGCGGATGCGAAAGCCAACAATGGCATGATGCCGGGGGTGATCGGCTTCAGATCCATCGACGCGCCGTCCCGCGCGCCTGTCGGGATGCGCCGACTTTCGGTCGAAAACACGCGTTAGACCGACATCGTCGCCGCGACGGCCCGGCGCCAGCGTGCGTATTTGGCGTCGCGGGTGGCGGGGGCCATTGTGGGCGTAAACCTGTGCTCCAGCGCCCAGTTCTTGGCAAATTCCTCTGGTCCGGGATAAAGCCCGACTTGCATGCCCGCCAGCCATGCCGCCCCCAGTGCTGTGGTCTCGGTCACTTGCGGACGATCCACCGGCGCGCCCAGAATGTCGGACAAAAATTGCATCGCCCAGTGACTGGAGGTCATACCACCATCGACACGCAGTACGCCGTCCGCCGCCGCCCCCCAGTCGGCGCGCATCGCCTCCAGCAAATCGCGGGTCTGGTAGCCGACGCTTTCCAGCGCTGCCCGGGCCAGTTCGGCAGGCCCCGAATTGCGCGTCAGCCCGTAGATCGCCCCCCGGCAGTCCGGCCGCCAATAGGGCGCACCCAGACCGGTGAATGCAGGCACCAACACCACGTCCTGCGCGGGATCGGCGGTCTCGGCCAGATGTTGGGTTTCCTTGGCATCACGAATGATGTGCAGCCCGTCACGCAGCCACTGCACCACGGCCCCGGCGATGAAGATAGAGCCTTCCAGCGCATAGGTCGGCTTGCCGTTCAACTGGTAGGCGATGGTCGACAGCAGCCGGTTCTGGCTGGTGACCATGTGATCACCGGTGTTCAGCAAGGCAAAACAGCCGGTGCCATAGGTCGATTTCATCATCCCGGGAGAAAAACACGCCTGCCCGACCGTCGCCGCCTGTTGATCACCGGCCACACCGGCAATCGGGATCTCGCGTCCGAACAGGTCGGCGCGGGTCCGTCCGAAATCGGCGGCACTGTCGCGCACCTCGGGCAACATCGACATCGGCACGCCCAGCAGGCCGCAGATCTCGGTGTCCCAATGGCCGTCGCGGATGTTGTAAAGCATGGTGCGGGCGGCGTTGGTGGCGTCGGTGGCATGCACGCGGCCGCCTGTCAGCTTCCAGATCAGGAAACTGTCCACCGTGCCAAAGGCCAGTTCGCCGCGTTCAGCGCGGGCCCGCGCCCCCGGAACGGTGTCCAGCAACCACTTGACCTTGGTGCCCGAGAAATACGGGTCGAGCAACAGACCGGTGCGCGCTGTCACCATCGCCGCGTGTCCGGCGTGTTGCAGCCCGGCGCAGATGGCTGCGGTGCGCCGGTCTTGCCAGACAATCGCGTTGTGAATGGGCTCGCCGGTCTTGCGATCCCACACAATCGTCGTCTCGCGCTGATTGGTGATGCCGATGGCGGCAATGTCGGCGGCAACGATCCCGGCCTTTTCGATCACCGCGCGCGCTGATCCTGCGACCGTCGCCCACAGATCTGACGGGTCATGCTCGACCCAACCCGAGTCTGGAAAATGCTGGGGGAACTCTTCCTGCGCGCTGGCAACCACGCGCAAGCCGGCGTCAAACAGGATCGCGCGGGACGAGGTGGTGCCCTGATCTATGGCAAGGATATACTGCATGCACGATTCCGTTCGGGGGACTGATCTCTGCCTCACCCAAGCACCCCGGCAAATTCTGCGCAACCAGGCAGACCGGGGCATTCGGGACAAGAAGAAACGGGCGGAGGTTTCCCCCCGCCCATCGCCCTCAGTTTTGCCAGGACTTGATCAGCTCGTCATAGGAAATCGTGATCCCTTGCGGCTTTTCATCGTCCAGCTTGGCCACCGGCGAGCCGGGGGCGTCAAGCCAGACCTGCGGCTCGACCACCTCGTTCATCTTCGGGCCGATATCGCCCTGAACGCCCGATTTTTCGATCCGCTCCAGCACTTTTTCCTGTTCGGCGCACAGGCTGTCGAGCGCTTCCTGCGGGGTTTTCTCACCCGACATGGCATCGCCGATGTTCTGCCACCACAGCTGCGCCATCTTCGGATAGTCCGGGATGTTGGTGCCGGTGGGCGACCACTGGATACGGGCTGGCGAGCGGTAGAACTCGATCAACCCGCCCAGTTTGGGCGCACGCTCGGTAAAGCTTTTGTCCTGGATGGTGGACTCGCGCGCGAAGGTCAGACCGACGTGCGATTTCTTCACGTCCACGGTTTTCGATGTGACGAACTGGGCGTAGAGCCAGGCCGCCTGGGCGCGATCAACCGGGGTGGATTTCAGGATCGTCCACGACCCCACGTCCTGATAGCCGATCTTCATGCCTTCCTGCCAATAAGTGCCGTGCGGCGAGGGGGCCATCCGCCATTTCGGCGTGCCGTCCGCGTTCACGACCGGCAGGCCGTCTTTCACCATGTCGGCGGTAAAGGCGGTGTACCAGAACAGCTGCTGGGCAATTTCGCCCTGCGCCGGCACCGGACCAGCCTCACCGAACACCATTCCGGCAGCTTCTGGCGGGGCGTATTTCCCCAGCCAGTCGATGGCTTTGGTCACGGCATAGACCGCCGCGGCATCATTGGTCGCACCGCCGCGCGAGGTGCAAGAGCCGACCGGGCGCGAGTTTTCATCAACGCGCACACCCCATTCATCCACCGGCAGGCCGTTCGGCGTGCCGATATCGCTCATCCCGGCCATCGACATCCAGGCATCGGTGTAACGCCAGCCAAGCGAGGGGTCTTTCTTGCCGTAGTCCATGTTGCCATAGACCTTGGCCGGACCGCCCGCATAGGTCATGTCGCGGCCGGTGAAGAACACCGCGATATCTGTCCGCCGTCAACGCCCATGGAACAATTTAGGTTGATTGCGTAGCGGAGGGTTTGCGGCTCATCTTGACCCCACATGGAGTTGAAGATGATGAAGAAACCCGTGACGACGAAGGCCCCTGCTGAGCAGGTTGTCAAGGA
>JANPOY010000150.1:0-2401 GCA_031428215.1 Paracoccaceae bacterium
CCACATCGCGCTGCGCTTTTGGCACGCCGTGCATTTCCAGCCCAAAGGTCATGTTCTGCCCGACGGTCATGTTGGGGTACAAAGCGTAGGACTGAAACACCATCGCGATGTTGCGTTTTGATGGATGCACACCGTTCATCACCCGGCCTTTGATAGAAATATCGCCTGACGATATCGCCTCCAGCCCCGCGATCATGTTCATCAGGGTAGATTTGCCGCAGCCCGATGGGCCGACCAGCACAAGAAACTCGCCTTCCTGCACCGAGATATCGACCTCATGCAGGACCTTGACGGATCCGTAGGATTTGGTGACGTGGCTGATATCGAGGAATCCCATGGGCTTGGTCCTGTCTGTGAATGTGAAACGGGCGGCACCGCTGCGCCGCCCGCAAGCCGTTTACTTCGCCGCCATGATCGCATCGGCAAGGGCGGTGGCCCCCTCCGCAGCGGTGATGTCAGAATTGAAAAAGCCGGTGATCGCATCAGTCGCAGCGCCCACCACAGCCGCACCCGCCGCATGGGTGCCTGCAAATGTAGGCACTGCCGTGCCCACCGCATCAGCCACACCAAGATCAGCCGCCGTTGATTGTGCGCAGGCATCAAGTCCAGACATATCGACGTCATTGCGCGCGGGGATCGCACCTTTGGCCACGTTGAACGCCACCTGCACCTCTTTATCCATGATGGCGCTGGCCAAAACCTCCTGCGCTTTTGCGGCTTCCGGGTCAGTTTGGGTGAACAGCGACAGCGAGTTTACCAGATACACAAACCCCGGCTGACCGCCCGCTTTCGGCACCGGGATGCAGGCGAAATCCGTGCCCGCAACCTTGCCCGCATTGGTAAATTCGCCCTTGGCCCAATCACCCATGATCTGCATGGCGGCCTCGCCGTTGATCACCATCGCGGTGGCAAGGTTCCAGTCACGGCCGGCGGCGTTGGCATCGATCATGCCGCGCAGGGTCGCCAGTTCGGTGAACACCGCCACCATGGTATCACCGCGCAGGGTGGCGTCGTCCAGATCGACCAGCGCCTTGCGGTAGAAATCCGCGCCGCCCACGCCCATGGCCACGGCCTCGAACATATAGGCCTCTTGCCAGGACTGGCCGCCATGCGCCAATGGGATGATCCCGGCCTCAAGGAATTTCGGGGCCAAAGCGTTAAACTCATCCCAGGTGGTGGGATAGGCGGCACCGATCTTGTCAAAGGCCGCCTTGCTGGCCCAGATCACATCGGTGCGGTGCACGTTGGTGGGGACCGATACATAATGCCCGTCCACCTTGGTGAAATCCTTCACCGCCTGCGGCAAGGCGGCATCCCAGCCCTCGGTGGCGGCAACCGCGTCGGCGTTGCCGAGCAGGCCTTCATTGGCCCAGTCGATGATGTTCTGCCCTAGCATCAGCATGGCCGCCGGCGGGTTGCCCGAGGCTATGCGCGCCTGCAGCGCCGTTTTGGCGGCATCACCGCCGCCGCCCGCGACCGGTGCATCCAGCCATTTGACACCGTTCGCCACCACCTTGTCGCGGACCGCACCCAAGGCCGCCGCCTCGCCGCCGCTGGTCCAGAAATGCATCACCTCGACCGCGGGTTCTGCCATCAGGGGTGCTGTCGAAAACGCCAAAAGAATTGCGGTTGTTATGGACAAATGTCTCATTCTTCGGTTTTCCTCACTGTTGTTCGGCCGTGTCTGTTGCAAAGTGGGCCTTGGTTGAACGAAAGACCGCCGGATGGATCCACCCATCTGGCGGTCGGCTTAGCCCTTGACCGACCCCGCCATCAGCCCGCGCACGAAATAGCGGCCTGCAACGATATAGACGAACAAGGTGGGAAGGGCCGCCAGGATCGCGCCCGCGAAATGGACGTTGTATTCCTTGACCCCGGTGGAGGAGTTGACGAGGTTGTTCAGCGCCACCGTCATCGGCATGGAGTCCAGATCGGCGAAAGATGCGCCAAACAGGAAGTCATTCCAGATATTGGTGAATTGCCAGATCACCGACACCACCGCGATTGGCCCCGAAACTGGCAACATGATGCGCCAGAAGATGCGGAAAAACCCGGCCCCGTCGATCATCGCCGCGCGCACCAGCTCGGTCGGGAAGGACGCATAGTAATTGCGGAAATACAGCGTCGTGAACCCGATGCCGAATACCACATGCACCAGCACCAGCCCCGGAACCGATCCGGCCAGCCCGATACTGCCCAGCACCATCGCCATCGGGATCAGCACGATCTGAAACGGGATGAAGCAGGAAAACAGCATCAGGCCGAACAGGATCGAATCCCCACGAAAGCGCCACTTTGTCAGCACATAGCCGTTGAGCGCGCCAAAGACGGTCGAGATGGCCACGGCAGGCACGACCATCAGGATCGAATTGAGGAAATAGGGTTTCAGACCCGTCGGCTC
>JANPOY010000151.1:0-2204 GCA_031428215.1 Paracoccaceae bacterium
AACAGGTCATCGCAAACGGATTCTACCTCGGCGCCCAATATGCGCTGATCGCATTGGGGCTTACCCTGATCTTCGCCCTGATGAACGTGCTGAACTTTGCCCACGGGCAGATGTACGTCTTTGGCGGGTTTGTGACCTACACAGTGGTCGCCCAGTTGGGCCTGCCGTTCATCGTGGGGCTGATCGCGTCAGCGCTGATCCTTGCGGTGATGGGCGCGCTGATCGAGGTCTTTCTGTTCCGGCCCGTCATCCGCAAATCCAAGCGCGACGAATCCACCATGCTGCTGGCCGCCGGGATCGCGTTCTTTCTGGATGCGGTCATCCTGCTGATATTCGGCGAAAAACAGCGTGGCGTGCCCAAGATCGTCAACGGCGTGTTCAACTGGGATATGCGGCTGATCATGCCCTATGACCGCATCCTGATCGGGGTGCTGGCCATTGCGCTGATCGCCGGGTTCATCGCCTTTATGCAGTATTCCAAAGCCGGTCGCGCGATGCGGGCCCTGGCGCAAGACCGGGTGGCCGCGCAGTTGATGGGCGTCGATGTCGACCGTTATTCGATGATCGGTTTTGCCTTGGGCGCAATGCTGGCCGGGCTGGTTGGCGGGTTGCTGGTCACCATTACCGGCATCAACCTTGGCATGGGCGGGCCGACGTCGATCAAGGCGTTCATGATGATCATGATCGGTGGCGCGGGCGTCATTTCCGGGGCCATTGCCGGGGGGTTCATCCTTGGCATGATGGAAAGCATCGGGCTGACCGTGCTCGCCGCTTACGGCGACATCACTTACCTTGCCATCTTCGCCTCGCTGATGGTGTTCCTCGCCTTCCGCCCGCAAGGGCTGATGGGCAAGCCGTGGGGTTGATGGCATGAACAAGCAAATTCTTGGCCTTGGGGCCTTTCTGCTAGTGGTTTTCGTGGCGGTGCCACTGCTGATCACGGCAACCGGACGGTGGGATTTCTATTACACCCTGACGTCTGTGGCATTGCTGGCCATCGGGTCTGCCGGGGTTTGGCTGACCTTCTACATCGGGCGAATCAACATAGGTCAGGGCGCTTATGCCCTGATGGGCGGCAATGTCTCGGCGGTGCTGATGACCAAGGCCGGTTTTTCGTTCTGGGCCACCCTGCCCTTGGCTGGCATCTTTTGTGCGGTGATTTCCGTCGGTATCGGCCTGCCGATCCTGCGGCTGCGCGGCGTGTATTTCGCCATGGTCACGCTGGTGCTGACCGAGGTGACGCGCCTGACCGCGCTTGCCCTGCCGGTAACGAACGGGGCGAAGGGCATCACCTCAATCCCGCTGCCGGGGGAGTTGTCGATTTTCGGGATTACGATCATTCCCGATTTTGCCACGATGGAAAACCCAAAGCTGGCCTTCTACCTGCTGGCCGTCACCCTGATGCTGCTGTCTTACGCGGCGCTGTGGCGGATCGTGAATTCACGCCTTGGCCATCTGTGCCGCAGCCTGCAGCAAAACGAAGAACTGGCATCGTCCATCGGTGTGAACACCGCCTATCTGCGCGTGCTGGCCTATGCGATTTCAAGCTTTTTCGGCGGGCTGGCCGGGGCGGCGTTTGTGGCGATCTCACAGTCGATCTATCCGTCAAGCTTTGTCGTCACCGACAGTGTGAACTTCATGCTGTATTGCTTTGTTGGCGGGCTTGGTTTTGTGACCGGGCCGATGCTGGGCACGTTCCTTTTGTATTTCGGCTGGGATCTGCTGGCCATCGCAAAGCAATACCAACTGCTGATCTATTCCAGCGCCATGATCGCGATGATGCTGGTGCTGCCAAATGGTGTGCTGAGCCTTCTGGACCGGAAGGATGACAAGAAATGACCCCCATCCTGCAAATCAAAGGTATTACAAAGCGTTACGGCGGCCTGACCGCGAACAACAATATCAGCTTTGATGTGAACAAGGGCGAGATCTTGTCCGTTATCGGCCCGAATGGCGCGGGCAAATCGACGCTGTTCAAACTGATCGCGTCTTTCGTGCATGCCACGTCGGGCGAGGTGCTGTTCAACGGCACCAAAATCAGTGATCTGGCCCCCCACAAGGTGGCGCGGATGGGGGTAGTGCGGACGTTTCAGGAAACCACCATCTTCAAGTCAATGACGGTGCGTGAAAACATCATCGTGGCGCATCATCTGCGGTCCAAGGCATCGCTGCTGGGCTTCTTTATCGGGTCAAAACAGGCCCGG
>JANPOY010000152.1:0-37741 GCA_031428215.1 Paracoccaceae bacterium
GATCTGGGACGACCTGCGCAACTTTGATGCCCGGCCCTTCTGCGGTGCCTTCGACATCGTCCTTGCAGGTTACCCCTGCCAGCCCTTCAGCGCCGCCGGAAAGCGTGGTGGCACCGACGATCCCCGCCACCTCTGGCCCGAGGTCGCCCGGATCATCCGGGAATGCGCCCCCGAATGGGTGTTCCTCGAAAACGTCGCAGGCCATGTCACCCTCGGCCTTGAAGCTGTCCTGCGAGAGCTTTGGCGCATGGGCTACACGCCTGCGGCGGGCTTGTTCTCTGCGGCAGAAGTCGGCGCGCCGCACCAGCGGCTCCGGATCTTCATCCTGGCCCACGCCGATGAGCCTGCATCCCGGCACGGATCGCTACAACCCGGCCGGGAACAGCGACTTCACCCGCAAAGCCGAGGCGCTGGCGCTGGGCATCACCAACTGGTCGACGCCGAAGGGATCGGACGGCGCGAAGGGTGGGCCGGGCCAGAGCTATGGCTCGGGCGGGGTGCCACCCCTGCCAGCACAAGCGGCGCAGTGGCAAACGCCTGTGGCCGACGATCAGGCCGACCGGTTGCGCGGCAAGATCAACAGCCGGGGCGAACCGAAACTGAGCGCGCAGGCGATCCAGTGGCCGACACCTGCAGCGCAGAACTGGAAGGGCAGCAGTCCCGCCAGCGTGACCCGCGCCGATGGCAAGAGCCGGATGGATATCCTGCATTATCGGGCGGAACAGGGCTTCACCCACCCGGACCGGGCGATCAGGCCGCTTGGGCTGCAACCCTCGCATCACGCCCCGATCTCGCGCCCGCTGTGGGCTTTAATGATTGCCTCGCATGGGCGTGTCGTGTCGCGGCGCATCTTGAAAGCCCGGACGCGGCGGCGGCTGAACCCGCTGTTCGTCGGCTGGTTGATGGGCTGGCCCATCGGTCACGCGCTCTGCGCCTGCTCGGCAATGGAGTTCACCCTCTGGCAGCAGGGCATGCGTGGCGCACTCTCGCGGCTGCCCATGGCCTCGGGTCGGTGGATCTGGCGACCGGCGGACGGGCCGGTGAGCCCAGCGCAAATGAACCTCTTTGAAGGAATGCTGCCATGAGCATGCAGGGACGGATCGGGCGCACAGGCGGCACGAAGATAAAACGCGCGCTGGGCGTGCAGGCGATCCTGGAATGGGCGTTCCGGGTGGAAAAGGCGCAGCTGGAACTGCCGCAGCGACGGGACATCGATGAGGAAGGCTTCGGCTTTGGCATGGAATATATCCTGATCCAGCGGGCGCTACTTGGGTGCAAGGTGGACGGCGGTGGCCATAAATCCCAATCCTACACCCATGAGGACGCCGAGATCGTCGCCGCGACCTTGGCCGGGATGCCCGACAGCCTGGGTGGCAAACGCATGGCGATCTACGTGGCCGAACTGGCCCGCGCGGGAATGACGCCAGACTGGCTGCCAGGGGTTGTCCCGCGCTGCGTGCCCGTCGAGACCAAAAGCAACCAGCATGGCGAGCGATCCACCACGGTGGTGGTTGGCATCGAGCGCGTGCTGCACCGCGGGCGCTGGCACAGCGTGGAAGTGCTGGCATGCCCCGTCACATGGCGGCCGCATCCCGAGCAGATCGCATCGGCCCGACGCGGCTACGACGATTGGCGGCAGGCGCTGCACTGGGTGCGGGATGGGTTGCTGGCGGGTGGCATGTTGCGGGAGGTCGAGGTGACGGTGGCGATGCCGAAGGTGCGGCCGTGGCAAGATTCAACGGCGCGAAGAAGCAATACGCTGAGTTCAGATTGACCTGCGGTCAACGCGAACCGTCCCGTTCGCCGAAAACGAAGGTCAAGACATCATCCGGGCAGAAGCGGCGAAGACAGATCCACCTCCAAACGGTGGATTTTCAGAGGAATCGTTCGCGCGGTCGCTGCATGTAACAAGACCGTCCCACTTGTTGAACTTGCAAGTTTCGACTAGGACAGCGAAGCTACCCTTAGTGCGTCGTTCGCCCACGGCTACATTCTGTTGCCCGAACTCGGACATTTCACTTGGGAAGAATTAACTGAAACTTGAGCCAACCATGACACATTGGAGCAGCTCGCCTAGACACGCGCAGGTAAGAATCTTTGGTTGAATGCATCAGCATATTCTCTGGGGCCGGTGGCTTGGATGCAGGAGCACAGCAAGCTGGTGCTCGCATAGTTGCGGCGATCGAGGTTGATCATGATTCCACGGAAACTCTACGGCAAAACGGCTTTGGCCCGGCGCATAATGTGCTGGAAACCGACATACGCGAGGTTGACTTCACTCAATGGCGTCAAGTAGGCCCAAACATCTTGATCGGCGGCCCTCCTTGCCAACCGTTTTCGAAGAACGGTTATTGGGTTCGAAATGACAACCGTCTGATCGCAGATGATCCAAGGAACATGCTGGGTCAATTCTTGCGCGCCGTCAGCGAAATGCAGCCATCAGGCTTCCTGTTCGAAAATGTCGATAGCATCCTTCACCCGACGAACAAGGCATCGCTGGACGGCTTCCTGTCTGTTGCAGAAGAGCTCGGCTACACCTGCACATTGTTTAGGGCCTATGCATTGGACTTTGGCATCCCGCAACGCCGACGCAGGGTCTTTGTGTTCGGCATTCGTGGCAAGCATGCGCGGCTGCCTAATCCTCGCCCGACTCATGCAGACCCGGTTGATCCCAAGCGCAACCCCGATCTCCTGCACTATGAAGGAGTAGGACGGTTCATATTGCCCTTTGCTGGAGACGCTTTCCGTGAGCCTCAAGAAGTTGCATCGGCAGGAACTTACTTCGAAGAACTGCTTAACGTGCCGCCCGGAAAAAACTACATCGCCCTGTCATCTCTCGAAAATTACACGGGTCGAACGTTTCGGTCGGGAGGTCGCTTTTGGAACTTCCTGTTCAAACTCCATCCAGAAATGCCTTCAATAACTATAGCCGCTCAGCCAGGTCCTTGGGTTGGGCCATTCCACTGGGACAGCCGCCGCCTCCGCGTGCCTGAGATTGCCGCCATCCAGACCTTCCCAGAGGGTTACCGCTTCTTTGGCAATCGGCGTTCAGTGCAACGGCAAATCGGCAATGCAGTCCCCACGCTGTTGGGACGCAGAATGATCGAACATCTGCTGAACCATATTTCTTAACGTTAGTGGGAGCGACGCGCATGCTGGATCACGGAAGAACCGCTACATCGCCACGGCCAGACTTCCTACTCCTGTCGACAGAAAAACGAAAAATGCTACGCTCAGCGGTGATCCGCGCCTTCCATGCATCAGAACTGGCAGAGATGGAATTGTCCTATCTTGGACCAGAGTTCATGGAGGGTAGTGAGGATCAACGCCTATCAACCGGATCTTACTATACACCCGTCGACGCCACCAAATTCTTCTGGGATAAATTCTTTGCTCAGAGTCGCGAAGTGTGTGGTGACAATCTCGAAGAATGGATTACTCACACGCATTTCATTGAACCCGCTGTTGGAGCAGGAGCCTTATTCTTTGGCTTGTTGTTGAAATTGTGTGATTTAGGCGTATCGGAGCCTGCCCTATCCAAAATCCGAGTGGATCTATGCGATATCAATGCGGCAGCCTTACAATTTCTGCGTGATCAAATCGAGCAGATCGAAAGAGCCGTACAAATCACTTTTGAAAATGTGAAATTAATTCAAGCCGACTTTTTGAGTTGGCAGCCCAACATGGATGATGGGCGCGAACGCTTTGTGTTCGCAAACCCACCTTTTGTGAAGAATCCGATTGGCTCCCGCTGGAAAAACTCGTTCGCAGATTTTTCTGAGAAAGCACTCAGTCTCAGTCAACCGAACGGCTTTGTGGCATTCATCGTTCCGCTGTCACTGTGCTTTTCAAGAGACTACTCCGCGCTCCGCAGGCAAATCCGAAAAGATGGACGGGCATTCGCGTTCAGCAATTTTGACAATATTCCCGACACGCTATTCAAATCAGGCAAACCCAAGAGCAGCAACAGCAACAAGGCGAACAGCCAACGCTGTACCGTCTTCACCGGAGTTCCCTCAGAGCGCCCGTCGCTCCGTGCAACTCGCTTACTTCGCTGGCAAGCTGGCGAACGAGAAATGCTCCTTTCGAGCCAGCCTGACCTTATCGATATTTCGGGCTATGCCCATGACGACCAGTTTCCGAGGCCCGTCAGACAAGACCAAGTTTGTAGTTACGGCTGCGCACTCCGGTTGGGTACGTTGAGCGATCTGGTTGCGCCAGGCGGCCAATATCAGGTCGTAGTTTCGGCGGTTGCCCGCAACTTCGTTGGCGTTCGAGACGCATGTAGTGCCGGCACAAATTTGTTCGGCTTCGTTACTGACCAGGATAGACTTCGGTTCCTCGCCGCGATTTCGACCGATCAGTTTTTGGACCATTGGCTCATGCTCGGGGATGGGTTTCACGTCACGCGGGACAATGTACTAAGCTTTCCAATGACACCTGCTCTGGCAGCGATTGTTGAAAGCAAGCTAGAATGCATAGCGAGAGCTTGGGCGAATCGTGCTCGATATCGTTCAGAAAAACTGAACTCCGGGAGAATTGTAACTTCGTACAATTTCCGGCCCATTATGTCAGTGATGGCCTAACATCTACTTTGGAGAAGATCGATGCCCTCGCAAACTAACGCAACAGGTCTAATCTTTCAAGGAAACGACCCAACACACCCCAACTCTGAGCAGGTACTTGAGTTACTCCGTCAATCCTTGATTTCCAATGGCTGGACGGGACAAGTGTCGCCAGTTGAACGTGCAGTTGGGAGTCGTGGTATAAAATTCCTTGCAGAAATTTCCAAGGCGGGAACGATATACACGCTGGACATCTTTGTATTTCGCAATTTGGCATGGGCGCGCCGTGGTGACAGCGAGAAACGAATACAGCTTACTGAAGACTATGCGCACCACTCAGATGACTTTCAGCGCCCATATGATGGCAATCATTACTGTCTTCTTCTTGGCATATATGCGCCAAGTCCAGGCGAAGAAGTATTTTGTGCGTGGAAGCCTTCTGGATATTTGGACCACGCAAATCCGACCTCGTGTTACACCACTGTTGAGGTTATTCGAGACGCATATCTTTTCGGATTTGGAAGCACACTCGACAAAAAACAGCGTCGAACTTATGCGTTCCGACCGGATTTTTTTCACTATTATATCAGCAACATTGCAATTATGCATTCTGACGGTGCTGTCAGAAACCCGCCAGAGGAACAGGAAGAAGATGGAATTGAGGTTCAACGCCTAATAGGTGGATCCAATGTGATACGATACGGGGCACCAGGTACTGGCAAAAGCTATGCTATTGACCAAGAAATTTTAGGGCATCGAAACTTTCGAACTGTTTTCCACCCGACTTTGGAGCAGTCCGACTTTTTTGGATCCCTCAAGCCTGTAGTCGTAGACGAAAAAGTGCAGTATCGCTTTGTGCCGGGGCCCTTCTGTCTGGCGCTTGCAGACGCGTTGAATAACCCAGTGGAACGCGTGAACCTCGTAATTGAAGAATTGAACCGTGGCCCAGCCGCGGCAATCTTTGGTGACATCTTTCTTCTGTTGGACCGCCAGTCAAACGGTAGTGGGGTGTATGACATTGCATCACCGAGCCCCGAATTCGCGCATTGGTTCGATACTACAACAGGAAATACTGACGGACGGGTCCGGATGCCCTCCAATCTTTGGCTGCTTGCAACGATGAATAGTGCTGATCAGGGTGTTTTTCCTCTGGATACAGCATTCCGTCGACGCTGGACGCAAAACTATGAGCCCCTCAATTTCGCTCATGCTCCTGATGTCAACTTCAACGTGGTCAGGCAAGGCCGAGGCAGCGACGAGATTCCTTGGCGAGTGTTGGCGGTGGAGATAAATGCAATCCTGACGCAACGCCTCACGATCCCCGAAGACAGATTGCTGGGGCCTTGGTTTGTCAAAGCCGAGGACCGGAATGTTGATGGTGCCATCCCGGGCAAGGTACTGCTCTATCTGTGGGATGATGTGCTGCGCCATCATGGCCGGGAAGAAATCTTCAGTTCCGATGTGCGTACATACGGTGATCTGATTTTGCGCATGTCACTTGGTCATCCCTTCCTGTCCAACAACCTTTTGGCTCGACTTGCAGAAATCGTGGTCGTTGTTGGGCCAGCAGCAGTTGGAGCCAAAGTGGCGGCTGAGAACGGGATCGGTGAGGATCTGGCTGGAGATGGGGCAGTTCCCCCGGTTGGAGCTCCCGAGGTTCAATGACGCAGGTCCGGATTCTCGAGGATCGCTCACCTTTGCGATGGCTCGCTGGCCACCATCCGACGCTGCACCGGCATCTCTTCGACTTAGGCAAAGGCAGGATTGAAGAAAGGGATAGACTGCACTTCTGCGGTCTTGTCCACCCTTCTGGGGAAACACCAGCCGTCTTCTTGCCGCGTGCTGCGCTGCAGAACGACTTTCGAGAGAACCTTGCCACTGCTCAATTGACGATGCGCGCATTGGCAAAGTTCGGCTACAAGAACCGCACGCGAACGGATATGTCCTCCTTCGGTCCTCAAGGCATTAGCCAGCTGGGTGTCGTGCTGGACTTAGCCGCCGACTACCGAGATTACGGAGTTTACTGCGAGACAGAGCGATATCCAACGATCGGCTCCGGAAAGCCAAACTGGTCGAAGACTCTCCGCAGGGAATTCGGCTTCTATGACGAAAACGGAGAGTTAGGCCCACCGCTCCGCATCCGGGGCCAGCGTTCATTGGATAGTCACAGCAGTGCGCTATCCCAAATTCAAGTCGCCGTCCTGCGAGAAATCGTTCACAGCCATGGCTGGTGGCTCATTCAGTTCGGACTGCACGATCTTTTACGAAGTCGACACGGTGCCACAGCAGCACCTCGCAGTCGCTGGGTGACACTTCTCAAACAAGTTCGTCAATCATTGTACTCGACGCGTTCATTGCGGCTTTGCGCGCTTTTAGTCGAATATCTCGAAGAAGAAGCAAAGACACAGCAGTCAAGCCTTCTCATTGGAATGGAGGATTTCCACGTCGTTTGGGAGGAGGCTCTTCGACAGGTGATGCCAGGCGTGGAGCGGCAATGGAACAGCCTTCTGCCCGTACCTTTTTATATCTCCCGCGAAGACCACCATGCAAATGAAGCCCGCGCAGGTTTGCGCACCGATATTGTTTTTCGGCTTGACGGACGCCTGATGTTGGCTGACGCGAAATATTACACTGCGGGCTATGCTGGTGAAAGCCCTGGTGTTGCCGACATTGTAAAGCAGCAGGCTTACGAACGTGCCATTGAATTTATTGACGGAAGGCCTCTTGCTGCGAACATGTTCATATTTCCCGCGTCGCAGTCCGGACCGGGAAAATTCACGCACATAGAATTCAGAACTCAGAATGGAGCGCGGGCCGATAGCTTCCCATTGGTGTCGTGTCTGTATCTGTCAGTGCATGATGTCCTTCAGCATTACGTCAAAGACCAGATTTTGCCCGGTACCCTGTTTGACGACCACCGCCGCCCGTTGGCCGTTTGATGCAGATGCCGTGCCGTATCGACCACCCCGACATCTACAAAGGTCACTTGGAGATCACCCTCTCGGGCGCTCTCGCTTGTACCCGCCCCCCCTGGCATGGTTCCTCCCCGGCCCTGTTTGTATGCGGGGGGGCGCAGCGCGACGGTTCGCTAGCGACAGGCAATTTCACCGGGGAAGCCAGGCGGAATCCACTTTGGGGAAGCCAGTAGCATAAGTATCAGTATATCAATGGCTTAGGTAATCACGATCTTGGCGTGCTGGATTCTTTTGTGGAATCCACTTTGGCCGCTTTTCGGAAGCCAGCAAGGAAGCCACCCGCGCCGGAAGCCACCACACAAAATCCAGTTCGTACCAACGTGCATGGTTGCGGCAGGTCAATCTACACGATCTTCAACCCTTGGTCGTCTGCTTCCAGAAGTTTTGGTGTGGGGCCAGCAGCTCTTCGTCAAGTTCGGGAAATGGCCCGTGTACCTTGATCGCCTTTTGGCCAGAACCGAGCACCGTGCGCGCATCCAGACTCATCGTCGGATTTGCAGGGTGATCACCGGTAACCGCCAAAAGCATGCTCTCCTCGTAGCCGTAAACTAACTGGCCGATGTTCGACCAGTATAGGGTGCCTGTGCACATCGCACAGGGCTCACCGGTCGAGACCAAGGTACAGGTCCACAGAAATTCCGGCGGATAGGCATCCGCCGCGCGCCGCGCAAGTTCGGTCTCCGCATGTCGCACGGTTCCGATATTGCCTTGGCGCATGAGGATGCGGTCGTCGGGACCTACCAGCACAGCACCGAAAGGATGGTGGCCATGCAGGGCTGCGTCGCGGGCGACTTCGTTGGCGGTGCGGATATGAGCAATCATCCGGTCCCGCGGCATGTCGTCGGCACTTTCCGCATTTGCGAGCGTCTTATCCGCAGACATGACTTTCTCCCATCCAGCTGGTTGGTTTCGAACAGAGTATCATATTTGACGGGTCAGACAAAGTGACCGCCACTCCATGGAAGCGGGGAAACCGTCTACCAGGAAGCTGTTGAATCCACGTGCATTTTTCATTTGACAAAGCTGCCCCCCTTGACACACCCCTTGATCATCGAAGAATTGCGCCCGGAGAAAACCTCTCGCGGGCGTTTTTCATTTCCCGACATCGCGGCTCACGATCCTGACGCTGGCATCGCCCAGCGCGGATCGGCTTGTCCGCCCTGCCCCACATGAAAGCCACCCCATGGACCTGGTCTTCGCACCGAGCCAGATCGAGACTTGGCCGCTCGACCGGCTGCGCCCCTATGCCCGCAATGCCAAGATCCACGGCACGGACCAGGCCGCCAAGATCGCCGCCAGCATGGCGAAGTTCGGCTGGACCGTGCCCTGCTTGGTGGCCGACGATGGCGAGTTGATCGCAGGGCATGGCCGGGTGCTGGCCGCGATCATGCTGGGGCTGAAGGATGTGCCGGTAATTCGGCTCGGCCACCTCGATGAAGCGGAACGTCGGGCCTACCGGATCGCCGACAACAAGCTGACCGAGTTGGGCGAGTGGGACGAGGCACTGCTGCGCGACGAAATCGCGGGGCTGTTGGCCGAGGATTTCGACCTGTCGCTGCTGGGGATCACCGACGAGGATCTGGACGCCCTGCTCCGCGATCCGGACCTGGCGGCAGGCGGAGCTGTAGAAGGAGAGGACGATACCCCCGAACCGCCGGTCACGCCGGTGTCGGTGGCGGGCGACCTCTGGCAGCTCGGATCGCATCGGCTGATCTGCGGCGACAGCACCTCGGCCGATACGGTCGGGCGGTTGCTGGGTGATGTTCGCCCGCTGTTGATGGTGACCGACCCGCCTTACGGCGTGGAATACGATCCATCGTGGCGCAACCAGGCGGGTGCGGCCAAGACCAAACGCACCGGCAAAGTGCTGAACGACGACCGCGCCGATTGGGGCGAGGTGTGGGCGCTGTTCCCCGGCGACGTTGCCTATGTCTGGCACGGCGCGCTTCATGCTACGACCGTTGCCGAGAGCCTGGTAGCAGCGGGTTTCGCCGTGCGGTCGCAAATCATCTGGGCCAAGGACCGCCTCGTCCTCAGCCGCGGCGACTACCACTGGCAGCACGAACCCTGCTGGTATGCGGTCAAGAAGACCGGCAAGGGCCATTGGGCCGGGGACCGCAAACAGACGACGCTGTGGCACATCTCCGGCAAGGACCAGGACGCGGCCACCGTGCACGGCACGCAAAAGCCAGTGGAATGCATGCGCCGCCCGATCCTGAACAATTCCAGCCCGGGTCAGACGGTGTTTGAGCCCTTCATGGGATCGGGCACCACGCTGATCGCGGCGGAAACCACCGGGCGCGTCTGCTTCGGGATCGAACTGAACCCGGCCTATGTCGACGTGGCCATCGAGCGCTGGCAGTCCTTCACCGGCGCGAATGCGGTGCTGGCCGATACCGGCGAAACCTTCGCTGACCTGAAAGCCAAGAGGCTGGCGGCATGAATGCAATGGGAGCCAAGACCCTCGGCTCCCGACATCATCGCATCAGGCAGCACCGTTTGCGGTTTCCGGACCAAAGGTATTCTTGATCTCGGCGACAAGGTCAGCGGGAAAACCACCGATTTTTGCGTGCCGGTATATCGCCTCTGAACTGTCTGCTTCGTGCACGCAATAGAGCTTGTCGCCTGCTGCGTAGGTGTGATGCCACACATAGGGCACGCCCAGGCCATCGACGACAGCGTTGGATTTGGCCGCAATGTCGCAAAGGTCGTTGGCGGTGAGCTTGTCAGCACCCGGGATGTTTCTTTCGACGATGAATTTAGGCATCTTGAACTCCTTTGGTTTCAGCTGCGCCGACCATGCCTGCAGGAGCGCGTGTTGGGAAAGTTCAGATAATGAAGCGCGCCTGCTTCACATAGTGAAGTGGTCAAACCTCGGGCTCTCTGCTAGACTGATTTCAAGGGGGACAGTTCATGCCCAACAGACCTTACGGATTGATCTGCCCGATCTCACACGCCTGCGAAGTCCTCGAGCCGCGCTGGACCATACCGATCCTCACTGAAATGTGGGGCGGCGCGACACGGTTCAACGACATCAGACGAGGTGTCGGAAACATCTCGACCGCTCTCCTGTCCAGACGATTGAAAGAACTCGTGGAACAGGGGCTGGTCGAGAGGGTCGAGGACCCGGCGACCGGTCAGATTGACTACATCAGAACCCAGCGTGCCATCGAACTTGAACCTGTGCTGGATGCCATGGGAAAGTGGGCGCAGTGCAACATCGAGGCAAAGGAAGCGTTGGGAAACCTGACCGTCTCCAATCTCATGTGGCAGATGCGGGGCTACATCGACACCAATCTGCTGCCCTCTCGTCAGCTGGTTTTCCAGTTCCGCTTCACCGATCCGAACTTGGAATACAGCATATACTGGGCACTTATCCGGCCCGGCTTTCCAGTTGAAATCTGCGTGACGATTCCGAACTACGACGTCGACCTGTTTATCGAGACAGACAGGATTTCATTATCGTCGATTATTCTGAGTCGCAGCACGGTAGACCGTGAACTGGCAGAAGGCCGTCTCTTCCTTAGCGGGGATGCCATCCTCTCACGGACAATGGGCAGGTGGTTTTACCAATACAAGAAGGTCGATCCAGCCGAGGTGCTTCAGCTCGAAAATGGCCCGCACACAGTCCTTGCGCCTGCCAGAGAGGCGTCTGCTGGGTGAGATAGGCCCAACACCCGGCTCGAAAGCATCCGCTTGCCGCGTCTGGGAGAAACGTCTGCCCACGCTCCTTGCGTCGTCACCCGATCCGATACACGGCTCCCCGGTCGTCTTCCTTCACCGTGGTGATCACCAACCCCAGTTTCTTTTTGAGCGCCCCCGAGATCATGCCCCTGGCGGTGTGCGCTTGCCACGACGTCGCCTCGACAATCTCGGCCAACGGCCTCTACAAAACCGAGGTCATTCGCAGGCGAGCATCATGGCGCACCGTCGACGAGGTAGAGATCGAAACCCTGAAATGGGTCGACTGGTTCAACCATCGCCGACTGCTTGAAACCATCGGCAACATCCCTCCCGCCGAAGCAGAGGAGGCGTTCTATGCAAACCTGACCACGCTCGATATGGTCGCGTGATACGGACTATTTGGTCTCCGGCAAACCCGGGGCGGTTCAAACACCCTGCTGGGCGAAACATGGGTCGAGAGCGGCGACGCCCCCGAGTGGCAGCGGCTGGCCGAACGCCGCGAAAGCTACGCTGGCGTGCAAATCCCCGTCGGCGGTCTGTTCCTGACCGCTGGCGTCGATGTGCAGAAAGACCGGATCGAGGTCGATGTCTGGGCCTGGGGTCGCGGCCTGGAAAGCTGGCTGGTCGATCACATCGTTATCGCCGGTGGTCCAGACGATCCGGCCTGCTGGGACAAGCTGACGGCTTTGCTTGGACGCACACCCTCTGGCAGCAGCGCATGCGTGGCGCGCTCTCGCAAATGCCCATGGCCTCGGGTCCCTGGATCTGGCGGCCGACGGATCAGGCCCAGCGCCCGGCGCAGATGCCCCTGTTTGAGGGGATGCAGCCGTGAGCATCCAACGACAGATCGGCCGCACGGGCGTCAGCAAGGTGAAACGCGCGCTGGGCGTGCAGGCGGCGCTGGAATGGGCGTTCCGCGTCGAGCAAGCTCAGCTGGAACTGCCGCCGCCAAAGGACGTCACCGAGGAAGGCCTCGGCTTCGGCCTCGAATACGTCCTGCTGCAACGCGCCATGCTTGGATGCAAAGTGGACGGCGGCCAGCACAAGGTGGGCAGCTACACCCATCCCGATGCCGAAGTGATCGCCGCCAGCGTCGCATGCCTGGCCGCCTGCTAGCCACTACAACGAGGAGCGGCCACACTAGGCGATCGCAACAATTTCCCAATTATGCTGACGAAACCAGGGGGCGTCACCAGCCCGTCACCCTGAGCGAAGCCGGAAAACTCTGCCTTCGGGCGGTCCAACGTTGGGGGTCGTAGCAGTCCCCGATACCGAAGTCTGGAGCCTGGAACTGGCTGAGCATCCAAGTCTGGAGAACCACCCCGCTATCGTGAAAGCCTGCTGTCCAGCCTGGAAGCACTGCCGTAGCTGACTTACGTCAATCAGCCTCTGGCAAACCCGGCGCGGTTCAAACCGTCCATCAGTCCACCCTCGCTCATGTCCCAATTTAGACGTGCCTACGCCTTAATCTCGACCCGGACTTTGACTCATGATTGTCAGAGCCCAAATCAATTTAACGAGGGAAATCATGGCCAAGATCACTGGGACGGCAGGCCGAGATTTCATCACGCCACTCCTTCTCAGCGACGGCGTCATAGGAGGGCTGCCAGGAGTCGAGGCGGACTGGATGGATGGCTTCGCCGGAGACGACTTGATTGACGGAGGTGGTGGTGAGGACACGCTTCTTGGTGGTGATGGCGCCGACACGCTCCTCGGCGGTGTCGGCAGCGACTCGCTCTTCGGCGGCAACGGCAACGACACGCTCCGAGGTGGTCTTGGGGCAGACGTGCTCTCCGGAGGCTCTGGGATCGACTGGGCGGACTACTCCGACGCAACCACGGGCGTCTCGGTAGACCTCCGCGCCGGGTCAGCCTGGGACGGCGGCGCGACGGACATGCTCTCCGGCATCGAGCACGTCATCGGCTCGGATTTCAGCGACACACTGATAGGCGGCGATGGCGCCAACACCTTCCGTCCGCGCGGGGGGGCCGACTGGATCGAGGGTGGCGCTGGGTTTGATGCCGTGCACTATGACGAGGACGACATCACGAGAGGCGTCACTATAAACCTGACCACAGGCTTAGCCACGGATCCTTGTGGCTTCCAAGACACGCTCCAAGGCCTTGAGGGAGCCTACGGCACAAGATTCGCAGACGATCTGACTGGCCGTGCGGGCAGCACGAACATCCACCTTCGAGGTTTTGCCGGCGACGACACCCTGCGCGCGCCAGAAGCAGACACACGGGTGCTTGCCGATTATCGCGAGAGCCCAGACCGCATAATCGTTAACCTTTCCGTCTCGGAAATTGTAGTGGATGGCGTGCGGATCGCAGCATCGACTGCCAACGACGGCTATGGGACTACCGACAGCTTTGACAAGATCCAGGGCATTTTAGGCTCTGCTTTCAACGACTATATACGTGGTGGCGATCAGCCCTGGGAATATGGCGACCGTCTGTTCGGATGGGAAGGTGACGATACACTGATTGGCGGCTCCGGTGACGATACGCTGATGGGTGGACAGGGCGTGGACGTGTACGATGGTGGGGCTGGCATGGATTTCCTCTCCTTCGCCCCCTATGCCACCTCTGAGGGCGTGCAGACCCAGGGCGCGGTAGCCAGCCTCCACAGCGGGGTGATAGAGAACGATGGTTGGGGCAATCGCGAAGACCTCGGCTCGGTAAACAGGATTGAGGTGCTGGTCGGGACCGCCCTCGGCGACGTGCTGGAGGGCAAAAAGATCAGTCTCGCCGACGACCCAGGCTTGTACGACAACCAGATGATGTCCCATCTCCGCGGAAGCGCGGGCGCGGACACACTCATCGCACCGGACGTCGCGGGTTGGGGCAGATGGATCTCGGCCGACTACCTGACCGATGCGGACGCGGATGGTGACGGCTTTGGCGTGGTTGTAGACCTCGCAAAACAGACCGCTATTGACGGCTGGGGCTGCTCGGATGTCTTGGTTGGCATTGGCGCCACTCGCGGCAGCGCCTTCCACGACCGCCTGATCGGCAATGCAGATAATAATTGGTTCCGAGGGGAAGGTGGCAACGACACGATCGAGGGCGGCGGCGGCATCGATCTCGTGAGCTACTGGAGCGCCGACACCTCTGCCATCGTTGACTTTGAGGCCGGAACGGCGTCGGACGGCCTTGGTGGCACAGACAGCTTGTCGTCGATCGAGGATGTCGTTGGAAGCATGAACTGGGGCGATAAGCTACACGGGTCATCAGTCGCCAACCGCCTCAACGGGTATGCCGGAAATGACTTTCTTGAGGGACGAGGTGGGAACGACGTGCTGCTCGGCGGTGTGGGCGACGACCTTCTCGATGGCGGTGAGGGCCAAGATCAAGTTTTTGGAGAAGAGGGTAACGATAACCTGACCCTCGATGCAGGCGACGACACATTGGACGGCGGGTTAGGGGCCGACTGGCTGCGCGTCACTGGCTCAGCGGCTGTGACCATCGACTTGAGCAAGACCATCGCCCAGGTCACTGGGTATGGCAACGATAGGATCGTGGGCATCGAGAACGTCTCGGGGGGAGGCGGTGCCGACAAAATCTACGGCGACAGTGGCATCAACATCTTTCACGGTAATGCTGGCAACGATTTCCTCTATGCTGGGACGGGGGCCGACACCCTCGCAGGGGGCTTAGGACAGGATGTGCTCCATGGCGGCGCGGGTGACCGCACACGCGACGTATTCGTCTTTACTTCAACGTCTGAGAGCGCGGTGGGCACCAAGCGGGACGTAATCTACAACTTCGTCTCGGGCATCGATGACGTTGACCTCAGCAGTATCGACGTCAACACGAAGATTTCAGGTGACCAGCAGTTCGGGTTCAGCGGTGTCACGGCTAAGGCCTACTCTGTCTGGTACGCGAAGTCAGGCTCCGAAATAATCATCCGAGGCGACGTAAACGGAGATAAGACCACAGATTTCGAGATCAAGCTGGTAGGAGTGAACGCCCTCACCGCGAGCGACTTCCTGCTCTGAGGCAATGCAATTGGTCTTGTCGCGTATTTGTGCCGCTCCAAGTGCTCGTTTACGGACACTCGATAGCCGACCAAGAGAAATCCGCTCAAGACGGCCCTCGCCGTAGGCTTACACACAGCTTGACCCCAGCATAAGCCGAAATCCATAATCAGAGGTGGCTCACTTCTCGGTGAAAAAGCCGGCTCAGTTCTGGGTGAAAATCAACATTCTACGGATGCACCCAGTTAAAAACGGGGGGATTACCGTGCGACAGAAGAAAGAATGGCGAAATCCGAGCCATCTGGGCTTCGGACAGCAGCATCATCTCGGTTATGGCAGCACCCCCCTTGGTGCCGCCACTGAATCAATGAGTTGTCCAGCCCGCAAGCGATTTAATGGGTCCAGAGCCTAGATCTGCCAGCGCTGCCTTATAGCATCAATGCTCTGCCAGCCAATGCGCTGGAGCTCACTTTGTTCAATAATAATGTCGCGGCTAGACGCGGTGCACGCCTGTTCGAGGCGCGCTGCAGCAGCTGAAAGGGAGTGAGCCCCGAATGTCCCTCCATTTCCCCTGAGATCATGAGCAACCTTACGGATGGAATCGCGATCAGTGCAATCTGCAATCTGGGACAAGCGCTCTGAAGTGCTCTGCACCCAAGCAAGTATCAAGTCAAGAAGCTCGTCCCTGTCAACTGCTTTTGCCAAATCCACCAAAGGCCGGTCGTCAATTAGCGCTGTGAGATCGAAATCGTCTCTCGCTACTGCTAAAACATTTTGGCATACGGGGTATTGCGCCAGGAATTCGCGAATGGTGGCGCGCAATTTTTCTGCATCGACAGGCTTGGACAAGTATTCGCTCATGCCGGCCGCAATGCATCGCTCGCGATCTCCCGCCATAGCGTGTGCAGTCAAGCCAATAATCGGGACCGATCCCTTCGGCGCGGGAAGGCGGCGGATCCTGCGGGTTGCTTCGAGTCCGTCCATGACTGGCATCTGAATGTCCATCAGGACCAAGTCGTAACTCCCGCTTTCGATTGCCGCCACGGCTTGAGCGCCGTCGTCGACAGTATCCGTCAGTGCACCCTCTTTACGAAGAATTGCTCCGGCGTAAAGTTGGTTGATCTGGTTATCTTCGCATAGTAGAACACGCACCCCTTTCAGTGCAGGCGCTCCAACTGAGCTTTCGGCCGCGACTCGCGCTGTCGCCGTGCTGGCGGCTCTCACCGACATCACCTTCTGGAGAGCGTTGAGCATATCCAAGCGTCGGATCGGCTTTCTAAGCACTGCATCAATGCCTGACACCCTGTCCATCGAAAAACGGGGTGTCGTTCCCGCCGACGTGGCCAGAATAATCCGCGTGTTGGCGAAGCGCTCGTCGTCCGATATCCGCCGCGCAAGTGCATCACCCGCCATACCTGGCATCATCTGATCGAGCACTATGACGTCGCAGGGCTCGCTCGTATGCCAAGCCCGCTCAAGAGCCGCATAACCCGCGAACGCGTCTTCGGCCTCAGTCACCAATACCTCCTCGCGCTCCAGCATGCGTCGAATCAATCGCCGGTTCATTGCTATGTCGTCGATTATCAAGGCGCGCAGACCACGCAGTGCGCCGCGAAAATCCTCCCGAGATGCCTCTTTTGTGGCGGCGGCGTGAAGCGGAACGGTGAACCAAAAAGTGCTTCCCTGGCCGAATTGGCTTTCGACACCGATTTTGCCGCCCATCAACTCGACAAGCGACTTGCAGATCGCGAGGCCTAGCCCGGTGCCACCGAACCGCCGGGTTACCGAAGTGTCGACTTGCGAAAACTTGTCGAACAGGAACTGCTGTGCCTCCAAATCGATGCCGATTCCCGTATCCCGGATTTCAAAGCGGAGGCTGTGGCGTTCCGACACGTCGTTATCTATTTCCCCATCAATTGTCACAATCAGCGTTACGGATCCACGAGTCGTGAATTTTACGGCATTGCCCACAAGATTTATCAATATTTGGCGCAGCCGCGTTGAATCGCCACACCACTCGATTGGCATTTTTTTACTCAGCGACACTGAAATGGCGAGGTCCTTTGCGCCTAATGTAGTTGTGCAAACGTCGAGGACACTTTGCACTAATTGGTCTAGATCAAAGTTCACGTTTTCAAGCTCGACCTTTCCGGCCTCGAGCTTCGATATGTCCAGAAGATCGTTGATCAGTGCGAGAAGTGCTTCTGCACTGTCACGTACTGCGACAGCATATTGAGACTGTTCAACATCGAGTTTTGTGTCGAGAAGAAGCGAATTCATTCCGATTATGCCGTTCAATGGCGTCCTGATCTCATGGCTCATGTTCGCAAGAAAATCCGACTTTAGACGGTTCGCTTTGTCCGCCGCCGCGCGTGCTTCCGCCTCCAAACGCATGCGCCTTCGCTGATCAGTCACGTCCAGATATAGGATGGCGTAAAGCCCCTGTTCCGAAGGGATTCCGCGGATTTCCAAGATGGTTCCATCCGGTCGGTCGTGTTCCAGCAGCATCGTGCGCGCTGCCTGAGCGGCTCCGACCGCCTCACGGATCGCTTGCGCTTTGCCACTGAACTCACCGCGCTTGCGGAGCAGGCGCAGCACAGACTGCAACGAACGACCGTGGATCTTGTCGCCAAGATCCCGCAAGCCCAGCAGTTCGGAACTCGACACGTTGGACGCGGAAATCTTCAGGTCATAATCGAGCAGCAGTATCCCGAGCGGAAGATTGTCCATCAAAGTCTGAAGCTGTTTGCCCGTCGCGCTTACAAGGGCATGCGAGGCTGAAATCTCACGCGCATGTTCCTCGTGCCACTTACGAGCCACTCGAAGTTGCAGTTGGTCAATGACCAGCGCCGCGAGCTTTTCCAAACAGAATTGCTGCTCTACGCCAATGTCGTTTCTTGGGATCCGGTCCATGATACAGAGCGACCCTATCCGGTGACCCTCGCTCGTCGTCAAGGGTGCGCCTGCATAGAAGCGAAAACCTTTATCTCTCGCGACCAGCGGATTGTGGGCGAAGCGTATGTCTTCCCGGGCATCCGGGATGAGACATACAGTCCCATTCATAATAGTGTGAGCGCAAAAGGCAACGCTGCGCTCCATTTCTTCCTCATCGATCCCAAGCCGTGCCTTGAACCATTGACGATCGGCATCCACCAGGGAAATCAGCGCCACAGGCACGTCGAACATTTTCACTGCAAGATGCACGATGTCGTCGAAGCTCTTCTCGGCCGGGCTATCGAGCACTTCCAGGGCCCTGAGAGCTGTCAGACGAGCGGCTTCACCTTTGGGAACCGGATAACTTGGTTCAGTGATGGGCGCAGCGCGAGTCACAGAGACTTTATCTTTAGTCATGCGTTTGCCCAGTTCGGGATGGAAAGATCATCTCTCAACTGTAAATTCCTTTCCCTGACCATTAAACCTTCGATTTTCGTTTAAAAAGCTGCATAAGTGCCGCGATTTCGTCGGAAAGCCAGCCACCCTTCTGACGGGAATTCAGTTGCTTAAGCTCAAGCGCCGCCCGTTCGTGGCTGATGCGCTCCGTTATCATGTCCCGGTAAATCCGGTCGGCTTTCTTGCGCCGCCGAACGGCATCACCTGCGTCAAGAAAACCCTCCAAGGATGACACGATCCAGTCCATCCGGCCACCCGAGCGCGCAACGGTCATCCCCTGCCGCACCTTTGCAAGCTGCTCCTCAAGTGACGCCATGATCAGGTCAAGCTGTGGCACCGACTTTTCCCCTGCAATCTCTCGCAGTCGCGCTACGGTCGCACGCACGCGCTCTTCGGAGGCAATGCCAAACTCCTGGAAGATCTGCAATGTCTGAAGCCCTTCGGCCGCAACCAGCGGGTCACCGCTTTCAGCCTTCTCGCAAGCCAGATACACTGTCTCCCAGGCCTGCCAGCGATAAACGAAGTCAAGCCCCGTGCCCTTGATGTTTTGCATGCCAATCGTTCTGTTGAACATGCCAGGCGGTGTCACCTCGCGCAGGACGTCGATTACCTTATCGCCGGAGGCATGAAAATCTGTCACGACGGTGATTTTCCGCTGGAACCATAGTTTGATCTGCTCTCGGAATGCACGGTCCAGCGCCGCCTTGTCGCCGCCTTTTTCGATCATGGAGTCTAGCGCGGCGTATTCCCGCACCGTCCGTTGCATTTCGGCCAGATAACGCACGATCTCCCCGGCGTCCGCGACATCGGCCGCTGAAAGCTCCGCCATCAAGTCTTCCGGGCTGTCGCGTCGGGCAACGAGCGTGTCGATGTCAACGACAACCGGCAATCCATTCAGCATCGCGCGCAGGCGGTCCGCGACATCCCGGTCCCGGTACGCGATGCGCAAATTTCGCGCCGCAGCCTCGAATACGCCGCGCGGCCCGGACGTTTCAGACTGTATTTCCGGCCAGAGTGTCGCCTCGCCGACCCGCACGTCCAAAGTCTCGTCAATATAGCCCTGCATGCCCTTCAGGTTCGAGCCGATAAGCACGATGAGATCGAGGCTGATATCGTTGACAAGCAGATCGGCGAAGACGCGAGAGCGCGGCACCCTGTCAGCGCGATTGTTCACGACCGCCGTAAGAAGCACACCCGGTTCGACGTAGGCGTCGTGTTTGTCAAAGTCCA
Source organism: Paracoccaceae bacterium (assembly GCA_031428215.1). Taxonomy (GTDB): domain Bacteria; phylum Pseudomonadota; class Alphaproteobacteria; order Rhodobacterales; family Rhodobacteraceae; genus Cypionkella. The sequence goes on from JANPOY010000152.1 coordinate 19,824, forward strand.
TCCGTTTCCAGTTGCCAAGCGCCCCGAACTTCTCGTTCGCCGAATTCCCCATGACAAACTGCAGCCGCCTCCCGCGTATCGCGGTGACGGGGTATGCCTTCAAAACGCCGATGTCGGGTACAACCCGGTCTGCCATTTCCCGCAGCGCAAAATCTTCATCGACGCCGATATCCTTCGCCATTCGCAGCACCAGGGCAATGTTCAGCGGATGCTCTTCATAGGGGAAACGTCGCAGGGTATCAGCCGGCAGCATCCCAGCTTCAAGCCAACCGACGCTGTCCATTTCTGTTCCCAAGACCCGAGCCGCCGCTGCAAGTATCGGCCGCATCTGCTCCTCCGTTGTCAGAAGACGCCCTTTTCTAGGTATGAAGTTCGTCATCACTTCGGGGATGTTACGCCCGGCCGGGCCCTGAAGATCCTCGTGATCCGGGTAGGTATTGGTAATGGTGGAAATGTCGTCGCGCATCCAATGGCGCTGAAGGACTTTCACGTAACCGGGCGTCAACCCCATGCACTCCCACAGAAAGACGTCGCCCTTCAGCTTTGTGGCCACACGAGCAAGGTATTCTTGCTCCCAAATCGTTGCCTTGTCATACGGGCGAAAGAAAAACATCTCTTTCACCGGGCCGAACGGGAACCCGTACAGAAACATTGCCTCATTGCCGGTGGTCTTCGACACAAGCGAGTAACCGAGCGAGTTGATCAGCGCGGCCTTGATGCGTTCTGTGCCAGACTTGCCGCGCGTGCCCCATCCGCCAATCACAAGCGGCAGTGCGGCACGTGTGCGGCGCATCCGCGCATTCACCCAAATATGGCGTCCAAGAAACCAAAGTAGAATGACCATCAGGAAAATCGCGAGGTGCCGCAGAGTGTTCTGATAGACCGAAAAGAAATAGCTGTTGAATTGTTGCCAGATCTCCGGGGGTATGAAGGCGGGCGAGACTGCCGGGAAAAAGCGTGTGACAGACGGGTCTTCGGTCGCGGCGTCCTGATGCGGAACCAGCTTGAACGAAAAACCCAGATTTTCCAACGCTTCGAGATAGCTTGAAGGCGCGTGGCTTCTTGCGGGCGTCCAATTTCGAAGATGCGCGATTTGCGCAAAACGCAGGCTGAGAACAACCCGGCTGCGGAGGCGGCGCATCAGTCCGCGTGGCGGCGTCATCTCGGTGATGCCCTCACTGGTGACGATGCGGACCTTGCCGCCGGTGTCGATGGCCGAAAGTGCGTGATCCGGCAGCGGCAGGTATGGTCGCCATCCGGCTTCTTCACCGATGAAAAAAGGCTCTCCGGGCACCTTTGTCTGCGCAAGTTCAGCCATCACCGCAGAGGGCGCATGCCACCGTCCGGGAAAAACGCGGCCGATCGTGTGGGGGAACGCTTGTCGCTTATCGGGCGACGGGTGCCTGAATTCGTGCAACGCTCTCCAGGCACGAAAAACAAAACTGTCGCCCCGCCTGATTTTCGGCGCAGCCCCAAACCCTCCGCACGTCAGATCGAAACCGAAGTCGGCCTGGGCCATCACGCCCAGAACGCGGGCGACCGTGCCCGGCTGCTCCCGGACAATCTGGCGGATTGTGCCTATTCTGCTCCAGCTTCCTTCGGTTTTCTGATCGACAGCAGCGCGCAGATAGTCGAACAGGTCCCTGGCGAACGGGTCACGCAGGCACCAGACTCGCTCACGCGCCTGCGCCGACCATCGACGCACTGCAAGCGATGGCGCGCCTGTTCGCAACCTTTCCAATTCAGGGATGATGGATGCCGCCCAAAGGCCGGCGTCTGCGTCGTCCAACACCGCCAGAGTGGTAGCGCTGACTTCGATCGCAACTCGAAGAACGAAGTCGTTCTTCTCTTGCCTCATCACCCGCGCCAGAATTGTTACAACGTCCTGCATATTTACGAACCGAACAAGTGCGACCATTGCGCGCACTGCGGCGCCTCTGACCTCAGGAGCGGCATCTTCACATGCCAGCCACTCAAGGCATTCCTGTGCAATCGCTTTTGGAGTATGTTGAAGGTGAATAGCCAACGATTGGCGCACAGCCGGGCTCGGATCTTTACGGACCGCAACCAGCATCTCTGCCAGATGAGGTGCGACTGAAATCGTCTCACACAGCATCGCGACAGCGTACCGACGCACCCAAAAATCGTCACCCGCAAGCGGACTGCTCAGCCTGCTTACAAGCAGTTCTTCAAAACGCGCTGCGGAAAGCAGCCTGAGCAACTCTAGCGATGCCTTCTGGGATTCGACCGGGTCGGCGTTAGGTTGCGAGGCGGCGCGGTAAATCCGGCGATGCGTCGATTCTCCGACAAGTCCCTCGCGGGCATCAGCAGGAACCGATGCAAGGACACCGCAGAGACAGCGGAATGCTTCCGTCCTTACCCGCCCGTCGCCGATATAGGTGAGCGCATCAACAACGGCACTCTCGACCCCACTTTGCCGCCAAGACCCTTGCAGATCGCTTTCTGGCGTACGCGAAACAAGGGTAGCGGCCAGGACAGCCAGCCGGTTCAGTCCGAAAGTGGCCTGCCTCTCGGACAAGGCAATCCTGCGGCGCGCGCGCTCTACGACCGCATCGAGGCCAAACCAGCGGCGAAACGCTTTCGCATCGCCCTGAAGCTGAGGTTCACTGGCGCCAAGTGCGCGGGCATAATCAAGTATCAGGGCGCGGCGAGCCTTCACATCCGGCGCCTGCGCAATGCTGGCGTTGAAGGTCGCGTTGATCTGCTTCAACGCGTCGATTTCGGCGAAACGCGCCGACACCCAAGCTGACAGCCTCGCTGCGGCAGACCCCAACGGACTGAACGGGTCATCAAGCGCTGGTGCCAGAACCTTCGCGATCTCGGCCAACAGCGGAGCTTCGATTTTTAGTCGTGCCGGATGAATGCCACGCAAAAGCAGTGAACGAAGCGTCTCTTGGTTCAGATCAGTTGACGCGATATCGTCTTCAGTGCTGGGGGACTTTGTCGCTGGCTTCATCCTTGGCTCGCGTCGCGGAGGTCTTCTTCGTCTGCCGGCAAGCGAGATCCGGCGGGGCAAATTGGCAGGGCCCGCCCTGTACCGGTCGTATACGGCACGCGCTCGGCTGGTGCTGCGAGGCTCGGGGCGGGCGCATCCGGCATCTTTACATCCGACTTGTCATCGGGAACGAGTTGGAAAACACGCAGCAGCCTTTGAGCCTGGCCCTCGCGGGGCGCCAATGCCACCGCCTGCAGGCCCCGCTCCACCGCTTGGTAGCTCAGCCATGTCTCGCCGTCACGATATTCGTGGATTCGCAGCCAGGTGGGTCCCTCCAACGTCAGTTGGGCGGGCTCGTCAGCCGTTGACACCTCAAAGCGTCGCGTGCCGGCATCTTCAACGAACGGCTTTCCGGCTTCGCGCAGGCGCAACCGGACGAACTGATTAGCATGGCTGGAAAGCACGGAGAAACGCATGGCATGCTCGCCTTTGGGCACAGCCAAAGAAAATTGTTGCGCAGCATCGTCCTGCGACAACGTCATATCTATCGGCTTTTCGTTATCAAGCTGGTAGCGCACGGTCACTGGAAGCGATGGCAGTGTGGGGACAGACTCTAGCACGAGCATACCGTCCACCACCGTAGGTTCCGTGTTCACCAGCGCAAATGTCGTCTCTGCGGCGCTTGAAAGGAACCGCTCTGCCGGGTTGAGCGGGGGCAACAAGGCAAGCCGCGTTCTGAGCGCCGGGCTCTCGGCTTGGGGCATCGCCATGTCCACAGTCCGCGTTCCCGCGCTGCGATCAAAAGTGCTCAGCCGTTCCCAACTGGACTGCCGCAAGAACCTTTGCCAGACGCCAGCAACCGCAGGGTCGGCGCCATGCTGTTCGTTCAGACGCGCAGCAAACACAAGAACATCCCTTCGGTCGTCAGCCGCCATCTCAAAGCTTCGCAGCAACTGGGATATCTGCTGGCCCGGGGTAAGTTTTCCCGGCTGCGCCAGCGCCGGCATGCTTGCAGTTTGCGCCTCGACGAGAAGCCTGGTGGTTTCCGTCACGACGTTGACCGAATGGTGTCCCGCAGGAAGATCAATAATTTCCTCGACAGCCGTTCCCGCCCGTGCCGAGGTTGCGAACAAATCAATCCCGGACGCTTGGTGGTTGTTGGTAACTGGCACCCAGATTTGCTGGTTGTTGACAGTCAGGCTGAACCACCCCTCCAGCGGGTCTTTGCTTGCCGCTTTGTGCATCGGTCGAGCGCTTATTTTCAAACGTACCGGACCATCGACATTCAATAAAAGCGGCTGCCCCGGTGCCGCCCGGTAGAACCGCCCATAAGTACCACGTGCTGACGCCAGATAGTTCATCGCGCCAGCGCTGCTCGACACCAGATGCTCCGCATTGCGCCAGACAGGCTGGCCATTTGTGGTACTGTTCGCAGGATCAGACGCGGCGTTCCATCCCGCCCGCAGCAGCGCTTCCCGAAACATGACCGCGCGTGCGGGCGCCAGAAGTGAAGCTACTAGCGCGACCATTTCGTCCTCCCCGTCTGCTTCCAGCGCAGTCGCCAGATGCGTGAGGCCGTGGACAGTAAAGTCGCGGCTGAGTTCCGCGGCCTCCAGCCCTAGCAAGGCGGCCGTCGCGCCCTCGGCCCGGTACCGGTCCATTAGCCGCTGGTAAGCTGCGCGCCTGGACGAGACGTTGTTTGTCGTCAAATAAAGGTTCTTCAAGAAGCGTTCCGCGAGAAACCACTCCCCTGATCCGCTCAGTAAATCAGCGCGTTTTAGCTGGCTCTGTGCCCAGATCTCGCCGCCAGCAATACTGGCGATCTCGGTCCAACGCTCCAGCGCGGCCTGAATCCTCCCTGCCCGGGAAGCTTGTTCTGCCAAAGAAATGAGCTTGGTGAGTCTCCCATCGTCAACTGCGGCATCCGCCGCTGGAGCAATGCGGCGCTCTGGCGGCAGCGAACCGAAAAGTGCGCGCTCTCTTGCCCTTATCAGCCTGAGAAGTGGGATCCACGTGTTGTATAGCTCATCGTTTGACACCGGTCCGGGCCCATGGATACGCCTCACAAGAGGGCAACTGCCCGGCTGCTCAAGCCATTGCGGACACGTCAAGGCGGTTCGAACCGCGTCAGAGAACAGGCTGCGCGCCGCTTCCGTCCCGATGGTTGCGATTTCGCCTGCATACGCCGCTTCCCCAAGTGTCGGTGTCGCTGCGGCACGATACTGAAGCGCGAGCCTTACATCTTGCCGCAATGGGTCATCAATCCAAACCCGGATCGCCCTGCTTTCTTTCGGCAACGGAAGGTTGATGGTGCCTGCTTGTAGCAGCCTTCCGGGGCTTTGATAGATGGCGAAAGCGTCTGACCTCGTAACTTCGACGAGATCCACGCCAGCTGTTTTCGCAAGGCGCTGCAGACCTCGCAAGGCCGGCGAAGGCGACAAGGCTGCTTGCGCCAGTTCGGCCTCAGGCAAGGCCAGAAGACGCACGGGCGCATTGCCGTCAAAGCTCACGAAGACGCCAACCGGCGCACGCAATGCTGTTTGATCGATGATTAGGCGCACCTCGGACACAGCCTCACGCGGGGGCAGCATATAGTTCAGCGGCTGCTCTGCTTTTGGCGCGGACACAAAGACCGCCCGCAACAGGCGATCAAGCAGCACCGGGGTGGACAGTGCTTCGATCGCGACCGTCGTCCGCGCCAGATTAGCCTGCGAGATCCGCAGCTCGTCGACATAAGCAATCTCTTGGTGCAGTCCTGCAGGGCTGTTCGGGACTAGGTCCCGGAAAAAGCTGTAAGCATTCTCCAGCCTCGATGCGCTCGCGTCAAGCTGCCGCCGATCCGCCCGGTCTGCCGCGATACTGCGCAACTGCTCGACCGCGCTAAGCGCACCGCCCAGTCGCTCATTATCTCTCGCCGTCCGCCGCGCGACGCGTTCCAGATCGCCAGCGGAACTGCAGGCAAAGGCACCAATATCGCCAACCTGTTCGGGCGATATATCCCAACTGCTGCGGAGCAACGTCTTCTCAGAAGTCGCGTTCACTGTTAGTTTTGCAAGCAAGTGTTGGGGGGGGTTAAGGTCGAGCAGATGCCGTCCTTGCGGTATCGCGATGTACTCGGTCTGGGACGAACCTACGGCGAGCGCCGGGTTGCCCCAGACCTGCGCTTCGGCGTCAGCAGCCGCCTCGTATTCCAGTGAGGTGTGGGGCACACCATCCAAGGCAGTATCAACCCGGTAAGTCTTCAACCATTCCGAGCCACCGGCGAAAAGCGAACGGGTTTGCAGCGCGAGAGTGGCAGGACCGTCAACAGAAAGTCGGGTGGAGCCCATTGCCGGCAGAAGGGTAAACGCGGTTTTTGCGCTCTCGGTTTCAATGACGGTGAGTTCGTCGCCGGGTATTTCCAGGCTCTGCCGTTTGCGAAGGCGCCGGTCCGACGTGCCAGAGCCGCCTGACACCAAAAAACGCACCTGCAGATCTTCGCCAGATGCCAGCGGTCGCGCAATATGCAGCACTGCGGCATCACTTCGAGCTGGCAGAACGAATGCGCCATTCACGGGAAAAAGCTCAGGAAAAGCGATGAGCCCCGTCCCGTTGGATACGCCCACCTGCAAATCCTGAACGCGCAAGGGCCGGTTGGCCCGTATTTCCAAAGCAGTATAGGGCTCAAGCTGCAAGACAACTTTCTCGTTTGGCCCAAGACGTGCGCTGCACGGCCCGGCTAGACCGATCCGGCCGGCCAGGACCCGCAGATAGTCGGATCGGCAAATCCCCAAATCTGGGGCGACAGACACTGCGGCGCGATGATCCACACAGTTCGAGAGCGCCAGCAGTCCACAAAGCGCGGCGACTTTGCGAGCGGTGCCGATCCGTGTCATGCGTTTCATCCAATAATTCCGCCGCGCCGATGCACGGGCAGAAAAGTCTCTATGAAAGTCAGCATTGCACAATGCTTTTGGCAAAACTAGTTCTTAGGTTCGGATCGGCAACAAGTGCGTCGCGAATTTCCCGAGACAACTCGATGTGGACAAAGTTATAGAATCCGTTTGCGCGAAGCGCTTGAGCGTTGGTATTCGTGGTCGCACCAAGCTCGCGCACTTGCGTCGGATAGAGAAGGACCGTCTCCGCGGTTAGCGTCGATGCCAGGCAGTCCGCGATTGCACGCGCCGCAGCACCGGCGGGGCTGGTCCCGCTGGACACGATGATGCTGGCCGATCTTCCCGACACAGTTGACCGCGTGTCCCGTGAAAAACCGTGGATCTGCACAACCCGTCCTTCGGGGAATACGCGCGCGAAGGCGAGCCCGAACGCGTTAAAGTGGCTTACCTCAGTATGGGCAAGATCTGCATTCACGCGACCCGACACCCCGCCGTACCAACGCGGCACGGTGTTCCACGCGGCTGCCTTAAAATGGTGTTCCTCCATAAGCTGGGCCACGATGGTTCCGGTGCCCACATCATCGTCCCGGTGGGGAGCCTGCAGAAGAACCGGCGCTCCGTGCTCCGCAATTGTGTAAAAACCCTTTCCCGTCGCACGCCTAGGCGCTTCGCGCACGAACAGCATTGATCCATCAGGAGAGGATCTTTTCTGAACCAAAAATTCAAGACTTTCCAGCTCCCGAAGGAGGTCTTGTGAAGTGCCGTCGGCCAAGAGACGTTCGAAGTGATCGGCTGCAACGCGCACTTGCTCCTCCGTCGCCTGTTGGAAGCCCTTTTTCAGAGCCGTACTGTTCAGGATGGTTTCGATTCCTATGTCCGCCATCGTCCCTGCTTCCTGCCTGACTTCAACAGTCTCATGAGTACGCGTCGTCTTGAGGGTCGTAAGCGACGCCGTCAGGGCCACAGCTAAAATCAGGCCAAACAGAAGACCCGCTGCCAAGACGGCCGGCTTTTGTGCTAACTTAGAAAATCGGTGCTCCGCCTTCTTCTTCATTCCTGCACCACGTCACGCTGCGCCACGATGCCGGGAGTCGTTCGTGACAGAACGAGGTAAAGCTCGGGTCCCCCCTCGAGCACCACGCGCAGCGTGTACCTTCCGGCAGGAAGATCGGCTCCCAGCGGCACCACGAAGCGGCGTTCCGGGCCAACCATCTGATCGGTACCAAGGACAGCTACGTCATTTGCACTGGTTCCTGCACGGATGCTGTACTCTCTTTCGGCCTGCGTCCAGTCGGAAACCGGGCCAATGGGGCGTACGGGATCCTCAAGGATAAAGCGGAGTGTCTGCCGTTCCTTGTCGGTGGACGGGAACACCCGAGCGACTATCAATTCCTCCGCGTCCGTCTGTTTCTCGACTTCAAAAACAGTTTCGCCGACGGGGAGCCGGATGACAAGCCGGCGCGTCAAAGAAGCGGGGTGGCCCTCTATATTATTGAGAAAGACCGTAGTGCCAGCCGGGCCGTCCACCACCACACGATGAACGCCAGCGTCCATGGGAGGCAACGAGAAGGATCCCACGGTCCCCACCGCCGTCTGGCTGGCCACCGCTTTCCCGTCGATCCGCACTGTGATGGTAACAGGTTTGGCCTCAGGTTTTCTGTAAACGAGGTCCAACTCCACTTTAGGCGAACCCAACCGTGTCGCAAAGCTCAGGCGCTGTTCCTTGCCCAAAGGGATAGAAACAAAGGAAGAGGCGAGCGCTTCCGGACGGGGTAACGTGGCATTATCGACAGGTGTCAGCATTTCGCGCCCCAGCCAATCGCCCCTCGGCAGGAACTGTTCCCAGTCATATCTGCCGGCCGAAATCTCCGGATCCAGTTCCGAGGGGCGCGACGGAGCCTCGAGAAGTGGCGCGCGGCGATCCACGATCATCGCCTCCCAATCTTCGGGCCGGAGGTAGAACCAGGTGCGCCTGCTGTCGTCAGTGTCTTCACTAGCGAACCTGTCCTCGGGAATCATGACGATGCCAGACACACCAAGCGGCCGGGTAAAGCCGTAAGCGTAGACGGGAGCTTCGGAGAAAAGGCTGACCGAAGCGGCTCCGTTTGGAAGATTGAAGAAAATCTCGGTGGGCACGGAAAGCGGGAATGAGGGATTGTCGCTGAGGCGATCAAAAGGTGAAGCCTCGGTTGCAACCGAAATCCGTCCCTCCCGAATAATTGTCTGGTCGCTTGCAGAAATGACATAATTGACATCCACCGGTTCGGACTGCGTATCCGGAGTTGCGGTACAAGCGCACCTCAGCACGAGGCGAAGCGGTGTCACTTCAGCGTCGAGATTTGTCACAATATAGCGGAGGGGATTTACAGGCATGAGCGCATAAGCCCGCAGGCGGTTCACCTGATCCGAGATCTCTCTGGGCTGGTCTTTTTTGCCGAGCAGGAATGCGCGCAGTCGCACCGGAGCTTCTGCCGATATTTCAAGCAGGCCGCCGTCAAACTCTGCCTCGAACTTTGCGGTCTCACCGGCGAGCGGATAAGTGCGTCTCACTTCATTGGCTGGCGCCGGTTGATGGGATACAACGTGCAAGCTGCCAACAAGGGAACCATCTAACGCTTCGACGGTGAAGCGGACGCGCCCGCCGACCTCAGGCAGTTCGAGGGTGACTCGGCGTTGGGCATCGAGGTAGACACCTTTTTTTGCGGCCGGCGCCGGGGCGCTCGCTGCCTCAAATCCATCGCCCTGCGTGATCAGCATCCGCGTATTATAGTCGACACCCCCGACACCACTGGGTCCGATAGGTAACCAGTTGTTTCTGATCAACCACGCCTTTTCTTCGCTGGACAGCAGCGAGGCCTCAAAGACGCTGCTGCGTGCCAGCATCGCCCTATCTTCCTGGCTTAGGCGTTCCCATGCCGTCAAAACCCGGCTCTCGCGGATCGGTCGCCGCTCATATACGCGAATTGCCGCACCGACGACCCTGGCATCGACGTCATCGCTGTTGGTGTCGCCTACGAACCGTGCCCGCAGTTCGGCGGCGAGAGCGAGGTCACCGATGTTAAGGGTTACGAGGTCAGATGCGGTCGGCAGTGCGTCGTGATTGCCGTAGCGTGCCGCAGGTCCAAGTTCCAGCTTTTTCGGGTCGAAATAAGACAAGAGCCGCGTTCCCAAGTGAATAACGTCTTGTCGCAGCACCGTTCCGGTAGCATCCAGAATCTGATATTCGATGGCGTACCGAATTGTCGCGTCTGCTTCGCGCACCGCAGTTGCAGCGACATCAGCATTGGCCAGAATGCGCACCAGACTTGGTGGGTTGGAAAATGGGAAACGAGTCCAACCATCTGTTCCAAGGGCATAAACAACCGCTTCGGAGACCTCTGGTGCATCTTGTGCCCGTTGGTCTTGGATCATGAGTTGCCCATACAACGGGCGCAGCCAAGCTATCGCCGCAGCGGCAAGCCCCAGCACAAAGATAAAAACGATCATCCTTCCCAGCACTCTCATGGCGCGGACCCGAGAATGAGCCAGCCCGCGCGGGTGCTGACAAAGTTCCCGACCGCTTCCGCCAGACCCGTGTCTGCCAGATCGACCTCTATCCTGCTTTTCGGATCCCGTGGCGCGAGGTTTAAGAGGGCAAGCACCGCGCCGGCGTCATCCAGGATGGCTAGGAAGGACATGCCAAGTTCGCTGTTGTTGATGCGTTTTAGACCCCAATTCTGTTGAAGACGCTGCAGTGCGACCACATCACGACGCGACTGGTAGGCAAAGACAGTTTCGACGATGTCTGGCGTAATCGGCTCTCGGGACCAAACACGCTTTTCAAGAAATTGAAGCGGGCTGGCATCGACGGTCGCTATGTTCAATGATGCAAACAACGCGGCCTGCGACGGATCCACCCCGGTCCGGTAAGCTGCCTGCAAAGTAGGCGAAAGCCAAACGACGGCAAATTCGCCACCATGGACAGCGTCGAGATATCTTGCTTGGCGGCTCGTGCCCACCTCCAGGCCGGCGGTTTGCGGTTCACCCAGCAAGACGCCGGCGCGCGCGCTGTTCGCGACGAGTGCACCGTGTAGTCGTTCGCCAAGCGCTGTCAGTTTGTCGTTGGTCGGCATGACGCTAAAAGCAACCAACGAGTCGAACGGTATCATTTGCGCCGTTTCCGAAGAGAAGATGCGCAACTGCACTATCATCAACGATCGGTCGGCGCTCTCGCGCAGAAGCACCTGCGAAACAAGATCGAAGAAGGTAGGATCAGGCTGCGCGCCGAGTGTGGCTGATCGTGAGTTGAGCGCAGATGGTCCGGATGGCGCTTCCAGTCGTTGTCCTTCAGGCAGCAGTAGCGCACTGCCCATCAAATCGTCATAAATCTCGACAGCGTATTCCAGAGTCGCAAGATCGCGATCCGGACGGGGAACCTGAATTACATAAGGGGCTCGCTCTCCTGCTCGGAAAACGAAAAGCCCGCGGCCGGGTGCGACCGGAGCAAGGACAAGCTGACGCTGCTCGCTGACCGGGCTTTCATGAATGATCACTTCGTATCCCATAACTGACGCAGCCCGTCGAATCGGCGCCAGCAACCCAACTGGAATTTCTGCGCGATTTCCCGATGCGGGAACAACCTTGGTGATAAGGGGGGTCAGAATTTCCCGGTCGAAAAAAAGCAACTCATGCGGCTTGCGTGCAGAGTTGTCATCAAGACTCGCAGCGGCTCGATTAAGAATATAGCGTCCGAAACCGCCTTCACTACGTATTACAAGGGTGTCCAGCATCGTTTTCGCGTTAAGGTTCGAAACATCCTGTGCGGTCAGATGAAGCGTCGCAAAACCGGCCCCGGCCGCGTTTTCCTGGACCAGGCGCTTCCCGTCACGGCCAAAGGTCACTTCGATCGGGCCGACTAGCTTTTCAAGTTGTGTGGAATCGAGGCCTGCTGGAATGCGCGAAGGTATGCGCAACCTCACATCGTCACCCGTCAGGCCATCGCCTGCGAGCCGCAGCACTGATCCCGAAGCTACCTCATGAAATGCTTGGAAGAACGAAAAGCGATCCTGTTCGAGCGGTCTCGTCCCGCTCCCAGTAAGGGAGGCACTTCTTCCTCCCATCGCAAGCGCACGGGCACCTGTCTGCTGCATCACAAAAGCCCCTGCAACTGCGAGTCCGGGCGCTTCGAGAGGGTCGGGGATGCTAATGACGACCCCTGAGTCAGTGTCGCGGTCGACCAGGTAGGTGCCACCACCGCGCTTCAAAAGAGCATCGGCGACGGCAATGATATTGCCGTCCAACAGTTTAACTTCAAAGCCGGCGTCGTTCAGGAGCAGCGCCCCGTCTGCCATAAGCGCGTCGTCCTCAAGGATCAGGCGCATCCCGGCCCGAAACGCCTCGACCTCCGCCGGATCGGGTTGCATGTCTGTCTCGCGCGGCTCGCTGGCGTAAACCGCGACCGTCCGTTCAGCGACGAAATCCAGACGATCCATCTCGCCGACCGCGACAATTCCGGGGACGCTAGGGTCCGTTGTCTTCGTCGCGACCAGCGAGACGGGCAAAAGCAGTACCAATGCGAACCCGGTCATCGTCCCCACTGCGGCGCCGAGCAGCGACGTCTGCAAAATCGCGCGTGTCAGTCGCAACAGAATGTCTTTCTCGAAGATCTTGATCGCGATCAGAGTCGAGAGCAGGTAGCCGAACCCGTAATAGTCGGTTACCTGCACGCCAGAACCGCTCCAGTACAAGGCGTGCCCGATGATAAGGCGGTAGGCGAAGCTGATGTTGAAAAACAACAGGATTTTTCGCGCCCCTTCGATCGTTGTATTCGCGAACAGCGGCAGGCGCAAAAGCAGAACGGCGATGCCGTAAATGACGAAAGCTTCAACGAACGAAGTCAGGATTTTCGGAAGCTGATACCACTGCAGAGCGATCAGAGCGGGGATCAGCACGCCGCTGAAATCCCAGCCGTAGCGAAGGTTCATCCGCGACGCGATAAGCACTGTAACGACAAGGATTATGTAAGCTTTTGGGCTGGCGAGGATCGAGCTTGCAACATCCTCATAAAGATAGCTGACGGCACTGATCCGGAAGTTTGTCAGCTCCATCAGCCCGAACCGGACAACCAGATAGGTTAATCCGATTATCACGAGGCCCTGAAACATTCCCCGCAAATAGCCCGGCTTCCACATCTGGTTCGCAAGCAGCGCTATGACGATCAGGCCGAAGCTGTGGAGATTGCCGCGAAGATCGAAACCGATGCCCAGTTCCTGCTCGGCAATGACAACAATTGTTGGCAAGAGCCAGCCGTCGAATGTCAAACGAACCAGAATACTTGCCAAGACCAAACCGACGAAGCGGTCACGACCGAACAAGCTGCTCCAGGTGCGCCCGCCCGACATCTTTTCAGAGAAAAGCCACACCAGCCCGTAAGTGACGGACGCTTCGATGACGATGACCCCAAACGAGAGCGGCCGAGCAATTAGGAGTGGCACGAGATATCCCGGAACCACAATGCCGGACAGCACCCAGCCGAACCTGAGATTGAAAAAAGCAATGATGGAGACGCCGACCCAGACAGTGGTAATCACCGAACTGGAAAGGCTGCCAACCGGGAACACAGGGAGCGGGAATAACCAATCGGGCACGTCAGTCCGGTCCAGCCAAAGCGTCGCGCACAAGCGCAATAAGATCGCCCGGGATGACGGGCTTCCTTATCACGCCGCGCACCCCGGCCGCTTGCAGATCTCTCTCGATCGACCCATAGCCGGCGGCAGAAAGCACCAAGACAGGGGGCGGCGAATGGAGGTCCTTGAGGGCTCGCACAAAGCTTATTCCGTCCATCACCGGCATCATCAGGTCAAGTATGACAAGGTCCACCCGTTCAACGTGCAGAACCTGCAATCCGGCCCGGCCATCGGGAGCCTTCACAACATGAAAACCTTCTACCTTTAAATACAGGGCGAGAAGGTCCTGCAGAACCCCGTCATCGTCAATAATAAGGATGCGTGGTTTTTCCATCCGTCACACAAGCTTTTTCAGCGTGAGAACCAGCCGAATGTTTGTCTGGGCGTCCGAATGTCCTTCAAATGAGCCGCCCCAGGCAGAAACATGTCTGGCGGCGTGGACCATCGTGCGCAGCGATTGCGACTGGGCTTCGCGGCCACCTGACAGGTAATCTTCGAGCTGCTCCTGTGACAGCCCCGTCGACGATGCGGTCATTTCTACCCTCGTGCGGTCTGCGTGCTCGAAGACCCGCACCGCCACCGCTGCATCGGATTGCGCGTCATCCGTAAGGAAATCGAGTGCAGAACGCAGCAGGCCGCGAAGTGTCTCCGGCGCTGCCATTACCGCTGCCATCACGTCGGGCATGTCTAACTTGACCTCGCGATCCGGCCGCACAGAGGACACGATTTCTTCGAGGACATCTTCGAGTTGCATGAGGAAAATATCATCTCCACCTATCAGTGCCTGCGACTGCAGGAACGGCTCGATTGAGAGTAATCTTTGACGGGCGCGATCAATCGCCTCTCCCATCCCTGCAAGCGTCTCGGCACGATCTTGCGGGCCAATCCCCGGATGACCAAGAATGGCACTGGCAAGACCTACCGCTTCCAGATCGTTCCGGATCATGAAACCGAGTTGCTCGCTTGCCGTCCGTTGCGCATCGGCGGTTTGTGCGGCCTGGCTGAAATCCATGATCTGGAAAAGCAGACAGCCCGCTTCGCGAAGATCTCTGGGTGCAAGCCACGAGATGTTCAACAGCGCATGTCGGTGACCGGAGCCTGCCATCGGCAAGCTGATGCGGCTTTTTTCGGAAAGCACAAATCGCAACGCCGCCGCCGATCGCACGTCGTCCAACCCGGTAAGTGACCCCACCAGATCGAGGGGACCCGACTTTCTGCCGACAGCAGGGGCAGCAGCAGCAACCACTTTATCAAACCCTTCCGTGCTCAGAATTTCGGCGCCCAATATATCGCGGACCGAAAGACCGGCCGATGATTGATCAAGCACATGTTCGAGTGCCCGCACACGCGAGCGCTGGTTAACCAAGGCAGCGGACAGATCACTCTGTATCTGCTCCTTAAGTGTTCGCTTCGCTGCTTGCTCAAAAGGCAGCAGGAGATCAGCTATCGCAGCAGAAAACGCCCCCACGACGCGTCCTGACGAAAGCCATGAATCGCCTTCGGGATTTTTCGGCCGGATCAGCCAGTAGCCAACAAGCAAGCCCTCCCGCAGAATGGGTGCCATCCATCTCGCAGGCCCACTTGTGTTCAGCGGCACAGGCGCCAAAGCTTTGGCCGCATTTTCGAAAGCTGGGTCACTCCCATCAAGAATGCTTTCGGGCATCTGCATTGCTTGAAGTCGCACGCGCACCGCAGCGGGGAAGCGGCTGCGTTCGTCAAGACGGATGATGACGGATTCTTCGAGTTCCAGGATTTCACCCGGCCATTCCTCGTTTCTCTCCGGTGACGGACCGCCAGAGATATCAGCTCTGAAGCCCCGTGCCACCCCTTGCAGTGCGCGGTCTTGCATCTCCTCGCGTCTCCTCCATATCAACAGGGAAAGCAGCATTTGTACGACAAGCAGTTCAGTCGTGGGAAAAACCAAATCGAAACATACCAACGCGAGCAAACCGATCACCAGAATAGTCAGCGTGGAAAGCACGGCAACCCCGACAGCGTGGCGCGGGGATGTCTTAAGGTAGACCATGGTGCCGAGGGCAGCGGAGAAAATCACGAGCGCCGTTGCAGACAACGAGGAAAGATCACGAGGAACACTGCCGGACAACAGCGTCTGCAACGCGAAAGCGTGAAATATCAAAGGGGACATCACCGGTAGGTCGGGATTGAGCGGTGTTGTCAGTCCTGGCCCTGCCGCAGACACCTGCCCAATCAGGACAACACGATTCACCAGAAGTTCTTCCGGAACTCGCCCTTCTAACAAATCCTCGACCGCCATCCGAGGAATGCCATCTAACCCACCAGGAAAGCGGAGGTAAAACTGTCGGTCATCCATTGTATTAGAGACTGCTGCCTCCAATGTGCGGACCGAGCCCTCGTTGGATATGATGTGCGTGAGCTGGGTACGGTGAATTCCATATTGCGCGGATGGGATCAGCACGACACCTTGCTGCAACCGGTCTTGGGCGGAGACAGCAGAGGCACTAGATTTACCAATTGAAACGGGTAAGTAAATACTTTCTGACCCATCGTATGACGTGAAGGGGTCGGGCGGCACAAATGTAAAAGCCACCGATCGGCTGCCCTCATTTATGAGGTCCCCAGCGAGATCGGCCCATTTTACTGAAGATAGGTCTGTGCCTGAGGAAACCTCGATGACAACAACGTTATCTTCTGCCGGCTGAGCCAGGGCTAAGGTCGCGGCGTCATAAAGGATTCCGTTAACGGGGACGAACATACCATACGCCATGGCCACCAGCACCAACAACAGCGCAGCCGCGCCCGCAAAGCTAGGAACGGCTGAATTAACGTTGGCCCGACCGGCGAACTGGCCACGAACGATCATGTGCAGCGCGGCCTTTCCGATTTTGCAAAATTTAATCTATCCATTTAGGCAAAGCCGATACCCAAAGGTGTACTGAGCTGTTGAAATTTTCAAGCCATTCAATTTCAATCTTCATCACAAGATCTGCCGTCCTTTTGTTTGAGTAGCGCTTCTCCCCATCCGAAATTCTCTCCTTACGATCAAGTCCGCGCTGGTAACTATAAGACTATGTGTAACTATTTTGAGTCAATACACATTCAAGACGATGGAGCGACTTCGACCTCACGGCGGGCTTGCCAGTTGCGGCGCGAGAATGAGCGTTGGCAGCGGAAATTTGAACAGCCGGGATAAGTGGATTTTCCGCGTAACGGCAGCATGTTGCTGCAAGCGAGGAGAAGATCATGGGAAGACGACCGTGCAGGAACCACAGCCCGGCATTCAAGGCGAAAGTGGCGGTGGCCGCGATCAAGGGCGAGAGGACGCTGATCGAGCTGGCGCAGAATTTCGACGTTCGCCCGAACCAGATCAAGCCGTGGCGTGACCAGTTGTTTGAGGGCGCGACCGGGGTGATCGGGGAGGCCCCGAAAGCCGCACCTGAACCGGCGATCGATGTGAAGACGCTGCATGCGAAGATGGGAGAGTTGACGCTGGAGAACGATGTTTTGTCCGGTGCGCGCGGCAAGGCGGGTCTGTTGGCGAGCGCAAGAAAATTATCGATCCCACCGGTAGGCTGAGCGTCAGTCGGCAGGCCATTGTTCTGGGGATCAGCCGGGGCAGCGTCTATCACAAGCCCCGTCCGGTGTCGGGCACCAATCCGAAGCTGATACACAGGATCGACAAACTGCATATGGGGTTCCCGTTCGAAGGCAGCCGGATGCTGCAGGCACTGCTGGTTCAGGAAGGGTTCATGGTCGGACGGCTGCACGATCTATCCCTATCTTCTGCGCAAGCTGCCCATCATCTGACGTCACGATACCCCAAGTTTTTCCTACGACTAGGTACGCAGGGACGTCACAAGTGCAATCACTTTTTGTAGCGAATGGTCCGCGTGGGTCCGAGCCGTCAGCGACAGAAATTCTCTGGCGGCAGCGTTGGCGCCGGGAGATCCGGCTGTGGCCAAGATACTGGCCTGTTCGCCGATAATTTCAACCAACAGCGCGGCGTAGGGGTCAGTGACCAGCCACTGGTCTTTCATCCAGCCACGCCCGGAGCCCGGTGGTCATTTACGCCTATTGGCGCGGGTTGAGCGATCGCCCGGCGCGCGGAACTCTCATCGCGTGCAGCGGGACGGGCGATTGCGGTGGTCAGGCGCAGGGCGAAACCTGCAGGGGTTTGGCAGGCCGGACGGTTACGATGGATGCTCAGAAATGTGTGAATCGCCTAGTTCGTAACGTAAGCGATGGGGTGGACGCCCCCCCGACGGCATTGATGTGCCAAGGTAGCGGTGTTGAAACCCGCGACGAAGGAGGCGTCCATGGAAAAGACTATCATCATCGGCCTGGATCTGGCGAAGAATGTATTTCAGGCCCACGGGGCCAGAGCAGACGGAAGCGTTGCTTTTCGCAAGAAGCTCACGCGCAATCAAGTTCTGCCGTTCTTCG
>JANPOY010000153.1:0-1660 GCA_031428215.1 Paracoccaceae bacterium
GCCTCACCACGGAAGACCTGGCGCACTACCGGCAGGAGATCACCGCGCCGCAACAGGGAGCGCGCGGCCTTTCCAGCTACCCGCATCCCTGGCTGATGCCGGACTTCTGGCAGTTTCCCACCGGCTCGATGGGAATCGGGCCGATGCCCATCGAGCCGGTCGGGAACTGCCAGAAGTCGGGCATCAGGTAGGGATGCGGGTAGCTGGAAAGCCCGCGTGCGCCCTGGCCGGTGCTGGCGCGCGGGGCACGTATCTCCTGGCGGTAGTGCAACAGGTCTGCTTCGTCCAGGCGGCCTTCCAGAAAGGCGCGCGCATAGACCCCCGGGGCGCTGTGCGGCTGGAAAAACACCAGGTCGCCCAGGTTATGGGCATCACGGGCCCGAAAGAAGTGGTTGAAGCCGGTCTCGAACAGGTCGGCGGCGCTGGCGTAGCTGGCGATATGGCCACCGAGTTCACCATAGGCCTGGTTGGCACGCACCACCATCACCAGGGCATTCCAGCGCATGAGTGCGGCCAGTCGTTCCTCCAGCGCCAGATCACCGGGGTAGGGTGGCTGGCGCGTGACCGAGATACTGTTCAGGTAGGGAGTGCACAACTCGGGTTGCCAATCCACGTGGTGCATGCGCGCCAGGCGGACAAGTTCGTCCAGCAGGAAGCGCGCGCGCTGCGGGCCCTGACTGCCAAGCAGGGATTCAAAGGCTGCGCGCCATTCCTGCGTCTCATCGGGGTCGGTGTCTTCACGTGTTTCCGCAGCGGGCAGTCCGGCTAATTTGGTGACTTGCATGGGCCGGATCGTAGCTGACGGGTACAGAACAATCCGATTGATCCAACTATCGAGAAGATTCGCTCGAGTTTCGCGCTCAAACAGGTGCGGTACAAAACGGCGTTGCCGCTGCTCGGCATTCAAGCGCAGGACCTACCCCGCCAGCAGCACTCGGCATCAAGGTTATTTGGGTAGTATTGGCTAACTTGGCTATAATTAGCCAGGTTGGTGAAAATTGAACGGGAGAGATGCCGCCATGCAGGTCAATATTCTCGAGGCCAAGAACCAGCTCTCGCAGCTCATCAAATTGGCCCAATCGGGTGACGAAGTCGTGATTGCCAACCGGGGCACACCTGTGGCTCGGCTGGTACCTACCCAAGCGCCGCTGCCGGCGCGCTCTGCCCCCGATTTTTTGCGATGGTTGGCTGACAATCCATTGCCAGCGCATGCAATGCGAAGCGCTCAGGAGATTGACGCCGGTATTGCACAGGAGCGCCGCGCGTGGGATTGATTTATGTCGACGCCTGCTTGATCATCTACCTGATCGAGAGCCATGCGCAATGGGCTGGCGCGGTGACTGCGGCGATGCAAAACGCGCCGGGACAGAGTTTTGCGATCTCGCCACTGGTCAAACTCGAGTGCCTGGTAAAACCGATCAAATCCGCTGACTTTCCCCTGCAACAGCGTTATGAGGCTGGTCTGCGTCAATTGGTGCTGTTGGAGATGTCGGAGCCGGTGTTTTTGCAGGCCGCGCACCTGCGCGCCCGATTCAGCCTGAAAACTCCCGACGCTCTGCACCTCGCATGCGCGCAGCACCATGGTTGCTCTGCGTTGTGGACGAATGATGACCGCCTGGCTCAGGCCGCACATGGGTTGGCGCGCAATGTTTTGCGGTAG
>JANPOY010000154.1:0-43100 GCA_031428215.1 Paracoccaceae bacterium
GTCGTGGCCAGGTCCGGGCTGATGGCACGCCCAGCCCTGCGGTAGGCATCTTCGATCACCGCATAGTCTGCGACCTCGAGGAAATCATCGAAGGTCATTTCCCCGGCCTTCATATCGGTCTTCAGGCTCTTGCCCTCGACCGTCATCACCGCTTGTCGTGACGCAGTGATCTCGACCTTGTACCGGGCTCTCGTTCCCTCAAGGACTTTGTGCATTTCAGCATGCGCGAGCTTCCCGGCTTCTGCCAGCAGCCGGTCTGCTGCGAGTTCATACGCCAGCGAAGTCAGGCGCTTTACCGGGCGGGCCTGGCGCTTTGGCAATGTCTGGGATGGCAACGACATCAAATGCGACGGGCAGGAGATTGCGCGACACCCATGTAGCAGGCGAGTGTGGTTCCGGCCTGCGCAGTGGCGGTCCAATCCCGCGCGTCGTCGTGGCGCAGATGACCGGTTGCCAGAACCAGACGTTCGGTCTGGCCGCGTTCGGTCAGAAAACTGCCAGCTGCCGCCGCCGCCGCGCAGGCCGAAGTGACGCCAGGCACGATGTCCCACCCGATCCCGGCGGCCGTCAGGGCTTCGGCCTCTTCGGCCCCCCGGGCAAAAATGCCCGGATCACCGCATTTCAGACGCACAACACGTTGACCCAACTGTGCGGACTTCACCAGCAAGGCATTGATTTCTGCCTGTGATTTCGTATGACACCCCGGTGCTTTGCCGACATTCACCAACAGCGCCCCTTTGGGCGCATGCAAAAGCAAGGCCGGATCGGCAAGACGATCATAGTAGATCGCATCGGCGGCTTTGATCTTGTCCAACCCGCGCAGGGTGATCAGATCAGCCGACCCCGGCCCCGCGCCCACCAGACTGACAAAGCCGGGTTTGACCCGTGCCGTTGCGCGGTCCATACGTTCCGTATCTAGGCGCACAGTAAATGGCTGTTGCGCGCGCAACCATTGGATCACCGGGGTCAGCACGGGATTGGCGGCAAGGCGGATCATTCCGCGGCCACCGGCAGTTTGAACCGCTGCAGCAGCCCCGCCAATTCGGGACGACACGAGCCGCAGGAGGTGCCTGCGCCCAGCGCCTCTCCCAAGGCGGTGACGGTCAGGGCGCGGCCGGATTGAATGGCCTCTCGGATGGTGTTGATGCCGACGTTCAGACAGGCGCAGACGGTGGCGCCGGGGTCTGGCATGTCGGCGCTGGGGCGTCCGGCCAGGATCATGCCCGCGGGGGTGTTCAGCCGACTGGCCAGATGATCCCGCGCCACAGACACCGGCGCGGGCCCCGCAAACAGCGCCGCAAGCAGGCGGTCGCCGTTGTGAAAGGCGATGCGGGCCAGACCGCGTTTGGCGTCAATCACGGTGGCCGCCGGGACATACGGCAGATCGAACAGCAGCCGTGCATAGGCGACCCAATCGGCGGGGGCCTGCAGCCCGGCCAGTTCAACCCGCCACCCCCCATTGACCCGCGCCCGCGCCCAGTATTCGGCCTGCGGGGCCAAGGCGGCCGCGCTGACCGCATAACCGAACCAGCCCGCCGCAAAGCGTTGAGCCGCGACGGCTGCGGATTTGCTGTCCGGCTGACCGGAAATCGGATCAACCACACCCGGCACCAGCGTGTCGATGCGCGCGGCCGAGGCGGTCTCTTGGGTCCAGTGCATCGGCGCAAACAACTGGCCGGGGGCTGCGGCATCGGTGATCAGTGCGCGCAGCAGCACGCGGCCCAGCGGGTTGGTCAGGACCACCAGATCATCGGCATGGATACCCAACCGCGCGGCATCCCTTGGGTGCATTTCGACAAAAGGTTCGGCCAGATGCTGGCTGAGGCGCGGCGATTTCCCGGTGCGGGTCATGCTGTGCCACTGGTCGCGGATGCGCCCGGTGTTCAGCCGGAACGGCAGGTCCGCAGTCAGGCTTTGCGGGCCACGCGGGGCAATCGGCAGCATCCGGGCGCGGCCATCGGGGGTGTGGAATGTGCCGGTGCCAAAGAACCGCCCGCCCCGCTGGCCTGCATTCAAGGGCCAGGTGAAGGGCGCCAGCGCGTCATAACCAGCAAGGTCCAACGCGGCATGATCCGAGATGTTGAAATCACTGCCCAACGCCCCGGCAACACCCGAAAGCGCCGCGTATTCGGCATAGATATCGGCCTCTGTCTGCCAGGCAAAACCTGACCATCCCATGCGCTGCGCCACTTGCGCCAGGATCCACCAATCGGGCCGGGCCTGACCCGGAGCCGACAGACTGGGCCGCTGGCGGCTGATGGTGCGGTCCGAATTGGTCACGGTG
This sequence comes from Paracoccaceae bacterium, assembly GCA_031428215.1. Classification (GTDB taxonomy): domain Bacteria; phylum Pseudomonadota; class Alphaproteobacteria; order Rhodobacterales; family Rhodobacteraceae; genus Cypionkella. The sequence continues at coordinate 2,285 of JANPOY010000154.1, forward strand.
CCGCTCTTTTCGCCCCATGCTGTCGCGGGCAGCAGCACATGCGCCAGCCGCGCAGTGTCGGTTTCGGCGGTGATGTCGGACGCCACCACAAAGGGGCAGTCCCGCAACGCCTGCGCCACGGCATCTGCGTCGGGCATCGACACCACGGGGTTGGTATGGATGATCCAGATCGCCTTGATCCGGCCATCGGCCACCGCGCGGAACATGTCCACCGCCTTCAGCCCCGGTTTGGTCGCCATGGTCGGGCTGGCCCAGAAGGTTTGCACAGCGTCGCGGTGGTTCTGGTTTTCAATCTCCAGATGACAGGCCAGCATGTTGGCCAGGCCGCCGACTTCGCGTCCACCCATGGCGTTGGGCTGGCCCGTCACCGAAAACGGCCCCATGCCCGGACGACCGATGCGGCCTGTCGCAAGGTGGCAATTCAATATGGCGTTGACCTTGTCGGTGCCCGAGGATGACTGATTGATGCCTTGGGAATAGACGGTGACCACCTTTTTCGTCGTCGTCCACAAGTCGATGAACAGCGCCAGATCAGCGGCGGGCAGTCCGGTTGCAGCAGGATCAGAGGCGCGGGCGGCGGCCAGTGCCGCCTCATATCCCGACACATGCGACAGGAAGGCGGCATCCTGCGCGCCCTTGTCGGCAATGCCCACCAGCAGCGCGTTGAACAGTGCCGCATCCGATCCCGGAGCCAGAGCCAGATGCAGATCGGCGATGTCGCAGGTGGCGGTGCGGCGCGGGTCGATCACCACGATTTTCATCGTGGGCCGCGCGGCTTTGGCGGCGGCAAGGCGTTGATACAAGACCGGATGGCACCAGGCGAGGTTCGATCCGGTCAGCACCACCAGATCGGCCAGGTCCAGATCCTCATAAAGACCCGGCACGGTATCCGACCCAAAGGCGCGCCGGTGTCCCGCAACGGATGATGCCATGCATAGCCTTGAATTGGTGTCGATGTTGGCCGAACCGATGAAGCCTTTCATCAGCTTGTTGGCGGCATAGTAGTCTTCCGTCAGCAATTGCCCCGAAACATAGAACGCCACAGCATCCGGTCCGTGATCGGCAATCACCCGGGCGAATCGTTTGGCCACAACGCCCAAAGCGTCGTCCCATCCGACCTCTTGCCCAAAGACGCGCGGGGTCAGCAGCCGACCGTCAAGCCCGACGGTTTCGCCCAAAGCACTGCCCTTGGAACACAGGCGCCCCTTGTTGGCCGGGTGATCCGGATCCCCCTTCACGCTGAGCCCACCCTTGCCATCGGCGGTCGCCAGAATGCCGCAGCCCACACCGCAATAGGGGCAGGTGGTGCGGACCGGGCCCTGGTCGATGCGGGCAAGGGTGTGGCCGCTCATGCTGCGGCACGCCGCGCCAACCGGGTGGCGTCCAGCAAGATGCGTCCGGCTTCGACGCGGGCGGGATAACTGTTCACCGACCCTTCATCGGCCCCTTGCGCCATGCCGGTTTCCAGGTTGAACACCCAGGCGTGCAACGGGCAAGTCACCGACGTTCCATGCACGATGCCTTCGGACAGCGGCCCGCCCTTGTGCGGGCAGCGATCATCAATCGCAAAGACCTGATCGCTGGCAGTGCGAAACACAGCCACGCAGCCCGCCGCCGTTTTGACCATGCGCGCACCCTGTTGGGGAATATCGGCCAAAGCGCCGATGTCGATCCAGACTGTCATTCTGCGGCCTCCAGCGAAAGATCGGCCATCGGTGCCCACTGCGCCAGCTGATCCGGTTGCGTCAGTGCCGCCCAAGGGTCGGTCTGATAGACCGATTGCGACAGCATGAAGCGGTCATAAAGCGCGCGGCGGGTGGGCAGGTCGGCCATCTGTTCCTGACACCAGCCCAAGCCCACTTTGGCGACCCATTTGTAGATGCGGTGCAGATAGCGGCTGTTTTCACGGTAAAGCTGCACAAAGGCCGCGATGATTTCCATCGTCTCGGCCTCGGTCGTGGCCTTGCACAGAAATTCGGTTTCGCGCACGTCCATGCCTGCCGCCCCGGCGACCGAGATTTCATAGCCAGAGTCCACGCAGACCACGCCGATGTCCTTGCAGGTGGCTTCCGCACAGTTGCGCGGACAGCCGGACACGCCCAGTTTCACCTTGGCGGGCGTCCATGACCCCCACAGCAGTTTTTCAAGCTTGATCCCCAAACCAGTGGAATCCTGCGTGCCAAAGCGGCAAAATTCAGTGCCGACACAGGTTTTCACGGTGCGCAGACCCTTGGAATAGGCATGGCCCGAAACCATACCCGCCGCATTCAGATCTTGCCACATGGCGGGCAAATCTGCTTTGCGCACGCCCAGAAGGTCGATGCGCTGACCGCCGGTGACCTTGACCATCGGCACGTTGTATTTGTCGGCCGCATCGGCAATCGCGCGCAACTCGGCGGGGGTGGTCACACCGCCCCACATCCGCGGCACCACCGAATAAGTGCCGTCCTTCTGAATGTTGGCGTGGTTGCGTTCGTTCACGAAGCGGCTTTGGCGATCATCGACATATTCGGTCGGCCAGTCCGCAATCAGGTAATAATTCAAGGCAGGGCGGCAGGACGCACAGCCACCAACCGATTTCCAGCCCAGTTCCTGCATCACCGCTGGAATCGATTTCAGCCCCACCGATTTGATCAGCCGCCGCACGTCTTCGTGGGTGTGATCGGTGCATTTGCACATCGCCGGATTGGCGTTGGCAGTGAAGGCATCGCCCAGCGTCACCGCCATCACCTGTTCGACCAGCCCGGTGCAGGTGCCGCAACTGGAGCTGGCTTTGGTGGTCGTGCGCAAAAGGTCCAACGTGTTGGCCCCTGCCATGATCGCATCGACAATCTTGCCCTTGCAAACGCCGTTACAGCCACAAATTTCCGCGCTAGGCGGCAAGGCTGCAACGGCTGCCATAGGGTCCGCTTGGGCACCCCCTTGATAGGCCGGGCCGAAGATCAGGGTTTCCCGCATCGGAGTGATGTCGGTGCCGTCCTTGATCAGCCCGAAGAACCAGTTGCCATCGGCGGTGTCGCCATACATCACCGCGCCGACCAGTTGATCGCCCTCGATCACCAGCCGCTTGTAGACCCCGCGCGCCGGATCTCGGAACACGATGTCCTCGCGCCCCGGCCCTTCGGCGAAATCACCGGCAGAAAACAGATCACAGCCGGTGACCTTCAGTTTGGTGGCGGTCTGTACCGGGCGGAAGGCGCTGTCTTGCCCGAGGAGAGCCTGCGCCAGCACTTTCGCCTGATCATAGAGCGGAGCGACCAGACCGAACAATTGCTTGTTGTGTTCCACACATTCGCCCACCGCCCAGATCGCGGGGTCGCTGGTTTGCATCGCATCATTCACCGTGATGCCACGGCCCACATCCAGATGCGCGTCATTGGCAAGCCGCACTTCGGGGCGGATCCCCACCGCCATGCAAACGATATCGGCGTCGTACACCGTGCCATCTTCCAGCAGCACGGCCTCGACGCGGTCATGGCCCAGAATGGCCTTGGTGGCCCCCTTGCAGTGGATCTTCATCCCCCGCGCCTCCAGCGACTTTTGCAAGAGATAGCCTGCGGCCGGGTCCAGCTGACGCTCCATCAGGTGGCCCATGATGTGGATCACCACCACTTCCATGCCGCGCAACTGCATGCCTGCCGCGGCTTCCAACCCCAGCAGACCGCCACCGATCACCACAGCCTTGGCCCCCGGTTTGGCAGCGGCGATCATCGCGTTGGTGTCTTCCAGATCACGGTACGTCACCACGCCGGGCAGCTTGTGCCCCGGCACCGGGATGATGAACGGCGCGGACCCGGTGGCGATGACCAACTGGTCGTAGGGGGTTTCCACCCCGCCCGAGGTGACGGTTTTCGCCACGCGGTCAATGCGTGTCACCGCCTGCCCCAGCACGGTTTTCACGCCGCGCGCGGCATACCACGCGTCGTCATGCGTCACGATCTCGGCATAGGTCTTTTCGCCCGACAGCACCGGAGACAGCATGATACGGTTGTAGTTTCCGCGCGGTTCGGCGTTGAACAGAGTGATGTCAAAGGCTTCGGGTGCGGCGTCTGTCAGCTGCTCCAGCACCCGCCCCGAGGCCATGCCTGCCCCGATGACCACAAGTTTCTGCTTCATCATGCAACATCCTTCTTTTTCGCGCCATGTTCGTATTCTGCGAGGAAACCAAGTACCTCAGCGCGGTAATTGTAGTAATCCGGGTGTTCCATCAGACTGCGGCGGCTGCGCGGGCGCGGCAGTTTGACTTCGGTTATCTTGCCGATGGTGGCGTTCGGCCCGTTGGTCATCATCACCACACGGTCGGCCAGCAAGATCGCCTCATCCACATCATGGGTCACACAGACGGCGGTGACCTTGGTGCGGCTCCAGACTTCCATCAGCACCTCTTGCAGCTCCCAGCGGGTCAGACTGTCGAGCATGCCAAAGGGTTCATCGAGCAACAAAAGTTTGGGAGACAGCGCAAAAGCGCGCGCGATGCCGACCCGTTGGCGCATGCCGTTCGACATATCTGCGGCGGGGCGGTCCATGGCATCGGCCAGACCGACACGCTCAAGGTAGTATTCCACCACCTCTTGCCGCTCTATTTGCGTCGATTTCGGGTAAACCTTGTCCACGCCGATGGCGACATTCTCTTTGGCGGTCAGCCAGGGGAACAGGTTGGGCGACTGGAACACCACCGCGCGTTCCGGATCGGCGCCTTCAACGTGAGTGCCATCCAGCGTGATCGCACCTTTGGATATTGAATTCAGCCCGGCCGTCATCGTCAGAACCGTGGATTTGCCACAGCCGGAATGGCCGATCAGCGACACGAATTCGCCCTTGCGCAGGTTCAGGTTGAAATCTTCCACCACCGTCAACGGCCCCTTGGGCGTGGCGTAAACCTTGTGAAGCTGCGAATAGCGCAGATAGCGCGCCTCGATCGGCGATGTCGCCGCCGCCGTGTAGGCCTTTGGCAAGGCATGGCGCGGTGTCAATGCAGGCAGCAACCGGGTTTCCGGCAGTTTGGATTTGATGCCGACATCCATCAGATAGGCCGTCACATCAGCGCGCAGTTCTTTGAAAACATGGCTTTCGCCCAGAAGGTCACGGTCGCGCGGGCGCGGCAGGGTCACCGGAAAGGCAGCCCCCAGCGTGCCATCGGGGTTCAGGCAGAGGATGCGGTCAGCCAGCACCAAAGCTTCGTCGACGTCATTGGTGATCAGCACAACGGTGCGTTTGTCCGCCGCCCAGATCGCCTCGATCTCCGAGGCCACGTTGCCGCGCGTCAGGGCATCCAGCGCCGACAGCGGCTCGTCCATCAGCAGCACTTGCGGTTGCATCGCCAAGGCCCGCGCCACAGCCACGCGTTGGCGCATGCCCCCCGACAATTCGGCCGGGCGACGGTCAGCGGCATGGCCAAGGCCCACCATCTGGATGTATTTCTGCACCAGCGCGTTGCGTTCGGCCTTGGGCGCAGGCGACACCGCATCCACCGCCAGAGCGATATTCCCCGCCACTGTCAGCCACGGCATCAACGCATAGGATTGGAACACCAGCCCACGTTCCGGCCCCGGCCCGGTGACGGGCGCGCCCTTGAAACTGACCTCACCCCGGTCCGGCAAGGTCAGCCCCGCCATCAGGTTGATCAGCGTGGTCTTGCCCGAGCCGGAGAAGCCGAGGATTGCCAGAAACTCGCCGTCCTGCACCGTGAAGGACAGGTTTTGCAGCACCGGGGTGTCGCCGTAGCCTTTGGAAACATTCTTGAATTCCAGGATGCTCATTGCGCTCACCGGTTGTTCGAGAAGGTGAACAGCGATTGCAGCGCGAACATCACACGGTCCAACAGAAAGCCGATGATGCCGATGGTCAGCACAGCCACCATGATCTTGGCCAAGGACTGCTCGGATCCGTTTTGAAACTCATCCCAGACAAACTTGCCAAGTCCGGGGTTCTGCGCCAGCATTTCTGCGGCAATCAGCACCATCCAGCCCACACCCAAAGACAGCCGCAACCCGGTGAAAATCAACGGCAAAGCCGAGGGCAGCACCAGCCGGGTGATCTTTTTCCACAAAGACAGCTTCAGCACGCGGGACACGTTGACCAGATCCTTGTCGATGCTGGCCACGCCCAAAGAGGTGTTGATCAGGGTCGGCCACAACGAACACAACGTCACCGTGAAGGCCGAGACGATGAAACTTTTGGACATGGTGCCGTCGGTGTAGACGGCCGACACCACCATGGTCACGATCGGCAGCCAGGCCAGCGGCGACACCGGTTTGAAGATCTGCACCAGCGGATTGACGGCGGCATTTGCGGTGGGCGACAGGCCTGCCAAAATCCCCAAAGGCACGGCAATGATGGTGCCGATCAAAAAGCCCGCGAACACCGTGGTGATCGAGGTCCAGATTTGCGCGTAATAGGTCGGCTTGCCGGTGTAGGCAGGGGTTTTCACCTCGTCGGGCTTGCCTTCGGCCACCAGGGCCGCATTCTTCGCTGCCTGTTTGGCATAAAACTCGTCCCGCTTCACCGATTCTGCCGCAGCACTGGCATCCAGAGCGACCGCTTGTTCCCAGGCCTGCAAGGGGCCGGGGATGGCCCCCAGCGACGTTTGCACCATGGGCGCAAGGCTGGCCCAAAGCGCCAGAAACCCGGCGATTGCCAACATCGGCACGGCCGCCAGCCGCCAGATTTCCGGCAACTGCCCGCGTGGATTGTCACCGGCAAGCAACCGCCAGATCGGGGTGATCCAGGCCAGCCCCAGCAATTTGAACCATTGGTCACATTTGCCGATTAGCCGATACAAGTTGTCCGAACGCGCAGCACGGTCGGCTTTGGACTGTTCGGGCACGGCGGCGGGGTCTAGCAGGGTCATGGTCGTCTCCATCCAGGAAACCGCCGCCCAATCATGGGCAGCGGTCGAAGCACTGATTCAGTTGATGATTTCGCCGCCACTTACGGTTTGCCCGGCCTTCAGACCAATGGTCAGGCTGTCGATATAGGCGTTGGGCTGGGTGCCGTCATAGGACACCCCGTCGATGAAATCGGCGGTTGGCGGGCGATAGCCATCGGCGTCGAAGTCGAACATCTCGGCGCTGGCGAGACCTTCGGCAATCAACGCTTCGGCGGCGGCTTTGTAGACATCGGGCTTGTAAACCGACTTCGCGGCCTCATCGAACCACGCATCGGGCTTGGCTTCGGCAATCTGCCCCCAACGGCGCATCTGAGTCAGATACCACACCGCATCCGAGTAATAGGGGAAGGTCGCGTTGTAACGAAAGAACACGTTGAAATCGGGCGCGGGGCGGATATCGCCTTTTTCAAACTCAAAACTGCCGGTCATCGAATTGGTCAGGATCGCCGCATCGGCCCCTACGTAATCGGGGCTGGACAAGATTTGCACGGCCTCGGCCCGGTTGGCGTTGTCGTTCTCGTCCAGCCAGATCGCGGCGCGGATCAGCGCTTTGGTCAGGGCCAGCGTGGTCTGCGGGTTCGTGGCGGCAAATTCTGCGGTCAGGCCGAACACCTTTTCAGGATTGTTCTTCCAGATTTCGGTGTCGGTGATCACCGGCACGCCAATGCCCTTGGCCACGGCCGCCTGATTCCACGGCTCGCCCACGGAATAGCCATCAATCGTGCCCGCCTCCATCGTCGCAGGCATTTGCGGCGGTGGCGTTACCGAAATCAGCACATCACCCCCGATCTGGCCGGACACGTCATCCGGCGAATAGAGACCGGGGTTGATGCCACCCGCCGCCAGCCAATAGCGCAACTCGTAGTTATGGGTGGAAACCGGGAAAACCATGCCCAGGTTGAAGGGCTTGCCCTCATCGGCATAGGCCTGCAGCACCGGCTTCAACGCGCTGGCCGCAATCGGATGCACCGGAAGATCGCCCTCCATCGGCAGACCGGGCTTCATCGCCTCCCACACGGCATTGGAAACCGTGATTGCGTTGCCGTTCAGATCCATCGAGAACGGCGTCACCAGAGCGGCCTTGGTGCCATAGCCGATGCTGGCTGCAATCGGCTGCCCGGCCAGCATATGTGCGCCGTCCAACTCGCCCGAAACCACACCGTCCAACAAAACCTTCCAGTTCGACTGTGCCACCAGCGTCACCGACAGGCCTTCGGCTTCAAAAAAGCCCTTTTCCTTGGCAATTGCCAAAGGCGCCATATCGGTCAGTTTGATGAAACCCAAAGTCAGTTCAGACTTTTCGATGCCGGCAGTTTCGGCGAAGGCCGGGGCCGCAAGCAGCGCGGTGGTGGCAAGTAGGGCAGAGAAGCGTGTCATATCTGGTTCCCGAATGACCCCCAATAGGCGGGGAGGTGAAAGGCAAAGCTTGTCCGACCGCTGCCAAGCGGGGCAACGGATCGAGCGGCACCGCTCGGCTTTTGCCAACGGTTTGGGTCGGCGATGGAAGACATGGCTGCCTGTTCGCCCAAGATAAGAATGCCAATGCCGCGCTGCAGCGTCAACTTTTGGGCTGGCTTATCCCGGCTTTGCGGGGAAGTTTCGCGGTTGCAGCATGGTTTTGCCGCTTTTTTCAGCGTTATGCCGCGCCGGGGTCGAAAATCCGGGCGTGATAAGAGCAATCGGCGGGGAAGAATCAACCAGTTGTGGCAGCGGTGGATGCGATAAAATTCATCCGTTTGGTAAAAAAGTGGCCACTAATTGTGCAGGTAGGCGGCGAATGACAGGGGGAAGCCGTCAAGTCTGCGGGCAAACCACAATGGCGTGCGTCATCGGCGCCAATGCCAGTCAAACTATCTTCCTCGGGGCGGGAACCGTTTGCGGTCCAGCCGCGTTACATCGGTAAGCAACCCAAAGAGCCGCCAGATTGAAACACCGCAAGCAGTGCGGCGGTGGCCTTTCCGGATTTGCCTGCAACACCGAACCGAGGAGAGTTCTTATGGACAAAGATCGTATCGTAGGCGCCGCCAAAGAAATTTCTGGCAAGGTCAAAGAAGGTGTCGGTCACGCCATCGGCAATGAAAAGCTGGAAGCCGAGGGCGTGCTGGATCAGGTCGACGGCAAGGTGCAAAACACCGTCGGCAAGGCCAAGGACGCCACCCGTGAAGCGGTTGACAAGATTGCCGATGCTCTCAAGGGCAAGTGAGCCAGACTGAAATTTTTCAAGGAGACGCAACATGTCGCTAGGTACAATTCTGATCGTCGTTCTGATTATTGCCCTGCTGGGTGGCTTTAGCGGCCGTTTGGGCGGCTATGGTTATGGCTTTGGCAACGGCGGCGTCGGTGTGTTGGGCGTCGTCCTGATCATCGTGCTGATTTTGGTCCTGACGGGCCGCATGTAGTTTTTCAGCAAGTGATTTTGTGGGAAAATGCCAGGGCATCGCTCTGGCATTTTTCGTTTGAGACACCGGTTTGCAGCGGTGGCAGCAAAAAGGCCGGGGAACTGCCCCGGCCTTTTGCGATTGGATTTTGACTCGCTCAGAAAAACCCGAAGTAATACAGCAGAATAATGCCGATCACTGGCACACCCAAGAACCACGCAACGATACCCTTCATCTCACCCTCCTTTTCGCCTGATGGCGTATTTGATCGTCTTGAAAGATGAACGCGAGACAGGCGGTTTGGTTCCTTTTATGCTTGATTTAGGCAACGATCAGAGATCCCGTGGCGCTTGCTAGCGTTTTCGCCACTTTGCGTACGGTCCTAACTCCATAAAAGGGCAGTTTATGCCCTTATGGTCAACAGCAACGACTATATTGTTTTTGTCCACGGCCAACATGCGTTCGCAATTTGCCAAGTTTCCGATACCACCATCACTGTCTAACCAAATGTAGATTAGTTTTCCAGCAATCTTGCGTTCTTCTTCGGGAAAGCCCCACTGAGCAAATGCATCGTCCAATGATGCCCCCACCCAAGAATTCATAATCTTGTCCATGAGCGTCTTTGCGTCGCTGACACTCGCAACTCCAAAAGTAAAAAAGGCAACAAGCAGCATAACGGCGAACCTACGCATCCACCTGCTAGACTCTCGGCTTCTCATTTCACTACTCCATGTTTTTGTTCGACTGACGAACGACTATTTCAAGATCGTACGCCAAATCTGCTTAACTTGAAGGAGCAGATGCAAATAAAGTCTCATCAACGGCTGAAGCGCTTGTACTTCGCCCGCTTCGGCTCCAGCGCGTCTGGCCCAAGGCGGCGGACTTTGTCCTGTTCGTAGGCTTCAAAGTTGCCCTCGAACCATTCCACATGCGCGTCGCCTTCAAAGGCCAGCATGTGGGTGCAAAGGCGGTCCAGGAAGAACCGGTCGTGCGAAATGATGATCGCACAGCCTGCGAAATCTTCGATGGCGGATTCAAGGGCTTGCAGGGTTTCCACGTCAAGATCGTTGGTCGGCTCATCGAGCAGCAACACGTTGCCGCCTGAACGCAGCAGTTTGGCCATGTGAACCCGGTTGCGTTCGCCGCCCGACAGCAGGCCGACCTTTTTCTGCTGATCGGTGCCCTTGAAGTTGAACGCGCCGGTGTAGACCCGGCTGTTCATCGACATATCGCCCAGCTGGATCACTTCGGAGCCGCCCGAGATTTCCTCCCAGACGTTCTTGTTGGGGTCCAGCGCGTCGCGGGATTGGTCGACATAGGACAGCTGCACCGTGCTGCCCAGGGTGATTTCGCCTTCATCCGGTGCTTCGTTGCCGGTCAACATGCGAAACAGCGTGGACTTGCCCGCGCCATTGGGGCCGATGACGCCCACGATGGCACCCGGCGGGATGGTGAACGACAGGTTTTCGATCAACAGCTTGTCGCCCATGTGTTTCTTCAGGCCAACAACCTCGATCACCTTGCCGCCAAGGCGTTCGCCGTTGGGGATGATGATCTGGCTGGACGAGGCGCGTTCCAGAACCGTCTGCCCGGCCATTTCATTGTAGCGCGCCAAACGGGCCTTGCCCTTGGATTGGCGGGCTTTGACGCCCGAACGGATCCACTCCAGTTCCTTTTCCAGCGCCTTCTGCTTGGATTTGTCCTCGCGCGCCTCCTGGCTCATCCGTTTGGCTTTTTGCTCCAGCCATGCGGAATAGTTGCCCTCATATGGAATGCCACGGCCGCGGTCGAGTTCCAGAATCCAGCTGGTGATGTCATCCAGGAAATAGCGGTCATGGGTGACGATCAAAATCGTGCCCTTGTAAGCGATCAGGTGCTTTTGCAGCCAGGCGATGGATTCGGCGTCCAGGTGGTTGGTCGGTTCGTCCAGCAGCAACATGTCGGGTGCCTCAAGCAGCAGCTTGCACAGCGCGACGCGGCGGCGTTCGCCACCCGAAAGGCTGTCGACATCGGCGTCATCGGGCGGGCAGCGCAGCGCATCCATGGCGACACCGACTGACGCCTCCAGTTCCCACAGGTTGCCCGCGTCGATCTGGTCTTGCAGCGCGGCCATCTCGTCGGCGGTTTCATCCGAATAGTTCATCGCCAATTCGTTGTAGCGTTCCAGAATGGCGGTCTGCTTGGCGACGCCCAGCATGACGTTGCCTTTCACGTCAAGCGACGGATCAAGGTAGGGTTCCTGCGCCAGATAGCCGACCTTGGCCCCCTTGGCGGCCCAGGCCTCACCTTTGAAATCGGTGTCCATGCCCGCCATGATCTTCAGCAACGTGGACTTGCCCGAACCGTTGACGCCCACCACGCCGATCTTGACGCCGGGCAGAAAGTTCAGGTGGATATTCTCAAAGCACTTCTTGCCACCGGGGTAGGTCTTGGAGACGCCTTCCATGTGGTAGACATATTGATAGCTGGCCATGTTGGGTGCTCCTGATCCGCTGTTGGGGCGCTGTGTAGCGATTGTTGAGAACAAGGGCAACGCGCGCGGCGTGGCTGGCATCGGTTTTGCTGATTGACATTGGCTGCGGCCGCAGGCCCGAAACCGGCAGATGACAAGCCCCGCCGGATCAGGCGGGGCTTTGATCGTCGTGTCCGCCGGGGTCAGACCTTCGTGCGACGGCGGGCCAGTGACCCAAGCCCGACCAGCGCGCCAAGCAACAGCGGTGCTGCGGCTGGCAGTGGCACAGGTGACGGGCCGTCGGGCTTGTCCGTACCGAAGCTGAGGTCGTCAAACCCGGTCTTGTCGGCCGCCCCACCAAAATTGATCGAGCGCGCGGTCCCCTCAAACAAGACGACGCCTTCGTTCCAGGTTGCAAAATCGCCATAAGGGTCGCCCAGACCACTCAGGCCATTTTCCAGCAGTGCGATCTCGGCCAACTGGGTGCCCGTGCCGTCCAACCCATCCCAGACCGAGACGACGGCCGCGACCGACGAGGTGTAGAAGAATGAAAAACTGGTCTGGAAACCGGTCGCAAAATTCAGAATCGCGCTGGTTGCATCCAGAAAGAACATCACCGTGTCCCCGCTGGGTTCATTCGCAAAGTTGCCGGTGCCGCCGGCTTCAAAATCCACCAATGCCAAAGTCTGATCAGAAAAGACGATACCGAGGTCGGCATAAAAGTCGCCAACAGAACTCTGGTCGCCAATCCCTTCAAAGTCGAGGGTAATCACCGTCGCGCTGGCTGGCCAGGCTGCGCACACCGCAATAGCCCAAGCCGCAGCAAGTTGCTTCAATTTCATTTTCTGCAATCCTTCAATCGTAACTTCGCGGAATGGGAAAACTCGTTGAGCAACACGACTCTTGACCCTTTCCAGTAAGGTTGAAGCCGCGTTTGGGGCAAGAGGTTTCGCGCGATTGCGGCAGAACTGTGGCAATCTCGGCGGGGTACTGATGGTTAAAGCAGATGCGCAAAACCCGGTTTCTCGCACAGGTTGACACACGGCCGCCCCCTGCCATGCGTGTCCGTCCTGCGCGAATTGGCGGGCGTGAAGATGCCGCGACGTTCTTGTGTTTTCACACCGCGCAGAATCGTCTAGCAAACAGCGATGAAAATGCAGTTTCCCCTTGCGACGCGTGGCATGGTCGTGGGTCTTCTCGGCGGGTCCTTTGACCCTGCCCACGAAGGCCATGCCCATATCACCCGTGAGGCGATCAAGCGCATGGGCCTCGATCAGGTCTGGTGGCTGGTCACCCCCGGCAACCCCCTGAAAGCGCGGCAGCCTGCGCCAATGGCCGACCGCTTGGCGCAGGCGCGCATGATCATGCCGGACCCCAAGGTGCGCATCACGGATCTTGAGGCAAAGCTGGGAACGCGCGCCACGGCGGACACTTTGATGCGGCTGAAGGCGATCTATCCGGGTGTGCGCTTTGTCTGGCTGATGGGGGCCGACAATCTGGTGCAGTTTCACAAATGGAACCGCTGGCGCGATATCTTGCGTGCGGTGCCGGTGGGCGTGTTGGCGCGGCCCGGCGCGGGGGTGCAGGCGCGGCTGTCGGTGGCGGCACGGGCGTTTCAGGTGCACCGGATCAACCGGGGCGAGGGGATCGGATCAAAACCCGCGCCCGCCTGGTGCTTTGTAAATGTGCCGCTGAATGACAAGTCATCCAGTGCGATCCGGGCACGGGGCGAATGGAAGCGGTGATTGCACCCACCGCCCCTGCCGGGGTATGACGACAGGGATATCAGGATGGGATGGCACGTGCGCGGTTTGACACGTCGGGGGTTCTTGGCCGCACTTCTGGCCGGTGTGGCGCGGCCGCTGTGGGCCGAAGCCCCGGCCAATCTTTTGCGCCCGAAACGCCGTCCGGAAGCGCCCGCCGACACCGGTGTCGCCCGCCTGACAGAGGCCGCAAAACTGGGCGCGGCAGTGGTGGCCTATGCCGTGGCCGATGCCGACAGTGGCAAGCTGCTGGAATCCAGCCATGGCACTCTGCCTCTGCCCCCGGCCTCGGTCTGCAAGGCGATCACAGCCCTTTATGCGCTGGATAAACTGGGGCCTGCGCACCGCTTCACCACCCGCGTGCTGCACACAGGCGCCCTTGCCAATGGGCAGTTGGAGGGCGATCTGATCCTGGCGGGCGGCGGCGATCCGACCTTTGACACCGACAAACTGGGTGATCTGGTGGCCGCTCTGGCCGCAACCGGCTTGCGCAAGGTGACGGGGCGCTTTCTGGCCTATGCCGGGGCCTTGCCCGCACATGACCGCATTGCGGCGGATCAGCCTGATCATGTCGGCTACAACCCATCCATCTCGGGCCTGATGCTCAACTTCAACCGGGTGAATTTCGAATGGAAGCGGACCAACGGCGCATGGATGCTCGCGATGGACGCCCGCGGTGAACGCTTTGTGCCACTTGTGAAAATGGCCCGCGTGCGGCTGGCTGCGCGCAACGTCCCCATCTTTGCCTATGAGCCAGGCCCCGCCGCCGAAGATCACTGGAGCGTGGCCGAAACCGCCTTGGGCAAGGATGGCAGCCGCTGGTTGCCGGTGCGCCACTCTGCCCCCTATGTGGCCGAGGTGTTTCAAACCCTTTGCGCAGCACAGGGTATCGCGCTGCCCGCCGCCGAAATCATCCCGACCCTGCCCGCAGGCGCTGCCCTGATCGCCGAGCATCAAAGCGCGCCCCTGCCCGATGTGCTGCGCGGCATGCTCAAATTCTCGACCAACCTCACCGCCGAGGCTGTGGGATTGACCGCGTCAGCTGCCACGTCTTTGCAAGAGTCGGCGGCGGCCATGACCGTCTGGGCGCAGACGACCTTCGGCATCACCGGCTTTTTGGGCGATCATTCGGGGCTGGGGCCACGGTCGCGCATGACCGCCTTGGACATGATGCGGGTGATGATCGGCGCCCGAAAGACCGCCAGCGGCCCGATGCTGCAGAACCTGATGCGCGAAATGGGGCTGGCAGGTCCGGATGAGGCCGAGCAGAAAACCAGTGCGACCCGCGTTCAGGCCAAAAGCGGCACACTCAATTTCGTGTCCTGCCTGGCAGGCTATGTCACCCCTCCGGCAGGCCGGACGCTGGCCTTTGCCATCTTCACCGCTGATCTGCCGCGTCGCGATGCGGTGCCGATGGAGCAACGCGAAGATCCTGCAGGTGGCTCGGGCTGGACCAAACGCGCGCGGCGGCTGCAAGCGCAGTTGCTTGCACGATGGGCGCAGCTTTACCTTTGAGGCGGCCAATCTTGCCAATTTGACGGCGGGACCATGCAGCGGACACCAGCAAGCACAAGGCGGCCGGGCGAACCCCGCCCTAGGGCTTCAAATGTCGCACCCGCGCGCCCCATTCGATGGCGGCAGCGTGCAGGCGGTCAATCGACAGCTCTTCGCGGACCTCTTCCAGCATGCGCAGTTCAACCTCTGTCAGACCGCCATCCGCCGACACCACATCGCAGGCCAGCGCATAGGCCGTCTCATTCAACCGTTCCGGCAGCGCGTCGCGGATCAGGCCGAACAGGGCGTCCAGCCCGTCTTCCACCTCAAACAGATCAAACACCGTCTGCGCCACCACGCGGATGCGGTCCGAATCATAGGCGGCGAACACCGGCATATGGTTGACCATGCGCTGTATCGCCACCAGTTCGGCGGTGCGCATCTGTTCGTCCGAGGCCGAAACCGCGATCATGACGGCCACCAGCGCGTCTTGCGGCGATAGCGAAGGGGGGGTGTGCGGCACGGCATTGCTCCTGTTTGTTGCAGCGCAGAATATTGACCTATGCGCAGCGCGGCAATAGAGGACAGAGGCCCGCGAAAACATGGGGTTTTCGCATACCAAAGGATCCGCCGATGTCAGCCTTGCGCGACGCCGCGATGAAATCGAAAGCCTGGCCCTTCGAAGAGGCCCGCGCGCTTTTGAAACGGTATGAGAAAAAGGCCCCGGAAAAAGGCTATGTGCTGTTTGAAACCGGCTATGGTCCATCGGGTCTGCCCCATATCGGCACCTTTGGTGAGGTGGCGCGCACCACCATGATCCGCCGCGCGTTCGAGGCGATTTCGGACATCCCCACCCGGTTGATCTGTTTTTCCGACGACGTGGACGGCATGCGCAAAGTGCCCGAAAACGTGCCGCAGCAGGATATGCTGCGTCAGCACATGCAGGAACCGTTGACCTCGGTGCCGGACCCTTACGGGCTGTACGACAGCTTTGGCGCGCATAACAACGCCATGTTGCGGCGGTTTCTGGACACGTTCGGCTTTGAGTACGAGTTCATCTCGGCCACCGAGTTCTACAAATCGGGCAAGTTCGACGACACCTTGCGGCTGGCGACGGAACGCTATGATGCCATCATGAAGATCATGCTGGCCTCTTTGCGCGAAGAGCGGCAGCAGACCTACAGCTGCTTCCTGCCGATCCACCCCGAAACCGGGCGGGTGCTGTATGTGCCGATGAAGCATGTCGATGCCGTCAACCACACCATCACCTTTGACGATGAAACCGGGCGCGAATGGACGCTTCCGGTCACGGGCGGCAATGTCAAACTGCAATGGAAGCCGGATTTCGGCGCACGCTGGGCGGCGCTGGATGTGGATTTCGAGATGTACGGCAAGGACCATTCCACCAACACGCCGATCTATGACGGGATTTGTGAGGTTCTGGGCGGGCGCAAGCCGAACCATATGAGCTATGAGCTGTTTCTGGATGATCAGGGCCAGAAGATCTCCAAATCCAAGGGCAATGGCCTGACGATTGACGAATGGCTGACCTATGCCTCGTCGGAAAGCCTGTCCTATTTCATGTATCAAAAGCCGAAAACCGCCAAGCGGATGCATTTTGACGTGATCCCGCGGGCGATGGACGAGTATCACCAGCAGTTGCGGGCCTTTCCAACGCAGGATGTCGACGCGCAGGTCAACAACCCGGTCTGGCACATTCATTCGGGCAACCCGCCGGTGTCGAAAATGGTGGTCAGCTTTGGCATGTTGCTGAACCTGGCCTCGGTGTCAGGGGCCAAGGATGCCAAGGGCCTGTGGGGCTTTATCAAACGCTATGCACCGGACGCGTCACCCGAAGGCAACCCGGACATGGACGCCGCCGCAGCTTTCGCCGTGCGCTATTTTGCCGACCGGATTGCGCCCAGCCGGGTGTTCCGCCTGCCTTCGGATGTGGAACGTGCCGCGATGGTTGATCTGCGGGCGCGCTTGGTGGCGTGGCAAGGTGGTCTGGACGATGAAGCGCTGCAAAGCATGGTCTTTGCCGTTGGCAAGGACCACGGCTTTGAGCCGCTGCGCGACTGGTTCAAGGCGCTGTATGAGGTGCTGCTTGGCGCATCTGACGGGCCGCGTTTTGGTGGTTTCGTGGCGCTTTACGGCATCGCGGAAAGCGTCGCGCTGCTGGACCGTGGCTTGGCGGGGGACTTGGTGGGCTGAAGGTTTCAAATTCCTTGGAAGGAAGTTGCAAAAATTTTCGAAAATTTTTGGTCCCGGCGGCAGCGCTGGGGCTTTTCTTTGACCTTTGCTGAAAGCGCCCTATCGTTTGACTGGGGACGTATCGAAAGGGATCAATCATGAGATTTGGCCTTTACGGACTGTTGACGGCGGCCTTTCTAGCGGTGCCGGCACAGGCGCAGGACGCGCCGATTGAAAACACCATACAATCGCAGCTGGACGCCTTTCTGGCGGATGACTTTGTGACGGCGTTCAGCTTTGCCTCGCCCAATCTGAAAACCATTTTCGGCAGCCCCGATAACTTCAGCATGATGGTGAAGAACGGCTATCCGATGGTCTGGCGGCACGGCGCGGTGCAAATGCTGGAACTGCGCACGGTGGCGGGCAACCTGTGGCAGCGCGTGATGATCACCGACGAAGCCGGGCGCACGCATTTGCTGGATTATCAGATGATTGAAACACCGGAGGGGTGGCAGATCAACGCCGTGCAATTGTTGCCGCCGCAGGGTGTCGGGGCGTGAACAGGTTTGCGCGGTGAACGCGGCTCTACTTGGGACGGTGGGCTTTGATGAGGGCGGGATCGGTTTCAATCCGGGCCGCGCCGATCAGGTCTAGGCAATAGGGCACGGCGGCAAAGACCGCTTCAAGACTGGTGC
Organism: Paracoccaceae bacterium; assembly: GCA_031428215.1. Classification (GTDB taxonomy): domain Bacteria; phylum Pseudomonadota; class Alphaproteobacteria; order Rhodobacterales; family Rhodobacteraceae; genus Cypionkella. The sequence continues at coordinate 20,149 of JANPOY010000154.1, forward strand.
CGATGGCGTTGGGACTTCCCGGCAGGGTGATGATCAGGGTCTTGCGACGCAGGCCTGCAGCCTGGCGTGACAGAATGGCCGTGGCCACGATGCGGGAATTGGCGGCGCGCATCGCCTCGCCAAAGCCGGGCAACTCCGTGTTTATTACATCCGCCATCGCTTCGGGCGTCTGATCGCGGGGGCTGGGGCCGGTGCCGCCCGTGGCCAGGATCAGATCAGCGCCCCAAATGTCGGCCAGATCGCGCAACTCCGCGGCAACCTCGACGCGACCATCGGGGGTGATGCGGCGCAGGATTTCGACCGGAGAGGTGATCACCCGGCGCAGCCAGTCTTCGGCAGCAGGGCCACCCCGGTCTTCGTATTCGCCACGGGAAGCGCGGTCGGAGACGGTCAGAATGGCGATGCGGGCCGCTGTCAACATTGGGGATGCCTCCTGTTTGGCGCAGGTTCCGCGCAATTGCCGGTGGGTTCAAGCCCTTGCTTGCCTATCGCGCCTCTTGCGGCCTAATGTGCCCCTGCCCTGCCCGAAAGGCCCGTCTTTGTCCCAATACTCCCTTGCCGACCTTGGTTGGACCGCCGACTTTGCCGATCAGATCACCGATGAAGACGCAGGCCACCCACCGGTGCGGCTGACATCCGTGCATCGCGCGCGGGTCGAAGGGCTGGGAGAGGCCGGGCCGATCACCCTGTTCCTGCGCCCCGACATGCCGATGGCCGATCTGGCGGTGGGCGATTGGGTGTTGCACGATCTGGCCCGCGTCACCCGCATTCTGGACCGCAACAGCTTGATGCAACGCCGCGCGGCGGGGTCGGGGGCGGAACGCCAGCTGATCGCGGCCAATCTGGACACTTTGTTCATCGTCACCTCCTGCAACAATGATTTCAACATCGGGCGGTTGGAGCGGTTCATGATTCTGGCGACAACGTCAGAGGTGGAGGCGGTGATCGTGCTGACCAAGGCCGATCTGTGCGCGGATGTGGCAGACTACATCGCGCAGGCGAAAACCCTGGCCCCCGATCTGGCCGTGGTGGCCTTGAACGCGCGTGAGCCGGATGCGGTGGCGGCGCTGGCGCCATGGTGCGGTCCGGGACGGACGGTGGCATTGCTAGGATCCTCGGGCGTCGGGAAGTCGACCATTGCCAATGGCTTGGGAACTTCTTTGCAGGACACAGGTGGCATCCGCGAGGACGACGCCAAGGGCCGCCACACCACCACGCGGCGCAACATGCTGGCGCTGCCATCGGGTGGCTGGCTGATCGACACGCCGGGGATGCGCGAGTTGCAGCTGACAGATGCGGAAAGCGGTATTGCGGCACTGTTCGGCGATCTGGTGGATTTGGCCGGGGAGTGCCGGTTCCGCAATTGCACCCATGCGCATGAACCGGGCTGCGCGGTGCAGGCGGGGATTGCGTCGGGGGCGGTGGACGGCGCGCGGGTGGCGCGGTGGCAAAAGCTGGGGGTGGAGGCCACGTCGAACACCCAGACCCTGAAGCAGGCGAAGGCGAAAGCGCAGGCTTTGGGCAAGGCGCATCGCAAGGGCAAGCGTGTCGAATGACGGTCTGCTGGGCTGCCCGCGGGGGTTTCACACCCCCGCACCCCCGTGGGATATTTAGGGACAGATGAATACAAATTTTAGATAAGTTTTAGAGGTTCAGCTTTGTGGCCCAGGCGAATTGCTCTGGCGTTTCTACGGCGCAGGGACGCACCGCGCGCAATCTGTGGAGCGCGCCGGTTGGATCTTCACCAGTCTCGACCATCAGGCGCAGCAGGGCTGTGCCAGAGCGACCGCAGCCCCCATGCATTGCGCCAGTACCTTGCCGCCGCCGGATAAAATGCCTTGGGCCTTTGCAGAGACAGTCGCCCAAGCGGCTTGGACGTGACCGCCAGGAATGCCAAAATCCGCGATCGGCAAATGCGCCCAGGCGATACCCTGCGCGACCAGATCAGTTCCCAGACCCGCCGCGCCCTTCACCCGCAACTCATCCTGGCTGGTCATCGTCAGCACCAGACCCGGCCCCCATGCCGCGATCACCGCCAGATCGCCTGCATAATCGCCCGACCGCCCCGGCATCGGGCAAATCCCCAATCGCCCCTGCCCCAAGGTCAGTTCTGCAATCTCCAGCCCCATATCGCCCCCTTTCGGTTTACGGCGGCGGGCGTTGGCCCTAGTCTGACCCTTGCCCGAATCCTAACCCCACAGGCCATGATGACCGACGCCCCCGAGCAAGCCTATCAGGTTCTTGCCCGCAAATACCGCCCCGAAACCTTTGCCGATCTGGTCGGCCAAGAGGCGATGGTGCGCACGCTGAAAAACGCCTTCGCGGCGGACCGGATTGCGCATGCCTTCATGATGACCGGCATTCGCGGCACCGGGAAAACCACGACGGCGCGGATCATCGCCAAGGGGCTGAACTGTGTCGGGCCCGACGGTGCGGGTGGGCCCACGACAGAGCCTTGCGGGCGCTGCGATCCGTGCCGCGCCATTGCCGAAGGCCGGCATGTCGACGTGATGGAAATGGATGCGGCATCGCGCACGGGCGTGAATGATATGCGCGAAGTCATTGATTCCGTTCACTATCGGTCGGCATCGGCGCGCTACAAGATCTACATCATCGACGAAGTCCACATGCTGTCGAACGCGGCGTTCAACGCGCTGTTGAAGACGCTGGAGGAACCCCCGGCGCATGTGAAGTTCATCTTCGCCACCACCGAAATCCGCAAGGTTCCGGTGACGGTGCTGTCGCGCTGTCAGCGCTTTGATCTGAAGCGGATCGAACCCGAGGTGCAGATGGCGCTGCTGCGCAAGATCGCGCTGGCCGAGGGTGCGCAGATCACCGACGGGGCGCTGGCGATGATCACCCGGGCGGCCGAAGGGTCGGCGCGCGATGCCACCAGCCTGCTCGATCAGGCGATTTCCAATGGTGCCGGGGAAACCAGCGCCGATCAGGTGCGGGCGATGCTGGGGCTGGCCGACCGGGGCCGGGTACTGGATCTGTTCGATCTGATTATGACGGGTGAGGCGGCGCAGGCCTTGGCGGAACTGTCGGGGCAATATGCCGATGGGGCCGATCCGATGGCGGTGTTGCGCGATCTGGCGGAAATCACCCATTGGGTCTCGGTGATCAAGATCACGCCTGCCGCTGCCGATGATCCGACCACGCCGCAGGATGAACGCGAGCGGGGGCTGGACATGGCCACGCGCCTGCCGATGCGGGTTCTGACGCGGATGTGGCAGATGCTGTTGAAATCGCTGGAGGAAGTGGCTTTGGCCCCGAATGCGATGATGGCGGCCGAGATGGCGGTGATCCGGCTGACGCATGTGGCGGATTTGCCGGACCCCGAGGCGCTGATCAAACGTCTGCAGTCGCAGCCGCAGCCCACCTCCCCTGCGACCGGCGGCGCGCCTGGCGGTGGCGGCGGCGCGGTGCATGCGCCGATGATGCGGCAGGCGCCTGCGACCTCGATGCGGGGGCCGACGATGATGGGCGGGCAGGCCATGGCTTTGGCCGAAGCGCCCGGTCAGATCTTTGCCAATTTCGCGCAAGTGGTCGAGCTGATCCGCGAAAAGCGCGACATGCGGCTGCTGATGGAGGTTGAGAATGATCTGAAACTGGCGCGCTATGCGCCGGGGCGGATTGAGTTTGAGCCGGGACCAAAGGCGGCACAGGATTTGGCGTCGCGGTTGTCGCAGCGGTTGCAGGGCTGGACCGGCACGCGCTGGGGTGTGTCGGTGGTGTCTTCGGGCGGGGCTGCGACGATTGCCGAAGACCGGGACTCCGCGGCGCACAGCCAAAAGGCCGAAGCCATGGTCAGCCCTATGGTGCAGGCGGTTCTGGCCGCGTTTCCGGGGGCGAAAATCACCGAGATCCGCACGCCCGAGGCGATGGCCGCCAGTGCCGCCATCGACGCCTTGCCCGAGGTTGAAGACGAATTCGATCCCTTCGAGGATATGTAGGAGATGGCGATGGTAAAGGATCTGGGATGCTGAAAGGTTTGGGCGGGCTTGGCGACATGGCCAAGATGATGAAAGCCGCGCAGGATATGCAGGTCAAGATGGCCGAATTGCAGGAAGAGTTGGGCCGCACCGTGGTTTTGGGCGAGGCTGGCGGTGGCTTGGTCAAAGCCCGCGCGACGGCGAAAGGCGAAGTCACCGGGCTGGACATTGATCCGTCGATCCTGATCGCGTCTGAAAAGGAAGTGGTCGAGGATCTGATCATCGCCGCGATCCGCGATGCGCAGTCCAAAGCCGCCATGCGCAGCCAGTCAGAAATGCAGAAAATGGCGCAGGCGCTTGGCTTGCCTGCCGACATGAAGCTGCCGTTCTGACGCATGCCATCCACCCGCGACATTGAAACGCTGATTGATCTGATGGCCCGGCTGCCCGGCCTTGGGCCGCGGTCGGCGCGGCGCGCGGTGCTGGCGCTGCTGAAAAAGCGCGGGCAGTTGATGGCCCCGCTGGCGCAGGCGATGGCAGGCGTGGCGATCAACGCCCGCGATTGTACCGTCTGCGGCAACATTGGCACCGCCGATCTGTGCCCGATCTGCGCCGATCCGGCCCGGGCGACGGGTGAGATCTGCGTGGTGGAAAACGTGGCCGACCTCTGGGCGATGGAGCGGGGCGGCGCCTTCAAGGGCCGCTATCATGTGCTGGGCGGCACCCTGTCGGCGTTGGACGCGATGGGACCGGATGAGTTGGGCATCCCCCGGCTGGTCACCCGCGCGGCCGATGGCGTGACCGAGGTGATCTTGGCGCTGAACGCCACCGTCGATGGCCAGACCACAGCGCATTACATCGCGGATGTGCTGTCGGGGCTTGGAGTGCAAATCACGTCGCTGGCGCAAGGCGTGCCGATTGGCGGTGAGTTGGACTATCTGGACGACGGCACCATCGGCGCGGCCCTGCGTGCCCGCAAACGGTTCTAGAGTCACAACCAAACCCTGTTTCTGCCTCATTCCTGCCCTTTTCTGCGGCAATCTTGAAAGGGTGAAATGTGGAGGATGTTATGGCTGTTGTTTCGATGATCATGGGCGGATGCGTTGGCTTCTTCTCGGCATTGTTTGGCTTGGTCCTCTTGAACGTCAGTTGGATTGCAGCACTTGGCCTTTGGTCGGGCGTTGGCACTCTGGCTTCCGCCGCCGTGTTGGCATTTGTGATGATGCCCCGGCGCCGCGCCCAGCCTGACCTGGTTGTCGACCACGCATAATCGCGAAAATGGGCTTGATCTGCGCTGTACCTCGCCCAATATTTGGCCTGCGTCGTTAACACCGTGCGATCCCTGTCTCCGATTTCGGCACAGCATTCGACACTTGCTGACTGCGCCGGGCCGCCGCAATCTCGCGGGCGGCAATGCCAAAGGAGACTTCACGATGGCCAAGGGCACCGTGAAATGGTTCAATGAAACCAAGGGTTACGGCTTTATTTCCCCGGAAGGCGGCAAGAAGGATGTGTTTGTACACATCTCGGCGTTGGAGCGTGCCGGCTTGCGGTCTTTGAAAGACGGCCAGCCAGTGACATTTGATATTGAAGCAGGCCGTGACGGCCGCGAATCGGTGAGCAATCTGGCCTTGGCCTGACACTGCGCAGACCATGGGCGGGCCTTCAGGCCTGCCCAGAACCCGTTCCGAGGACTTGTGACGCGGGCCGGATCTGACCGGTCAGATCAACCGCATCGACAGACGTTCGCGCAGCGCATGTTCAAACCCAACCCGCATGGACACTGCAGACAGCGGCGCGCGCAGCAAGACCGGGGCATAGCGATCCTCGGGGAATACTTGATGCTGACACTCCTGACTGATCAGCATCACCGGCATCCGCCCCGCCACCTCTCCCATCATGGCGAAGGCGCGACGGCCCGCATCAAGCCCGCCGATGGCATCGCAATCAATCACCAGCAACCCGTAGCCCGCCGGATCCTCGATCACGGCTTCGAGGCCGAGAAACAGATCGGCGGTCAATTCAACCAGACTGCCCAATCCCGCCAACCGCTGCCGCAGAGGGTTATCCGGCGACTCGGATGTCACCAACAACACGCGAATGCCAAATCCCACCTGTGCGGCGTAGTTTTGTTCGAAAGATCTGACAAACTGCATTGTTGTCTCCTATGTGAAAAAGCACTGGTTACCGGCCGTTCACCAAGATCTACGAAACAGTTGCGGCAGAATTTGGTGCAATTTCCGGCAATATTCCCTTGATTAAGGCAAGTGAAGGGCATTGCTGTGCAACAGTGGCAGCGCCATGATGACCGCAGGCATCGCCCCACAGGCAGGATCATGACACCGCCAGATTACCAAAGTCTTATCGACGCCCCGACATGGGAATTCATCCGCGCCACCGATGCGGCCTATCCGCCCGACGCGGCCAGGCGCAGCATTGCCGAGCAGCGCCAGTTCTATGATGCGATGTGCCGAAAGTTTGCGCGCGCCTATCCGCCGGGAGTCACGGCGCAGGATCTGACGGTGGCGGGGGTCGCGTGCCGGCATTATCCGGGGTCGGCCCCGCTGGTGATCTATTTTCACGGCGGCGGGTTTGTGGTCGGCGGTCTGGACAGCCATGACACGGTCTGCGCGGATATCCGGGCGGTCACAGGTTTGGCCGTGTTGTCCGTAGATTACCGGCTTTCGCCCGAACATCAGCATCCGGCGGCCTTTCAAGACGCCTTGGCCGTGGTGCAGGCCAGCACCGGGCCGGTGGTTTTGGTGGGGGATTCGGTGGGGGGCAATCTGGCGGCGGCGGTCGCACACCGGCTGCGTGGGTCTGATGTGACCCTGTTGGGGCAGGTGCTGATATATCCGAGTCTGGGCGGGGATCGCAGCTTTGGCAGCTATGAGATCCATGCCAATGCGCCGATGTTGACGCGGCAGGATGTCGCCTTTTACGCAGGCATCCGCCATGGCGGCACCGAGCCGTCGGGCGATCCAACCGCGTCTCCGCTGCACGACCGCGATTTTTCAGACCTGCCGCCAACCATTGCCTTTGGTGCGGAATGCGATCCCATATGCGATGATGCCCGCAGCTATGCCACGGCCATCACTGCCGCTGGCGGGCGCGCGCATTGGCTTTCAGAGCCGGGGATGGTGCATGGCTATTTGCGTGCGCGCCATAGTGTCCCCCGCGCCGCTGCCTCATTCACCCGAATTTGTGACGCAATATCAACCCTTTCTATGGGCAAATGGCCCTATGGTGCCGCATGACAGCCAATATTTCCCACTGGTCAGAGCGTGTCGATCTGGCGGCGGCCTTTCGTTGGGCGGTCAAACTGAACCTGCACGAAGCGGTCGCCAACCACTTCAGTCTTGCGGTCAATGACGATGGCTCACGGTTTTTGATCAACCCGAACGGGCGGCATTTTGCGCGAATGACGGCCTCGGGTCTGGTGGAAATCGACGCCCGTGATCCGACCACGATGCAGCGACCCGATGCTCCCGACCCCACCGCTTGGGGCTTGCACGGGTCCATCCACCGCGCCCTGCCGCACGCCCGCTGTCTGATGCATGTGCATTCGGTGCATGCCACCGTGCTGGCCAGTCTGGCCGACAGTCGCCTGCCTGCGATCGACCAGAATTCGGCGATGTTCTTTGACCGCCATGTGGTCGACGACCACTACGGCGGCATGGCGTTTGAAGAAGAGGGCGCGCGCTGTGCGGCGCTGTTGGCCGACCCCAAGATCACCACCCTGATCATGGGCAATCACGGGGTGCTGATCATCGGTGCGACAGTGGCCGACACGTTCAACCGTCTGACCTATTTTGAACGCGCCGCCGAAACCTACATCCGCGCCTTGCAAACCGGGCAGGCCCTACGGGTGCTGCCCGACGCCATTGCCGAGAAAACCGCGCAGGAATGGCAGGCCTATCCGGGCTTTGCCGATGCCCATCTGCGTGAAATCAAGGCACTGCTGGACGTCGAAAGTCCGGGCTACGCAACCTAGGCCAGAGCGCTTTACAGGTTCGGGCGCGCCATATATCCTTGCGCGATATTTGATGAAGTCCCTTTCCTTTTGCGTGCGAGTGCCGTGATGAATGCCATCATTTCTTCTGAGAAATTGAGCCAACTTGTCAGTGATATATACGATTGCGCCATTGACCCGACGCGTTGGGAAGTGACGCTGGACCAAGTGCGCGAAGTGCTGGACTTGGCCTATTTCCTGCTGATGTTCATTGATTTCAGTCCGGCTGCGCACGGGGAAAAGCCCAACTTCGTGCAGTTTTCGTCGCCTTGGGATCCGCAGTGGCTGTACAGCGTAGTCGAACTTTTGCCCGGCGTGCCCAAGATTGACCTCTGGATGCAGTCTGATCTGGACGAACCGGTCACACAATTCGATCTGGTGCCAGAGGCCGAATTCCAGGACTGCCAGTTTTATCATTCCTGGGTCAAACCACAGGGGTTGCGCGATGCCTGCATGACCCAGATTGTGCGGCGCCAGAGCGTGACGGGCGGATTGTTCGGCGTCACCCGCGACACGCGCGACCTGATCAGCGACAAGGATCGGCAAGTGTTTCGGCTGCTTGCCCCACATTTTCGCCGGGCAGTGCTGATTTCCGAGATGCTGGACGAGGGCAAGTTGCAAGTGAAACTCTACCGCTCGTTGTTGGATCAGATCAGCGTTTCGGTGTTCATGGTCGATGAAACCGCCCGGATTTTGCACGCCAATTCTGCCGGACATAGGTTCTTGTCTGGCACGGGCCCTCTGGGCGAGGTGTCGGGGCGGTTGTGGCCGACGGCGGCTGCGACGCGGTCACCGTTTCAGGATGCGGTGCGGCGGGCCTGCACCCAAAGCGATGGCGATCTGGGGTCCTGGGGCAATGGCATTGCCCTGCCCGGCCCGGATGGCACTTCGGCCATCGCCTATGTGCTGCCCTTGGGCCAGTCAGAGCGGCGGCAGGCTTTGGGTCCGGGACAGGCGGCGGTGTTTGTCACCGACCGCTACGGCGCACGGCCGCCCTCGGTAGAGGTGTTGGCGGCGCTGACCGGCTTTACCTTGGCGGAATCGCGGGTGGCTTTGGCGGTGGCCGAGGGACAAAGCTGCGAAACCATCGCACAGGCGCAGGGTATCACCGTGAACACCCTGCGCAAACATCTGGCCAACAGTTACGCCAAAAGCGGGCTGAGCAGCCAATCGGCACTGGGCGCGATGGTCAATCGGCTGCGCTTGCCTGCGGCCTAGGGCGTGTTGCGTTCCATCGGGTTCAGCCGGTTGCACGCAACAGTCGCCGGCCTGTCTGATCTTGGGCTTCTTTCAATCTGACTCAGACTGAAAGAAACCGGCTCTGGCAGCGGCGCGCACGGCGCACAGTTGCAGCGGCACCCAAGCGCCTTCTACTCAATCCAGATGATCCAAGGATGGCGCAAAGGCGCTATCGTCAAGGGCGTGGAAATTTTTGGCCACCGCCCACTACTGAAAAGATATTTCATAAAGGTTTTTGTGATGTCGCAATCCGTTTTTCTATTGATTCTGATGGCTGCACTGTTGGATGCCTCGCAGCATTACCTGATGAAGGCGCAGCACGACACGGTGTCCACCTCGATTGCGATTGGCATCGCGGCAGGTTTGCTGGCACTGCCGGTGCTGGCCTTCACCGGACTGCCTGACCCCGCGACCTGGCCCTATCTGGCGGTTTCGGTCTGTTTTGGCATGTTGTACTGGATCACATTGGGCTGGTGTTACCAGCGCGGCAATCTGGCTTTGGTGTTTCCGGTGTCGCGGGGGGCGGGCATTCTGATGACCACGGGCTTTGCCAGTCTTGTTCTGCGTGATCCTCTGGCCCCGAGCGAGCTTTTGATGATCCTGGTGTTGGTGGCGGGGCTGGGTCTGATCCTGTGGCAAGGTCTGCCCAAGGGCACCACTGGTCCGGATCAACGGCTTCCGGCCTTGATTCTGGCCTTCATCATTGCCAGCTATACCTTGATCGACGGGGTGGGCGTGCGGCTGTCGGGGTCGGCTATGGCCTATTGCGCGACACTTTACGTCGGCAATGCGCTGGCCTTGACAGGGTATGGCGCGTGGCGGTTGCGACCGGCACTGCACGGATTGGGATTGGCGTTTGCGCCGCAGGCTCTGGGGATCGGGGCGCTGTCGCTGATCACTTACGGGCTGATCCTGACCGCCATGCAGCACGCCCCGATTGCCCTTGTGGCGGCCCTGGCCGAAACCAGCATCATCTTTGCGGCGCTTTTCGCCGTGGTCTGGCTCCGCGAACCGCTGCGTCTCGGCCATGCCTTGGGCGTGGGGATCATGGCTGCGGGCGTGATCTCGTTGCGGCTGGTGGCATAAGGCGGTTCGCGTCCAACCGGCTGCACCAGATGGAACGCTGCGCGCCTTAGGCGGACATGAAGGCGGCCACTTTCATGCTGTCAGGCACCGCCACGCCCATGCGCGACAAGATCGACGGGGCCAACGCCAACTGGTCCAGCACCACATCCTTGCCCGGCATTTCGGCGTCGCCGAAGTAATAAAAGGCAAAATCGCGCTGCAACTCACCGGTGCCGCCGTGATGGCCGCGCTCATCCTGACCGTGATCCGCCGTCACGATCACCTCATAGCCCGCATCACGCCAACGCTGCAAAAACGGCGCCAGCATGGCGTCAAGCTTGTAGCAGGCGTTGTCCATTTCCTCGCAATCGTGATAGAAACGGTGGCCCATGCTGTCAAGCGTGCAGCTGTGCAACATGCCGTAATCAATGGCTTTATACTCACACAGCCGGGTCAGTGTGGCGAACAGATCGACGTCCGAAGGCGTCATCTGGTTGATATGGTCATAACCGGTCATGGTGTGGAAACGCCCGTGCGAAATCGGGCCATCCTCATCATACTCAATGTCGCGCACCACATCAAAGGGCGCGCGGTTGAAGAGCTCCGACCAGAAGGAATGCGCCACCGCGCCGGTCTTTTTACTCGCGCGTGACAGTTCGGAAAACACATCCGGCTGGGTCAGACGGTACACCGCGTTATTCCCCCAGACCCTGTGCACTTGCGGTGGCACACCGGTGTGGATCGAGGCATAACAGCTGGCGCTGGTGGACGGCAACGTCGACCGCATCCGCCACACCCGCGCGTCACCCGATGCAACCCAGCCCTCCAGATTGCCAAACAGGCGGCGCCAGTTGCGATACGGCACGCCGTCAATCAGGATCAAGAGCAGTTTGCGCATTCAAAACTCCGTCCCCGGCAGCGCATAGGGCGCGCCGCGCGAGGATATTTGGGCCAGTCCGAAAGGTTCAGTTCCCCGCACTTTCCATCTTGCGGCTGTGCAACACCTGCTCCAGCCAGCCGAGTTTCATCTCGGGCACCGAGGACAGCAAAAGGTCGGTGTAATCGTCATAAGGCGGGGTCAGCACATCGGTCTTGCCACCATAACGCACCACAGCACCCCGATACATCACCGCGATCTTGTCGGCAATGGCGCGCACGGTCGCCAGATCATGGGTGATGAACAGATAGGCCACCCCTTCGCGGGCTTGCAGGTTCAACAGCAGCTTCAGGATGCCATCGGCCACCAACGGGTCGAGGGCCGAGGTGACTTCATCGCAGATGATCAGCTTGGGTTTGGCAGCCAGCGCGCGGGCGATGCAGACGCGCTGTTTCTGACCGCCCGACAGTTCGGCCGGGTAACGATCCATATAGCCCGCGCCCATTTCGATCTCTTCCAGCAATTCCTGAATGCGGGCGCGTTTGGCCGCCCCTTTCAGGCCGAAATAGAACTCCAGCGGCCGACCGATGATGGTGCCAACGGTCTGGCGCGGGTTCATGGCGGTGTCGGCCATCTGATAAATCATCTGCACCTCGCGCAGATCATCGCGGCTGCGCCCGGCCAGATCGGGTGACAGCGTGCGCCCGGCAAAGGTGATGCGGCCCGACGATGGCGGCAACAACCCCGTGATGGCGCGCGCGAGCGTCGATTTGCCCGATCCGCTTTCACCCACCACGGCCAGAGTTTGCCCGGCGGGCAGGTCCAGCGTCACCGATTTCAGCACGTCAAACTGCGTGCCCTTGTACCGCGCGGTGACGTTTTGCACCGACAAGACCGCAGGCGCGTCGGGTTTTTCCAAGTGGTCAATCGACCGAACCGACACCAGCGCCTGCGTATAAGCCTGCTGTGGCGTGTTGATGATCTGATCGGTGCTGCCGTATTCAATGGCCTTGCCGCCGCGCAGCACCAGGATCTCATCCGCCACCTGCGCCACGACGGCCAGATCATGGGTGATATACAGCGCCGCCACCCCGGTATCGCGGATCGCGGCCTTGATCGCCACCAGCACATCAATCTGCGTCGTCACATCCAGCGCGGTGGTGGGTTCGTCAAAGATCACCAGATCGGGCTTCGGGCACAGGGCCATCGCCGTCATCGCGCGTTGCAACTGGCCGCCCGAGACCTGGTGCGGATAGCGGGTGCCGAAGGATTCAGGGTTGGGCAGCCCCAGCTTGCCGAACAACGCGACCGCGCGGGCCTCGGCCTCGGCACGTCCCATGATGCGGTGGTGCAGCGTGGTTTCGATCACCTGCTCCATCAACCGTTTGGCCGGGTTGAAGGCCGCCGCCGCCGATTGCGCCACATAGGTTACTTTGCGACCGCGCAAAGACCGCAGCGTCGCCGGTGTGGCTTGCCGGATTTCATCGCCTGACAGGGTGATGGTGCCACCCGCAAGCCGCGCGCCACCGCGGGCATAGGCCATGGCCGACAGACCGATCGTCGACTTGCCCGCCCCGGATTCTCCGATCAGGCCCAGCACCCGGCCCTTTGCAAGCGAGACCGACACATCATCCACCAGCACCACTTTGCGCGGGGCTTCGCCGGGCGGATAAGACGTGGCCTCGATCCGCAGGTTCTTGATTTCCAACAGAACTGGCGTGGTTTTTTGCAGATCAAGCACCGCGGCCCCCTTTCAGGCTGGTCGTGCGCGACAACACCCAGTCCGCCACAAGGTTCACCGATATGGCCAGCGCCGCAATGGCAAAGGCCGGGATCAACGCCGCCGACTTGCCATAGACAAGCCCTGCCGAGTTTTCCTTGACGATGCCACCCCAGTCGGCCAGTGGCGGTTGTACGCCAAGACCAAGGAAGGACAGCGTCGATATGAACAGCACCGCGAAGATGAACCGCAACCCCAGTTCGGCCACCAGGGGCGACAGGGCATTGGGCAAAATCTCACGGAAGATGATCCAGCGCCACCCCTCACCGCGCAACCGCGCCGCCTCGACATAATCCATCACGGTGATGTCGACAGCCACCGCGCGGCTCAGACGGTAAACCCGCGTCGCATCGAGAAAGCCCATCACCAGGATCAGCGTGCTCAGCGTGGCGGGCATCACCGACAGGATCACCAGCGCCAGAATAAGCGACGGGATCGCCATCAAAAGGTCAACAAAGCGCGACATGCCCTGATCAATCCAACCGCCCATTGTGGCCGCCAGAAAGCCGAACACCGCACCGGTGACAAAAGAAATGATCGTCGCCGCCACCGCCACGAAAATCGTGGTCTGGCCGCCGTAGATCATCCGGGTCAGCATATCGCGGCCAATGGTGTCGGTGCCGAACCAATGTTTGGCCGACATCGGTTCCCACACGCCACCCACCACTTCGGCCATCCCGTATGGCGCGATGAAATCGGCAAAGACGGCGGCCAGAAAAAATGCGCCGGTCAGCGCCATGCCGATCAGCGCGGACAGCGGAATGCGCCTCATTTTGGGTGCCTCAGTCTTGGGTTCGCCAGAATGGACACCACATCGGCCAGAATGTTCAGCCCGATATAAACGGCGGCGAACACCATGCCCACCGCCTGCACCACCGGCAGGTCGCGCTTGGCCACATGATCCACCAGATATTGACCGACGCCGTTATAGGCAAAGACCACCTCTACCACGACCACCCCCACCACCAGATAGGCCAGGTTCAGCATCACCACATTGACGACCGGCGCGATGGCGTTGGGAAAGGCATGGCGGGCGATCACCAGCATCGGGGACAGGCCTTTCAGCTCGGCGGTTTCAATATAGGCCGATTGCATCACGTTCAGAATCGCCGCCCGCGTCATCCGCATCATATGCGCCAACACCACCAGCACCAGAACCAGAACCGGCAACATCACGGCGTTCAAACGCTCCAGCACGCCCATGCCGGGGAAGGTCATCGCCATCGGCGGGAAAATTTGCCATTTCACGCCCAGAAAATACAACAGCAGATAGCCCACCACGAATTCCGGCAGCGAAATCGTCGACAGGGTCACCCCGGAAATCAACTTGTCCGGCCAGCGCCCGACATAGCGCGCGGCCACCAGACCCAGCGTGATCGCCAGAGGCACCGAAATCAGCGCCGCCCAGAAGGCCAGAAACATCGTGTTGCCCAACCGCTTGCCCAGTTCGGACCCGATGTCCATGCCATTGGTCAAAGCCGTCCCGAGATCGCCGGTCAGAATGCCGCCCAGCCAGCCGAAATAGCGGGTCAGTGCCGGTTGGTCCAAACCCAACTCTGCCCGCAGGTTGGCCAAGGCCTCGGGCGTGGCGGATTGGCCAAGGATCGCTTGCGCGGTGTCGCCCGGCAAAGCCTCGGTGCCCAGAAAGATCAGCACTGAAACCGCCAGCAGCAGGATCAGGCCCAGCGCAATGCGCTGGACCACAGGGGTTATGACCGGGTGCATACCGCGATCAGGCGTTCAGCCAGCAACGGGCCAAAGCACGCCCGTTCATCAGCTCGCCATTCGGATCGGTCTGCCAGCCGCCCACTTCATCGCGCTTGGCCTCGACGAAATCGTTGAACATCGGCAAGATCAGACCGCCGTTGTCGCGCACATTGTTCGCCAGTTCCGAATACATCGCCTTGCGCTTGACCGGGTCCAGCTCGGCCCGCGCCGCGATCAGGGTGGCGTCAAAAGCCGGATCCTTGAACTTGGTTTCGTTCCAGTCGGCGGTGGACAGATAGGCCGTGGAATACATCTGATCCTGCACCGGACGCCCGCCCCAATAGCTGGCGCAGAACGGCTGCACATTCCAGACATCGGACCAATAGCCATCATCGGGTTCGCGCTTGATTTCCAACGGGATGCCCGCGGCCTTTGCCGACTGCTGGAACAATTCCGCCGCTTCGACCGCCCCCGGGAAGGCGCCAGCTGCCGTGCGCAAGATGATCGGAGTTCCGTCATGACCCGACTTCTTATAGGCCTCGGCCGCCGCCGCTGGGTCAAACTCACGCTGCGGGATCGAGTCGTCAAACAGCGGATAGGCCGAGTTGATCGGGAAATCGTTGCCGATGGTGCCATAGCCGCCCAAAATCTTGTCGACCATTTCCTGACGGTTGATCGCCAGTTTCAACGCCATGCGCAGATCGGCGTTGTCGAAGGGTGCCTTGTCGACATGCATGATGAAGACGTAATGGCCACGCCCCGCCACATGCTCGATCGAAATGCCGGGCGCCCCTTTCAGAAGGTCGATGATCTTGGGATCCACCCGGTTGATCATATGCACCTGACCGGCCTGCAAGGCGGCGGTGCGGGCGGTGTTGTCGTTGATCACGATGATTTCGACCTGATCGGCATGGCCCATCGTGGCGTCAAAATAGTTCGCGTGCTTTTCAAAGGCATGACGCACGCCCGGCTCGTTCGAGACCACCTTGTAGGGGCCGGCACCGATGCCCGCCGCTTCGGCACCGACGCCGCCACCGGGTTGGATGATCAGGTGATAGTCACCCATCAGGAACGGCAGATCGGCATTGCCCGCCGCCAGCTTGAGGGTGACCATATCCCCCTCGGCCTTCATTTCGGTGATGCCCTGCACGATGCCCAGCGCGCCCGATTGCGATTTCTCATCGGTGTGACGCTTGAGAGTGGCCACGACATCTTCGGCGGTCAGGGTCTTGCCATCGTGGAATTCCACCCCGGCGCGGATCTTGAATTTCCACTCGGTCGCATCGGGCGACGAGCTGATTTCCTCGGCGATGCGGTAGTCGATCTCGCCCTTGGCGTTCACATCGACCAGCATTTCGCCCCACAGCATGTTCACCGCAAAAGGCACCTCGGATGCGGCGAGCGCCGGATCCAGCGTGTTGGTGCTTTCGCCGCCCTGCATGCCCGCGCGCAGCAGGCCACCCTTTTTCGGCTCTTCCGCACGCACGGCGCTGGCGAGCAGGCTTGACGCAATCGCCGCCGACACGCCCAGCGCGCCTGCCCGACCGACAAATTCGCGCCGGCTCATCAATCCCTTTGCCGCGCGGGCCAGCAGATAATTCAGTTGGTTCGACATTGATAACTCCCTGTCAGTCTGTTGTGTCCGGCCTTGGGGCCGTTTTTGTTGATTAACCAATCAAAAACCCGCAGTTTTCCACCGTGGCAACGATTCTTGAAACGATCTTGCCCGAAGCCCGTGTCTAAACAAACCGCCTTTCAACGATTTCATCAAAGTCGCGATGAAAAATAATTTCATCACCGTGCCAAGCCGTTAGGCGGGCGGTCATCCGCAAGTGGCTGGCGGTTGCTGTCATCTCGGCTTCGGCGCGTGTGCGCACCGCCCAATCGCCGCGCGACAAACGCTGTTCCCAAACATGCACCGCGCGCGCAGACAGCGGATCATCGGGCTTCACTTCCCAAAGTTCCGACATCGTCTCGCCGCTGCGCAACCCGTGGCTCAGATTCTCGGTGTCGCCCAGATCATCATGGATCACCAAGGCCACCGTGCCTGCGATCAGATCCGTCTCGATCTTGCGGCTGGTCTTGCCTGCGCGCAAGACCTTGTGCGCCCAAGGGGCCGCGCCTTCCGGTGTCGGGGGCTGCCATTCCTCCACGCTGCCCTGATGCCTCGGCAGATCCAGAGTGCCCCGCGTGATCGTCAAGGTCGCGGGCTTGGGAGAAGGCCATAAAAACGGCCAGTAGGTCGTTGAAATCGCCAGCCGCAGATGGTGTCCGGCCGCCAGACGGTATGCCATCTGGTCAATGTCAAACGCCACATCCACCGCCTGCCCCACCGGCATCGGCGCGGGTGTTTCCATGCTGTTGCGGTGACACAGGTTCAACATACCATGCGCGATCCGCACGCTGGCACCATCCGGGGCCACATCGCAAAGCCGCGCCACCACGAAAGCCAGCGGCTGATCCGATGCCAGCCGCAAAGACAGCGTTGCCGCCCCCAACAGATCCAGCGGCGCATCCAGCACCGGCCCGTCAAAACACAGCGACATCGCATCGTCGCTGGCCTGATCTCCCGGCATTTCAGCATTCAGACCCATCGGGAAAAACTCGCCCGTGTGCATCCCCAGATGCTGCGGCGTGCGAACATCAAGCGAAAACTCTTGTTCATCCTCGCTGCCCAAATATCCACGGGGGGGCGACGACAGATTGCGCCACCGGTTCAAGCAACCGGCGTCATCGGGGGTGCAGTCAGCCCCCCCGGCCGATGCGGCCAGACCCATCTTTACCCGCGAAACCCGCGCGCTTGGCCAAACCTCCTCTGCCACCCAATGCCCAGCCCGATGGCGAGCACTCGCATCCGGTGCCTCGGAATGCAGCATATAGGCACGGTAGGCCGGGTCGCTCTCAACCCCGTTCTCCACGCCCTTCAGCCAGCGATCCCACCAACGCAGCGCCTCTTGCAAGAACCCGATCGCCGGCCCCGGCACTGCCGTATGCGGATACTGATGCACCCAAGGCCCCACGATGCCTTTCACCACCCCCGGCACATTTTCCACCAAGGCCGCCACCGTGTTCATGTAATTGTCGGCCCAGCCCCCCCAGGACAGCACCGGCAGGGTCATGCGCGCGTAATCCTCGCAGACCGACCCATGCTGCCAATAGGGCCCGCGTTCCTGCAACGCCGCCCAGCGCGGAGCCAGCCAGGGCTCGGCCTCCAGCCTTGCCAGCCATTCCGCGCGCCAGTCGGGACGCAGCTCAGGATCGGCCGGGCGGCTGGAATAAGACAGCATCACCGCCCCCCAGCCAAAATTCTCGCCCAGCAAACAGCCGCCCTTGAAATGGATGTCATCGGCAAAACGGTCGGTGGTCGAACAGACCGAGATCACCGCCTTCAACGCGGGCGGCTGCAGATAAGCCGTCTGCAAACAATTGAACCCACCCCAGCTTTTGCCCATCATCCCGACCGCACCAGAACACCAGTCCTGCTCGGCCAGCCATTCGATCACCTCGCAGGCATCGGCCAGTTCCTGAATGGTGTATTCATCACTCATGATCCCTTCGGAATCGCCATTTCCGCGCATATCGACCCGCACGCAGGCATAACCGTGGCCCGCGACATGGGCATGCATCATCTCGTCGCGCGGCAATGTGCCATCGCGCTTGCGGTAGGGGATGTATTCCAGAACGGCGGGCACCGGAAGATCGGTGGCATCCTCGGGCAGCCAGACCCGCGCCGACAACCTCACCCCATCCGAAAGCACAATTCCCATATCGGGATGCTCGACAATCCGGTGTGGGAAATCGTAGCGAACCTGCATTGTCAGCCCTCCATTGAACACGCATCAGACTGCAGGCATACAACTCGGCCCTGCCCGTTCCCGCCAGTTCAGCGCCCGAATGCGACATTATCGGCACTGGACCGCACCTTGGCCGCCCTGAACGCATGCTGCGCCAGACCTCAACCAGCCACCGGCGCGTTGCTTGAAGGGACTTGCGCCAGGCTGCCAACAAAACCGGCGGCTTTTGGCGAAATGTCGGCGCCGCACAGCCAAAGGCCGCATGGCCACTGGCCGCGCCACCCCCGCTTCATTAAGCTGGCGCAAAACAAGGAGCCCGCCAATGACAACCCGCCCGAACATCCTGATCCTGATGGTCGACCAGTTGACCGGAACCCTGTTCGACGATGGCCCCGCCGGGTTTCTGCACGCGCCGAACCTGCGCAAACTGGCGGCGCGCTCGGTGCGCTTTGGCAATGCCTACACCGCCTCGCCACTTTGCGCGCCTGCCCGCGCTGCTTTCATGTCCGGCGCACTGCCGCGCCGCACGCGGGTCTATGACAACGCCGCCGAGTTTGCGTCCGACATCCCCACCTATGCCCATCATCTGCGCCGCGCCGGGTATTACACCGCCCTGTCCGGCAAGATGCATTTCGTCGGCCCCGACCAGATGCACGGGTTTGAGGAACGCCTGACCACCGACATCTATCCCGCCGATTTCGGCTGGACCCCCGATTACCGCAAACCCGGCGAGCGCATCGACTGGTGGTATCACAACCTTGGCTCGGTGACGGGTGCCGGCGTGGCCGAGATCACCAACCAGTTGGAGTATGACGATGACGTCTGTCATCAGGCGGTGCAAAAGATCTATGACCTCTCGCGCGGCCTTGATCCGCGCCCCTGGTGCCTGACCGCCAGCTTCACCCACCCGCATGACCCCTTCGTGGCGCGGTCGAAATACTGGAACCTTTACAACGACATCCCAGAGCTGGAGCCACCGGCCCCCATGGCCTATGACGCTATGGACCCCCATTCCAAACGCCTGATGGATGCCTGCGACTGGCGCGGGCTGGAAGTCACGCCCGACCACATCCGCCGCGCCCGGCAGGGTTATTTCGCCAATATCTCCTACGTCGATGACAAGATCGGCGAAATTCTGACCACGCTGGAAGCCACCCGGCAAGAGGCGATCATTGTCTTTGTGTCCGACCATGGCGAGATGCTGGGCCGTAAGGGGCTGTGGTTCAAGATGAATTTCTTCGAAGGCGCGTCCCGGGTGCCCATGATGATCTGTGCGCCGGGCCTTGTGCCACATCTGGAGCAAACGGCGGTGTCCACCATCGACCTGACGCCCACGCTTTGCGATCTGGCCGGGATTTCGATGGAAGAGGTGATGCCCTGGACCGATGGCGAAAGCCTTGTGCCGCTGGCCAAAGGCACCCCACGCAGCAGCCCGGTGGCAATGGAATACGCCGCCGAAGGCAGCATCACGCCCATGGTGGCCCTGCGCATGGGCGCGTGGAAATACATCCACTGCCCGGCAGACCCGGATCAGCTTTACGATCTGGCCGCTGACCCGGAGGAATGCGAAAACCTCGCCACCGACCCCCGCGCCGCCGAGGTGATGGCGCATTTCCAACGCCTCACCGCCGAGCGCTGGGACATCGCCGCCTATGATGCCGAGGTGCGCCAATCCCAGGCCCGCCGCTGGGTGGTCTATCAGGCTTTGCGCAACGGCGCCTATTACCCGTGGGATCACCAACCCCTGCGCGCCGCGTCCGAGCGGTATATGCGCAACCACATGGACCTGAACGTGCTGGAAGACAACAAGCGGTTTCCGCGCGGCGAATGATCCGGGGGGCGGTGCGTGACCGGGGATCTGCAATCACCTAACCACCCACCCTACCGCAATCCTGAAACACTGCGCCTCTGCGCTGTCGGATGCTCCGCAGGGAGTAATTACACCAAGATGAAAGCCATTTTCACTTTGGCTGAAATACTCCCGCCGGAGGCTCCAGCCTCACGCCCGGACCGACCTCCCATCGCCGTCACGCGACAGCCGCTGCCAAGTCCCCCCTCGATGGGGGCGCGGCGGCACCGCCGTTCAACGCGCGTCCGCCAGCACCAACTCGGCACCCTTCCACCCCATCAGCATCGCCGGTGCGTTGGTGTTGCCCGCGATCAGATTGGGGAAAGCGCTGGCATCAATCACCCGCAGCCCTGCCACCCCATGCACACGGCAAGCCGCATCCACCACCGATGTCGCCACATCTGCCCCCATCCGCGCCGTGCAACTGGGATGATAAACCGTCCCCGATCGCGCCCGGAAATCCGCGATCAGATCGGCGTCCGATTGCACCGCCGGGCCGGGGCGCAGCTCTTCGGCAATCAGCGCCGCCAGCGCCGGTTGCGCCGCGATGTGGCGCAGATATTTCACCGCCGCCAGCATCTCGGCCACATCATGATCCGTGGCATAGGCATTCGCCGTGATCAGCGGATGCGCCATCGGGTCCGATGATCCGATCCTGACATGCCCACGAGAGGTGGGGCGGCAGTTCGACAGCCCGATCGACAGGCCCGGAAACGGATCGGGCGTCAGCAAGGGCCGTTCCCCCGCGCGGGGCAACAGTGTGGAAAACGCCTGCATATACAGTTGCATGTTCGGACGGCTCAGATCGTCCGAGGTGCGGAAAAACCCGCCGCCATGGTTGATCGACTTGGCCAGCGGCCCGCCGCCAGTCAGCACATATTGCGCGCCCACGAACAGCTTGCCCCACCAAGGGCGCAACAGGTCATTGTAGGTCGGAACCTTCATCCGCCATGTGTAGTTGATGCCCTGATGGTCACTCAGATGCGCGCCGACATTGGCATTGTCCTGCAAAACGCCAATGCCATGGCTTTGCAGCAACGCCGCAGGCCCCACCCCCGACAGTTGCAACAGTTGCGGCGAGTTGATTGCCCCGCCCGCCAAAATCACCTCGGCATTGCAGCGCAACTCCACCAGCCGCCCGTCCTGTCGATACTCCACCCCCACCGCACGCCGCCCGTCAAACAGCACCCGCGTCACCTGCGCGCCCGTCACCACCCGCAGGTTGCGGCGCTTCATCGCGGGCCGCAGAAAGGCCCGTGCCGCCGAATTGCGCCGCGCATGTTTGATGGTCATCTGATAGGTGCCTGCACCTTCCTGTTCGGCCCCGTTGAAGTCGCGGTTGTAAGGCAACCCGGCCTGAGCACAGGCCTTGATGTAATCCGCTACAATCCAGTGCAGGCCCTTGCGGTTTTCCGAAATGAACAGCGGGCCGCCCTTGCCCCGCCAGTCATCACCGCCCGCCTGATTGTCCTCCATCGCGCGATATGCGGCAAGGCACTCCTGCCAGCCCCAGCCGGGATTGGCGCCCCATTCGTCATAATCGGCCTGATGCCCGCGGATCCACACCATGGCATTGATCGACGAAGACCCACCGAGCAGCTTGCCGCGCGGCCAGTGATCGCGCGCACCGTTCAAGCCCGGATCCGGCTCGGTTGCGTACATCCAGTTCACTGCCGGGTCATAGTACAGCTTGCCGTAGCCCAAAGGCAGTTGCACATAAAACCGCCGGTCACTGCCCCCCGCCTCCAGCACGGTGACCTTGTGCTTGCCGTTTGCTGTCAACCGGTTGGCAAGGACAGACCCGGCCGAACCAGAGCCTACGATGATATAATCGGTGTCTTGCATGGCGGCCTCCGGTCGGTGCGGACAACAGCTAGCGCGAAGTGTGCCGCCTGCCTGAACAATCCGCGACAGAGAGCGTCGCAAAATCGTCACAACTTCCCGCATTTGCCGTCACGGCCCGCAAGCGCTACACTTTGAAAAGCCCATGCTAAGGACGCCCGCCGTGATCACCCGGATCGAAGATTATTTTCTGCAAGGCTGTGGTCGGTGTGACCGCTTTGCCACGCCAGACTGTTCCGCCCAGACGTGGCGCCAGGGTCTTGCTGATCTGCGCCGCATCTGCCTGGAGGCAGGGTTCACCGAGACGGTGAAATGGGGCCACCCCTGTTACATGCATCTCGGCCGCAACATCGTGATCCTCGGGGCCTTTCGTGGTGACTTCCGGCTGACATTTTTCAACGCCGCGCTGATGTCCGACCCCGAAGGCCTTCTGATGCGCCAAGGGCCGAACACGCGGCACGCTGATGCCCTCCGCTTTGCCGACAACACGCAGGTTGCGGCATTGGCCCCGGTGATCCGCGCCTATCTGGCCGAGGCTGCGGGCTATGCCGCGGCGGACCTGTTGCCGCCCAAAACCCCGCGTGACATCGACCTGCCCGATGCGTTGGTCGAGGCACTGGACGCCGATCCCGAACTGGCCGAAGCCTTCCATGCGCTGACGCCCGGTCGGCAGAAAAGCTATGTGATCAACCTGAACGGGGCGAAGGCGCAGGCCACCAGAGTGGCCCGCATCGCCAAATTTCGGGCGCATATTCTGGCAGGCAAGGGCGCGCTGGATCGGTCAAGCCAATCCACCCAAACCACGCCGCCCCGGACTGGATCCGGGGCCTCTGCTGACGGGTTGAGGCCCCG
>JANPOY010000155.1:0-3139 GCA_031428215.1 Paracoccaceae bacterium
ATTAATCATGCCGAATCATGGCGCTGCCATTTTAACCAGCATTGGCTGTCAGCGATAGAAATTGGGCGACAAATTGAGATCCTGACGTCTAGCCCCTTTATTTACCGAGCATTTGGTTCTAATGGCGCAGAATCGAATAACTTCAGGAGTATCTATTATCGCAACCCCGCCGACCCGGCGCGCCATGACGCCACCTGTTAAAAGTGGACCGCGCTACAACAATCTGATTACCGTGGACAAAGTGCGGGTCATTGATGATGACGGCGAAAACCTTGGTGTGATGTTCACCAAGGAAGCGATAGAACAAGCGGCTTCGGTTGGCCTCGATCTGGTTGAGGTATCTCCCAACGCCGATCCGCCCGTGTGCAAATTCCTCGATATCGGCAAATTCAAATACGAGGCCCAGAAAAAGGCCAATCTAGCCCGAAAATCGCAAAAGACGCAGGAGATCAAAGAGATCAAGATGCGGCCCAATATCGATGACCATGATTACCAGACCAAGATGAAAAAAGTGACTGAATTCATCGAAGAAGGCGACAAGGTTAAGGTGACGTTGCGCTTCCGGGGCCGCGAGCTGGCGCATCAGCAACTGGGTATGCAACTGCTCCAGCGCGTCCAGGAAGATATGGCTGAAACCGCCAAGGTCGAGGCGCACCCGCGTATGGAAGGTCGGCAAATGCTGATGGTGTTATCGCCGAAGTAACAGATTCAGTTATTGTGCCAGCTGCCGTTTGCGTAACGCGAGGACATAAATAAGCGCTGCAGCACTAGCGAAAATAAACCACTGGATAGCGTAAAGCAGGTGGTTGTTGGGTATCTGGTCAGGCGACGGCTTGGCCAGCAGTCCCAGTCCGGCAACCGGTGTGGTTGCAACCAGACGTATAAGTTGCGCCTTTTCGGGTGCGATAACGCCCTCGACCAGTCCGCCGTTCCAATCTGGGTTTTCTGGACGTGCCGACCAGCCAACCGCCACGGTTGCGCCCGGTCCTTCGGCACCACCTGTCTGGCAGGAAGCAAGATGCGCATAGCCTGCTTTGCCTGTTGCGCTCATACCCGACACCGATCGCCAACCCACAACCTTGATACATTGCACAGAAGACGACCGGTATAGCGGTAACGCGTCTGGATCAGGCACCGCAGGCCAGGCCAGCGGCGGCAATCCCTCTGCTGCAGCATAACGTGCCAGCAAGGCTTCCTTCTCGCCTTTACGTTGTAATTGCCAGATACCCAGAGCAACCATCGTTGCCACGGCCAGCGCCACCAATAGTGTCGGGATGATCGGCCAGCGCTTCATTGCGTACCCTCACCGGCACGGTTGCGATGCTCCAAAACCAGTAAAGCGCCTTTTGCGACCCGCAAAGAAGCTACTGTCATAGCAGCAGTGAATGGTACCCAGATTATTAGGTGCGCCCAAAAGGGCGGACGAAAAATAGAATCGACCATTAGGGCAAGAACAATGACCAATGCCCCGATGACCATTGTCAACAATGCGGCTGGACCGTCACCGACGTTAAAACTTGCGTAATCAAGGCCGCAATTATTGCATCGGTCGGCAAAACGCGCCGGACCGGCAAACAAGGTTTTGGCTCCGCATTCGGGACAAAAACCGAAAAGGGCAGCCCTGGCAATGCCTGGCTGCCCTTCGCGAGATCGGTTATTGTTCATATCGCCCGCAGGCTCATGCGTGGACCGGCGCGCCCCAGCCACCCCAGACATAGATGACGATGAACAGGAACAGCCAGACAACATCGACGAAGTGCCAGTACCAGGCTGCGGACTCAAAACCGAAATGCTGCTGCGGTGTAAAGTGACCCTTGTATGCGCGAACAAGGCAGACGATCAGGAATATCGTGCCAACGAGCACATGGAACCCGTGAAAACCGGTCGCCATGAAGAATGTCGTACCATAATTTACACCCGCAAACGGGAATGGTGCTTCGGCATATTCAACAACCTGCAATGTGGTGAACAGGATGCCAAGAATGATGGTGAGCCACAGGCCCTTCTTCAACGAGTCATTTTCGCCAACACCGATCATGCCCCAAAGGCCCTTCATCTCGCCGCCGCGCTGATTATGGATTAATGCGTGGTGCGCCCATGTTACGGTGGTGCCTGAGCAAAGCAGAATTAATGTGTTAAGCAAGGGCAGCTTCATTGCATCAAGCACTTCGAGGCCCTTTGGAGGCCACTGGGCTATTGCCGCCGCACCGTCCTGGCCGAAAAGGTTGGTGATGCTGAATTCATGAGTTTCGGCATCCTTCAAGATCTCCAGCGGCACGGGGAATAGAGAGAAATCAAACCAGGCCCAGAACCAGCCAACGAAAAACATCACTTCGGATGCGATAAACAGGATCATGCCATAACGCAGGTGAAGCTGGACCACAGGTGTATGGTCACCAGCATGCGCTTCGTTGATCACATCTGACCACCAGGCGTAGAAGGTGTATAGAACGCCTATTAGTCCTAAACCGAAAATCAGGCCGCCATAGCTGCCGAATACAACGGGCTGGAACATCATTACCATGCCAAAAAACATCGTGAGGGCCGAAAATGAGCCCAACAAGGGTGTGATGCTCGGGGGCAGGATATGATAATCGTGGTTCTTGGCACCGGCCATGGTCAATTCCCTGTGGTTTATCTGTCGTCTGATTGAGGCCTTAGCTTCCCTTATCCTGCTGGTCCACAGGGTAAAAGGTGTAGCTAAGCGTGATTTCTTCGATATCCTTGGTGTCGGGATCGGTCATGATTTTTGGGTCAACATAATAGAGCACGGGCATCCTTACCTGCTCGCCGGGCTTCAAGGTCTGTTCGGTGAAACAAAAACACTGAATCTTGTTGAAGTATTTGCCCGCAAGTTCAGGCGTTACGTTGAAAGTCGCAGTGCCGGTCACCGGCTTATCCGAAAGATTTTTTGCGATATAGATCGACATATCCTTGGCGCCGATGCTGACTGTGTCAGTCGGTCGTTCGGGCTTGAATTCCCACGGCAAGTCACTGCGGTGATTGGCATCAAAACGGATGACAATTGGCTTATTTGTTGCGACCACCGTTGCTGCAACTGCTGCATCAACGCGCATAGTCGTACCGCCGAAGCCTGTTACTTCGCAGAAAATACGATAAAGCGGGACCGCGGCAAAAC
>JANPOY010000156.1:0-52889 GCA_031428215.1 Paracoccaceae bacterium
GCAAAACTCAACGCTGTCGATCCCAACGCCTGGCTCGCCGACACCCTCGCCCGCATCCCGGACTATAAGATCACCAAAGTCGACGACTTGCTGCCGTGGCGCTGGAACGGATAGCGGTCAGACCGGACGCTTACATTCAAACAATACCGTCCTTGTCGGAATCGAACATTGCCGCTGATCTACCTTGACGACATCCGCCTGAATGCCAGCCTGTCCGGCCCTGCCACGGGTCCGGCTTTGGTTTTGCTGCACGCGCTTGGCACCGACCTGACGATCTGGGACGATCTGATCGCCCGTTTGCCGCAAGCCCTGCGCGTGCTGCGCTTTGATCAGCGCGGACATGGGGCTTCGGACGCGCCGCAACCGCCCTACACGATGGGCGGGCTGATCCGCGATGCCGAACGGATGATGGATCACTTCGCGCTGAAGGACGCTGTGGTCGTCGGCCTGTCCCTGGGCGGAATGGTGGCGCAGGGGCTGGCGGTGAAACGGCTGGACCTTGTGCGCGGGTTGGTCCTGTCGAACACCGCCGCCAAGATCGGCACGCCCGAACTTTGGGCCGCGCACATCGCCCAAGTGCAGGCCAGCGGGCTTGAGGCTTATGCAGATCCCGCGATGGAGCGGATGTTCGGTCGCCGCTGGCGCGAGATTGAGGGCACCGCGCGGGTGCGACAGATGCTCACCAATACCCCACCCCACGGATGGATCGGCTGTGCCTCTGCCATCGCGGGGACAGATTTCTACACGCCGACGGCGGGGTTGACCCTGCCCACGCTTGCAATCGCGGGCATCCATGATGGCACCACCCCACCCGATCTGGTGCGCGAAACGGCCGAGTTGATCCTTGGCCACCGATTTCATCTGATGCGGGGGGCGGGCCACCTGCCGATGGTGGACGCAACGCAGGCCTATGCGGATCTGCTGACCGATTTCCTGCGCAGCATCGGTCATTTTCAGGATGCCGAGAAGCCGTGATGCAGGCTGATCAATGCCCAAGACAACCGCGACAAAATCTGTCGCTTTCAGTAAACCCATGTCGCCCAATCGCGCGAATGCCGCCCGCAACTGCCTAGCCTTGCGCCACAGCCAAAGGACTTTGCGCATGAAACTGAAAGACCTTGAGATTTTCGTCGTGGCCCCCCCGGCCCCCGGCTGGGGCGGGCGCTATTGGATCTTCACCAAGCTGACGAC
Organism: Paracoccaceae bacterium; assembly: GCA_031428215.1. Lineage (GTDB taxonomy): Bacteria > Pseudomonadota > Alphaproteobacteria > Rhodobacterales > Rhodobacteraceae > Cypionkella. The sequence continues at coordinate 1,192 of JANPOY010000156.1, forward strand.
CGACAATGGGATTGTCGGCTATGGCGAATGCTATGCCTCAACCGTCGGCCCCAAAGCCATGCGCGCGGTGATCGAGGACGTGTTTGAACGCCACATGGCTGGCGAAAATCCTGAAAATATAGAATTGATGTACCGCCGCGCCTATTCCTCGGGCTTCACCCAGCGCCCTGATCTGACGGTGATGGGCGCGTTTTCGGGGCTGGAAATTGCGTGCTGGGATATTCTGGGCAAGGCCCGCAACCGCCCTGTCTGGGCATTGTTGGGCGGCAAGATGAACGACCGCATCCGCAGCTATACCTATCTTTATCCCGAACCGGGGCAGGAGACAGCGGAATTCTGGGTGTCGCCCGAGGCCGCCGCCGAAGCCGCCTTGCGCTTTGTGAACCTGGGCTTCACGGCCGTGAAATTCGATCCGGCAGGCCCCTACACCATCCGTGGCGGCCATGAACCGGCCATGAGCGATATCACCCGTTCGGTCGCGTTTTGCCGCGCCATCCGCGAGGCGGTGGGCGACCGCGCCGATCTGCTGTTTGGCACCCACGGCCAGTTTTCGACCCCCGGCGCGATCCGTCTGGGCCGTGAGTTGGAACCCTACAACCCGCTGTGGTACGAGGAGCCGATTCCGCCGGACAACATTCTGGAATTCGCCGAAGTGGCGCGGCAGGTGCGCATTCCTTTGGCCACGGGCGAGCGTTTCACCACCAAAGCCGAGTTCGGAACCCTGCTGCGCGCCGGTGGCGTCAAGATTTTGCAACCGGCCCTGGGACGTGTGGGTGGCATCTGGGAAGCCAAGAAAATCGCAGCCATTGCCGAGATTTACAACGCGGAACTGGCGCCGCACTTGTATGCGGGGCCAGTGGAATGGGCGGCAAACATCCATCTGGCGGCCTCTATCCCCAACCTGTTGTTGGCCGAAACCATCCAGACCGGCGGGGCGTTTCACCAGGAGCTGATCAAGCATTCGATCACTTGGCAGGACGGCTATATCCTGCCGCCCGAAGCGCCCGGTCTAGGCATCGAGTTTGACGAAGACGTCGCGCGCGCGCATCCCTACACCGGAAACGGCCTGCATTTGCAAATGCAGGAAGCCCCTTGCGATTACCGCAATGGCAATCGGTTTGAAGGTGGCGCGCCGTCCAGCATATGAAAGATTTTTGTCGGTTGAGCGAAACTTAACCGAAACTTAACCGAAACTTAACCAAAGCAGGACAGTGTGTTCAGTATGAAACCTGCCCTGCCTTTGATCCTGCTCTTATCCGCTTGCGGCGCGCAACCAGCGCCGGAATTCTTCAACGCAACGCGCAACGATGTCACCCGCGACGGCCGAAATTACACTGTTTTTCACACCGAAAACCGGGTGGAAATCATTCGGCTTGGCTACGCAGGCCGGGGCGAACATCAGGCCATTCGGGCCACGATGATCGCGCTGATACCCGAAGTCACCGGCTGCACCTTGAATGATCGCAGCCTGCAGGGCGACTCGGGTGAGATGCGTGGTTCAATCCGCTGCCCGAAAGTATAACTCCCACGCGGCGTAAATCCCTGCGGCCACAAACAAGATGCCCCATCCCGGGCTGTCAAAGAAAAACTCCACCGCACCCCAGACCAATGGGAACAGAACGGTGATCGCCCGCACCCACGGCTTGGCGAAAAACGGGTCGTTTCGGTCGAGTATTTTCATGCGTTCACGTCCTTTTGCCGCCAAGATAGGCATAATGGTAGGCCAAGGCCACCCCGCCTGCGCCACCTATCACATTGCCAAGCGTAACCCAGAACAGATTGGTCAGGCAGGCGGCCAGCGACACGTCGGCCCCCGCAAAGACACCCAGAGGCAGCAAGAACATGTTGGCCACCGAATGTTCCAGCCCCAGCAAAACGAAACTGGAAATCGGCCAAAGCACAGCCAGAATTTTCCCGGTGGTGTCGCGGGCCGAAAAGGTCAACCACACCGCCAGGCAGACCAATGCATTGCAAAGCGCGCCTTTCACCAGCGACTCCAGCGGGCCAAGGGCAACTTTTGCCGTGGCCAGTTTTGCGGCCAATGCCCCGAACGGTGCGTCCAGCATCCCCGCCAACCAGAACGCCACAGCCAGCCCCAGGGCACCCACCAGGTTGCCCAGATAAACAACGGTCCAGTTGCGCGCCAAAGCGTTTCCCGAAATCTTGCCATCCACAGCCGCCATCACCATCAACGCGTTGCCGGTGAAAAGCTCTGCCCCGCCCACCACACAGAGAATCAGGCCCAGGGAAAAAACCACCCCGCCCAACAGTCTGGCCGGGCCAAACCCCATTTCTGCCCCTGTCATCACCATGACATAGGCGGCACCGCCAAAGCCGATGAACGCCCCGGCCAGCAGGGCCAGTGCGAACATCTGGCCCAAGGGCAGACTGGCCTTGGCCACACCTGCGGCCTCTATCAAAGCGGCGATCTGCGCGGGTTTATAGGCGTCACGATTTGCGTCCATCATGGCAGTCTGGCGCTAAAACCGGCTGGTGCCAAGCCGTCAGCGCGGGGCTTGCCCGACTCTGAGTGCGGCCTTAGGCTGTGACAAACAGGAGGGCCGCCGATGACCGAGATCTCCACTGCCTTTGCCGGGCAAACCGTGATCACCACGTTCGAGATGACCCCCGGCACCGCCGCCGACCTGATGGAGGCGCTGCAGGCGGCCTATGCCGAGTTTGTCAGCAAACAACCGGGGTTTATGGGGGCCGGCTTGCATATGAATGACGCGCAGACCCGGATTGCGAATTACTCGAAATGGCAGCGGCGCGAGGATTTTCAGGCCATGCTGCGCACCCCGGAAATGCGGGCAAGAAACCGCGTTATTGCTGGCCTGTGTTCGCGGTTTGAGCCGGTGATGTATGATGTAATCGCCGATTTCTAGGGGCTTCACCCTTTTTTAAGGCCTGTCTGGCAGCCTGTGCAAATCACAGAAGGCAACATATGCACCGCGCCACCAGTGTCCTGAGCCAATTGACTATCGCCGCCCGCGTTTACCGCCCCTTTGGCCAGCACGTCCTGCCGTACTGCGACCGGTTCTTTGGACGGCATCGTCAACAGCCTCATCCACCACCGATTGCCGTGCCAAGGGATCATCGGCGATGGTCAGTTCCACCGCCTCCAGCCGTTTCACCTCGTCGCGGATTCGGGCGGCCTCTTCGAATTCCAGATTCTCGGCGGCTTTGCGCATTGCCACTCGCAAGGCGTCCAGATGGCTCGCAAGGTTGTTGCCCAGCATCGGTCTGTCGATCCTGGCAGTGACGCGGGCCTGATCGGTGTCGCCTTGATAGATGCCCAGCAGCACATCTTCGACGTTCTTCTTGATCGTCGTCGGCGTGATGCCGTGCAAGGTGTTGTAGGCGACCTGCTTTTCACGGCGCCGCGTGGTTTCGCCGATCGCCCGCTCCATGCTGCCCGTAACGCGGTCGGCGTACATGATCACCCGGCCGTCAGAATTGCGGGCCGCACGCCCAATGGTCTGGATGAGCGAGGTTTCCGACCGCAAAAAGCCCTCTTTGTCGGCATCAAGGATGGCCACAAGCCCACATTCCGGAATGTCCAGACCTTCGCGCAAAAGGTTGATCCCGACCAGAACGTCAAAGGCACCCAGCCGCAAATCACGCAGGATTTCAATGCGTTCGATGGTGTCGATGTCTGAATGCATGTAGCGGATGCGGATGCCTTGCTCGTGGAAATATTCGGTCAGATCCTCGGCCATGCGTTTGGTCAAGGTGGTGACCAGAACCCGCAAATCCAGCGCAGCGACGCGGCGGATTTCGTCCAGAAGGTCATCGACCTGCATCTCGACCGGGCGAATTTCGATCTGCGGATCGACCAGACCCGTCGGGCGGATCACCTGTTCGACAAAGGAACCTCCGGTCTGCTCCAATTCCCACGCCGCCGGGGTGGCCGAAACGAAAACGGTCTGCGGGCGCATCGCATCCCATTCCTCAAACTTCAACGGGCGGTTGTCCATGCAGGACGGCAGGCGGAACCCATGTTCGGCCAGCGTCATCTTGCGGCGGAAGTCGCCCTTGTACATGCCGCCGATCTGCGGGACAGAGACATGGGATTCATCTGCAAAAACAATGGCATTGTCTGGAATGAATTCAAACAGGGTCGGTGGCGGCTCACCCGGTGCGCGCCCCGTCAGATAGCGCGAGTAATTCTCAATCCCGCTGCAAACCCCGGTCGCCTCCAGCATTTCAAGATCAAACGACGTGCGCTGTTCCAACCGCTGCGCTTCCAGCAGTTTGCCTTGGGACACCATCAGGTCCAACGTCTGCCGCAGTTCCTTCTTGATGCCGATCACCGCTTGATTCATTGTCGGGCGCGGCGTGACATAGTGGCTGTTGGCGTAGATGCGGATTTGGGTGAAATTGTCGGTTTTTGCACCGGTCAGCGGGTCAAATTCGACAATCGCTTCCAATTCTTCGCCGAAAAATGAAAACCGCCAGGCGCGGTCCTCCAGGTGGGCGGGCCAGACTTCCAGGCTGTCGCCGCGCACCCGGAACGTGCCGCGCTGAAACGCCTGATCGTTGCGCTTGTAGGCTTGGGCCACCAATTCGCCCACCATCTGCCGCTGATCATAGCTTTGGCCGACCACCAGATCCTGCGTCATCGCGGAATAGGTTTCGACCGAACCGATGCCATAGATACAAGACACCGAGGCCACAATGATCACATCGTCGCGCTCCAGCAGCGCCCGCGTGGCCGAGTGGCGCATCCGGTCGATCTGTTCGTTGATCTGGGATTCCTTTTCAATGAAGGTATCCGTGCGGGCGACATAAGCCTCTGGCTGATAGTAATCGTAGTAAGACACAAAATATTCGACGGCGTTTTCGGGAAAGAAGGTCTTGAATTCACCGTATAATTGCGCCGCCAGCGTCTTGTTGGGCGCAAGGATGATCGCCGGGCGTTGGGTTTGTTCGATCACCTTCGCCATCGTAAAGGTCTTGCCGGTGCCAGTGGCCCCCAGCAGCACCTGATCATGCTCGCCTGCCAGAACCCCGCGCGACAACTCGGCAATCGCGGTCGGCTGATCGCCAGCCGCCTGAAATGGCGTGTTCAGCACGAAACGGCGGCCGCCCTCCAGCTTGGGGCGGGTCAGAACCTCGGGACGGTCTGCAAGGGCGTTGGCATTGTTGTGCGGCATGGGTGATTCCCTTCAACGCCCCAATCTATTCTGTTTTTGTTCACGGGGAAGGGGTCGGACCGCAGTTGTGTGCCAAACTTGCCGGATCGTTAAGAACTGCGGTGCAATTTTAAGGAAAATTCCCGCCATAACTACAATTCACAGTTGTTTTGCCAAAGTGACTGCGGCAGATTGGCGGGGCAAGCAGTACTCAAGCTGTCGGTTGATTGCACCACACACCCCACCCACACTCCCCGTGACCAACCGACAGCACCTTACCTGCGCAGCGGGCTTGCGCTTTTCCAGAAATTTCGGAATAAACCTTGCCAACCACTGGGAGATTCAACCATGCGCGCCCGCATCTATCAGCCCGCGAAAACCGCCATGCAATCCGGCACTGCCAAAGCAAAAGGTTGGGTGCTGGAGTTTGCCCCCGCCTCGGCGCGTGAGGTCGATCCGCTGATGGGCTGGACCAGCAGCAGCGACACCCAGACGCAGGTGAAACTGCGTTTTGACAGCCGTGAAGCCGCCGAAGACTATGCCCAAAGCAAAGGCATCGCCTTTGACGTGACCGAGGCGCAGACACGCAAGCCGGTGATCCGTGCGCGTGGCTATGGTGAAAACTTTGCCACTGACCGCAAGGGCGTGTGGACCCACTGACATCGGGGCAACCCCGGCTGGCCCGTTTATCAGCGGGCTGACAGACCCATTTGCCGCGAAAGGCTTTTCAATGCGTTTTCCCTGTGTTCTGGCCACCCTGCCCTTCACCCTCTGCGCCACATTTGTCTGGGCGGAACCCGCCACGGATGCTGGGGCCGCCGCGTTGACGGCTGTGCTGCAAACCTATCTGGGTGCCAGCGACGGCGTGGTCAATGTGGCAGTTGAAGGCGAGGTTTACGGGGTCACGCTTGATTTCGCACCTTTGATCGCCGCGTTGCCAGACGCCGGGACCGAAGCCTTGATCAGCCCGATGCAATTTCAACTGGCCGACAGCGGCGACGGCACATGGCTGATGACGCAAGACCAAGCCTTTGATCTGGCGCTGAAAGTGCCGGGGCAAATGGACATGACCATCAAGATGGGTCAATGGGCCGGCACCGGCATTTTCGACGAAAATCTGCAGGCGTTTTCCACTTCGTCCAGCAAAATAAGCGAACTTGTGGCGACACAGACGACCATTGACCCGACGCTTGGCGAAACCAAAGTCGCCTACAGCATTGCCAGCATAAGCTATGAAAGCACGGCCGTGGCCGCGGTCGAGGGGGGCGTGGACAGCACGTCAACCTATGCGCTGTCCACGCTCGACGAAGTTTTCACGATGCCGGGCATGGGCGACGGCGCTGCGCCGATGGAGATGACTTTGGCGGCCGAAACCTACACCGCCGATGCCAGGATCCGTGGTTTGCGGCCAGACGCGTTTTACAAACTGATCGCATTTTTCGTGGCCAACCCATCCGAAGCCGCGATACTGGCGCAGCAGGACGGGTTGAAAACCATCCTGCGTGACGGCGTTCCGCTGTTTGATCACTTGATCAGCACTGGCACGGCAACGGCGATCACGGTTGGCTCGCCGATGGGCACGTTCGGTTTGAACGAGGCGGGCGTGATCGTGGAAACCCGCGGTCTGGTCGCCGATGGCCTGTTCCGTGAGGCGTTCACCCTGTCTGGTCTGACCACACCAGTCGGGCTGGTGCCCGACTGGGCGACGCAACTGGTGCCGGCGTCGCTGTCGCTGGATTTCAAACTGTCGGGCTTTGATTTGCTGGCGCCGCTGACCTTGGCGCTGGACACGGTTGATTTCGCGACAGGCCCCGCCGATCAGGCGGCGTTTGAAGGCCAGTTGGCGATGGCCCTGATGCCAAAAGGCGTCGTTGACATCACTATGGCACCCGGCAGCATTGCCGCCCCGATTTACACATTGGGTTATGAAGGCAGCATGAGTGCCGGCGCGGCAGCGCTGCCGTTGGGGAACGCGAAAATCACGCTGAAAGGCATGGCAGACGTGCTAGCCGTCCTTGCCGCCGCGCCGCCGGAAATGGCCGGGCAAGCAGCGCCGATGTTGACTATGGCCGAAGGCATGGCGAAACCGGGCCCCGATGGTGCTTTGGTGTGGGAGCTGGAAGTGACCCCTGCAGGCGGCATGCTGGTGAATGGTGTCGATATGATGGGGGCAGGTGCGCCGTAAATGACCATCACCCTTGCGCAGGAAAGCCCTTTGGCCGCTGATCTGTCCCTGTTGATGCAGCGCCACACGGCGGATATGCACGCAGACACCCCCCCCGAAAGCATCCATATGATGGATGCGTCGGAGCTGGCCATACCACAGGTGGCCTTCTTTGTGATCCGCGATGACGGCGTTCCGGTGGCGATGGGTGCGTTCAAAAAGCTGGATGCGGGCCATGCCGAAATCAAGTCCATGCATGTGCTGACCGAAGCGCGCGGCAAGGGATTGTCACGGCTGATGCTGCACCATCTGATCGCCGAGGCGCGCGCGGCGGGTGTGCAGCGGCTGTCGTTGGAAACCGGTATTCAACCGACCTTTGTCGCGGCGCGCGCGCTTTATGAAAAGGTTGGCTTTGCCATCTGCCCGCCCTTCGCCGACTATTGGGACGACCCGAATTCGGTGTTCATGACCCGCAGTCTTGCCTGAGACACCCGCAATGCCGACCCTGGTTTCATGCCTTGAAACGCCGCACGAAGATCCCGCCACGCGGTTGGCAAGCCGTTGCGATCCGCCGTGCAAAGCGTTATCAGATCCCCATGGTCCCGTAGCTCAACTGGATAGAGCACCTGACTTCTAATCAGGACGTTGGGCGTTCGAGTCGTCCCGGGATCACCACTTTTTTCAGCAAGCCAGGTTGGCTGTCGCGCCTTGTCCGCGCTGCCTGCGTTTCGTGCAGGTACAACGGGCGGCGCAGGCGCGTGGTGTGTCAGGCACAGGTCACGTCCGCAGTTGCGGGCACCTGCCCGGCAAAGTCATCAGGCGGGACATGGTCAAGGCTGGGGCCAACCGGCCAACCATCAGCCCCAACCGGGCCTTGCGTTGGACCCGCAAAGCGTTGGCCGCCATGATCCACGCCTGCCCCCCCGGCCTGACGCAACCTGACCCGGATCGACCGTTCGAACTTTTGGCTTAGGAGAAATCAAGGGAGGGGGGGTAAGGGGCCCAGCCTGAAAACAAGCTTTTCGCTTCACCACTCAGGGTCAGGACACACAACCGTCATGTTCTGGCTGTGAGCCCTGAACCTGAAAAAACCAACGCATTTCAATTACCAACGCCCGCAGTCAAGATACATCCAATGTGCGCCCCTCAACTGTCCATCTTCAACGCCGCGATAAACGCCTCCTGCGGGATTTCCACCTTGCCGAACTGCCGCATCTTCTTTTTGCCGGCCTTCTGCTTTTCCAGCAGCTTTTTCTTCCGGGTCGCATCGCCGCCATAGCACTTGGCGGTCACGTCTTTGCGCATCGCGCTCAACGTCTCACGCGCAATCACGCGGCCGCCAATCGCCGCCTGAATCGGGATTTTGAACATGTGGCGGGGGATCAGGTCTTTCAGTTTTTCAACCATGGCGCGGCCACGGGCTTCGGCGCGGTCGCGGTGAACCATCATCGACAGCGCGTCCACCGGCTCGTCGTTCACAAGAATCGACATTTTGACTAGGAAATCTTCACGATATTCCGACAGGGTATAGTCAAACGAAGCATAGCCCTGCGTCACCGACTTCAGGCGGTCGTAGAAGTCGAACACCACTTCGGCCAGTGGCAGGTCATAGACGACCATGGCGCGGGAACCGGCGTAGGACAGGTCCATCTGCACGCCACGGCGGTCCTGGCAGAGTTTCAGGATGTCGCCCAGATATTCATCCGGCACCATGATCGTGGCCTTGATCCGGGGTTCCTCGATATGGTCGACATAGGTCAGATCGGGCATGTCGGCGGGGTTGTGCAGGTCAGTGACAGCGCCGTCCTTCATGTAAAGTTTGAACACCACCGAGGGCGCGGTGGTGATCAGGTCGATGTTGTATTCGCGCTCCAACCGGTCGCGGATGACCTCAAGGTGCAGCAGGCCAAGGAAGCCGCAGCGGAAGCCGAAGCCGAGGGCGGCAGAGGTTTCCATCTCGGTGCTGAAAGAGGCGTCGTTCAGCGACAGCTTTTCAATCGCGTCGCGCAGGTTTTCGAATTCGTTGGCGTCCACCGGGAACAAGCCGCAAAACACCACCGGCTGCGCGGGCTTGAAGCCCGGCAAGGCCGCATCGCAGCCTTTGCGCTCGTGGGTGATGGTGTCACCGACGCGGGTGTCGCGGACTTGCTTGATTGACGCTGTGAAAATGCCGATCTCGCCCGGACCCAGTTCGGCAATATCCACCATCTGGGGTTTCAAAACCGACAGCTTATCAATGCCATAGACGGCATTGGTCTGCATCATCCGCACCCGGTCGCCCTTTTTCATCACGCCGTCCATGATGCGGACCATGACGACCACACCCAGATAGGCGTCGTACCACGAGTCTACCAGCATGGCCTTCAACGGTGCATCGCGGTCGCCTTTCGGGGCGGGCAGGCGTTTTACAATCGCCTCCAGCACATCAGGAATGCCAAGGCCGGATTTGGCGGATACGAGGATGGCATCCGATGCATCAAGGCCGATCACGTCTTCGATCTGCTGCTTGATACGGTCGGGTTCGGCCGCCGGAAGGTCGATCTTGTTCAGCACCGGCACGATTTCGTGGCCCGCATCCAGCGCCTGATAGACGTTGGCCAGCGTTTGCGCCTCAACCCCCTGGGAGGCGTCAACCACCAGCAAGGACCCCTCAACCGCGCGCATCGACCGGCTGACCTCATAGGCGAAATCGACGTGGCCGGGGGTGTCGATCAGGTTCAGGATGTAGGTTTTGCCATCCTTGGCCGGGTACTCGATCCGCACCGTGTTGGCCTTGATCGTGATGCCGCGTTCCCGCTCGATATCCATGCTGTCCAGCATCTGCGCCTTCATATCGCGCGCAGCCACCGTGCCGGTCATCTGGATGAGCCGGTCGGCGAGGGTGGATTTACCATGGTCGATGTGGGCCACGATGGAGAAGTTGCGGATGAGATCAAGCTGGGTCATGCGCGTGCGTATATCGCGTGTGTGCGGGGGTGGGAAGGGGGGAGGTGGGCGAGGCATGATGCGCAAGCTTTGCACATCACATCTCATTGGAAGGCCGTACTTAGCTGCGGCCAAAACCGCCTTACTTGAAGCACCCTTTTTGCGTGCCGGCCTGCGTCAAAGCGTCGTGGTTGCCCTTCCTGGAAACCAATTGCCCCTCGACATCCGAACCTGCGGCAAGTCCGATGAGGGCGGGCCAAAACAGGATCAGACCGACACCCATCAATGCCGCATCATTGTCGGCCTTCTTTTTCTGCGTTCCATTCAACTCGTTGACTTTGCTGACAACACGATTGTGCTCGGCAACCAGTTGCTTGCAGCATAGGCCCGTGTAAGTTATGGGACTTACATAGGTTGATGTCACTTTATCAGGTTGCGTGGCGCAGCCGGAAACAGACAGGGCCAACAAAATGGCGGTCATTGATCTCATACTCATGATTCCACTTTCACTCTGGGTTTCAATCCGCGACCCGTCCTGCTCTTTTGGTTGTAAATCAATAAATATCAAACGCTTGGAAACCGATCACGGCTGAGATGGCTTTCTTGCCACCTGCAGTCGAATCGTCGATCATCGGCCAATTCCCGCCCTGCCTTGAAATGTCATGTGCGAAGGGTCATAATAGATGGCAGAAAATGATCCGTGGCGATGGAACTCCAGACCACGGGCGACAGAGGCAGAGACATGAAAACAGCGCTTTTGGGGGCGGCTTTGGCCGTATTGGCTTCGGGTATGGCGGCCGCGGGGCCAATTGAATCCGCCTGCAATCGGTCCGACCGGCAGACGGCCAGCCGGTCCTTGTGCCGTTGCATCGAACAGGTGGCGGATCAGACGCTCAGCGGGTCAGATCAGCGCCGGGCGGCGGCATTTTTCAAAGACCCGGAAAAAGCCCACAAGGTGTGGATGTCAAAGCGCAACACCGACGACGCGTTCTGGGATCGCTACAAGGCCTTTGGCGCGCAGGCCGAGGCCTATTGCCAGGCCTGACCGCAATACGCCAAAGCGTGGCTAGCGGAACGCCGGGCCGTGTGACCACAGGGTCAGCGACCAACGGGTGCCAAGGGTCACGGGCGTGACACGGTGCAGCACGAAACTGGGGAAGATGATAGCCGTGCCGCGGCTGCGCGGGGCTTCGGCCACGTTGGAATCGGGACGCAGTTCCAAGGTGCCGCCTTGGTAATCGGCGGGGTCTGACAATTGCACCACAATGGTCAGCTTGCGTTTGGCGGCCCAGGTCCCTGCCCCGATGTCGGAATGCCAGTCGAAATGGCCCGCGCGTTCAGCGCCGTAGCGGGCGACTTGCGGGCTTTCGCCAAAGTCGGACAGATCGAAAGCAAAGTTTTCGCGGTTGGACTGCGCGACAACGGCCATCATCCGGTCCATCACCCAGCCCGCCTGTGCAATGTCATCGAGCCAGGCAATTTCCGCCCGGCGGATCTGGTGGGCTGTGGCCCCGCGCACAAGCCCTGCGTCTTTCATCTGATGCACCTGCACCAACGCCAACAACACATCGCATTGATCGGATGTCAGGGCATCGGGCAGGTAAGTCGGGTGCATGGCAGGGCCTTTATGTGACGGGGCATGGCGGCCCCGTCCTTGTGTTTCTGACAAAGTGTCGTGGCCGGGGTCTGATCAGTTGTTCTCGGTGGTGCCCATCTTGTGGCCTGCATGGGCGTTTGCGTCCACACCCTCGCCATCCGTCGCGCCGCCATCCATCGCGCCCATTTCATGTACCGTGCCGTCTTTGCGGGCGTTGTCGACCGGCACATCCAACTCGACCACACCTGCGCGTTCGAAGGTCAGCGTCAGGTGAATGATGTCGCCGTCTTTCAGCGCCCGGGTCAGGCCCATCAGCATGATGTGATCGCCACCTCGTTTCAGATCATGGCCCTGCAGGGCCGCAATCGGAAACCCTTCGGTGACATGCAACATCTGCATGACGCCATCTGCGGCTTCCTTGTGGCTGTGCAGTCCCACCTTTTCGGCCACATCCGAGGCGACCCCGATCAGGCGGTCATCGACATCGCCGTGATTGGTGATCTCAAAAAAGATCGCGCCAGCTGCCCCGACAGCGCCCGTGCTGCGGGCATAGGGATTTTCGATGTGAACGCCGTCATGGGCCCAGGCGGGAAGCGCGCAGAAAACCGCCATTGCAGCGGCCAGAAAGGTTTGGAACCGGGTCATTTTATGTCCTTTGAAGATGATCTGAAGCAGTCGGATCAGATCAGGGACGGTGGCCCGCGCGCGGTGGCTTGCGGTTGCGGCAGGTTGAGAACAGTTCGGACATTTGCGACGAAATACGCCTGCCCCGCCGATTGCGGCGGATGAGGTGTGGCGGTAACGCCCGGCAAATCAACTGCGGCCAGTCCGCCAAGGCAATCTGGGCACGGGTGACGGGGGGCCATTGGCTGACCACTCGCGTCCAACGTCACAAAAACCTGACCAAACCCGCCACAGATTTCGACACGATCGCCCATTGGTTCCTGGCCGCGCGCCACGGCCATCGTCACCGAAGTGGCCGCCATCACAAGCGCCAGCAGCAGGCCGGAAAGAGAACGCCAGTTAATCATGACGGCGTTCTACACGGACATCACCCCAAGGCCAAGGCGGCAGTTTGTCCCGCTCGCCCAGCTTTGGCATGACAAAAGGCCCCGCCTGGATACCAGGCAGGGCCTTTGAAAATTCAAAGCAAAAGATCAGGCCGCGACCGAAGCCTTGGCAATCTCTTTCTTGATCTTGGCGGCGTTGATCGACAGTTCGTCGTCCTTTGCCTTGGCCAGGAAAGCGTCCAATCCACCACGGTGATCGACCGAGCGCAGGGCCGCAGCCGAAATCCGCAGGCTGAACGAACGGTTCAGAACGTCAGAAATCAGCGTGACCTCGTTCAGGTTCGGAAGGAACCGACGACGGGATTTGTTGTTAGCGTGGCTGACAGTGTTGCCAGACATCGGGCCTTTGCCCGTCAGTTCGCAGACGCGCGACATAGTCGTGTTCCTTGTCATTCATAGACGTGGGCGCACCACCCGACGGGCGGTTACCGAATTCGATTTGGTGCGTTTAAGGGGCTTTGCCTGCGACGTCAAGCACGGACGGCAAGAAAAGCCGCGTAAAATCCCGCATTTTCGGCATCAGCACAGCGCCACATTTGTACTAAATCTGGTGGATTGACAAGGACTTGCCCCCTGCCCTGCCCCATCTTTATCGCGCTGTGCGCAACCATGGCCTGCATTGCCCCCCGTGGCGTCACCGATTTGCCACAACCCACTGATGAAATTGGCGGATTTGATCCATTTTCCGACACAATTCCGGCCAATTTGGCATAGTGAAGCTGCAAATAGACCCGGGCGTCAGATCCGGGCAATCGAGCAGAGCAGCAAAGTGGTTACATTACCTGGATCGCTGGGGAACGATTCCCTGGTCGGCGGCAATGGTGCCGACTCCCTGACCGGCCAAGCGGGCAATGACTCGCTTTATGGCGCCGGTGGCATCGACACGCTTTATGGCGGTGACGGCCGCGACCTGCTGTTTGGCGGCAATGGTGTCGACTGGCTGTATGGCGGCAACGACAACGACACGCTGGACGGCGGCGCCAACAACGACATGATCGACGGCGGCAGCGGGAGTGACACCGCGACCTATGCCAGTTCGACAGCGGCGGTTGTGGTCAATCTGGCCACAGGCGTCGGCAGCGGCGGCTATGCGGCGGATGACACGCTGGTTGGGATCGAAAACCTGATCGGATCTGCCAACAATGACAGCCTGACCGGTGATGCCGGGATCAACGCGCTTTTTGGCGGCGCGGGCAATGACACGCTGATCGGCGGCGGCGGTGCCGATCTGCTGGACGGTGGCACCGGCACGGCCGATGTGGTGGACTACAGCGGATCGGGTGCAGCGGTTGGCGTCAATCTGACCACCGGCATCGGCACCGGTGGCGACGCGGCGGGCGACACCCTTATCCTGATTGAAAGCGCCATCGGGTCCGGCTTTGATGACACCCTCACCGGGACCACCGGCAACAACGCCCTGACCGGCGCGGATGGTGCCGATCTGCTGTTTGGCGGCGCGGGCGTCGACAGCCTGTATGGCGGCACGGACAATGACACGCTGTCGGGCGGGGCCAACAACGACTCGCTGGATGGCGGCGCAGGCATTGATACCGCAGACTACAGCGCGTCGGCGGCAGGGGTCACGGTCAACCTGACCACCGGCGTCGGCGCGGGCGGCGATGCGGCGGGCGATACTTTGGTCGGGTTTGAAAATCTGACCGGCTCGGGTCTTGCAGACACTCTGACCGGCAACGCGGCTGACAATTCTCTCAGCGGCGGCGCTGGGGCGGACCAGATCTTTGGCGGCACCGGGGATGACACGCTGGCGGGCGGCGCGGGGGCAGACACGCTGACCGGCGGCCAGGGCATGGATTTTGTGGACTACAGCACCTCGGGTGCTGCGGTGAATGTCAATCTGAACACCTGGGCCGCGTCGGGGGGCGATGCCGCAGGAGACGTTTTGCAGGGAGTCGATGGCGTCATCGGCTCGGCCTTCAACGACACCATCACCGGCTTCAACGATCAGGGTCTGACGGGCGACGTTTACACCAACACGTTTTACGGCGGTGCGGGCAGCGACTACATTGACGGTCTGGGCTCGAATGACGTGCTCTATGGCGGTGCCGACAACGACACCGTGCTCGGTGGCGCGGGCGATGACCAAAGCTATGGCGGCGACGGCACCGATGCCTTGTACGGCGGCACCGGCAACGACAGCAGCTATGGCGATGCGGGCAACGATTCCCTCTTTGGCGGCGACGGCACCGATCTGTTGGACGGGGGCACCGGCAACGACACCTTGTCAGGTGATGCCGGCAACGACACACTAAGTGGTGGCGCGGGCAATGACAGCCTGATCGGCGGCGATGGCCGTGATCTGATGTATGGCGGTGTCGGGTCCGATACCTTTGTCGGTGGGGCCGGGTCGGACACCATATTCGGCAGCGTCGGCGACGTGGTGGACGGTGGCACTAGCGGCAGCGACTTCGACGTGTTGAACCTGGCAGGCCAGGCGCCGTACAAAATCATCCGAGATCCGCTCAACCCTTTGAACGGCATCGTGAATTTTCTGGATCTTGACGGCAAGGTCATCGGCTTTCTGACCTATGTCAATATCGAAAGCATCGTGTCGTGCTTTACCCCCGGTACGATGATCGCCACGCAAAGCGGCCCGGTGGCGATTGAATTGCTGCAGGAAGGTGATCTGGTGGCCACGCGCGATCACGGGTTGCAGCCGGTGCGCTGGATTGGAAAGCGCCAGATCAACGCGCAGGATCTGGCCGATGACCCGTTTTTGCAGCCGATCCTTATTGCAAGGGGGGCCTTGGGCGACGGCTTGCCATTGCGGGACATGCGGGTGTCGCGCCAGCACCGGATGCTGATCACCGGGCCGCGTGCCGAGTTGTTGTTTGGCACTGACGAGGTGTTGGTCCGCGCGGTGCATCTGTTGTGTCTGCCCGGGATCAGTGTCGCTCCGGCCGCCGAAGTTTGCTACCTGCATCTGCTGTTTGACCGGCACGAAGTGGTGCTGGCCGACGGCGCATGGAGCGAAAGTTTCCAACCCGGCGATCGCAGCATGGCCGGGATGGACGCCGATCAACGCGAAGAATTGTTGAAGATCTTTCCGGATCTGGGCAAGCAGGGCGGGGAATCGCCATTTGATGCCGCTCGCACCACCCTGAAATCCTTTGAGGCCCGGGTGCTGCTGGCGGCCTGATGCGGGGTCACCGGTTTCCCGGCAACCCCGGTCTCTGTGCGATCAGCTGAACAAAAAGTCATCCACTGTCAGTTGGGCGGCATTGGTCAGACCGGTCAGGGTGATCGAGATGTTGGCAATGGCGTTGCCGTCGGTGTCGATCAACAGCTTGTTGCCCAAAATCCGCGCCTCGGTGTTGTCACTGCCGCCCGAAAATGCCCCCGTACCCAGATAGGCGAAGGTGCCTTTCAGCAGGCCCACGAATTCCAGCACATCGCCCTCATCCATGCCCCCGTCCAACGCATTGTAATCGGTGATGGTGTCGGCACCGCTGATCGCAGCAGTGTAGACAAAGTGATCAGCCCCGCTGCCCCCCGTCAGCGAGTCATTGCCAAGCCCACCGATCAAAATATCGGACCCGGCGAGGCCAAACAGGGTATTGGCCCCGACGTTGCCGGTCAGCACGTTGTTGGCCGCGTTCCCGGTGCCGTTGACAAAGGCACTGCCGGTCAGGCTCAGATTCTCGAACGCCTCTGTCAAAGTTGTGGTCAGACCAGAGCGGATGGTGTCCACGCCTTGGCCGACCGCCTCGACAATCAAATCCGTCGCTGCGCTGACCACATAGGTGTCGTCGCCCACGCCGCCCGTCATCACGTCATTGCCAGTGCCACCGTCCAGAGTGTCATTGCCCGCGCCACCGGTCAGTGTGTCATTGCCCGCGCCGCCGAACAGACCATTGTTGCCGCTGTTGCCGGTCAACACATTGGCCAGACTGTTGGCGGTGGCATTGATGTTGCCCGTGCCGGTCTGGGTCAGGTGTTCCACCGTCGTGGACATGACATGCGTGACCGAAGCGTTGATGGTATCCACACCGCCGGTCAGTTGCTCGATGATGCGATCACCCACATTGTCGATGACATAAAGATCGTTGCCCAAGCCGCCATCCAGGCTGTCGATGCCGGTGCCGCCGTCCAGCGTGTCCGCGCCATCGCCGCCCGACATGGTGTCATTGCCCGCCATCCCCAGCATCAGATTGCTGCCGCTGTTGCCGGTCAGCAGGTTTGCCACATCGGACCCGGTTGCAGTGAACGCCGCTGTGCCGCCCAAGGTCAGCCGTTCCAGACTGCCGACCAGCGCATAGGACTGCGACGCGATCACCGTGTCTGTGCCCGCGTTCTCCAACTCGGTGATCACATCAAAAGACGAGTCGACATAGTAGATGTCATTGCCAAGTCCGCCGGTCATAGAGTCGTTGCCGGTACCGCCAACGAGGGTGTCGTTGCCGCCGTCCGCCACAAGGACGTCATTGCCTTCAAAACCGCGCATAAGATTTGCCGCAATGTTGCCGATCAGCAGATTGTTTGCGCTGTTGCCTGTTGCCGAAACCGCCCCGCTGCCTGTCAGTGTCAGGCCTTCAAGATTTGCGGCCAGAACATAGCTGAACCCGGTGATCACATGGTCGACGCCTTGATTGGCCAATTCGACCACACTGTCGTTCAGGCTGTTCAGGTAATAGACGTCTGCGCCATCGCCGCCAGCCATCGAGTCTTCGCCATCGCCGCCGTTCAAGGTGTCGGCCCCGGCACCGCCGAAAATGGTGTCATTGCCGAAGCCGCCGGTCAAACTGTTGGCGCTGCCGTTGCCGGTCATGACATTGGCCAGGCTGTTGCCGATGCCGTTGATCTGATCAGTCCCCGACAGCACCAGATTTTCGACGAAACTGGCAAGCGTGTGGGTGATGGTGCTGACCGCCGTATCGGTGCCGCCCAGAGACAGCTCGAAGATGCGGTCTGTGCTGATATCGACATGGTAGCTGTCATCGCCCAAGCCACCCGTCATGGCGTCCACGCCACTGCCACCGTTCAAGGTATCATTGCCGTCGCCGCCGGTCAGGGTGTCGTTGCCTTCCATGCCAGCCAGCAGATTGGCCCCGGCGTTGCCTGTGATCAGATTGGCGACCGCATTGCCGGTGCCGCCGTGCCCGGTGGTCCCGGTCAGCGTCAGGTTTTCGAAATGGGTCAGCAGCGTCAGGCTGATCGCAGTCTGAACCGTGTCTTTGCCGGCATCTGCGGCCTCGACCAGCGTGTCATTGGCGCTGTCGACCACATAGCTGTCATCACCGGTTCCACCGGTCAAAAGGTCGTCGCCGGTCCCGCCATCCAGAGTGTCGGCACCTGCACCTCCGTCCAGACTGTCGCCGCCCGCAAGCCCTGCCAAAAGATTGGCACCAGAGTTGCCGGTGATGCTGTTGGCACTGGCATTGCCCGTGGCGTCTATCGAGAAAAGGCCGGTCTGGATCAGCGTTTCGATATCGGCAGTCATCACCCAGTCGGACGTCGCGCGCACCGTGTCATTGCCGCCGACCACGCCTTCGACCACCACATCGGCGATGTCATCGACCCCGTAGCTGTCGTGGCCCAGCCCCCCGACCAACCGGTCTATGCCGCCGCCGCCATCGAGGCTGTCATTGCCGCCGCCGCCATAGAGCGTATCAGCCCCCAGACCGGCCACGAAAACATTGGCTTCGGCGTTGCCGGTCATGATGTTGCTGGCACCGTTGCCGGTGGCGTTCAAGGCCGCGGTGCCCACCACCACCAGATTTTCGAGGTTCAACGCCATCGTCATTGCGACCGAGGTGTAAACTATGTCAGTGCCATAGCCCGTCTGCTCATAGATGACGTCCCCCGTCTGATCGACGTGATAGATGTCATCTCCCGCGCCCCCGGCCATCGAGTCATTGCCAACGCCGCCGTCCAGGCTGTCGTTGCCCTCGTTGCCATTCAGGGTGTCGTTGTCACCCAGGCCATAAAGCGCGTTGTGGCCCGCGTTGCCGGTCAGCACGTTGAACGCAATCGACCCGGTTCCCGTCAGATTGTCCGCGCCCAGCAGAGTCAGATTTTCCACAAAGACGCTGAGGGTCTGAGAAAGCGTGGACCGAATGGTGTCCAGACCCTCGCCCCCGAGTTCGATCACGCTGTCGCCCAACGAATCTACATAATAGACGTCACCGTCGGTGCCACCGATCATGCTGTCATTGCCAGTGCCGCCGTCGATGGTGTCACTGCCGCCGTTGCCATAGATGGTGTCGTGGCCTGCAAGCCCCGACAGCAGGTTGCTGCCCCGGCTGCCAAAGAAACCCGATACGCCGGTGTTGCCGCGGATGGTGTTGTTCAAGGCATTGCCAGTGCCGTCGATGTCCACAATGCCGGTCAGCGTCAGGTTTTCAAGATTGTCACCCAAGGTCCAGTCGACAGAGCTTTGGATCAGATCCGTGCCCTGGCCGGCGTTTTCGCTCACCACGTCATTGACGCTGTCCACGACGATGGTGTCATCGCCAAGTCCGCCCCAAACGCTGTCAATGCCGCCGCCGCCGTTCAGGCTGTCATTTCCCGCGCCTCCGTCCAGACTGTTTGCGTGCAGATCCCCGATCAGCAGGTCATTGAACGACGATCCGACAATACCCTGAAATTCAATCAGGATGTCGCCCTCGGCTTCGCCACCATAGGCCCGGCCCTGCGCAAGATAGACCGAAACCGCCGACGAGGCCGTGGAATAATCAACCCGGTCAAATCCCAGGCGACCATCCAGAGTGTCCGCCCCGCCGCCGCCCGCCAGCAGATTCGCGGCGTCATTGCCGACCAGACTGTCGGCAAAACCGGACCCACTGATGTTTTCGAAGTTCTGGATCACGTCATTGGCGGCATCGCCACCAGTGGCAGTGTTCATCGCCAGATTGATCTGCACAGCGGCGCCAGAGTTGCTGTAATCCAGCGTGTCCAGACCATCGGCACCGTCCATCACATCGGCCCCGATGCCGCCCCGGATGACGTTGTCGCCAATGCCGCCGGTCAAAGTGTCGTTGTGGCTTGATCCGAAGATGTTCTCGATCAGGTTCAGGCTGTCGCTGCCTTCCGCACCTGCGGCCGAATTGCTGCCAAGGTTCACCGTGACCGCACCAGTCGCCGCAGCATATGAGACGGTGTCCAGACCGTCGCCACCGAACAAGCCGTCATTGCCCAGCCCGCCCAGCAAAGTGTCGTCCCCCGCACCGCCATACAGCGTGTCAAGACCCCCAGCCCCCACCAGCACGTTGGCAAATCCGTCACCGGTCAAGGTGTCATTATAGGCACCGCCCGTCAGATTTTCGATGCTGCTGAAGGCATCCCCCAACGCCTCACCCAGGCTGCCGCTGTTGGTAGCCAGACTGGCCGCCACCGCCGCAGTCGAGTTGGCATATGAAGCCGTATCACTGCCGGTGCCGCCCGCGATCAGATCCGCTGCAAGACCGCCCAGGATCACATCGTTGCCGTCACCGCCATACAGAGAGTCAATCGCGGTCGAGCCAGTCAGGGTGTCTGCGCCTGCTGTTCCGGTGTAAATTGCCAAAGGTCTTCTCCACATGCGGTTGCCCCACAGCCGGGCGGCCGGGGCAAAGGGTCAATTGCAAGCAGGGGTAGTGAAGACTCTGGGCCAAAGTTGGACTGACCACGGCGCGAACCGGACGCAATTGCAGCAAGTTTAAGGCAAATTTGCCCATCCGCAGGGATTTTGGCACCAAAGACGTTCTTGCGGCAGCGCGCGAATCAACCGTTGCGGGCAAAAACGTCGTCGCCGTCAGACCCGGCCCATCGCCGCCAGCAGAGCCGCCGCTGCAACCTCTGGTGTGCGCTCTCCCGCGGCCACCGATGCACCCATGGACTGCAGCAGACCCTTGGCCGGTTCCCGTGTCAGGGCGGCAAGCAGACCCTGGCGGACCTCTTCCTCGAACCAGTGCCTTGCCTGATCGGCGCGACGGGTCTGCCAATGGCCATGGGTTCTGCGCCAGTTTGCCAGATCCTGCATGTCTTGCCAGGCCAAAGCCAGGCCATCCTCTTGCAAGGCCGAAACCGTGTTGGCTTTGGGAAAGCCGGTCGGGTCCTGTGGCCTGCGGCGCAGCAGGTGCAAGGCGCCCGCATAATCGGCACAAGTGCGCAGGGCGGCGTGTTTCAGATCGCCATCGGCCTTGTTCACCAGAATCAGATCGGCCATCTCCATGATGCCGCGCTTGACGCCTTGCAATTCGTCGCCACCTGCCGGGGCCAGCAACAAGACAAAAAGATCGCACAGCTCTGCCACCACGGTTTCGGACTGACCGACACCCACGGTTTCGATCAGCACCGCGTCAAAGCCTGCGGCTTCGCACAGGGCCACAGCTTCGCGCGTGCGCCGCGCCACACCGCCCATCTGCGCCCGGCTGGGTGAGGGGCGGATGAAGGCGTTGGGATCGCGGGCCAGCCGTTCCATCCGGGTCTTGTCGCCAAGGATCGACCCGCCCGTGCGCGCCGAAGACGGGTCCACCGCCAACACCGCCACCCGCAAGCCCTGCGCCGTCAACATCAGACCAAAACTTTCTATGAAGGTCGATTTGCCGACGCCGGGCGTGCCGGACAGACCGATGCGCAGCGCCTGTTTGTTCGCGCCCAGGGCCTGCAACAGGGTCAGCGCCTGCTGGCGGTGATCCGCGCGCGCGCTTTCCACCAAGGTGATGGCGCGCGCCAAGGCGCGGCGGTTGCCGGCAAGCAGGTCTGAGGCAAGGTTCATGGCGACTCCTTTGTCCGGTTTTGCCCGAAGGCGGCGGCGTTTGCCAGTGACCTTGAAGGTGCCCGCCTTTGGTGTCCCCATTGAGGGGGCACCAAAGACGGCTGTCGCGGATCGGCGGGACAGGCCGGTGCCGGTCATGACGACGGGCCCTCCGGGTGGCCGGTAATGCAGGATTCCGGCCTCGACATTTGGGCCAATGTGAAAGCTGGCAAAAGGCAGAGCGGTGCGGGATAAGACGACATGATGAGATTGCCGATCGAAGATGTGTTGGGTGAACTGCGCGCAGCGATTGCGGCGCGGGGGATGGCCGTTTTGCAGGCCCCGCCGGGCGCGGGCAAGACCACGCTGGTGCCGCTGGATCTTTTGGCCTCGGGGATGATTTCCGGACGTATCGTGATGCTGGAGCCGCGGCGTCTGGCCGCACGGGCGGCGGCTGAACGGATGGCGGAAACCTGTGGCGAAGCCGTCGGTGCGACCGTCGGTTACCGCATGCGCGGCGAGTCTAAGGTGTCGCGCGCCACCCGGATCGAAGTGGTGACCGAAGGCATTCTGACCCGGATGATCCAGAGTGATCCGGGTCTGGAGGGCATCGGCGCGCTGATCTTTGACGAATTTCACGAACGCAGCCTGAATGCCGATCTGGGGCTGGCCTTGGCCCTGGAAATCCGCGCCGCTCTGCGGGAAGATCTGGTGCTGGTGGTGATGTCGGCCACATTGGATGCAGAACCGGTGGCCGCATTGATGGGCGATGCGCCGGTGGTCACCTCCATGGGGCGGGCTTTTGCGGTCGAGACGCGCTGGCTGGGGCGCAGTCCGGACGCGTCGCTGCGCTATGAGGCCGGCGTGGCGGGGCTGGTGCGGCAGGCGCTTGCGGAAACCACGGGCGGGGTGCTGGTGTTTCTGCCCGGCGAAGGTGAAATCCGGCGGGTGGAGGCGCTGTTGGCCGGACTGCCAGGGTGCGAGATACGGCCGCTGTTTGGCGCCATGGAGTTTGCGGCGCAGCGGGCGGCCCTGGCCCCGTCGTCGGGGCGCAAGGTGGTGCTTGCGACATCCATCGCCGAGACATCCTTGACCATCCCCGACATTCGCGTCGTGGTCGATGGCGGCCGGGCGCGGCGGGCGCGGTTTGATCCCAATTCGGGCATGTCGCGGCTGGTGACAGAACGGGTGACCAAGGCCGAGGCCGAACAGCGGCGCGGGCGCGCGGGTCGGGTCGCCGAAGGCCTGTGCTATCGCTACTGGACACGCGGCGAGGAGGGCGGTCTGGCCGCCTACCCGCCTGCCGAAATTGAAGCGGCGGATCTGACCGGGCTGGCACTGGAGCTGGCGCTGTGGGGCGGCGAGGTGCCGTTCCTGACCATGCCGAATGCGGGCGCGATGGCCGAAGCGCGCGCGCTTCTGGCAGGTCTTGGCGCGCTGGAGGGCGGGCGGATCACGCCGCATGGGCGGGTGCTGGCGGCGCTGCCCTTGCATCCGCGACTGGCACATATGCTGGCCGTGGCGGGACCAGAGGCTGCGGTCTTGGCGGCGATCCTGGGCGAGCGGGACGTGTTGAAAGGCGCGCCGCCGGATTTGGGCTTGCGACTGGCGGCGGTGGCGGATGTCCGGCGGTTCGAGGTCAGCCACCCATGGCCCGTGCTTCGACCCGTGGTAGAGCGGGTGAAGCTTGAGGCGCGGCGGCTGGCGCGGGCGGCGGCGGGACCGGACGCGGGCTTCAGTCTGGCACAGATGGCGGCATTGGCCTACCCCGACCGGGTGGGCTTGCGCCGCAAGGGTGATGCGCCGCGCTGGGTTTTGTCGGGCGGCAAGGGCGCTGTGATGGCGGCGGGCACGCCTTTGGCGGGGGCGCGTCTGATCGTGGCCACTGATCTGGACGGCGACGCCCGTGAGGCCGCGGTGCGGCAGGCGGTCAGCATCAGCGAAGAGGAATTGCGCGCGGTGCATGGCGCGCAGATCGGCTGGCGGCAGGGTTGTGAGTGGTCGCGGCGCGAGGGCCGGGTGCTGGCACGGCGGCAAGAGTGTTTTGGCGCGCTGGTGCTGGGCGATCAGCATTGGGATGCGCCGGCCGAAGACGTGGCACGGGCGGCGTTGGAGGGGATGCGGCTGAACGGGCTGCATTTCACGCCAGCCGCGCGGCGGTTGCGGGCGCGGGTAGAATTGGCGCGCGGGGGTGGCGCGGATTGGCCGGATTTCAGCGATCAGGGTTTGATGGAGAGCGCCGAGGTCTGGCTGCTGCCGCATCTGGGACGGGTCCGGACAGAGGCGGATCTGCGCGGGCTCGATCTGACCGAGCCGTTGCGGGCGCGGCTGTCGTGGGATCAGGTTGCGGCGTTGGACAGACTGGTGCCCGGCGCATTCGAGACGCCTTTGGGCCGCAAGGTTCCGATTGACTATGACGGGGACGTGCCGGGGATTGAGGTGCGGCTGCAAGAGATGTTCGGCGTGGTGGTGCATCCGGTCGTGGGGGCGAAAAGCTTGCCACTGCGGGTGGTGCTGACTTCGCCGGGTCAAAAGACCATACAGGTGACGATGGATCTGCCAGGCTTCTGGAAGACTTCTTATGCGGATGTCCGGAAAGACATGCGGGGGGCCTATCCGCGCCACCCCTGGCCCGAGGATCCGACGGTGGCAGAGCCCACGCTGCGGGCCAAGCCTCGGGGGACGTGACGGATGCTCCCGCCTTGGAATCAGCCCGCACAGTGAGTGATTTCAAAGCGTTGCGTCATGGCGTTGGGGGGGGTGTCAAAAATCAGACCGCTTGGACGGGCCACGCCTGTCCCTCCGATCCCGGACTGTTCACCGCTGTGGCTGCGAAGCGTCAACGGTGGCTTAGGCTGGGTAGGCCCGGTCTGCACGACATGGCCCAAGGGCGTTCTGCAACCGTTTCGCGTTTCGCGCGTTAGCTTTTCGACATGTCGAGGGTCATTGCGACCGTCGCGGCCAAAAAGGAGAGAGAGCATGCGGAATTTGACACTCCCGATGTTGTTGGTTGCAGGTTTTGCACTGACAGCCCCGGTGCAAGCGCAAACCAATCTGGGCGATGTGGTTTCAGGCATCGCGCAGTCGCTGATTGCACAAGAAGCCGACCGCAACGCCTATATTGCGGCGCAAAGCGCGAACACGGTTCGGGCCTATCGCAGCTATCTGACAAACTATCCAAAGGGTGCTTACCGGGCCAATGCCGAGCGGGCCTTGATCCGATTGGGTGCCGTGACGGCGCCCGATATCCCGCCCCCCGTGGGCGGCAACCTGCAAAGTGCCGCATCGGTTGAAGCCTCGCTGGGGCTGACACGCACCCAGCGCATCCGTATTCAGTCGCAGTTGACGCTGTTGGGCTATCCCACGGGTGTGGCCGATGGGCTGTGGGGATCCAAGACACGCGGCGCGCTGCGGTTGTGGCAAAAGGCCAACCGCCAGTCGGTCACCGGATATGTCACCTCACGGCAAGTGCGATTGATCGCAGAGCAGGCTGGCGCGACGCCGACCCCTGCCCCCGAGGACCCGTCACAGGCCGAGGACGTGGTTGAAGAACGGCTGCTCAGCCTGAACCTCGATGAACGCCGCGAAGTGCAACGTCGGCTGACAGCGCTGGGATATCGCACTTATGGGATCGACGGCAGCTTTGGCCGCAACACCCGGCAGGCGCTGGCCGCCTGGCAACGGGATGAAGGGCTGCGCGCCAGCGGCTATCTGACCGCCGACCAGTTCCGCACTTTGCTGGGTGTGTCGGGCGGCTAAAGACGTGGCACGCGTCAAGGTGTGGCGGGGTGACGCTCGCCACACAGATGCCCATGCCTGAGGTAGCCATCTTGAGTTTCTTCGCGGTTGCCTTTCAAACGCTTGTTTTTTGACACAATAATGACAAAATTTACTTTCCTGAAATTGCAGTTTTTATTGAGAAAATCAGCAAAAAATTCGGCATCCTGTCATTCGACAGACATGAAAAAGCCATAATTATTCCGGCAATATTCAGCGCCCATTTTTGGTCCTGCGAAGATGATTTTAACATTGCCAAGGCGTCAAAACTGAACAGTCGCGCATCCGTTTGGTGCAATCCTGTGTCGTTTGTTCGATCCAAATTCCTTAATCCCATCACAGGCTGTTTCATTTTATGGAAACAGCGTGTTTCCGGGCCTGCGCTATCTTAACCTTTGATAAACTGGTATTAATTCGCGGTGGTGATCAGCCTTTTCTGATCGAATGTTTGTGTAAATGGTGTCGCGCGTTCCAAATCAAGCTCATTGAGTTGGAGGGTGGTTGGCGCGAAATTGTAACCGGAGGAATGACTATGAGTGAGATGACAAAGATATTTGAGTATCAGGAGAACGGGCTTTCCTACACCGTTACTGTTTATGAACTTGACGGGGCCTTCTTTGCGGATGTCACGGTCAACGAAGGTGCTATGGACGTCAATGCCGTCTATTTTGGCGATGACACTCTGTCCGGGTCCAGCGCCAGCATGAAGGGTCCGCTGACCATGAACGGCGGCGGCTCTGTCTATGAGGGCGCAGCCGTGCAGTGGGATGCCGCTGTCAAACTGAGCGATCCCGGCCTTGGCCCGGAAGGCGAGGACAAAGAGACCTTCGTTGCCACCGGCGACACTCTGACCATCTCGCTGGACATTGACAGTCTGGATGATATCGACTTTTTCGGCATCCGGGCGACGTCGACCACCACCGACGCGGGGTCGATCAAGGGCGTTTCGGGCGATCCTGAAATCACCGAAGATCCAGGCGAGCTTATCATTGAAGAGTCCGGCGCGCCGACCTTCGATCAGGTGTTTTTCGACTATGGCTTGGATGGGACAGGCGCGGAAAGCGGCGGCGTCATGCTTTTGGCCGACGAACCCGAAACCAACCCAGACAACAACCCTGTTTTGCCCGAAGACACCGAACCGACCTTCGACAACTTTATCGCGCATTACGTGGGGCTGGGTGGCGACATCACGCAAGTGGACTCGTTGGCATTTTATACGACCGACAGCGAAGGTGTGTTGCAGGTGTCCATGGAACTTGACGCCCCTGAAGGCGGCTTTGCCGACACTGCGGCGGTCCTTGAGACCTACAATGCCGCGATTGATGTGATCGGCGTCGAAATAATGGACAGCTTTGATCTCGCCGCCCTGCTGACCGACCCGGTCGACACCGAAGAACCGATCGATGAGGAAGACCCGTTCGATCCGGAAGAAGTGTTCGTGATATAAATGGCGGCACCGCGGGCGCGTTAAGCGCCCGTCACAGGATGATCTCTACGCAGGAAAGTTGAGCGCACTACGGCAGTGTGCTTACGCAGCTGTCGCTCAACTTTCGCTGCCACCTTGCCGGGCATTTTGAAACCACAGCACAATCGCCGCGCGTTCGGCCTCCTCCATGTAACTCAGGTTCGCGGGGGGCATGGCGTGGCTTAGTCCCGAATGCAGATAGATGCGTTTGGCCTCGGACGCGATCTGCGCCGGGGTTTCCAGCACCACGCCTTTGGGTGGGTAGGCGATGCCTTCCCAGGTCGGCGCGGCCGCATGACACATCGAACAGCGGCCCTGAATGATGCCGACGACGTCGTCAAAGCCCGCCGCTGCCGCGTAACTCGGGGCGGCACCACGCAGGGCCGTTTCCTCGGGACGGTGGCGTTGGGGGGCAGTGGACAGCCACGCGATGATCACGAACAGCACGGCGGTCAGGAACCACGTCCAATGCGGGTTGCCTTTGCGGGCGTGTTTGGAGTTGAACCAATGCCGGATGGTGACGCCCATCAGGAAGACCAGCGAGGCGATGATCCAGTTGTACTCGGTCGCGAACACCAAGGGGTAGTGGTTGGACAGCATCAGGAACAATACGGGTAGCGTCAGATAGTTGTTGTGGGTGCTCCGTTGCTTGGCGATCTTGCCGTATTTCGGATCGGGTTTACGGCCTGCTTTCAGATCCGCCACCACGATGCGCTGATTGGGCATGATGATCATGAAGACGTTGGCCGACATGATCGTCGCGGTGAACGCGCCCAGATGCAGCAGGGCGGCGCGGCCCGTGAAGACCTGTGTGTAGCCCCAGGCCATCACCACAAGGATCACATAAAGCCCGATCATCAGGCGGGTGTTGTCATCGCCAAAGCGGCTTTTGCAGATCAGGTCATAGGCGATCCAGCCAAAGGCGAGGGAGGCCAAAGATATGGCGATGGCCTGCATCTGGGTCAGATCGGCGACGGCCGGGTCGATCAGGTACAGGTCTGATCCCAGATAATACACCAGCATCAGCATGGCAAAACCCGAGAGCCAGGTGGCGTAGCTTTCCCATTTGAACCAGGTCAGATGGTCCGGCATCATCTCAGGCGCGACCAGATATTTCTGGATGTGATAAAAGCCGCCGCCATGGACCTGCCATTCCTCGCCATGCGCAAGTGGCGGCAGGCTGGGGGTCTGGCGCAGGCCAAGGTCCAGCGCGATGAAGTAAAACGACGACCCGATCCAGGCGATGGCGGTGGTCACATGCAGCCAGCGCATGCCGATTTCGACCCAATCCCACAGCACAACCCAGTCATACATCCGCGCTCTCCTTGCTTTGACGAAAAGCTATACCGACGGCCATTGATCTGTTAATCCTGAATATACCGGGATCACTTTCAAGATTGGCGCGAAAATGTCCTATGTCAACAATATCAAGATGTTCGTGCGGGTCTATGAGCTGGGCAGCATGTCGGCGGCGGCGCGGGATCAACGCACCTCGCCTGCGGTGTCCTCGGCACGCATATCGGAATTGGAAAAACATCTGGGCGTGCGCCTCTTCTCGCGCACCACGCGCAGCCTGCAACCCACGGAAAACGGCCGCATTTTCTATGAAGGCGCCAAGAAGGTGCTGGACGCGATAGATGAGGCCGAGGCGGCGGTGATGGACGTGACGCAAAACCCGCGCGGGACGATCTGTGTGTCGGCCCCCTTGGGCGTGGGGCGGCGGTTTATCGCGCCACAGGTGCCGGTGTTCAAGGACCTGTACCCGCAGATCGACGTGCGGCTGCGCCTGTCGGACCGTTTGATTGATGTGACGGCGGAAGGGCTGGATGTGGCCTTTCATCTGGGGCTGTTGGAGGATTCGACGCTCAAGGTGCGGTTGATTGCCGATTGTCCGCGGGTGTTGTGCGCCTCACCTGAATATATCGCACGGCGGGGGATGCCTTTGGATGGGGCGGCCTTGGTGGGCGACCGACACGACTGTCTGAACCTGCGCTTTCCGGGGGCAAAGGAATTCCAATGGGCCTTGCAGACTGCCGAAGGCGTGCGGCGCTATGAAATTTCGGGGCCGTTCGAGTCCGATGACGGTGATGTGCTGACCGGCTGGGCGCTCGACGGGCGCGGCATTGTGATGAAGCCGGTGTTTGAGGTGGCGGATGACCTGCGCGAAGGCCGTTTGGTGCCGGTGGCCGTGGCGACGCCACCATTGCCCACGCAACTGTCGAGCCTGTCGCAGCACCGGCGGCTGAAGGATCCGAAGGTCAAGCTGTTCACCGATTTCATGGTGGCGCATGTGCGGGATCAGGTGCGCCGCGCGATGGAGGGGTGAAGCGGAAGCCGTCTGTTATGAGCGATGTCGGGGACGACAGTTTCCCGAAGATCGCCTTACATCCGGGCCAGCACCTTCTCAAACGCCGCCAGAAAATGATCGACGTTGGCGGTTGAAAACACCAAAGGCGGGCGGATTTTCAGCACGTTAGAGCGGGGGCCGGTGGCGGATATCAGCACCCGCTCGGTCCGCAACCCGTTGACAAGACGGGAGGTGAGGGCGGCGTCGGGTGTCAGTGGATCGCCATTGATGATGTCCTGACCAAGAAACAGGCCTGCCGCGCGCAGAGGGCCAAGGCAAGCATGACGGCTGGCCAGATCGCGCAGGCCTTCGGAGAAATATCCCCCCACCACCCGCGCGTTTTCCTGCAAGCCTTCGTCCCGGATCACGTCCAGCACCGCCATCGCCGTGGCCGCCGCCACCGCATTGCCGCCGAAGGTGTTGAAATAGCGCGCCTTTGCGCCGAAGGCCGCGATCACGCTGGGCTGCATCACCAGCCCCGCCACCGGATAGCCGTTGCCCATCGGCTTGCCGAGGCTGACCATATCGGGGATCAACCCGTGACGCTCAAACCCCCACAGCGTATCTCCACAGCGGCCAAAACCCGGCTGCACTTCATCGGCGATGAAGACGCCACCTGCGGCACGGATCAGCTGAACCGCCGGTTTCAGGAAACCCTTTGGCCCCTCATAAACCCCATCCGACGAGAAGATTGTATCGACGATCAGCCCCGCCGGTTTGATGCCGTGGCGCAGCATGTCGTCGATCGCACCCTGCACGGCGGCGGCGAAGGCAGCCCCCAGATCGCCCGTCATCCGCACGGGATCGGGCGCAGGCACGGTGCGGATGTGTTCACCCAAAGCCACGCCTTCGCCCAAGGACGGCGACATGCCCGCGATGGCATGGGTGACGCCGTGATAGGCATTTTCGGTCACGATAAACCCGGTGCCGCCGGTGCGGGCGCGCGCAATGCGAAAGGCCAGATCGTTGGCCTCGGACCCGGTGCAGGTGAACATCACATGGCCCAACTCGGCGGGGAAAGTGGCCAGAAGACGCTCGGCATAGTCCAGAACCGTGTCGTGCAAGTACCTGGTATGGCTCGCAAATATGGCCGATTGGGCGGCGGTGGCAGCGACCACCCGGGGGTGACAATGGCCGACGGATGCGACGTTGTTGTAGGTGTCGAGATAGGCGTTGCCTTCGGCGTCATAAAGCCAGACCCCCTGCCCGCGCACCAGATGCACCGGAGTTTCATAAAACAGCCGGTAGGCCGGACCCAGCGCGCGGCTGCGGCGGGCGACAAGCGCTTGATCCGCCTCCGAAAGGTTGCCTTTGCCGGGGACATAGGCGTTCACCATGGTTCCGTCGTTTTTCATAAGCACTCCATGGCGGTTTGAAGGCTGGCGCGGGGAATCGCGGCCAGCGCGCGCAATCCTTCGGCAGAGGCGGCGAAGTTGCGCAGGATATAGGCGGCGTTTTCGGGGTAGCGGGCGGCGCGCGCCGAGGTGATCGCGAGTGTGGTCAGCATACGGGTGGCGACCAGATCGGGGAACAGCCGGGCCTCTTGCGGCGTCAGCGGCAGGATGGCGTGATAGGCGCGGGCAAAGATGTGCAGGCTTTGCAGCGGGTCAGCCGGGTCAACGTGATAAGAGGCCGCGATGGCCGCATCGCAGATCAGCGGCGTGCGGACCATATCGCCAAAGTCGAGCACTCCGGCGATTTTGGAGGGGTCAGCGGGGTCGGTCAGCACATTGTGCGGGTTCAGATCATTGTGAACGACCTGCCAGCGCAAAGCGGGCAGATGCAGCGCGATGTCGGCGTCAAAGCGGTTCAGGGTGGCGGTGGAAAGTCCGCGCAGATCTTCGGGAATGGCGGGTAACAGCGGGCGCAGGGCAGAGGCGTGCTTGATATCCCATTGCAGGATATGGTCGGCGGCTGGATGGGTAAAGCCTTGCAATCCAAGGCAAAGCCGTGCCGCCATCTGCGCCATCGCGGCTGTTTGGACCGGGCTGCGGGGGGTGGCTTGTAAGGGCAGCCCTTGCAGATAAGTCAGCAGGCGCAGGGTGCCTTGCGGGGTTTGCGCCTCGGTCGCACCCTGCAGCGTTCGGATCACGCGCGGGACGGGCAGATCTGTGGTTTCCAGATGCAGCAAGGCCGCTGTCTGAAACTCGGTGACTTCGGGCGGCTCGGCGGGGTTGGCGAGTTTCAGAACATAGTCCTGGCCCGGCGCGGCGATGTGGATGTTCAAATCTCGCTCGGAGGTCAGGCGGCGCAGATGGCCTTGGATGCCGAAATGCCGTCGCGCAAGGTCAGCCGCCCGGGCGTCTGTCAGGACGGGCGGGGATGAAGACAGCAGGCCTTGAAGCGGGTGGGTTTGCATGGGGTTCCGGCGCGGAGATGGCCGCATAAGGGGCGCGGGGGGGCGGATAAGTCAAGGGCGGACGGTCAAGGAATATTTGCGAAACAGCATGGAAGATGTGGGGGTTTGGCTTCTTTGGACTGAAGGCAGCCTTCAGGACAGAGAGGGCGCGTTCACTGCGAGGCCACAAGGTAGACAGGTCATGGCCGGAGCCAATCGGGCAGGGCTTGGATTTGGAATTTCGAACCTGGCCCCAGTCATTCAGACACTGTGATCCACAGCGGCGCGTGATCCGAGGCAAGCTCTGTGGCGTCGGCCCATGCGGCGGCGATGCGCGGGGCCAGATCGGCAGTGACAAAGCAGTGGTCCAACTGCCGCAAGCGGACCTGCCCGGCGATGGTTTTGACATGGGTGTGTAATCTGGCCCCCGTCCAAGCCACCGCATCGACCAGACCGCCTGCATAGCGCGCGCCGGGGTGGTAGGGGGTGTCGCCAGTCAGCCGGATATATTCTGAACTTCCGGGCTCCATGTTGAAATCGCCCATGAAAATGGCGCTGTCGGGGCATGGCGGTTGGGGTTGACCTTCGGTCCAGATGCGCTGCGGTTCGTCATCGGTGCCACTCCACGGACCACCCGATGGGCGGGCGTGCTGGGCCAGAAGATGGTCGATTTGCTCCAGCCGTTCCTGCACGCCGACATGTGCCAGATGCAGGGAATAAACCCGCAGCGGACCTTCGGGCGTGGCAATGCAAGCCTCCAGCGCTGCGGTCTGGGTGTTCAGCGGCGCGATCATCCGGCGAAGCGGCAACAGATGCAGCCGCGTCCAAAGGATCGGCCAGCGCGACAGGATCATCGGGCCAAACTGACGGCGCCGGTTGATGATGCGGGTGCCGTCGCGGGTCGAAGCATCCATGTCAAAGCCGGGGCCAAAGGCGGTGTAATACTGCGGCAGCAGGGTTTCCAGCAGCGCGGGCTGATCGTCGTGGTTGCTGCGCTGCCAGTGCCGTTCGACTTCTTGCAGTGCTGCGATATCGGCCCCGTTGATCACGCGCGCGGCGCGGGTCAGATCATAGCGCCCATCCGCGCCAAAGCCGTATTGGATGTTGTAGGACAGAAGTTTCATGGCGGCAGTTTCCACGGCGTGGGGCGAGCGCGCAAGCCCTCGTATTTTTCTCGCAATAGCGCCCTGCCCTGCTAGATTTGGCAGGGGAGGAACCACCATGACCGAATTCAGCAGCCCGTTGCCAGACGTGCCCTTGCGCGAAGTGACCATCACCGAGGCGTTGTTTGAAGGTTTGGCCCGCGCGCCCGAGCGCATCGTGATGATCGACGGGCCAAGCGGTGCGGCCTGGACCGGTGCGGAATTGATGCGCCAGATCAAGGCTTTGGCTGGTGGATTGACGGCGCGCGGATTTGGTGCGGGGCATCGCGTGGCGCTGATGGCGCCGAACTGCCCGGAGTTTGCCGTGGTGTTTCATGGCGTGGCCTGGGCGGGGGGCACGCTGACCACGCTGAACCCGACCTACACTGCGCTCGAAATCCGGCACCAGCTGACCGATTCCGGGGCTGAGGTGTTGTTCACCATTCCGGCGTTTGAGGCGGTGGCGCGCGAAGGGATGGTGGGAACCGAGTGCCACGACCTCGTGCTGTTGGGGGATTGGCTGGGGGCGGAACTGCCGGCCCAAGTGCCGGTGGATCTGGATGAGCATATCGTTGCTTTGCCCTATTCATCCGGCACCACGGGTCTGCCCAAGGGCGTGATGCTCAGCCACCGCAATCTGGTGGTGAATGTCGATCAGGCACTGGCGGTGATCCGCATCCTGCCGGATGAAACCATGGTGGCCTTCCTGCCATTCTTCCATATCTATGGCATGAACGTGATGATGAACTCACATCTTGTGGCAGGGGCGCGGCTGGTCTGCATGCCGCGTTTTGATCTGGCGGCCTTCTTGGGCTTTGTGCAGGACCACAAGGTGCGCATGGTGATGGCGGTGCCGCCGGTGGCAAATGCCTTGGCCAAGCACCCGATGGTCGATCAGTATGATATTTCGTCGCTGAAGGTGCTGGTGTCGGCGGCAGCGCCCTTGGGGGCGGAACTGTCGAACGCTTGCGCGGCGCGGATCGGGGCGCTGACCATGCAAGGTTATGGAATGACAGAACTTTCCCCGATCTCGCATTTCTCCAATGAAGAGCGGGCGAAACCCGGCGCGGTGGGGGTGACGGTGCCGAACACCGTCTGCAAGATCGTCGATCCGGCCGGCGTGGCCTTGGGTGTGGACCAGGAGGGCGAATTGTGGATCAAAGGCCCGCAGGTGATGAAGGGCTATCTGAACAACCCGGCGGCGACGGCGGCCAGTGTCGTGGATGGCTGGTTGCGCACCGGCGATATCGCCTGTTTCGATGCCGATGGGCAGCTTTACATCCGCGACCGGCTGAAGGAACTGATCAAGGTCAAGGGCTTTCAGGTCGCCCCTGCCGAGGTGGAGGCGGTGTTGCAGACCTATCCGGGCGTGCTCGACGCCGCGGTGATCGGAGTGCCGGATGAGGAGGCGGGCGAGGTGCCGATGGCTTTTGTGGTGGTGGCGGACGGTGTCGATGTGGCGGCGATTGCGACGTATTTGCGCGGGCAGTTGTCGTCTTACAAGCAGCCGAAAGTCATTGAGATCATTGATACTGTGCCCAAGTCAGCCTCGGGGAAAATCCTTCGGCGGGTGTTGAAGGATCGGGTACTGGGCAAATGACGGTGGACATAAGGGCACTGGAACTGGCCGATCGGGCGGCGTGGGACCGGCTTTATGCGGGCTATGCCGGGTTTTACAAGGTGACGCAGACCGAAGCGATGCGCAATACAGTCTGGGGCTGGCTGCACGATCCGGCGCATGAGACGCAGGGGCTGGTGGCCATGGTTGACGGCGCGGTGGTGGGTTTGGCGCATTTCCGCCCTTTTGCCCGGCCTTTGTCGGCCAGCATAGGCGGCTTTCTGGACGATCTGTTCGTGGACCCTGATCTGCGTGGCTCGGGCGCTGCTGCGGCACTGCTGTCGGCGCTGACGGATGAGGGGCGCAGGCGGGGGTGGAGCGTGATCCGCTGGATCACCGCCGAGGACAATTACCGCGCGCGCGGGCTTTACGACCGGGTGGCGGATCGGACGAAATGGGTGACGTACGACATCAAGCTGTGAGCGTTTGTGACAGGAAATTAACCTCTGCCCGGGGTTTTGTGACAGCGCGTTCATACTTTATAGGTGCTGGAGGCCCCTTGCGGGGCCCCCTGTTTTCAGTGTTCGGCCATCGAAGCGGCAGCTTTGGCGTCATCCGCAGACCCACCGGCCCCGTTGAAGAAAGCGTTCAGCGCAACCGCAACGATGGTGGCCAACAGAATGCCGGACTCGATCAAGGGGTGCAGCCCGTGCGGCATCCACTGCTTGAAATTCGGCGCGATCAGCGGGATCATCCCGAAGCCCAAAGCCACAGCCACCACGAACAAGTTGTTGCGATTGCTGACGAAATCGACCTTGGCAAGGATACGGATACCGGTGGCCGCGACCATGCCGAACATCACCAATCCCGCGCCGCCCAACACGGCGGTGGGCAGGCTTTCGACCAGCGCGCCCATTTTCGGCATCAGGCCCAGCACGATCAGGATCAAACCCCCCGCCACGCAGACAAAGCGCGACTTGATGCCGGTGACGCCGACAAGCCCGACGTTCTGGCTGAAGGACGTGTAGGGGAAGGTGTTGAACAGCCCGCCGATGAAGGTGCCCAGACCATCGGCACGCAGACCCGCCGAAAGCGCCGGTTGGGTGACTTTGCGGCCCGTCATATCGCCCAGCGCAAGGAACATGCCCGTGGATTCGATCATGGTGACAATCATGACAAGAACCATGGTCAGGATCATCACCGGATCAAAGATCGGCAGGCCGAAATGGAACGGCATGATCAGGCCGAACCATGCGGCCTCTCCCACCTTGGTGAAGGCCATCATGCCCAGCGCCGTGGCCAGCACGCCGCCAATGATGATGCCCAGCAGCACCGAGATGTTGGCGACAAAGCCGCGGCCAAAGCGGGCGATCAGCAGGATCGCGGCCAGAACGACCGCTGACAGGGTGATATTGGCAGGGGTGGCGTAGGCGGCGTTCAGCATGGACGCAGCTGCGGCCAGTTTCTCGGGCATCGGCGGGATCGTCGATCCGGCGGTCGCGGCCAACTCGCCCACGGCTTTCAGCCAATCGGCGTGCTCGGGGTTCACCAGCATCGGGGCGGTGGGGCCGACGGGGGTGCCAAAAATCCAGTTGATGCCGATCCGCATCAGGCTGACACCGATCACCAGAATGATGGTGCCGGTGACGACCGGCGGGAAGAACCGCAGCATGCGGCTGACCAGGGGCGCGATGATGATGCCAATCAGCCCCGCCGCCATGATGGCGCCAAAGATCATCCGCGCGCCGTCTGCGCCCGGATTTGCGCCCGCTATCGCGACCATCGGGCCGACAGAGGCGAAGGTGACGCCCATCATGACGGGCAGTCTGATGCCGAACCATTGGGTGACGCCCAGGGATTGGATCAGGGTGACGATGCCACAGGCGAAAAGATCGGCGGAAATCAGGAAAGCGACATCCGCCGGTTCCAGTTTCAGCGCCCGGCCCACGATCAGCGGCACGGCAATCGCGCCCGCATACATCACCAGCACATGTTGCAGGCCGAGGGTAAACAGCTTTGGTGGCGCGAGCATCTCGTCCACGGGATGGGTCTTGTCACTCATTTTTCGTTTCCTTTTCCCTTGGGGCTTTGTTGTTCTTGCCGTCTTCGCACTGCCCCATCGGCGCGATCCGGTTATGGCCGTCAGGCCGGCATTACGGTCCAGGGTTCTGGATACCGGAATTCTTCAAGGTTTGGGCCGGGACCGATGCGGTCCACTACGGCGAAAAGCCCGGGGGCCTGCAACGGCGTCAGCACCCCGTGCCAGATGCCGCGGTGCAGATTAATGCCCTGCGCGCCATTGGTGAGGAACGCGCGCGGTTTTGCCTGCGGACCCCGCGCGGCGATAACCAGAAACGGGTGTTGGGTCATGGGCAGGAAGGCTTGCGATCCGTCGGGGTGCCGTTCAATCAGGGTGAAGCTGTAGGGCAGTTGGCGCGCTGTCGCGTGGAATATGGAGATGCCGGGGGGGCCGCCTGCGGTGTCGATGCGGGCGCGGTCATGGTGGCGCTGGCAGAGGCCTTCGTTGATCAGGCGGAAATCGCCGGTGGCGTCGAGGACATCGCCGAAGGGGGCGAAGGCGTGCGGGGTGAGGGGTTCGGTCTGGATCGTCGGCATGAGCGCATTTCCGGTTGGACGGAACTGGGGGTTTCACACCCCCAGACCCCCGTGGGATATTTGGGCAGAGAGGATGACAATTTTAGACAAGTTTTAGCGGCTTGGGCGGTAGGCTCCGGGGCCGCGCAAATGGGCGTGGCGGTTGACGTCTTTGTACAAGAGATAGCGGAAGGGGCCGGGGCCTGCCGCGTAGCAGGCCTGCGGGCAATAGGCGCGCAGCCACATGAAATCGCCGGCCTCGACCTCGACCCAATCGGTGTTGAGTTTGTAGACAGCACGGCCTTCGAGCACGTAAAGCCCGTGTTCCATCACATGGGTTTCTTCAAACGGGATCACGCCGCCCGGTTGAAAGGTGACGATGTTGACATGGGCGTCGTAGCGCAGATCCGCGGGGTCGACGAAGCGGGTGGTGCCCCAGACGCCATTGGTGTCGGGCATCAGCGACAGGGCGACGTCTTTTTCGTTGATCACATAGGGCGGCGGGGGATCGACGCCGGGCGCGGGTTCGTAGAGTTTGCGGATCCAGTGAAAGCGGGCGGGGGTGCTGCCTTGGGCCAGCAATGTCCAGTGCGCGCCAGGTGGGATGAAGGCGGTGTGGCCTGCGTCCATCTCGTAGCCCAACCCGTCGATGGTCAGGGTGATCAGGCCGTCGGTGACGAAGAGGAAATGCTCGGTGCCAGCGTCGGCGTCGGGGGCGTCGGAGCCGCCACCGGGGGCGACCTCCATCACATATTGGCTGAAGGTTTCGCTGAAGCCGGACATGGGCCGGGCGATCAGCCAGAGTTTGGTTTTGCTCCAGCCGGGCAGATGGCTGGTGACGATGTCGGAAAAGCAGCCTTTGGGGATGAAGGCATAGGCAGTGGTGAAAACCGCGCGGCCGGTCATCAGCTGGGTCTGTGGCGGCAGTCCGCCGGGGGGGGCATAATAACCAGTCATGGCAGGATATCCTTCAGGCGCAATGCGGCGATCCGTTCGACTTGGGCGCAGGCGGTGGCGCATTCGGTTTGGGTGTCTTGGGTGATGCGGGTCTGGAAGGCCGCAAGGATGCTGTCCTTGGTGTTGTCCCGCACGGCAATGATGAAAGGGAAGCCGTGTTTGGCGACGTAGTCGGCGTTCAGAGTCTGGAAGGTTTGGCGCTCGGTGTCGGTCAGGGCATCGAGGGCGGCAGAGGCCTGTTCGTGGGTGCTTTCCGGCGTCAGGCGTTTGGCGGCGGCGAGTTTGCCGGCAAGGTCGGGGTGGGCGGTGAGGACGGCCATGCGTTCGGTCTGCGAGGCGGTGCGGAAGATGCGGCAGAGGGCGTTGTGCAGACCGATGGCGCTGTCATGTGCCGGGCCGAGTTCCAAGGCGTAAGCGCGGTCGGCAATCCAGGGCGAATGTTCGAAAATGCCACCGAAGCGGGCAGTGAAGCGTTCATGTGACATTTGCGATGGCCGCTCGAAGCGGTTGTGCGGATGGGTTTTTGTCCAATGCTGGGCAATGTCGATGCGGCGGGGAAACCAGACGTCACTGTGGGATTTTGCATAGTCGAGGAAACGCCGCAGCCCGGCGATCTTGCCCGGACGCCCGATCAGGCGGCAATGCAACCCGATGGAGAACATCTTCGCCGCCCCGCCCTGCCCTTCGGCATAAAGCACATCGAAGCTGTCCTTCAGGTATTGGAAAAACTGCGCGCCATCGGTGTAGCCAGGTGCCGTGGCAAAGCGCATGTCGTTGGCCTCCAGCGTGTAGGGGATGACCAGTTGGTCGCGCGCGCCCACCTCGCGCCAATAGGGCAGATCGTCGTCGTAGGTGTCGGAGATCCAGTCGAATTGGCCGGTCTCGGCGGTCAGACCGACGGTGTTGACCGAACAGCGCCCGGTGTACCAACCGAGCGGCGCCTCACCCACGACTTCCGAATGCAGGCGGATCGCCTCGGCAATCTGGGCGCGTTCAACCTCCAAAGGCATGTCGCGATGATCGACCCATTTCAGCCCATGCGAGGCAATTTCCCATCCAGCTGCCTTCATCGCCGCCACCTGTTCGGGGTTGCGGGCCAGCGCCGTTGCCACGCCGTAAACCGTGACCGGAATATCCATCCCGGTGAACAGGCGGTGCAGACGCCAGAAGCCCGCGCGCGCGCCGTAATCGTAAAGCGATTCCATGTTCCAATGCCGCATCCCCGGCCAAGGTGCTGCCCCGGCGATGTCGGACAAAAACGCCTCGGACGCAGTATCGCCGTGCAAGATGTTGTTCTCGCCACCCTCTTCATAGTTCAGCACCAGTGACACGGCAATTTTCGCACCACCGGGCCAGGCAGCATCCGGGGGGGTGGCACCGTGGCCACGGAAATCTCGAGGATAGCGGTGCATGGGCAACTCCGTCTGCTGGGGAAAGACTATGCGGAAATTCCGAAAGGCTTTATCAATTAATCCAAGAAAGACTTGCGCATCAAGGCGCGTGTGCAGCGCGCGGGGGCAGGGCTAAGGTAGTGACAGATCATCAGGGGGCCAAGATGGCGGACGGACGTTTGACAACGCATGTGCTGGACACTGCCCGGGGCAAGCCTGCGGCGGGGGTGAAGATCGCGCTTTACCGGGTGACGGCGGATGGACATCAGCAGGTCGCCGAGACAGAGACCAATGCCGACGGGCGCACCGATGCGCCAATGCTGTCGGGGCCTGCGTTGACCGCCGGCAATTATGAGTTGGTGTTCAGCGCCGGAGCCTATTTGCGCGCCACGGGTCAGGCCAGTGGCGCGGTGCTGTTTCTGGACGACATCCCTATCCGCTTTGGCGTGCCGGATGCCAGCGCACATTACCATGTGCCGTTGTTGATCAGCCCCTTCGCCTATTCGACCTATCGCGGCAGTTGAGGCGGTTTTTCGGCTTGGGTCTGGCCGGAGTGGCTGTCCGGCTTGGCCGCAGTTTTGCGGCCAAAGCTGGAACGAGGGGCCAGCGATGGCCAAGTAACCGACAAACCGCGCCTGGTCGATTTGATCATCCGGTCGCTTGGATTGGATTGAGCAAGTGGTGGCGAGGGAGAGACTCGAACTCTCGACCCCACGATTATGAGTCGTGTGCTCTAACCAACTGAGCTACCTCGCCACTGGCGCGGTGAGTATGCGCGAGCGGGTGGGGCGTCAAGGGGAAAACGCGGGCGCAAGGCAGGATTGGCACGCGGCGGGTTTGCAACTGGCCTGCCTCCAGCGGGGATATTCAGGACAGAGACGCTGACAGCATTGGCAGGTCCTCGGCCTTGCGGTCATGCGCCACGCGGGGGCGGCCCGAGGCGGTGACGGTCAAGGTCGCCTCGATGAACATCGTGCGACCTTCGATGTCTGCCTCGCGGATGTCGCGGGTGACGGTCAGGCGCAGGTCGCTGGCCCCGGCAGTGCGGGCGCGGGTGCTGGCCTCTGTGGTCAGCGCGGCCTCTACCGCCGCAAGCGCCACGTCGCGGTCGTTGAAATGTTGCAGACCGCCCGGCAGATGCGCGGTGAACCGGTCTTCAGAGGGGCTGGACAGCAGTGCCTGAACCCGCTGGCTGACCTGACCCACCACAGCACCGATGGCATTGGCAACGCCTGCGTGTTCCGGCAGGATCATCTTGCAGCCCAGCCGCGCGCCCACAGCGCCGTAATAGGACGGAGCCGAGGCACCAAGCCCGATCACCGGCACGCCAAGCCGAGTGCTGATTTCAACGACGCCGCGATGTTGCGACAACCCGGCTTTGGTCAGCGGATGGCGGGCCAGCGCGTCGGTGTCCTGATCCGCGAAGGCGGTGTCCTCGTCAAAGGCGGCTTCGAGCAGGCAATCGACGGTTTGGGCTGTCAACTGGTCGATGATGGCTTGCGCCAGAGTCGCAGCATCGGCGGCAAAACGGTCGCCTGCGCCATTGCGCCGCCGGCCCAACAGGCGGACGGCTTTCTCGGATGCGCTGGCGTCCCAGGCGTTAAGGCGGCCCAGCACATGGCTGGCGTCTGAAGGCGTCACGCCTGCGATCATCACCAGCCCGCGCGCAACAAGGCGCTCCATGGCCGCAACCTCCAGCCGCGACGACAGCGCCCGTGCCAGCGGCATCGGTTCGGTGATGCGCGCCAGCACTGTGACCTCCCGCGGGGAAAGCCCGCCGGTTTGGCCGGGCATTGGCACCACGAAACGGCCATCGAATTCGCCCGCGGTGTCAGAGGACAGCGCGCGGTCCAGCGTGTCATGCACCATTTTGGAATGATCCGCCGCCAGCAAAGCCACCGGGATCAGGCGGCGCGGGCCAAGGCGCACACCGCCCAGCAGGCCTTCGGTTTTCAGATGCACTTCGCTGTCACCGCCCAACCCGGTGGTGCGCATCGCCACCGCCTCGACCATGGTGCGAAAACCGCCGACGCGCGCGCCTTGCGGGTCAATTTCCGGCAAGCCACCGCGCAGCAGGGCCACGTCGGTGGTGGTGCCACCAATATCGCTTACCAATGCGTCCTGCGCCCCGGTCAGCCAGCGCGCGCCGACAATGCTGGCAGCGGGGCCGGAAAGGATGGTCTCGATCGGGCGTTCGCGCACCATCGCGGCGGAGATCAAAGCGCCATCGCCGCGCACGACCATCAGAGGCGCGTGGATGCCAATGGCCAGAAGATGGCGTTCGCAGGCGGCGACAAGCCGGTCTATCATGCCGATCAGGCGGGCGTTCAAC
Source organism: Paracoccaceae bacterium (assembly GCA_031428215.1). Lineage (GTDB taxonomy): Bacteria > Pseudomonadota > Alphaproteobacteria > Rhodobacterales > Rhodobacteraceae > Cypionkella. Next base: position 42,680 of record JANPOY010000156.1, read on the forward strand.
ACGGCAGTCAGCGCGCGTTTGGGTCCGTTCAATTGCGCCGACAGTTCGTGCGAACAGGTGACCGGGCGACCGGTGACCTGACGGATCAGATCGCGGGCGGCCAGTTCATGCGCGGAGTTACGGGTGGCAAAGCGGGCGGCCACGGCAAAGCCCATGACCTGCGGACCCAGTTTGGCGACCTGGGCGGTCAGCGCCGCCATATCAAGCGGTGTGACTTCGCTGCCCGCGTGGCTGTGCCCCCCCGCCATCCGCACCACGGGATCGCCTTTGAGGGCTTCGGTCAAGCCACCACGCTCCAGATCGTCAGCATCAAAGCCGATGAAGATCAGCGCGACACGGCCGCCCTGCCCTTCCACCAGCGCATTGGTGGCCAGCGTGGTGGACAGCGACACCAACGCCACATCGCCCGCCGCAATGCCTGCGCCCGCCAGCGCCGCATCCACCGCGCGGCCAATGCCCAGCGCCAGATCGGCGCGGGTGGTCAGCGACTTTGCCTTGCCGATCACGCGGTCGGCAGCCTCGTCCACGATCACCGCATCGGTGTAGGTGCCCCCGGTATCGACACCCAGAAAATAGGCCATGTTTGCTGTCCCGCACTGCTTTGAGGCGTCAGATAAACCGGCTAGGCGGCCAAGTCAGCCCTGCGCGCGACGTTTTTGACGCAAAGGCGGCAGAAAGGGGCATTCGCCCGCCCTTGGCGCCGGTGCAATGCCGCCCCGAGGGTATTTGTTCCCGAAGCATGCCAATGTCAGGCAAAGTGCCGACATCCGGGACAGGGCCCTGCGCGATCAGCCAAGATGGGGGCGGCGCTTGCGGCGGTGAGCAGCGGGTATGCCTTGGTCTTCGCGGTACTTCGCCACGGTGCGGCGGGCAATCTGCACGTCCGTTTCGGCCAGCAATGCCACAGCCAAGGCGGCGTCTGACAGCGGGCTGAGCCGGTTTTCAAGCGAAATCAGCCGGGCCAGCCGGTGCCGCAGGGCAGCGCCCGCCACTTGCGGGCCATTTTCTGCCCCCACAGCCGGGCTGAACAGATGGCGCAGCCACCATGTGCCATGCGGCGTGTCGATGCTGGCCCCGGCCACCACACGGCTGATGGTGCTTTCGTGCAGGGCCAACGACTGCGCCACCTCGGCCATCGCCATCGGCACCAAGGCCATAGGCCCATGGGTCAGGGCCGAATGCTGACGGGTCAGAATGCTGCGGGCCACAGCCAGCAAGGTGGCGTTGCGGGCCTCGACCATGCGGCACACCGCGCGCGCGGTGGCCAATCCTTCGGTCTGGCCAATGGTTTGGTTGTCCGGCGTCGGGTTCAACTGCACATCGGGCAAAGCCGAGCGGTTCAAGGCCACGCTCCACCCGCCCCCCGCCACAGGGCGCGCAACCAGATCCGGCTCGCGCAGCAGCGCTGCGCCCATCGGGGCGAAATCCGCGCCCGGTTTGGGATTCATCGCGCGGATGATGCGAAAGCGGGCCATCACCCCGGCTTCGGGTATGGCGCAGATCTTGGCCAACCGGCCCAGATCGCCGTTGGCCAACAGATCCAGATTTTGCAGCAAAACGGCCATAGGGGCGTCCAGAACATCCGCTTCTTTTGCTTGCAACAGCAAGCATTCGGCCAAATTTCGGGCAAACAGCCCGGCCGGATCAATGGTTTGAAGGCGCAGCAACACGGATTCAACCTCTGGCAAGGAAGCCTGCACTTCGGCGGCAATGGCCGCCAGCGGCTGGCCCAGCCAGCCCGAGGGTTCCAGCGCATCGGTCAGCGCCTGCGCAATGTGGCGGTCGCGCCGCGGCAAAGGCATCAGATCTATCGCGGCCATCACATGCGCGATCAGGCTCGGAGAGCTGGCGGCGGCATTGTTGATGTCATAGCCCTCGCCCTGCAGCACCCCGGTCCAGCGCGGCAGCCAGTCATGCAGGCCCGGCGCGGGTGGCGGGCCAAGTCGCAGATAGGGGTTCTCGGCGGCCTGTTCTTCCAGATAGCGGGTCAGACCCGCCGCATCGGCGCGCAACAGCGTGATCGCCGTGTACAGGCTGGTGTTGAGCGCCAGCTTCTGGATCTGGGTGACATTGATGCGCGGGCGGGTGCTGGTCATCGCTGCAGGCTAGCGATTGGGCGGGCAGGCCGCAACCGGGGGCCGCAACGGATGATGTCAAGACGGTGGGGGCGGGCTGGCCTTTGACGCGCGCGGGGGCTAGGGATTGGGCAAAGCAAGGGGCGCGCGATGCGGCAGACAGTTTATCCAACAGTGCGGGATCTGGTGCTGATCGGTGGCGGCCATGCCCATGCCCTGGTGTTGCGGAGGTGGGCGATGGACCCGGTGCCGGGGGTGCGGGTCACGCTGATCAACCCTGGCCCGGCGGCACCCTACACCGGGATGCTGCCCGGTCTGATCGCGGGCCATTACGCCCGTGACGAGATCATGATTGATCTGCTGCGGCTGGCACGGTTTGCGGGCGCACGGGTGATCCTCGACCGGGTTGTGGGCCTTGACCGTGATGGCGGTCAGGTGCTGTTGGCGGGGCGCGCACCGTTGTCTTATGACGTGGCAAGCCTTGATATCGGCATCGCGTCGGATCTGCCCGATCTGCCGGGCTACGGTGAACATGCGGTCGCGGCCAAGCCCTTGGGCGGCTATGCCGACCGTTGGCAGGCGTTTCTGGCGCGCGGGCTGACGGCGCCGCGGGTGGTCGTGGTCGGTGCGGGTGTGGGTGGGGTCGAACTGGCGCTGGCCTCGGCGCATCGATTGGCCGGCAGGGCAGAGGTGACGTTGCTGGAGCAGGGCGACACCGCCTTGCCGGGCATTGGTGCGGGCGCGCGACGGGCGCTGCTGGCGCATCTGACCCGTGCCGGGGTGCGCCTGTTGACGGTGGCGCAGCCCGCGCGAATAGAGGCGGGCGCGGTGGTGCTGGCCGATGGCCGCAGCCTGCCGTCGGATTTCACCTTGGCGGTGGCAGGGGCGCGGCCGCAAAGCTGGCTGGCGGAAACCGGTTTGGCGCTGCACGAGGGCTTTGTCAGCGTTTCCAACACCTTGCAAAGTTCAGATCCGCTAATCTTTGCGGCGGGCGATTGCGCGCATATGGGTTTTGCCCCGCGCCCCAAGGCCGGGGTTTACGCGGTGCGCGCCGCCCCGGTGCTGCTGCACAATCTGCAGGCGGCGCTGTTGGGCGGGCCGATGCGCAGTTTTGCACCGCAGCGCGACTATCTGAAACTGATCTCGACGGGCGGTCAGGGGGCTGTGGCCGACAAATGGAGTTTGCCATTGGATGGCGGCTGGCTGTGGCGTTGGAAAGACCGGATCGACCGCAAATTCATGGCGCAGTTTCAGGATTACCCGGCGATGGCCGCGCCGGACATCCCGACTCGGGCGGTAGAAGGCCTGCGCGCGGCGATGGGGGACAAGCCGTTGTGCGGGGGCTGCGGGGCCAAGCTGGGGGCCAATGATCTGGGGGCAGCCCTCGCAGTACTGCCTGCACCGCGCCGCGCCGATGTGCTGTCTGGGCGCGGCGATGATGCGGCGATCTTGCGAGCGACGGGCGGGGTGCAGGTGTTGACCACCGATCATTTGCGCGCTTTTTGCCATGACGCCCGGATGATGGCGCGGATTGCCGCCGTGCATGCCTGTGGCGACATCTGGGCGATGGGGGCGGCGCCGCAAGTGGCACTGGCGCAGATCACCTTGCCACGTCTGTCGGCGGAGAAAGGCGCGGAAATGCTGGCCGAGATCATGGCCGAGGCGGCTTTGGTTTTTGGCGCAGCGGGGGCGGATGTGGTGGGCGGGCATACCTCTATTGGGGCCGAGTTGACGATTGGCTTTACGGTGACGGGCTTGGCTGCGCGCGCGATCACCAAGGCGGGCGCGCAGATCGGGGATGCCTTGATCCTGACCAAGCCTTTGGGCAGCGGCACGGTGATGGCAGCCGAGATGGCGTTGGCGCGGGTGCCGGGGTTGATTTTGGGCGAGGCCGTGGCAGCGGCTATGGCGGTGATGAGCAGGCCTTTGGCCACGGCGGCGGCAATACTGGCCCCCGAGGCCCGCGCGATGACGGATGTGACGGGCTTTGGTCTGGCCGGGCATCTGCTGGAGATTCTGGACGCCTCAAGGGTCGGGGCGCAGATGCAGGCGGCAGCGGTGCCGCTGATACCGGGCGCGCGCGCGTTGGCCGCAGCCGGGTATGGATCGAGCCTTGCGCCCGCCAATCGCGCCGCGGTTTTGGGGCGGGTGACAGGGGAGGACGGGCCTTTGATGGCGCTGCTGCATGATCCGCAGACCGCAGGCGGATTGTTGGCAGCGGTGCCTGCGGACGCGGCCCCTGCCCTGTTGGCGGCGCTGTTGGCGGCAGGGGAACAGGCGGCGGTTGTGGGTAAGGTGGTGGCGGGCGTGCCGCAGATTGTTGTGATCTGAGACGGTTGGTTGCGGCATCGGCAGGCCGGGGGTTTCACACCCCCGGCCTGCCGTGGGATATTTGCGGACAGATAAACCACAATTTTATTAAAATTTGAGCGGATTGGCGGCAATCGGTGGGACCAGATCCATGGCTGGTCTGCAGATTGCGCGCTTTTGGCCCTATGTCAGCGCTGGCACCAGGGCCGTGATGCGGTCGGCCAGGCTGGCCAGATCGGCGGCGGTCAGGCTGGCAGTGGGCAGATCGGTCAGACCCACCTGCATCCGCGCGCGGTGCTTTTCATAGCGCGGGTCGTAATGGTGTTGCATCAGGCTTTCGGCCAGTGGCGCGAAATCACCGGACAAGGCCAGTGCCTGCCAATCCGCAATCTGATCTGCGGCATGGGCCGGGCGCAGGCGGTCGATCACCGTCGCAAGGCGCGTGCCATCGGCGCAGATATCGGCGTAGGCTTGGGTCAGATAGGCCGCGCGGGCCGCAGCTGGGGCGGTTATGGAAATGCGCGGCGCGCGGGTCATGGCCTTCCAGATTTCGGGCGGCAAGCGGCAATCTCCAACCTTTGAACTTTCGGCCTCGATCACCACCGGGCGGGCTGGGTCCAGTCTGGCAATCGCCATGGCCAGGGCGGATTCGAAGGCCTTTTGCGAGGGTTGCCCCCCCATCGCACCGAAAAGTGAGCCACGGTGACGAGCGATGCCCTCAAGATCAATCACCTGAATGCCGCGCGCGGGCAGCAGGTTCAGCACTTCGGTCTTGGCGGACCCGGTGTTGCCATCCAGCACCACCACAGGGGCCGGAAAGGGCGTGTCATAGACGGCTTTGACCACCAGCGACCGCCACGCCTTGTAGCCGCCCGCCATCAGTTCCACCCGCCAGCCGATCTGCGACAGGATCGAGGCGAAAGAACCCGACCGTTGCCCGCCGCGCCAGCAATAAACAAGGGGCCGCCAGCCGCCGGGCTTGTCGGCAAGCGCGCTCAGCAGGTGCTGCGCTGCGTTTTGCGCCACCAGAGCCGCACCCAGTTTCCGGGCGGTGAACGGGTTGACCTGTTTGTAGATGGTGCCCACTTCGGCACGCTGCGCATCATTCAGCACCGGCAGGTTGACCGCCCCCGGCAGATGATCCTCGGCATATTCGGCGGGGGCGCGCACGTCGATGATGTCATCGAAACCGTGTGCCGCGAGGTCCGTCAGGGATGTCAGGGTGATGGCCATATGCGTTCATAGCCGGTTCCACGACCGCAAGAAAGGTGTCGGGGGCGGAAACCGGCACTCGTTGTGGGCGCGGTTGGGCACAGGGATCGGCAAAAGCGTCGTCTGGTGGCCTCGCGATCACTTGGGCTGCCCGCCTTCGGCCACGGCGCCGCAGAGCCTGTGGCGGCGGCAGTGGCGCGGTTTCAGACGTTGGGGCCAGCAGGCGCGGGCGGCTCCGCCCGGCCGACACCGGCTATTTGAACCGGTCCAGCAGCTTTTGCATCGGGTTGCGATGGTCCACGGGCGGGGCCTCGGGCGGCGGCTCCTTCGGCATTTCGACTTTGAGCGGGCGTGCGGTTCCGGTAGAGGCGCGCGGCGGGGCGGTGCGCAAGGCGACGGCGTTCATGAATTTGGCCGCGTCGCCGTCGGCCAAAAAGGGCGCACCGTCGGACAGACCCCGCAACAGATCGTCCAGCCAGTCCTGATCGGCCTTGGCGAAATCATGCAGCACATAGTCAGCCACGGCGTCCTTGTGGCCGGGATGGCCGATGCCAAGGCGCACACGGCCATAGGCTTCGGTCATATGCGCGTGGATGGACCGCAAGCCGTTGTGGCCGGCATGACCGCCGCCTTGCTTGACACGCAGCTTGCCGGGGGCAAGATCCAGCTCATCATGAAAAACGGTGATCGCGTCGACCCCCAGCTTGTAGAAATCGGCGGCCGCACGCACCGATTGGCCAGACAGGTTCATGAAGGTTTCAGGCTTGAGCAACACCACCTTTTCCGCGCCGAGACGCCCCTCGCAGACCTGGCCCTGATAGCCACGCCGCCAAGGCGCAAAGCCGTGATCTGCCGCGATGCGATCCAACGCCATAAAGCCGATGTTGTGCCGGTTGCCCGCATATTTCGCGCCGGGATTGCCCAGACCCACAAAGAGTTTCATCACTGTTTTCCCGGCTGACTTGGCCTGCTGTAAATGCCCGCTGGCGCCACTGGATGCAAGCCAGTTGCCACAGCACCGCCGGTTTCCGCACGCCCGTGGGATTTCACATTGGCCCAAATATCCCCGCCGGAGGCCCTTGCAGCGGGCCAAAGCCTTCGGCGGGGATGCTTGAACCCATGTGAAGCGCGCGCAAAACGGTGTCGTTTCAAGAGCCGGGCCGCGGATGCAAAAGGCGCGGCAGGTTGCCCCACCGCGCCCAAAACTCTCATCCCAAAGGATTATTCTGCGGTATCGACAAAACCGGCCGGAGCCGAGACGTTGGCGATCACGAAGTTGCGGTCGATGCTGGCCTTGGTGCCTTCGGGCAGCACCACATCGTTGATGTGGATCACATCGCCGATTTGCTTGCCGGTCAGGTCCACGGTGATGTGGTCCGGGATGTCGCCTGCCAGGACGTTCAACTCGACGTCATTGCGCACGACGGTCAGGGTGCCGCCACGCTTCAGACCCGGCGACGCTTCGTGGTTGATGAAGGTCACGTGGATGAACAGGTTGATGCGGTTTTCGTCATGCAGGCGCATCAGGTCGATGTGCGTCGGCAGGTCTTTGACCACGTCGCGCTGCACGCCACGGCAGATCACATGCACGTCCGGCATGCCTTCAACCTTCAGATTGAAAAGCGAGGACAGGAAGCGACCGGCCTTGAGGCGCTTGAGCAAGGCGTTGTAGTTGATCTGGATCGGCTGGGGCGCCGTGTTATCGCCATAAACGATACCGGGTACCAGGCCATTGCGACGAGCTTGACGAGCGGCCCCCTTGCCTGTCCCCGTACGTACTTGGGCGTGAAGATCGAGGATCTCGCGTGCCATAGGTGTTTCTCCATTTATATATCCGCCAACGTTCAAGGGTGCATGGCGCGACTGCGGGCCGATAGCAGGGAATCACCGGGAAGGGAAGCGACAATTGGGTCGCCGGTGGCGGGGGTGCTGTCGCGCTTGGGCAAGTGGTGTGGCGGTGGTCGCGCTAGATCTGCCGCGTTGTACCCGGAGCCTGCATGCCCTTTCTGCACACCCTGCGCCTTGCGCGCCCCGCCGTTGCGGCCTTTGCCGCCATGGGCGTGCTGTGGGGGTCGTTTGCGGCCAGCCTGCCCGATATCAAGGCCATGCTGGACATTGACGAGTCCCGTTTGGGCGCCTTGATGTTCATGACGCCGATTGCCGCCGTTTGCGCCATGCTGGTGGCTCCGGCGGCGGGGGTGGGGTTTGGGCGATGGGCTTTGCCGTTGTCCTGTGCGCTGATGTGTGCGGGTTTTGCATTGCCCGGCCAAACCGCAAGCCTGTGGCTGTTTCCGCTGGCGATGATGGCTTGCGGCGCGGGCACCGGGCTGACCGATGTGCTGATGAACGCCCGGGTGGCGGCGCTTGAGGCGCAGCGCGGGGTGCATCTGATGAACCTGTGCCATGCCGCCTATTCCTTTGGCTATGCGGGCGGGGCGGTGCTGACCGGGGCGATGCGGCAGGCGGCGTGGTCGCCGGCTTGGGTCTTGGGCACGATGGCGGTTCTGGCGGCCGTGATTTCATTGGCGACGCTGGAACGCGACGGTCGGATTGACGGGCTGCGACGGCCCAAAGGGCCGGGTGCGGCGCATCTGGGCTGGGTGCCGGTGATCGGTGGCGCCATGGTGCTGATCGCCTTTCTGACCGAAAACGCCGCCGAGAACTGGTCGGCGCTGCACATCGAGCAGTCTTTGGGCGGCAGCCCCGCGCATGGCGCGATGGGGCCCGCCGTGATGGCGCTGACGATGGGGGTGGCGCGGCTGTTCGGGCAGGGACTGGCGGGACGGATCCCGGCAGGGCTGTTGCTGTCGGGCGGCGCGGTGATTTCAGCGGCTGGCGCGATGGCAGCGGCAATGGCGGGCACGCCCGCGATGGCCTATGTCGGGTTCATCGTGATGGGGATCGGATCATCGGTGATCGCACCCACGGCATTTTCGCTGGTGGGACAGAAGGCCGCCCCCGAGGCGCGGGCGCGGGCGGTGGCGCGGGCAACCTTGCTGGGCTATTTCGGCTATTTCTTTTGCCCGCCGCTGATCGGGTTCATCGCCGGGCAAATGGGGCTGCGCTTTGCGTTTGTGTTTGCGGCGGTGATTTTGGCGGGGGTTCCGGTATTGGCGCGGGTTTTGGTACGAAGGTAATGGAAGGTGGGTTGCACCCACCCTACGCCCAATCGCCCTCAAAATCCTTCGGCACCAGCACCTGCTCACGGCTTATCTCGCGCGCCTTTTGCACCCCACACAGCGCCATCGAGATATCCAACTCTTTCTGAATCACCTCCAGCGCCTTCGTCACGCCGGCCTGCCCCGCAGCTCCCAGCCCGTAGATATAACTGCGCCCGATGAAGGTGGATTTCGCACCCATGGCCAGCGCCTTGAGCACGTCCTGACCCGAGCGGATGCCACTGTCCATGTAAACCTCGGTCTGGTCGCCCACCGCCCGCACGATCGACGGCAGTGCGCGGATCGACGACAAGGCCCCATCCAACTGCCGCCCGCCGTGGTTCGACACCACCATCGCATCGGCGCCGACATCGGCGGCCATGCGGGCATCATCGGCGTCGAGAATGCCCTTCAATATCAGCTTGCCGCCCCATTGATCGCGGATGCGCCGCACCTTGCCCCAGTCCAGCATCGGATCGAATTGTTCATTCGCCCATTTGGTGAGGTCGGCCAGATCGGTGACGCCCTTCACATGGCCGACGATGTTGCGAAAGGTCCGGCGCGGGGTTTGCAACATGCCCAGAGACCAGGCCGGTTTCGTCGCCATGTTGATCATGTTCGGAAGGGTCAGTTTCGGCGGGCTGGTCAGGCCGTTCTTCAGATCCTTGTGGCGCTGCCCCAGGATTTGCAGATCGAGCGTCAGCACCAAAGCCGAGCATTTGGCATTGCGGGCGCGTTCGATGACGGCGTCAACGAAATCTTCATCTTTCATCACATAGAGCTGGAACCAGAATGGCGTTGGGCTGGCGGCGGCGACATCTTCGATGGAACAGATCGACATGGTCGACAGGGTAAAGGGCACACCAAAGGCGGCGGCGGCGCGGGCGGCCTTGATCTCGCCATCCGGGTATTGCATGCCGGTTGATCCGACGGGGGCAAGGGCGACCGGCATGGTCACGGTTTGACCGATCATCGTGGTGGCGGTGCTGCGCCCGGTCAGATCGCGGGCGACACGCTGGCGCAGGCGGATTTTGGCAAAATCGGTGGTGTTTTCGCGGAAGGTTTGTTCCGTGTAGGACCCGCTTTCGCAGTAATCATAGAACATCTTCGGCGTACGCTTTTTGTAAAGCTGCTTCAGATCGTCGATGCAGGTGATCACAGCCATGGCGCGCGCCTTTTGATGAAATTGGTCATGGATCATTACCAATTTCAGAAGTTTAACGCAATGGCAGATGCGGAGGCAGGGGGCGCTCACGCCCCCTCTTGGCTGCGCCAATTCACCCCCTGAGGATATTTGGGCAGAGAGGATGACAATTTGAATGTAAGCGTCCGGTCTGACCGCTATCCGTTCCAGCGCCACGGCAGCAAGTCGTCGACTTTGGTGATCTTATAGTCCGGGATGCGGGCGAGGGTGTCGGCGAGCCAGGCGTTGGGATCGACAGCGTTGAGTTTTGC
>JANPOY010000157.1:0-229782 GCA_031428215.1 Paracoccaceae bacterium
CAGGCAGATCGACCGCTTCTCCTCATCCGTCCAAAGTCGCCTCGTCCGCCGCGCCACGCCCGCACCTTAGTGTCCACTATCCTTGGTGGACACTATCCCGCACCAGCATCACGCGTCAGAGCGGTCAGGCCGGACGGTTACATTTGAATTTGCAGGATCAGTGTTTGTAAACCTTAAGTAGCAGGAGGTATTGCAGACACAGCTTTAAGGCCCGACTTGGCTATAAATGTTCGAATTCCTCAAACGGGAAAGCGCCGCAGAACGTCGGCAAACAGGGTCGGATCGACGTTGCCGCCCGAAGCCGTGCAGATCACGGTGTCAGGCAGATCGGTAATAAAGAGCGCGGCGGCCAGAGCGACGGCTCCGCCCGGTTCCACCACAATGCGCAGATGCGCGAAGGCCAGCGCCATTGCCTGCATGGCCTGATCATCGGTTACCACAAGGCCCGGCCCGCACAGGCGCTGCAGGATCGGAAAGGTCAGCACGCCCGGTTGCGGCGTGACGATGGCGTCGCAGATCGAGCCTGCCGTCTGCGCATTGCGCTGCACCGACCCCGCGACCAAAGACCGCGCCACATCGTCAAACCCTGCCGGCTCTGCAGTGCGCACCCGCAAGCCCGGCGCATGCGCCTCCAGTGCCAAAGCGATGCCGCTGGTCAGGCCGCCGCCGCCGCAACAGCTGATCACATCGGCGGCGATGATCCCCGCCTCGGCGGCCTGCGCGGCAATTTCCAGCCCAACAGTCCCCTGACCCGCAATCACCTGCGCATCGTCATAGGGCCGGATCAGCGTCAACCTGCGCGCGGCGGCCAGTTCAGCGCCAATCGCATCACGGTCGTCACGGGCCCGGTCATAAAGCACCACCTCGGCCCCATAAGCGCGGGTGTTGTTGATCTTCACGGCGGGGGCGTCGGCGGGCATCACGATCACAGCTGGGATGCCGTGGATTTGTGCGGCCAAGGCCACCCCTTGGGCGTGGTTGCCGGATGAAAAGGCAATCACGCCCCGCGCGCGGACCTCTGGCGACAGCGCCGATACCGCCGACCAACCGCCGCGAAACTTGAAGCTGCCGGTCCATTGCAGGCACTCGGCTTTCACAAAGATGCGCCGCCCGGCGATTTCGTCCAGAAGTGGCGCGTTCAGCAGCGGGGTGACGCGGGCATGGCCTGCCAAACGATTGGCGGCGGCTTTGATCAGGGCGAGGTCAGTCATGACAGGCCTTCAGCCACGCGCGCACGACGCCAAGGCTTTCGGGTTCATCAAGGAAGGGAATGTGGGCGCGGTCGGGGATGCTTGCGTAAAGCATATCCGGGCGACGGCGGCGCATTTCATCGGCGCAGGTCTGGGTTAGCAGATCGGAATTGGCCCCCCGCAACAGAGCCAAAGGCAACCCCGCGCAGGCATCAAACAGCGGCCACAGATCGGCATCGGGCGCGTTGACGGCCACCGCAAAGGCCTCGCGCAAGGCCGGGTCATAGGTGATGCGCAAGCCGTCGGGCGTTTCAGTGTAGTGCAGACGCACTTCGGCCAGCCAACGCTCGAGTGGCACATTGTCAAAGCCGGGCATATAGTCGGGCAGGCGCGCCGCCAGTTCGGCATGGGTTTTCGCCGCCGGATTGCGACCGACATAGTCGAAAATCCGCTCCAGCCCCAGACGGTTCACCTCGGGGCCAATGTCGTTCAGACACAGGCCCAGCAACCGATCCTTGGCCATTGCCGCCAGCACCATCCCGATCAACCCGCCGCGCGATGTGCCCAGAACGGCCACCCGATCCACTTTCAGATGCGCCAGCAGCGCCAGTACATCCTGCGCCTCTTGTGGGATGGTGTAGGTGTTGGCCCCGCTCCAGCCGCTGGCCCCCCGGCCACGGTAGTCGAGGCGGATCAGGCGCAGGGGCGGCAGATGCGGGCGCAGATAGTCGAAATCGCCCATGGTGCGGGTCAGGCCGGGCAGGCACAGCAGCGGCAGGCCCTCGCCTTCGTCAGAAAAGGCCAAAGCGGTGCCATCGGCGACGGTGAAGGTCTGGGTCATGGCGCACTCCTTTTGCCGGACAAACTGGCACGGGCCGCGGCAAGGGGCAATGGCGGCTGCGCGTCGATGCCACGCTTGCACGGGCCGGTTTGCGGGCTTAGAGGACAAGGCGTTGCAGAAGGGGCGGGCAGATGGCGGACGACAACGGCGCAAAGCGGGCAGGGTCTAAAAAGGTGGGGGCGTTGCGCGGCCTTTTGCCATTCATCGCACCTTACCGCGTGATGGTGATCATCGCGGCGCTGGCACTGCTGGTGACGGCGACGGTCAGTCTGGTGCTGCCGATGGCGGTGCGCCGGGTGGTGGACGGCTTCAACGGTGGCGATCTGACCTTGCTGGACCAGTATTTCGGTGCGGCCCTGGCGATTGCGGCGCTGTTGGCGGCGGGCACAGGGGTCCGCTATTACTACGTCACCCGGCTGGGCGAACGGGTGGTCACAGACATCCGTCGCGCGCTTTTCGACCGGGTGGTGGCGATGAGCCCGGCGTATTTTGAAAAGATGATGACGGGTGAGGTGTTAAGCCGGATCACCACCGACACCACGCTGATCCTGTCAGTGATCGGCTCATCCGTGTCGGTGGCCCTGCGCAATTTTCTGACGCTGTCGGGTGGGCTGGTGCTGATGGCGCTGACCTCGGGCAAACTGACCGGGTTGGTGTTGCTGATCGTGCCAACAATTGTGGTGCCGATCATCGTGTTGGGGCGTCGCTTGCGGGTCCTCAGCCGTGAAAATCAGGACCTGATCGCACAATCGTCGGGAATGGCGTCCGAGGCGCTGTCGGCGGTGCAGACCGTGCAGGCGTTTACGCATGAAGCCCAGACGCGCGGGGCCTTTGCGGCGGTAAACGAACGTTCCTTTGGCAGTGCCAAGACCCGGATCAAGACGCGGGCGCTGATGACGGTGATCGTGATCTTTCTGGTGTTCGCGGGCGTTGTTGGTGTGCTGTGGATGGGCGCGCGCGATGTACAGGCGGGCACCATGTCGGCGGGGCAGCTGGTGCAATTCGTGATTTATGCCATTCTGGTGGCCGGGGCGGTGGGGGCGCTGTCGGAAATCTGGGGCGAACTGCAACGCGCGGCGGGCGCGACCGAGCGTTTGGTGGAAATGCTGGGGGCCGAAGACACGGTACAAGACCCTGTTGTGCCTGTGGCGCTGCCGCGTCCGGTGCGCGGGCAGATCGTGCTGGACAATGTGGGCTTTCGCTATCCGGCGCGGCCTGCCACTTCGGCGCTGGATGGGGTGTCATTGACGGTTGAGGCGGGGGAAACCGTGGCTTTGGTCGGGCCATCAGGGGCGGGCAAGTCAACAGTTCTGCAACTGCTGATGCGGTTTTACGATCCGCAAAGCGGTGCCGTGCGGCTGGACGGCGTCGATCTGCGCGACATGGCGCGGGCCGATTTCCGGGGGGCGATGGCGCTGGTGCCGCAAGACCCGGTGATTTTCGCGGCCTCTGCCTTGGAAAACATCCGCTTTGGCCGCCCCGAAGCGACCGAGGCCGAAGTGCAAGAAGCCGCGCGCGCCGCCGCCGCGCATGACTTCATCGCCGCCTTGCCGCAGGGCTATGGCACCTATCTGGGCGAGCGTGGCGTGATGCTGTCGGGCGGACAAAAGCAGCGCATCGCGATTGCGCGGGCGATCCTGCGCGATGCTAAGGTGTTGCTATTGGATGAGGCGACGTCGGCGCTGGACGCCGAAAGCGAACGCGCGGTGCAGGCGGCGGTGGACCGTCTGGCGCAGGGGCGCACGCTGTTGGTGGTGGCGCACCGCCTGGCGACGGTGAAACGGGCGGACCGGATCGTGGTCTTTGATCAGGGCCGCATCGCCGCCATTGGCACGCATGAGGCTTTGGTGGCCGAGGGCGGGCTTTATGCGCGCCTCGCGCGGTTGCAGTTCACCGATGGGGCGGTCTAGGGGCAGGCGCGGGTTGGGGGTTTCACACTCCCGGTCGACCGGCCCGATCCTTGCGGACCCTTGCGTTCGACGCTGATGCTTGCCACTGGCAGAGCATCCGGGCGCGTCTCACCCGGTGGGATATTTGCGCACAGAGGAATTTCAGGCAAGTTTGATTGAAATTTGCGGCTGGGGACGCAGGGGGAAAAGACTGCCGAGTTTCCCCCTTTGATTGCTCCTGCCGCCGTTGCCACTGTACGCGGTGTTGAACATGGCTGCGTGCGTGATGCGGCCCAAACAAGGGACTATTGCCATGGGTTTGTGGAGTTTCGTCAAGGACGCCGGTTCGTCGCTGTTTGGCAGCAAGGCCGAGGCGGGAACTTTGCCGGAGGCCGAAGTGCTGAAAGCCAAGATGGAAGGCATGGGGCTGGACACCTCGGGCGTCGAGATCAAGGTTGAAGGCGACCGGGTTAAGGTGGAAGGCACTGCCGTTTCGCCTGAAATGAAAGAGAAAATCATCCTGGCCGCTGGCAATGTGGCGGGGGTGGCCGAAGTGGAAGCCGAGGCCGATGGCGCCGATCCGGTGTTCTATACGGTGAAAAAGGGTGACACGCTGTCGGCGATTGCCAAGGCGACGCTGGGCAAATCCAGCCTCTATCCGGCGATTTTTGAAGCCAACACGCCGATGCTGTCGCATCCGGACAAGATCTATCCAGGGCAGATGCTGCGCATTCCGGCCAAGGCCTGACCGCTGCCGCCCCGATCCGTCAGGGTCGGGGCGCAGACTGACGTTGCGTTTTGCATTGTGGTTTTTCTTGGCAAAACCGGCTTTCCCCCGCATCTTGGCACGACAAAGAACAACCCTCGGTACAAGAGGGATCAGGGGAGGATACCATGGGAAGTTTCGCATCGCGTGCGGACCTGAAGGCAATAGAGGCCGAAACGTCTTGGGAGACGCGCGATGTCGCGCATTCCATCTATGATTTTCTGAGCCGCACCCGTGCCAAACACGGCACAAGGCCTGCGATCAGCTATCAGTTGACGTCGGGGGCGGGTGACAGGGCGGAAACCCTGACCTGGAACGCGTTGCACGCGCAGGTGACGCAGGCCGCCAACCTGTTCCGCAGCCTTGGGGTGGGGGAAAATGATGTGGTGGCCTATGTGCTGCCGAATGCGCTGGAAACCGCGGTCACGCTTTTGGGCGGTGCGGTGGCGGGGATTGTGAACCCGGTCAATCCGCTGCTGGAGGCCGAGCAGATCAGCGCCATCCTGCGCGAAACCAAGGCCAAGGTCGTGGTGACGCTGCGCGCTTTCCCCAAGACCGACCTGCCTCAGAAGGTGGCTGAGGCGGTGCGGCATGCACCATCGGTCAAGACGGTGCTGGAGGTCGACCTGAACCGCTACCTGTCGCCGCCGAAAAGCTGGATCGTGCCTTTGGTGCGGCCAAAAAATCCGGTCATGCACACCGCCAACGTCAAGAACTTCAACGCGGAATGCGCGAAACATTCGGGCGACCGGCTGAGTTTTGCCGACCGCAGCACCGACCATGTCGCGGCCTATTTCCACACCGGCGGCACCACGGGCATGCCGAAAGTGGCGCAGCACAAGGCGACGGGGATGATCTACAACGGCTGGCTGGGCCACCGCTTGCTGTTCCGGGAAACCGATATCGTGATCTGCCCCTTGCCGCTGTTCCATGTCTTTGCCGCCTATCCGATCCTGATGTCGATGATCGCATCCGGTGCGCATGTGGTGTTCCCAACGCCTGCGGGCTATCGCGGTGAGGGGGTGTTTGACAATTTCTGGAAGCTGGTGGCGCGCTGGAGGGTCACTTATATGGTGACGGTGCCGACCGCCCTTTCGGCGCTGATGCAGCGGCCGATTGATGCCGATGTCAGCACTTTGCGCGGGGCGTTTTCGGGATCGGCGCCCTTGCCGATCGAGTTGTTCAACCGGTTTGAAAAGGCGACTGGCGTGCAGATCGTCGAGGGCTATGGTCTGACCGAATGCACTTGCCTTGTGTCGATCAACCCGCCCGAGGGCGCCAAGAAAATCGGCTCGGTCGGCCTGCCGTTCCCGCATTGCGATGTGCGGATTATTGGCACCAACTCGGACGGCAGCCCGCGCGAATGTGCGGTGGATGAGGTCGGTGAGATTTGCGTGTCAAACCCCGGCGTGTTTGCTGGTGCGACCTATACTGAGGTTGAGAAGAACAAGGGGCTTTATTATTCGGATACCCATCTGCGCACCGGCGATCTGGGGCGGCTGGATGCAGACGGCTATCTGTTCATCACGGGCCGCGCCAAGGATCTGATCATCCGGGGGGGCCATAACATCGACCCCGCCATCATCGAAGAGGCGCTGATGGGGCATGATCAGGTGTCATTTGTCGGTGCGATCGGCCAGCCGGATGCCCATGCCGGCGAATTGCCCTGCGCCTATGTCGAGTTGATCAAGGGTGCCACGACCTCGGTGGACGAGTTGATGACCTATGCCAAAGAACACATCCACGAACGCGCGGCCTTGCCCAAACACATCGAGATTCTGGCCGAATTGCCGAAAACCGCCGTTGGCAAAGTGTTCAAACCCGATCTGCGACGGCGGGCGATCACCCGGACCTATGATGCGGCCTTGGCCGCAGCCGGATTGCCGGTGCGGGTGGTCGAGGTGGTTGAAGACAAGAAGCGCGGTCTTGTGGCACGGGTGTCGAAGTCTGCTGCCGTTGACGATGCCGCCGTGGCCGCCGTGCTGGGGCAGTTCGCGCAAGGCTGGGACTGGGCCGCCTGAACCGGTTGCCCGGATAAAAGACCGTTCACAGCGGCGTGAACTGTCTTTTTCATTTGCGAAAGCGCTGGCTTCGTCCGATCTTGCCTGCAGGTGTGGCAAGAAAGGGACAGATCATGCGCAGTTGGTTGGGAACGGTGTGTGCAGTGGCGATTGCAGCGGCGTTTACTCCACTGCAAGCCGAAACGACGTCGGAAATGCTGTTCAAGCACAAGCATTGGGAAGTCGAGATTGTGGGCTTTGACGATGGCACCGTGGCGTGTCTGGCCGAGGTGGATGCGACCAGCGAAAGTTTCACGCTGTGGGTCTATCCGGATCAGTCGGTGAAGCTACAATTCTATTCGACATCCTGGGATTTTGGTGAGGGCGACACGGCTGACCTTGATGTCAAGGTGGACCGCCGCGCCAGTTGGGATCTGACCAATGCCGAATTGTACAAGAATTCGATTCTGTTCAACCTGCCGGATTCCGATGCAGGCGTGAGGTTCCTGACGGAAATTGCACAGGGACAGCGGCTCTATTTGCGGTCAGCCGACCAATCGCCAGTTCAGGACTATTCGTTATCAGGATCGCGGGCGTCGATGGATGCATTGATCGAATGCGGTGACGCGATCCGTTAGACCGGATCTGAAAAAAGGCGGCCGCTTGCCCTCCACGGCTTCGCCTGCCCGCGAGGATATCTGGTCCAAAGTGAAAGCTGTCAGAGGTTATCAGTGTCCATCCAGATGGTGACAGGACCATCGTTGCTGAGCGAGACATCCATGTCGGCTGCGAAAACACCGCAGGCGGTGGTGATGCCGCAGGCCGCGATGCGGGCGGTGAAATCGTCATAAAGCCGTTTGCCGAGATCCGGAGCCGCGGCATAGGAAAAGCCGGGACGGTTGCCGCGCAGATCGGCGGCCAGGGTGAATTGCGACACGATCAGCGCGGCGTTGCCAGCCTCTTTGACCGACAGGTTCATCTTGCCCGCGGCGTCCTTGAAAATTCGCAGCCTCGCGATTTTTGCGGCCAACCTGTCGGCCTGCACTTCGGTATCGCCCTGCATGGCGCAGATCAGGATCAAGAGCCCGGCACCGATTTCGCCCACGACCGCGCCATCCACCGACACCGAAGCGCGGCTGACGCGTTGCAGCAGTGCTCTCACAATTCGTGGGCCCAGGGCGGGTTGGCACCGGGACGCGACACGGTGATGGCTGCGGCGCGGGTGCCAAGGGTCAGGGCCGCGTCAAGTTCGGTATCGCTGACTGTCAGCAGCCGGGCCTTGGTCAGCGCACCGGTGGCGTGCAAGGCAGCCAGTGCGCCCGCGTTGAAGGTATCTCCTGCGCCCACAGTGTCGGCCACCGTCACCCTGGTCGCGGTGACAAAGCGGTTTTGTGTCGGCGTGACAGCACGCGCGCCTGCAGCACCTTCGGTGATAAAGACAATTTTCGGGCCCTTGGACAGGATTTGCCGTGACAACGCAACCAGATCACCCGCGCCCATCAGCCAATGGAGATCTTCGTCCGACAGCTTAACAATATCGGCGCGCGCAATCATGCGCTCTATCCGGGCGCGGTATTGGTCTTCCTTGCCCGCGATGAAACCGGGCCGGATGTTGGGGTCGATGACGGTGACGCGCGAGGGCGCTTCGCGCGCCTGCAGCGTCTCATAGGTGCTGGCGGCGGGGTCGTTCACCAAGGATATGCCGCCGAAAAACAAGGTGCCGATGCTGGCGGGCAGGCTGGGAAGTTCGTCGACCGACAGCATCCGCCCGGCGGTGCCTTCATCGTAGAAGGCATAGGTGGCCTGACCGTTCACCAGTTTGACAAAGGCCACGGTGGTGGGCCGGTCGGACCGGGCGCAGAACGACGTGTCGACCTTGGAGGCGGTCAGCGTGTCAGCCAAAATCTCGCCCAGCATGTCGTTTGAGACCCCGGAAAAGAACGCAGCCGGGGTGCCAAGGCGGCCCAAGGCGATCGCGGTGTTGAACACAGCGCCACCCGCATAGGGCGAAAACGCCGGTTCGCCCAGCGTCGAGGTGCGCGGCAACATGTCAATCAGGGCTTCGCCACAGCTGAGAATCATTTGACCCATCCTTTGCAGTTTTGCCGATGTTACATGAGCGTGGCGTGTTAGCGCAAACAGTCCTGCATCAGACGGTGAAATAGGGCTGCAGATTGGCCCGAATGCGCGAAAGCGGGGTTGCGTGGCTGGTGTCGGGAACGAAAGGCTGACCGGTGATCGCCTCATAGGCCTCTATGTAGACGCGCGCGGTGGCTGCGATCATGTCGGCGGGGATTTCCGGGATCGGGTCGGTGTAAGGATCGCAGCGCGCCCCGACCCAAGACCGGATCACATCCTTGTCAAAGCTGGGCGGACGGGTGCCAGCCTCAAACGCGGCCTGATAGCCGCTGGCTATCCAATAACGGCTGGAATCCGGGGTGTGAATCTCATCCGCCAGCAGGATATTCCCATCGGCATCGATGCCGAATTCATACTTGGTGTCCACCAGGATCAACCCGCGTTCAGCCGCCATCTTTTGCCCGCGCGCAAACAGCGCAAGTGCCTTGGCCGACACATCCGCCCATTGCGCGGCAGTCAGCAGCCCTTGCGTCACAATCTCTTGCGCGGTCAACGGCTCATCATGGGCACCGTCAAATGCCTTGGAGGTGGGGGTGATGATCGCCGCAGGCAACACTTGGTTGTCGCGCAACCCATCGGGCAACGCGTGCCCGTACATCTGCCGCACGCCGGCCTTGTATTGCGTCAGCACCGAGGTCGAGGTCGTCCCCGCCAGATAGCCGCGCACCACCACTTCGACCGGAAGAATGGTCAGATGCCGCCCGATCACCACGTTCGGATCGGGGTAGGACAGCACATGGTTGGCGCAAATGTCGGCGGTGTGGTCAAACCAGAACCGCGCCATCTGGGTCAACACTTGTCCCTTGTAGGGGATCGCCGCCAGAATGCTGTCAAAGGCCGAAATCCGGTCAGAAGAAATCAGGATGCGGCGTGCAGGCTGAACAAGGCTTGCCGGCAGATCATAACAATCGCGCACCTTGCCGAAGTAGGGGTTCGGAAGTTCCGCAATGCGGGCATGGTCAAGAATACGGCTGAAATCAAGGGTGGTGTGGTCGGTCATGGCAGACTCCCAAGCGTGGCCGGGCTATCGCGTGCGGGGGGCCGGATGTCAACCAGCGCTGCGTCCGCAGGCAACAGCGGCAAAGACATCCCTCCCTGTATCGCAAAAATTTGAATAAAATTTCCATCCTCTCTGCACAAATATCCCACGGGGGTCCGGGGGTGTGAAAACCCCGGCCGTCCCAGATGCAGCAAAGTCAGTTCATCCAGCTGGGCTCCGTCAACCCCAAGGCCTCGGGGTCCGAAAGATAGGCCGCGCCCAGTGCCAGCGCCGCCACCAGCACCACGGCAAAGCCGATCTTCCACCAGGAATAGGGGCGCTCGCCCTGCACCTCGCCGGTCTGGCCGTTGACCAGAAAGCGATAGCTTTTGCCGCCATACTTGTATGCGGCCATCCAGATCGGCAGCAGGATGTGCTTGAACGTCTCGGCGCTGTAATCGGTGTCAACAGAGTCAACCCGCTGCACGTCGCCACCAATGTCGCGGCGCACGTCTTGCTCGATCACGCCCGCCATCACGTCACGCGCCCGCAGATTGCCGTCGGCCAAGGACACGGTATAGCCTTCGGCCAGAAAGCCGGCCAGATACTCTGGGCTGTAGGGTTGCAACTTGCCCAGATCCCAAGGCGTCAGGTCATTGCCCAACCGCGCAGGCAGGCTGCTGGAGGCCATCACCAACACATCGTCAAACTGCCGCGCCACCCGGCCTTGCGCCGGATACCAGCGGGTTTTCTGCACCTGTCGCTGCTGGCGTTGCGACTTGCCGTTGACGGTGACGTTGACCCATTCGGTTTCATAATAATGCTCTCCGCGCTGGCCGCGATAGTTGCTGCGGGTGTCGGCGTCAAATGTCCAGAACGGCGCATAAATGCCATCCATCGCACGGCCCTTGCGGGTGTATTCCAGCACACCGTTCGGGGCAAACCACAGGCTGCCCAACCAACGCACCAACTGTCCGCGCGCCTGAGCCTCGGTCAACTCGAACGGCACCAGCGCCTGCGGTTTGATATGGCGGTGGCTGCCGGTGTCCACCACGACAGGGGTGGCGCAAAACGGGCATTGGCTGGCGTGATTGGCACCCTGAAATTCAACCACCGCCCCGCAACTTGGGCAGTGGGTGGACCGCACCTCTTCGCTGGCCGCTGCTGGCAGGTCATCGTCCAGCCCGCGTTGCAGATCGAGTTCACCCAAAGCCCGGGCTTTGGCGCGCGGGGCGGCGGCGGTGATGGCCTGAACATGGCCGCAATGGTTACAGGTAAGCTCTGTCTGACCCGGCGCATAGCGCAGGTCGGCCCCACATTGTGTACAGGGCCAGCGATGTTCCTCTGTAACCGACATGGCGCGTTACCCGCGCGGCGGTGGCGGCGGCACCATGGCAAACAGGCGCGCAAGCTCGGTATCGCTTGCCGCTTTCCAGCCGTCCTGCCCGGCGGTCCAGACCTGCGCATCGCGGCCAAGACCGCCCGAGCCTGCCATGCTGGCGAGTTCAGACTCAGTGAACGGACCCTTGGTTGTGCCATTTTCAGCGACATGCCAAGCCTTGCCCGCTGGTGGCGGCGGCGGCGGTGGCGGTGCTGCGGCGGTTGCACCCCAGGGCTCGGCCCCGCCTGCCATGTTCATCCCCATGCCTGCGGCCATACCAGCCCCAACCATTGCACCGACGCCAGAGTTTGGGTTGGCCAAGCCTTCGGCCGCGTTGAACTGCATGTATTTGTTCAGATCTCCCGCGATCCCCATCGAGGTACGCTTGTCCAGAACCTTTTCCACCTCTTCCGGCAGGCTGATGTTTTCGATGTAGAATTCCGGCAACGACAGCCCGTATTCGGCCACTTTTGGCGCGATGGCCGTGGTGATCAGCTGCGCCAGATCGGTGGTGTTGGCTGCCATATCCAGCACCGGAATGCCCGACTTGGCGAGGATCTGGCTGACCTCTTGCACGATGATGTTGCGGATCTGAAAGCTGATTTCATCCGCCGTGAACTCACCATCGGTGCCGACGATTTCCTGCATGAATTTCGCCGGGTCGCTCACCCGCATGGAATAGCTGCCAAAGGCGCGGATGCGGACCGGGCCGAATTCCGGGTCACGGCACATGATCGGGTTCTTGGTGCCCCATTTCTGATCATTGAAACGGGTGGTGTTGATGAAATAGATCTCGGATTTGAAGGGTGAATCGAAGCCGTGATCCCAGTGTTGCAGCGTGGTCATGATCGGCATGTTGTTGGTTTCCAACATATACATGCCGGGACCGAACACGTCGGCCATCTGGCCTTCATGCACGAACACCGCCGCCTGACCTTCCCGCACCGTCAGTTTGGCGCCGTATTTGATCGCGTTGCCATGGCGTTCAAACCGCCACACCATCGTGTCACGGCTGTCGTCCAGCCAGGTGATGACATCGACAAATTCGCCGCCCAGAAATCCAAAAACCATGGTCTAAACTCCTTCGACCCGCGCGTTGCGGATTCAGCTGTCACCACCCAAAAGCCGGGTGGCAAGGGATTCCACGATGGGCCGCGCTTCGGATTCGGTCATGCCGGGGCGCAGCTGTGGGTTGTAAAGGATCCGCAACATCCATTCGTCCTGCCGGGTCAGCAGGGCGAATTCCTCATCGTCGTTGAAGATCGTCGGGCGGGCGGCCGGGCTGTCATTGGGCAGCCCAAGGCCCTGGGCGATTTCTTCGTGGATGCAGGCCAGTCGCATCAGATCGGGGTGTTCAGAAGGAATGAACACGAAAGCGCGTTCATACTGACCGCTGGTCGTGTCACTTTGGGTCCAGACCAGACAATAGGTCGAACGGTCCAGATTGGTCACACCCGACACCTGCGCCGCTGTCAACTCTGGCAGGGCGGCTTGCAAGGCCGGCCCAAGGCTGCGGCGTTCATCCACGCTGGCGATGTGGATGAAGAAATTGGGGTTGCCATCTGCAAGACGCATGGGCAGCCCGGTCAGGCCCGACAACCGCGCGAGATAAGACGAAATCCGAGCGGTGTCGGTGGCGCGTTTGTCGGCAGGCACCGAAGCACCAAAGCGCAGACCCACCCGCACCGGGCCTTGCCAGCGGGTCAATTGCATCGCGGCTGTGCTGGCCACCGTGCCACCCAAGGCGCGATCATACTCCTCATACATCGCGATGCGCAGGAAGTTGTTGGCCAGCATTCGGTCAGTGATCGGCGTGTCCACCCCGCCGCCGTCGGTGCGCAGCAGGCCCTGCGCCAGCAGCGATTGCTGCACCTGTGCATAATAGGCCCGGGCCGCGGCGCTTTCGGGGGTCTCCGGCACAGCCACGGCGACAGGTGCATTGGGCCGGGGCCGCGGTTGTGACACCGGCCCCGGCGTGGTCGATTGACAGGCGGCCAGCGCCAACGCGGCCACAAGGGCAGACACCCGGTTCAGCACTGTGGCGCGCGCAGGCAGCATCATGGATCAGACAGCGCCGCCAACAGTTTCACCAAGGCCGGTTTTGCGCGCCTTGGCCGAAGCCAGCGTGTCGCGCAGTTCATGCTCCATCTTGATCAACTCTTCTTCGGCGGCGGCGCGGCGCAGTTTTCCCTCATCGGCGATGGCAAGGCTTTCCTCGATCGTCGCCAGCAGGGTGGCATTGGCTTGCTTCACCGATTCAATGTCGAACACCCCGCGCTCCATCTCGGTGCGCACGATCTTGTTGGCTTCTTTCAGATTGTCGGCATTGGCGGTCAGCAATTCGTTGGTCAGATCATTGGCATCGCGAATCGCTTCAGCGGCTTCCTTGCTGCGCTGGATGGTCACCGCCTGCGCCAGTTGGGTTTCCCACAACGGCACGGTGTTCATCAGGGTCGAGTTGATCTTGCCGACCAGCGATTTGTCGTTTTCCTGCACCAGACGGATCGAAGGCAGCGATTGCATCGTGACCTGACGCGTCAGTTTCAGATCATAGACCCGACGTTCCAGATCGTCGCGGGCCGAGCGCAAGTCGCGCAATTCCTGCGCGCGTTTCATCTGATCGGCTTCAGGGGCGTCTTTGACCGCCGCTTCCTTCGCCGGAACGTCGTGCGCGTCGATGTCTTTCAGTTTGGCTTCGCCCGCCGCGATGTAGAGACCCAGCTCATCATAGAAGGTCAGGGTCTTGGCGTAGAGAATGTCCAGACTTTTGATGTCTTTCAAAAGCGCGGTTTCATGCATCAACAGGTTGCCGGTGACCTTGTCGATCTGGCTCTGCACCTGTTCATAGCGCGCGATGAATTCGGCCAGCGGGGCCGCGTGCCCGGTCAGCCATTCCCACCAGCTTTGCTTGCGGTTCACATCCAGTTCTTCGCCCGAAAAGCCGCGGATGGTGGACACGATTTCGCGCAAGCTGTCCCCAGCCGGGCCAACGTCCTTGTTTTTCACGCCCTGAAGCATTTCCTGCGAAATCACCTGCAACTCCGCCTGCGCGCCAGAGCCGAAAGAGATGATCGACTGGGTGTTCGACATGTCCAGTTCGGCCATGCGTTTGCGGATATCTTCGGCCATCGGGGCGGAGGCCACCTCAAGCGCCACAATCTCGCGGCCCGGTTCGGGCAGGATCGTCGCTGTGACTTTTTCAACTTCGGCCAGGGAAGTGGCAGCAGCAGCGCGGATGTCTTCGGTCATGGGTTTCTCACTCGTTCAGTGGGCCCGTTGGGGCGGATGTCAGGTTTCCAGTTTCAGGCGGTCACGTAACACCTGAATTTCAACGTCCAGATCGGTGTGGCTGCCCGACAGCAGCGATCCGGTCCGCTGGGCAAAGGTGGTTTCCAGATCGCCCAGCAAGGACTCATAATCCGTGCGGATCTTCGGATCGCGGGCCCGGGCATAAGCATCGGCAAACTTGACCGTCGCATCGCGCGCGCCCACCAGATAGACAGACAGATACTTGCGCGCCGCCGTCAGATCTCCGGGATCGCCTTCAACGGTGCGAAACAGCCCGCGCGCGACCTTCGCGAAGTTCTCGACCCGGCTTTCCAAAGCGCGGTCACCCGCACGCAGGATGGCGTCTTTCATGCCGGCCAGCAGGGCCTCGGCCTCATCCACGGCGCGGGCGACGCGTTCGACCTGAAAATTATCGACGCCTTCCATGCCTTTGTTGGACCTGGGGTCCAGTCCGAAGGCCCCGATGTGCAGGGCTGCGCCGGCCAGTCCAAAGAAGACAGGGTACAAAAGCCCGGTCTGGGACATCATGCCGCCGATCACCAAGGCCGCCCCGGTCAACACGGCGCCAAACAACTTGCGCGGAATTGCGGGCTTGCGGGCGACCTTGCGCTCATCATAGGCCGCATGTGCGCGTTGGCCTTCGCGGGTCAACCAGGCGGCCAGCATCAACACTGCTGCGGCCGACAAGCCCAGCACCAAAGCCCGCGGATCTCCACGCAGACCATTGATCGCAAACAGGATTGGCAGGAAAAACAACACCCCTGCGCGCCCGCTGTGCTGTGGTTTGCCGGGCGCGCGCGCCATCGGGGCGTGATCGGTTTCTGGCCCTGTTTCAGAGCGAGCCTTGTCAGGGCTGAAATCACCACCAAATCGCTGCGCCATCACACGGCCCCACTTATGGCGACGTAGACGATCAGCGCCAACAACATCAAAAACGAAACGGTCTGCAAAGATTTTGCGGACATGCACCCTCCGCGCCCGAGTGATCCGGGAACCCATCAACTATAGGCACAGGTTTGCCTCCATGCCAGTGGGCTGAGCGGGAAAACGCCGGGATTATTCCCCCCGCTTCGGTCGCGTGCCCGGCTTGCCCCGGCTCGGCCCGTCGCTGCGGGGTCCCGCAGGGGTATTGCGCGGTTTGGTTGCGGCGGCGGGCTTGTCGGGCGCACCTTTTTTGGGCGCAGCACTGCGGGGTTTGGCCGTGGTGGCGGCTTTCCAGGCCGACGACAAATCTTGCAAGGCTGCACCCGGTTTGGCCGGACGCTGCGGCGCGCGCCGTTCGTCCGCCCCGGCCTTGGTCGTTTCACCCCATGCTGTCTTGTCCCGCGACGACTCGCGCCGTTCGGGGGCAGACCGAGCGGTTTCGGATTTGCTGCCCGTGGCTGTGCGTGGCGCTGCACCGGGGCGGGGCGCGCGCACCACTTTGCGCGGGGCTTCATCCTCGGGGGTGCGGCCTTCACCCAACTGATCGCGCAGCACCTTGCCCTTGACCTCTTCGACCTGACCCGGTTGCAGATCACCCAACCGGAACGGGCCATAACTCACCCGGATCAGGCGGTTCACCGTCAGGTTGACGGCGTTCATGGCGCGGCGGATTTCGCGGTTCTTGCCCTCGCGCAGCCCCACCGTCAGCCAGGCGTTTGCCCCCTGAATGCGGTCCAGAATGACGATCATCGGTTGAAAGCGTTCGCCGTCCACCTCGATCCCCTTGCGCAGGGGTTCCAGTTCGGGATCGGTCGGATTGCCGTTCACCCGCACCCGGTATTTGCGCAGCCAACCGGTCGATGGCAGTTCCAGCCGCCGCTTCAAAGCACCGTCATTGGTCAAAAGCAGCAGGCCTTCAGAGTTCAGATCCAGCCGCCCCACCGACATCACGCGTGGCAATTCCTCGGGCAGGTTGTCAAACACCGTCTCACGGCCCTTTTCGTCGGACTCGGAGGTCACCAACCCGTCGGGTTTGTAGTAAAGCCACAGCCGCGCCTGTTCCGGCTCGCCCACCAATTCGCCGCGCACCATGATCTTGTCCTTGGCGGTGACGTTCAGCGCGGGTGAGGTGATGACCTTGCCGTTCACCGAAACCTCTCCCAACTCGATCATCCGTTCGGCCTCACGCCGGGACGCGACACCGGCGCGTGACAGCACCTTGGCAATGCGGTCACCTTCTGGTGCAGATTTGGCGGGGGCTACGGATTTGGGGGATTTGGCGGGGGTTGTCTTTTCGGCCATAGCAGGCATCCTTCAAAGGGCGTCGCCCAAGGGGCGGGGGCGCGCGACATGCGGGCCAGATGCGCAGAGTATTTGGTCACGGGGGCAGGGGCAAGATTGGTTTTTCGGTCGTTCATGGATGCAGCACTTGTGCAGGCGCAAGCGGCGGCGGCCCGTGGTGAGGTGCCGGTGGGTGCGGTGATCGTGCATCAAGGGCAGATTGTGGCCGCCGCTGGCAATCGCACGCGCGAATTATGTGACCCCACGGCCCATGCCGAAGTGCTGGCCATTCGCCAAGCCTGTGCCGCCGCAGGGTCAGAGCGGTTGGTGGGGCATGATCTTTATGTCACGCTGGAACCCTGCCCGATCTGTGCAGGAACCATCGCGGCGGCCCGCATCGCGCGGCTGTATTATGGCGCAAGTGATCCGAAATCGGGCGGCGTCGCCCATGGCGCGCGGGTGTTCTCGCACCCGCAATGCCACCACGCACCCGAGGTTTATGACGGCATCGCGGCAGAACCGTCGGAGGACTTGCTACGGGCATTTTTCGCCGGGAAACGCTAGGTCGCAGAGTTGAGACCCGCGGGGTTTCACACCCCGCACCCCGTGGGATATTTGTCCCAATGTGAATTGCAAATTTTTTATCAATTTATGGGTACTTGCAGGCCCGGCCCGCGCCACCTTGCAGCATCCGTTTGAGGCGGGTAAACGTGGCGCGGTAATTCTGCGGAGATCTCCCATGTCCATCGACATCGACACCGCGCGCAAGGTCGCCAAGCTGGCGCGTATCCGCGTGGACGAGGCGCATTTGCCCAAGCTGGCCGAGCAACTGTCGGGCATCCTGGGCTTTATGGAGCAGTTGAACGAGGTCAACGTTGATGGCATCGAGCCGATGGTTTCAGTGACGCCGATGCGGCTTGCGCGTCGTGCCGATGTGGTGACGGATGGCAACATTCAGGCCGCCGTTCTGAAAAACGCGCCCGATGCGCGCGAAGGATTTTTTGCAGTGCCAAAGGTGGTGGAATGAACGCGAACACCTGGACCATTGCCGCCGCACGCGATGCGCTGCGCAAGGGTGACATCACGGCGGTGGATCTGACCATGTCCTGCCTGACGGCGATTGACGCGGGCGACACGTTGAACGCCTTTGTGCACAAGACGCCCGAGATTGCGCTGGAACAGGCGCGGGCGGCGGATCTGCGGCTGACGGCAGGCGATGCGCCGTCCATGTGCGGGATACCCTTGGGGATCAAGGACTTGTTCTGCACCAAGGGCGTGCCGTCGCAGGCAGCCTCGCGCATTCTGGAGGGGTTCAGGCCGGAATACGAATCCACCGTGACGACCAAGCTGTTCGGCGATGGCGCGGTGATACTGGGCAAGTTGAACATGGACGAATTCGCCATGGGGTCCAGCAACGAATCCTCTTGCTACGGAAATGTGATCAACCCGTGGAAGGTCGATGGCCGCGACCTGACGCCGGGCGGATCGTCTGGCGGGTCGGCGGCGGCTGTGGCGGCGGACCTGTGTTTGGGTGCGACCGGCACCGATACCGGCGGCTCGATCCGCCAACCTGCGGCCTTCACCGGGATTGTCGGCATCAAGCCGACCTACGGCCGGGTGTCGCGTTGGGGCGTGGTGGCCTTTGCCTCCAGCCTCGATCAGGCCGGGCCGATGACCAAATCGGTGCGCGATGCAGCGATCTTCCTGCAGTCGATGGCGGGGCATGATCCGAAGGACAGCACCTCTGCCGATCTGGCGGTGCCGGATTTCGAGGCCGCGCTGACCGGCGACATTCGCGGCCAGAAGATCGGCATTCCGCGCGAATACCGCATGGACGGCATGCCTGCCGAGATCGAGGCGCTGTGGGCGCAGGGTGTAGCGATGCTGAAAGACGCGGGGGCAGAAATAGTTGATATCTCGCTGCCCCACACCAAATACGCCTTGCCTGCCTATTACGTGATCGCGCCTGCCGAGGCGTCTTCCAACCTCGCCCGCTATGATGGGGTGCGCTATGGCCATCGCGCCAAGCTGGCTGCAGGCGATGGCATCACCGACATGTACGAAAAGACCCGCGCCGAGGGCTTTGGCGCGGAAGTGCAACGTCGCATCATGGTCGGCACCTATGTGCTGTCGGCGGGGTTCTATGACGCCTATTACAACCGTGCCCGCCGCGTCCGCGCCCTGATCAAACGCGATTTTGAAAAGGTGTTTGCCGCAGGTGTCGATGCCATCCTGACCCCCGCCACCCCCTCCAGCGCCTTTGCTCTTGGCGAAATGGCCAATGCCGACCCGGTCGAAATGTATTTGAACGACGTCTTCACCGTCACCGTCAACCTGGCAGGACTGCCCGGCATCGCGGTTCCGGTGGGGTTGGACGCCAAGGGTCTGCCGATGGGTCTGCAACTGATCGGGCGGCCGTGGGAAGAGGCAGGCTTGCTCAATCACGCCTATGTGCTGGAGCGGTCTGCGGGCTTTGTGGCCAAGCCGGATAAATGGTGGTAATGGGCGGCAAACTGACCAACCGCCGAGGCAAATAATGCGTGCGCCCGTTCTGATTCTGGCAGCCTTCGGGCTGACCGCCTGCTCTTCGCAGGTGCCCGATTCGGGTGCCGGGGTGGGGTTTAACGATTACGACAGCTACAATGCCCAACCGGCCCCCATGGCCCCGGCGACGGGATTTTCGCCTGATGCAGCGGCGGCAGCGATCACCAAAGCCGAGGGTGGATCGATGACGCAGACGCAACAGCAGACCCCGCCGCTGACGCAGCCAAAGGCCTTGCCCGACGTCCGCCCGCGCGGGGATGCGCCCGAAGGCATCCAGGAAACCGGCTCTGAAGCGGATTACATCAAGGCCGGCGTGTCGGACGAACAGGATTTTGAGGCCGTGGCCGCCCGCGAAACCATCGAAAGCGACAAGGCCCGCATCGCCAGCAACCGGGCGAAATATCAGGTCGATCAACCCGGCGCATTGCCCCAGCGGGCCGGCGAGTCCGGTCCGAACATTGTCGAATTTGCCATTTCCACCACGCATCCCGTGGGCACTCAGATGTACGCCCGCTCGTCCTTGCGGTTGAACAACCCGGATTCGGCCTGTGCCAAATTCACCTCACCCGATCTGGCGCAAGAGGCGTTCCTGCAGGCCGGTGGCCCGACCAAAGACCGCAAGGGTCTGGACCCGGATGGCGACGGCTTTGCCTGCGCCTGGAATCCGGTGCCGTTCCGGTCGGCGCTGAATTGACCGATTTCCCCTCGCCCAACCATGGGGAACGGCGGGGGGGGGCAGCACCTTCCATCATCGTGATCCACTACACCGCCATGGCGTCCTGCGCCGAGGCCCACGCCCGGCTGTGTGATCCGCAGGCGGAGGTGTCGGCGCATTGGCTGATCTCGGAGTCCGGGCAAGCCGAGGCGCTGGTGAGTGAGGCGCTGCGCGCCTGGCACGCGGGGGCAGGCGCATGGGCCGGTGTGTCAGATATCAACAGCCATTCGATCGGGATTGAACTGGCCAACACCGGCGAGCAGCCTTTCCCCGAACCGCAGATGGCGGCGCTGGAGACCGTGCTGCGCAGCATCATGGTGCGTTGGACGATCCCGCCACACCGCATCATCGCCCATTCCGACATGGCGCCTGACCGCAAGGGCGATCCCGGGCGGCGGTTCGACTGGCGCAGACTGGCCCTGCAAGGCCTCTCGGTCTGGCCTGTTGCACCGGGCGATCCTGCGCAACACCTTGGCCGCAGCCTCGATGCCATCGGCTACCCGCGCTCCAGTGATGAGACCCGCCTGACCGCCTTCCGCCTGCGCTTCCGGCCCTGGGCGCAAGGCCCGGAGTCTGCCGAAGATCGTGGGCAGGCGGATGCGGTTGCTGCCATCATGGCAGCCCAAT
The DNA here is from genome assembly GCA_031428215.1 of Paracoccaceae bacterium. GTDB lineage: Bacteria > Pseudomonadota > Alphaproteobacteria > Rhodobacterales > Rhodobacteraceae > Cypionkella. The sequence continues at coordinate 20,565 of JANPOY010000157.1, forward strand.
CCATCCCATCTGTCTAAAATTTGCATCCCCTCTGCCCAAATATCCCACGGGGGTAGCGCAGCGCGGGGGTGTGAAACCCCCGTCCGCCGCCTACCCACTGAAAACCGCTTGAAGCTCGGGCCAGTTCCGCCTATCCCGTCCCCGCGCGGATGGCTGGATGACCGCGGGGTGCAAACCCCGAGGAAAGTCCGGACTCCATGAAGGAAGGGTGCCGGGTAACGCCCGGCGGGGGTAACCCCAGGGAAAGCGCCACAGAGAAGAGTCTGCCATGGTGTCAAAGGTTTACCGATGACGGGTCCATGGTGATGGTGAAACGGTGGGGTAAGAGCCCACCACGGGTCTGGCAACAGGAACGGTATGGCAAGCCCCACCCGGAGCAATGCCGAATAGGGACCCCACGTCGTAAGGTCCGCGACTGCCAAAGGCGCAAGCCCACGGTGCCAGCGGAGACCACGGCAGGGAACTTTCAGCCCCGGGGTCCGGGTTGGCAGCTTGACCGCCGTGGCAACACGGTTGGCAGAGGAATGGTCATCCAAGGGGGCAACCCCGGGACAAAATCCGGCTTACAGGCCATCCGCGCAAATTTGACCCATGCTTGCACTTTTGGCCGCGCCGTCCAGATCACGGTTGCCACATCCATGGTTCCGATGTTTTATGCCGCCAAGAGGCAAAAAGGGTTCTGAAATGGCTTTGAAGAGTGGAATGTTCAAGAAGGCCAGTCAGGCCGCAGCGGAACTCGGCAAGACCGAGGTGCAGGAAAGCGAAGGCTTTGTGCTGCACAAATATCCCGATTATGAAACCTATCGGCAGGTGCAGGAAGAGGGCAACAAGGCCAAACTGAATGCGCAATTCGTGCAGAAGGGCCACATTTTCTTTCTGGCCGCCCATCTGAACGCCACGTTGGGCAAGGTCGATTTCGGCCTATGCCACGGGGTGCGGCGTGGCAAGGAACAGGCGTGGTTCCGCCGCAAACTGGCCGGGGCGGCCAATGTGATCGGCACCGATATTTCCGAAACGGCCACCGATTTTCCGAACACCCTGCAGTGGGATTTCCATGAGGTGAACCCGGAATGGACCGGAAAGGCCGATTTCGTCTACTCCAATTCCTGGGACCATGCCTATGACCCGCACAAGGCTTTTGCCGCGTGGTTCGATGCCTTGCGCCCCGGCGGCATGATCCTGCTGGATCACACCGGCGGGCATTTGCCCAAATCGGCCAATGCTTTGGACCCGTTTGGTGCAACCGAAGCCACCCTGACCCGCATTCTGAAAGAAGTCGTGGGTGAGGCGGGAACCTTGGCCGAACCATTGGATCGCAGCACGGATGAGGACTATCCCTGCCGCGTTTTCGTCTGTATCAAAAATACCTGAGGCGAAACGCACCGTGAGGTGTTGACTCTGCCCCATCCATCCGTAAAAGACGGGCTTCAAGAATTTCGCAGGGGAACGGTGTTTCCCTGATGCAGGAGAGACGACTATGGCCAAACCGGCGACGATCAAGATCCGTCTGAACTCGACGGCTGGCACCGGGCACTTTTACGTGACCAAGAAGAACGCCCGTACCATGACCGAAAAGATGGTTGTGAAAAAATACGATCCCGTCAAGCGCGAGCACGTCGAATACAAAGAAGGCAAGATCAAGTAAGATCTGCCGTTCTTTACGACGCAAATGCCGCGCCTTCGGGCGCGGTTTTTCGTTTTGCGCGCCGGTCTTATGGCGCCATGCCCGCGCATTGGGCACGCAATCTTGGGTTGGGACATGATCATTTTGAAAGGCCTGAACCGGCCCGAGTCGGCTGGCTTTGCAGCGTTCTGGCGCGGGTGACGTCCTGGGTGGCCATGGATCTTGTTGGCGTGCTTGGTCGCCGGCGCATCCATTTTGTGTTTTTACGCTTCGGCCTGCACGTTGAACCTGGTGTCGGCGGCTTGCTTGGTGTGGTCGAGTTTTGACATGATCAGCTCCACCTGTAGCCAAACAACGCTTTGGCTTGGGATGAGTTCCATGCAAAGAAAAACCCTGCCAGCGCGGGGCTGGCAGGGTTTGGAAGTGCGCGACGGGCGTGCCAGGTTACTCGCGGTTGCCCAAGAAGTTCAGCAAGAACATGAACATGTTGATGAAGTCGAGATACAGGCTGAGTGCGCCCATGATCGCCGATTTGCCCATCCATTCGCTGTCGCCCATCTGCGCGTGCTGCAGATAGGTGTTCTTGATGGTCTGGGTGTCATAGGCGGTCAGACCTGCGAAAATCAGCACGCCAATGGCCGAAATTGCGAAGGCCATCGCCGTCGAGGCCAGAAAGATGTTCACAATCGAGGCCACGATCAACCCGATCAGACCCATCATCAGGAAGGTGCCCATGCCGGACAGGTCTTTCTTGGTGGTGTAGCCGTAAAGCGACAGGCCCGCGAAAGCGATCGAGGTTACAAGAAAGGTCTGCGCAATCGAGGTGCTGGTGTAGACGGCGAAGATGAACGCCAGCGACAGGCCCACGGCTGCGGCGTAGGTGTAGAAGAACAACTGTGCAGCCGCGACCGACAGGCGGTTGATCATTGCGCTGAACGCAAACACCATGACCAGCGGCGCGAACATCACCACCCATTTCAAGGGCGTGCCAAAAATCGCCGCAACCATCGCGTCGTTGGTGCCAACCGCCCAAGCCACGCCTGCGGTGATCAGCATCGCCACGGACATCAGCCCGTAGACCTTGTTCATGTGTGCGCGCAAGCCGGCGTCGATCTCGGCGGTGCGGATTCCGGCAGTTCCGGTCCGGATCGTCTGATAGTCAGCCATGGGTAGCCTCCGATAGGATTATGGCAGATGGCGCAGAGGATCCGCGCCACCTTATGCCAACAATATCGGGGCAATGACGCGCGATTTCAAGGATTTCCGCGTGGAAATCATGGACCGCGCAAATCCGGTCAGCAGCGCCAGGCTTTGGGCACATCCCAAAGCGGCTTTTGCGCTTCGGCGGTGGCCTGCGCACGGGTCACGCCGATATCGGCCAGACGCGCGGCATCCAGGGCAAGCAGTTGCTGGCGCTGCTGCCAAGCGATCATTGCAAACCGCAGTTTGGCAATGAAATCAACGAATTTGCCGCGCGACTGCACACGGGCGACAGCCAGAGTGGAGGTATGGAGCGAGGCGAACATGGGCTTTCCTTTCAGGGTTTCATCAACATCGGTGATCTGGACCCGCAGGTTCATCACATCACTTGATCTGTTTACGCGAATCGCTATGATTAGAAAAATGAATGGTTTTGAACTCTGGCATCAGGATTTGTGATATGGTTCGCAATCTCGACATGACATCCCTGCGTTCTTTTGTGGCAATCGCCGATGCGGGAGGGGTCACCCGGGCGGCGGGTTTTCTGAACCTGACGCAATCGGCTGTCTCGATGCAGATCAAGCGGCTTGAGGAAATGTTGGCCACTGAATTGCTGGACCGCTCGGCCCGCAAGGTCGGGTTGACGGCGGATGGGGAACAGTTGCTCGGCTATGCCCGCCGCATGCTGGCCCTGAACGACGAGGTTTTTGGCCGTCTGACCCAGACCCAACACGAAGGCGAGGTGATATTGGGCGTGCCGCATGACATCGTTTATCCGGCAATCCCGCAGGTTCTCAAACGCTTTGCCAAGGATTTTCCGAAGATGCGGGTGTCGCTGCTGTCCTCTTTTACGCGGGTGCTGAAGGGGCAGTTCGCGCGGGGCGAATGCGATGTCATTCTGACCACGGAAGATGTGCTGGAGCCGGGGGCCGAAACCTTGGCCGAGTTGCCGCTGATCTGGATCGGTGCGCCAGGGGGCGTTGCCTGGCGTCAGCGGCCCCTGCGACTGGCCTATGAGCACAACTGCATCTTTCGCCAGGGCGTACAGGCGGCGTTGGATGCGCGCGGGATCATCTGGGATATGGCGGTGGAAAGTGACAGCACGCGCACGGTCGAGGCCTCTGTTTCCGCTGATCTGGCGGTCCATACCGTGCTGGCCGGATCAGAGCCGCCCTATGTGGAACGGATCAACCATGGCGGGGCATTGCCAGAGTTGGGACGGATGAAGGTGAACATGTATGTCGCCGACCCGGTGCATTCCCCTGCGGTTTTGGCCTTGGCGGCGATGCTGCGGCAAGCCTATGCCTTGGGTCCGGGGCGCGCAGTGGTGCAGGAGCGTCCCGAACTTGTGCGGGCGGGCTGACACTGTGGGTCAAGGCAGGGTGATGACCACTTTGCCCGTGGCCGTGCGGTTGCGCAGCAGATCGAGCGCTTCGGGATAGCGATCAAACGGCAGGCGATGGCTGATGTGCGGGTGCAGATCACCCTGTGCCAGCCAGTCGAACAAGGTGTGCAAACTGCGGGTCAAGACCTGCGGGGCGAAAGTCAGATACCCACCCCAATAGAGGCCCATCACCGTCAGGTTCTTGACCAACAACAGGTTGGCTGCGATCGGCGGCACCTCGCCACTGGCAAACCCGATGGTCAGCAGCCGACCTTCGGGGCGACAAGCGGACAGGGCTGCGGTGAACGCTGCCCCGCCGACCGGATCATAGACCACATCGACGCCGCCCAGGGCTTTGAACCCGGATTTCAGATCGGGGGTGTCGCTGTCAATCACCACATCGGCCCCGGCCGCGCGGGCGATGTCCAGTTTGGCCGCCCCACGGGCGCAGGCCACCACACGCGCCCCCATCCGTTTGCCAATCTCAACCGCGGTCAGTCCCACACCGCCGGCAGCCCCTAGAACCAGCAAAGTCTCACCCGGTTGCAGCCTTGCCCTGTGATCCAACGCCAAATGCGAGGTGCCATATGCGATGGGGCAGGCGGCCGCCTGTTCAAAACCAATGGTGGCAGCCAAAGGCACGAGCCTGGAGGTCGGCACGCAAGCCCATTCCGCCAAACCGCCATGCCCGGCAAACCCGGCCACGCGGGTTCCGATCGCGGGCGCGTCAGAGTCAGGGCCAAGTGCCGCGACAGTGCCTGCGACTTCCATGCCGGGGGTGTAGGGCAGGGTGGGGTGTTCTTGATATTTGCCCTGTTGCATCAGCAAATCGGCAAAGTTTATCCCGCAAGCGGCGACCTTGATCAGAACCTCGCCCGGGCCCGGTTGTGGCATCGCTAGTCTTTGCAGTTGAGCCGGCGTTCCAAGCCGATCCACGCGCCAAGCCTGCATTTCAGCCTCCTGATTTGTGGTGTATTGCACCCTCGGTCGTCAACTTGCGCCATAGAAGGCAGCAAATACTACAGGGTCAAGTCGGAAATTTTCGCATATTGCAACGATTTACAAAATTTAATGTGCATTATGCAATGCAAAATGGCAAACTCCCTAAGGGAGAGTTCCGCGACGGTTGCGCCCCCTATGCGGTATGTGTGCGGTTTTGCCCACGACTCTTGTTCGCTTGTATAATTAGACATATCCAAAAAGACAGGTTTTTCCGCAGAAGAGGCGAATTTTTGAAAGAAAACACCCGATCTTCCTTTTGGCATGATAATTGCTTACATTAGGGTACGAAGTAGTCCTAGTGAAGTGGAGAGTATAAATGAAGCACCCTGTTGACGCCCATGTTGGGAAACGCATTCGTCACCGTCGTTGGATGATCGGTATGACGCAGCAGCAATTGGCCGATAAGGTCGGCATCAAATTCCAGCAAATTCAGAAATATGAAACCGGGATGAACCGGGTTTCGGCCTCACGGCTGTGGGATATTGCCGATGCTTTGGGGGTGACAATCTCCTTCTTCTTCGAGGGTCTGGCCGAGGGCGCGAATGTCGCGCAGGCGGGAAATGACATGATGGCAGACAAGGAGGCACTGGAACTGGTGCGGTCCTACTATGCCATCCCCGAGGCGCAGCGCCGCCGTCTGTTTGATCTGGCGCGCGTTCTCAGCGAAGCCGCGTAAGCAGCACATTCTTGACCTGCCGCCCCCGGGACTGTAGCCGGGGGCGAAGGCGTGTTCGCCTTGATGTCAGAGGCGCGCTACAATGGCCGAACTATCCCAAGCTGAGACCGATGATATCATGGCCACTGCCGCCCTGCTGGCGGATGCGGCGCGGTTGGCCACCTTGTTGCATTTCCGGTCAGACGGTTTGACTGCAGACAACAAGGAAGCCGAGCGGTTTGATCCGGTGACGGTTGCCGATCGGCTGTCCGAGACCCGGATGCGCGAGATATTGGCGCAGCGGCGGCCAGCAGATGGCATTCTGGGCGAAGAATTTGGCCGCGTGGACGGCACTTCGGGCCTGACCTGGGTGCTGGACCCGATCGACGGCACCCGCGGCTATCTGTCGGGCACCCCGACCTGGGGCGTGCTGATATCGGTGCGCAATGCGGGTGGTCCGATTTATGGGCTGATAGATCAGCCCTATATTCAGGAACGCTTTGAGGGCGGTCTAGGGCGGGCGGAAGTGAACGGACCGATGGGGCGGCGGGCGTTGAAGAGCCGCGCAGCGCGGGCGCTGTCCGAGGCGATTGTGTTCACCACCTTCCCCGAAGTCGGCACGGCGGAGGAGGGCGCCGCCTTCCGGCGGGTCGCATCAAAGGCGCGGTTGGTGCGCTATGGCATGGACTGCTATGCCTATGCGCTGATCGCGGCGGGTCAGATTGATCTGGTGATTGAGGCGGGCTTGCAGGCCTATGACGTTCAGGCCCCGATTGCGGTGATCGAGGCGGCGGGCGGCATTGTCACCGACTGGCAAGGGCGGCCGTGCCATGAGGGCGGTCAGGTTCTCGCCGCGGCGAATGCGGCGATCCATGCCGAGGCGCTGGACTTGCTGCGGGGGTGATCCAACGGAGGCCCGAAGTCGGGCCATTCGGTTACTCACCGTCGCGCTGCGCGCTTTGGGTTCGCGGATGGGGGCATTCTGCCCCCAAGTCCCAATTGCTGGGCAATTGGGACCTCCCCCTGAGGATATTTGTCGACAGATGAAAGGACTTGGCCTTGGTGCCCGGCTTAGGTAAGTTCGGAGGGGCGCGAGTCCTTCACTCCCCCTTCTGTCGCGCAATCCCTGATCCACCGAAGGGGGTGGTGCTCAGGGGAAGTCATGTCCAAAATTCAAACCGAAATTCTGATCCGCAATGCGGATGTCGTTGTCACGATGAATGGGGCCCGCGCCGAGATTGCGCAGGGCGATGTGTTGCTGCGCGGTGGGGTGATTGCCGCTGTGGGGCTGGGGCTTGCGACTACGGGGGAGGTGATCGAGGCGCGCGGCTGCGTGGTCACACCCGGTTTGGTGAACACCCATCATCACCTGTATCAGACCCTGACCCGGGCGGTGCCGGGCGGGCAGGATGCGCTGTTGTTTGGCTGGTTGCAGACGCTCTATCCGATCTGGGCGCGGTTTGGACCGGAAGAGATGTTTGTCTCGGCGCAGGTGGGGTTGGCGGAGCTGGCCCTGTCGGGTTGTACGATGACCTCGGATCATTTGTATCTGTTCCCGAATGGGGCGCGGCTGGATGATACGATTGACGCGGCGCGCGAGGTGGGCTTGCGGTTTCATCCGACGCGCGGGGCGATGTCGATTGGCGAAAGCGCCGGAGGGTTGCCGCCGGATTCCCTCGTGGAACCGGAGGCGGCCATTCTGCAGGATTGCATCCGGGTGGTTGACCGCTTTCACGACGCAAGCGAAGGGTCGATGCTGCGGGTGGGCATCGCGCCCTGCTCACCATTTTCCGTCAGCCGCGATCTGATGCGCGAGGCGGCGCTGCTGGCGCGCGACAAGGGGGTGATGCTGCACACCCATCTGGCAGAAAACGACGAGGATATCGCCTATGCGCAGGCCAGGTTTGGTTGTCGTCCGGGGCAATATGCGGAAGATCTGGGCTGGACCGGGGCTGACGTCTGGCACGCGCATTGCGTGAAACTGGACGCGGGCGAGATTGATCTGTTTGCGCGGTCCGGCACCGGGGTGGCGCATTGCCCCTGTTCGAATTGCCGACTTGGCTCTGGCATTGCACCGGTGCGGGCGATGCGGGATGCGGGGGTAAAGGTGGGCTTGGGAGTTGATGGGTCGGCCAGCAATGACGCAGGCAATCTGCTGCTGGAAGCACGGCAGGCGTTGCTGTTGCAGCGGGTCAGCCGCGGCGCCGATGCCATGGCCGCGCGAGAGGCGCTGGAGATTGCGACGCTGGGCGGGGCAAGGGTGCTGGGGCGCGGCGATTGCGGGTCAATCGAGCCCGGCAAGCGCGCAGACATCGCGATCTGGGATATGTCTGGCATTGAGGCTGCAGGATCTTGGGATCCGGTTGCCAGCCTGATCCTGTGCGGTCCGACCCGGGTGCGCGATCTGTTCGTCGAGGGGCGGCACGTGGTACGGTCAGGCCAGTTGCGGACGATTGATCTGCCTCGGGTGATCGAGCGGCAGAACCAACTGGCGCGGCGGCTGGCCTGAATCCTCGTTTACAGACGGCGGATCTTGGGCTATGTCGCCGTCATGATCACCCGGACCGTCCATTTTCCCCGTCCCCGACGCCAGCGCCACAGCGCCTGACGTTTGATCCGCTTTGGCCCGCAAATGGGCCATCCCACGTTGACTTCCCCCATCCACCTTGGCTACGCCTAGGCTTTCGCTGTGAAAGGCCCCGCCTATGATCACTCCGGTTCTGCCCACCTACAACCGCGCCCCGATTGCCTTTGAAAGCGGCGCAGGATCTTGGCTGACCGCCACCGATGGCAGCCGCTATCTGGATCTGGGCGCGGGGATCGCGGTGAACGCGCTGGGCCATGCCAATCCCGCATTGATTGCGGCGCTGGTGGCGCAGGCGGCAAAGGTCTGGCATGTGTCGAACCTCTACCGCATCCCCGAGCAGGAAAAGCTGGCCGAGATGCTGGTGGAGCTGACCTTCGCGGACACGGTGTTTTTCACCAATTCGGGCACCGAGGCATGCGAATTGGCGATCAAGATGGCGCGCAAGTACCATTATGATCAGGGTCAGACCGAGCGGGTCGAGATCATCGCCTTTGAAGGTGCCTTCCATGGCCGCTCCACCGGAGCGATTGCGGCTTCGGGGGCGGAGAAGATGGTCAAGGGCTTTGGCCCGCTGATGCCCGGGTTCAAGCAGTTGAAATGGGGCGATCACGATGCCCTGCGCGCCGCCATCACCACCCATACCTGTGCGGTGATCATCGAACCGGTGCAGGGTGAGGGCGGCATCCGGGTGGTGCCCGATCAATGCCTGAAGGGTCTGCGCGATCTGTGTGACGAAACCGGCACGCTGTTGATCTTCGACGAAGTGCAATGCGGGGTCGGCCGTACAGGCAAGCTCTTTGCGCATGAATGGTCCGGCATCACCCCCGATATCATGATGGTTGCCAAGGGCATTGGCGGCGGCTTTCCCTTGGGCGCGGTGCTGGCCACCGAAAGCGCCGCCTCTGGCATGGTCGCGGGCACCCATGGATCGACCTATGGCGGCAACCCTTTGGGCTGTGCTGTCGGCGCGGCGGTGCTGGGCATCGTGGGCCAGGATGGCTTCCTTGACGATGTGTCGCGCAAATCGGCGCAGTTCCGCCAAGGTCTGGAAGGTCTGATCGCCGCGCATCCGACGGTGTTTGAGTCCGTGCGCGGGCAGGGCCTGATCCTCGGGTTGAAATGTGTCGCCTCCAATCTGGATGTGGTCAAGGCCGCCTATGCCGAGCATCTGCTGACCGTGCCCGCCGGCGACAATGTGCTGCGCCTCTTGCCTGCGCTGAACATCACCGAGGCGGACATTGCCGAGGCTTTGGCCCGGCTGGACCGCACCGCCGCGCGCATCGAAGCCGCTTGATGCACCTGTCGCATCCCAGCGCCGAACCCGCGCATTGCGCCTCGCGACGAGCAACGCTCTGACCTTCGCGTCATCCTCTCTGTGAAAGTATCCTCGGGGGTCCGGGGGCAGACAGCCCCCGGCGCTCGCCAAAAAGAGCCGCCTTATGAAACACTTCCTCGACATCCACACCACCTCCGCCGCCGAATTGCGGGGCATGATCAACTCGGCCCATGCGATGAAAACCGCGCGCAACAACCGCCCCAAGGGGACGCCGGATGATGATCAGCCCCTGTCTGGGCGCATGGTGGCGCTGATTTTTGAAAAGCCTTCGACCCGCACCCGAGTCTCTTTTGACGTCGGCGTGCGGCAGTTGGGCGGGCAGACCATGGTGCTGTCGGGCAAGGAAATGCAGCTGGGTCACGGCGAGACGATTGCCGACACCGCCCGCGTGCTCAGTCGCTACGTTGACCTGATCATGATCCGCACCTTCGAAGAGGCGACGCTGCTGGAGATGGCCGAACACGCCACGGTTCCGGTGATCAACGGGCTGACCAACCGCACCCATCCCTGTCAGATCATGGCCGATGTGATGACCTACGAGGAACATCGCGGCCCGATTGCGGGCAAAAAGGTGGTCTGGGCCGGTGACGGCAACAACGTCTGCGGCAGCTTTCTGCACGCCGCAGGGCAGTTCGGTTTCGATTTCACCTTCACGGGGCCGGAAACCCTTGACCCTGAACAGAAATTCGTCGATTTTGCGCGCTCAAAGGGCTCGAAGGTGGCGATAGAGCGTGATCCCGCCCGCGCCATGCAGGGCGCCGACCTGGTGGTCACCGACACTTGGGTCAGCATGCACGATCCCGAATCCGCCAAGGAGCGCCGCCACAACCAGTTGCGCGGCTATCAGGTCAATGAGGCGCTGATGGCGCATGCCAAGCCCGACAGTCTGTTCATGCACTGCCTGCCCGCGCATCGCAACGACGAGGCGACCAGCGCCGTGATGGACGGTCCGCATTCGGTGATCTTCGACGAGGCCGAAAACCGCCTGCACGCGCAAAAGGCCGTGATGCGCTGGTGTTTGGGGGTCTGAGATGGCCCCGTCGCCTCTTGCGTTCCGGGGCGAATGGGGCTTGGTTTGCGCAAACAGCCAACATAGGTGCGCCGCATGCAAAACCCCGTTCCGTTCTTCACCCATTCCCTGACCGCCTTGTCGAAAATTCTTGCCAAGGCCGAGGCGCATGCGGTTGAGAAAAAGATCAAGCCCGAGGTCATCCCGCATCTGCGGCTGGTTGCCGACATGCTGCCGTTCTGGCGGCAGGTGACGATTGCGTCGGATCATGCCAAGGGCGCGTCGGCGCGGCTGGCAGGGGTAGAGGTGCCCAGCTTTGCCGATACCGAAACCACGCTGGCCGAGTTGCAAGAGCGGATCGCCAAAACCATCGCCTTCATTGCCACGATCCCCGCCGATGCTTTTGACGCCGCGAATGGCCGCAGCATCACCATCAAAGCGGGCCCGCGTGAGCTGACCTTCCCGGCGGCGCAGTATTACCACGGCTATGCGGTGCCGAATTTCTACTTCCATATGTCGACCGCCTATAACATCCTGCGGGCCAATGGCGTGCCGGTCGGCAAGACCGATTTTCTGGGGGCTTGAATGACAACGGCATTGCTGGTGATTGACGTGCAGATGGCTTTTGTGACCCGCCGCGATGCGGGGCACGCCTGGGCCAATCCGCAAGCGGATGCCAGCATCGCCACCTTGATTGCGGCGTTTCGCGACCAGGACCTGCCGGTGATCCATGTGCATCATCACGGGCTGGACCCGGTCGACGATTTTCACGTCGACGCGCCTGGCGCAGTGGTGCAGCCCGCTGCCGCGCCCGCCATGGATGAGCCTGTGTTCATCAAGCACGCCTCGTCCGCCTTCATCGGCACCGAATTGTCACAGCATCTGGCGGATCAGGGAATCAACGCGCTGGTGATCATCGGCGGTGCTGCGAATTACTGCGTCGAAAGCACCGCGCGGATGGCGGGGAATTTGGGTTTTACCACCACCGTTGTCGGTGACGCCCTGATCAATTTCGGCGCCCGTTTGCACGATGGCCGCAAGATGCCCGCCGCCGATGTGCTGGCGCTGACGCTGGCCAATCTGGACAGAGAGTTCGCTCATGTGGCCAGCACGAATGAGATCCTGACGCAGATCGCGACTTAGATCGCTTGCTTTCAATCGGTTTCCGCCGCTTGATGGCAATCGGTTTCAGACCTTGTGCAGATGATCCGCAGCCGCCGTGCGTCCTGCCAAAGACGCCACAAGGATCAGCAGCAGCGACAACGCGGCATAGGTAAAGCGGAACCCGATATGTTCGGCCACAAACCCGATGGTTGAAGGTGCAATCAGAATGCCCGCGTAACCCACCATCGTCACCGTGGAAATTGCGGTTCCCGGCGGCAGACCGGGATGATTGCCCGCTGCCGAAAACATGATCGGCACCATGTTGGCAATGCCGATGCCCGCGCCGGCAAAGCTGATGATCGCCACCACATCATTGGGCGCCATCGCGCCGCCCATCAGACCTGCCGCGCCGATCAGCCCTGAGACGCGCAGGGTTCTCACCGCGCCAAAGCGGTTGCGCATCCGGTCGCCTGCAAAGCGCATCACTGCCATCGCACCTGCAAAGAACGCAAAGGCAAGGCCGGAGCGGAACAGATCAGACCCCAGTTCCTTGCCCAGATAAATCGCGGCCCAGTCCAGAACAGCGCCTTCGGGCACCATCGAAAACAATGCCATGAAGCCCAGGATCCACAGCCCCCAATCGCGGGGGAACATGCCGCCGTGATGGGCCTTCGCCTCACCTTCCGCACGTGGGGCGGGGGCATCGCGCATGATGAATGGCATCGCCGACAGCACCATCACCAGCGCCACAAGGGTGGTGCCGATCGCCTGCGCTTCGGCCCCCCAAAGTGCAATCGCATAGCTGCCCGCCGAGCCACCAACAAAGCCGCCAAGGCTCCAGAAGCCGTGGCTCGACGACATGATGGCACGACCCAGACGGCGCTCGACCGCAACCGCGTTGGCGTTCATCGCCACATCCATACATCCCACCAAGGCGCCAAACAGCGCCATCGCGGGGGCTACAGTCCACAGCGTCGGCGACACCACGATCAGCAGCAGTGTCGGCACCGCAGCAATGGCAAACACCGACAACACCCGGCGTGCGCCATAGGTCGCAATCAGACGGCCCGCAAACAACATCGCACCCACCGCCCCCAGACCCAGCACAAGGATCAAGAGGCCCAGCGTGGTTTCGGTGATCTGATGGCGCGGCAATAGCAGGGGAATTTGCGGTGCCCAAGCGCCCATCAAGAAGCCGTTGGTCGCAAACATCGTGGCCAAAGCCCAACGGCCCCGCCTTGCTTCGGTATCTCTGTGCATCGTTCGCCCCTGCTGTTCGCGCTGACAGCGATATGTGCGATGAGCGCAAAGGAAAACCCCGGTTCGGCAAGTTGGACCGCACCTTTTGTTGCAAATGTTGCAGCAGGTCAGCGGAGCCGGGTTGCAAGGCCGCAGTGCCGCTGGTTATCGCACGCAGCTTATCGCCGTTTGAGACACGTCCGCAAAGCCTGACCCCCACGCAGCGCGCTAGCCGCGTTCAAACCGCCATTCGGTGATTTGGGTCAGGGTCGTGCCCGGTGCCAGATCAATCGGTGGAAATTGCAGTTGATTGGGTGCATCGGGCCAGCCTTGTGCCTCGATGGCGATGCCCTCATAGGGCCCGCGGCCAGGTCGCTCTGCCGCGCGTCCGTCGTAAAGTTGCAGGCCCGGCTCGGTGGTGGCCACCACCATCGCCAGCCCTGATTGGCCTTGCAGGCGCATCACGTCGCGCAGCGCCACACGGTCGCGGCCAAGGCAAAAGCAGTTGTCCAGATCGGGGTGATGCGGCGACAAGCTGCGCGGCTTGCGCAAGTCAAAACTGCCAGCAACCGCGCGGATTTCTCCGGTTGGTGTGAAATCGGCGGTGCCGGGAAGATAGTGGTCTGCGGCGAGTTGCAGGATATGGCCGTCAAATGTCGCACTGCCGTCCAGGTTCCAATAGCTGTGGTTGGCGGCGTTGAAAATGGTCGGCGCATCAGTGGTCGCGGTCAGCGCCAGACGCAGCGCCGCAGGGGCCACCACGGTAAAGCGCGCCTCGATGCGCCGATTGCCTGGAAAGCCGCCTTGTCCATCGGGCAAATCCAGCGCCAGGACCACTTCGGACGCGGTGGCGCTGACCAGATCCCAGACTTTCAGATGCGTGCCCGCCGATCCTGAATGCAGGCAGATATGGCCGTTCTGATTGGCCTCAAACCGGTGCATCTGTCCTGCGATACTGGCCTGAGCGTTTGTCAGCCGGTTCACAACGGGGGCAATCACCGAGCCATGATGTCGCATCGCCCCCTCGTAGTCTGCCAGATCATCCGACCCCAAGGTCAGATCATGCGCGACACCTGCCAGTCGCACCGACTGCAGCACGGCCCCCCATGTCAGCACCGATGCCGTCAGATCCCCCGCGCGCAGGGTGATCCGCCGCACTTTCTGGCCATCCGCAGTGGTGCCAAAGGTTGCAATGTCGGCCATCTCAGTCCTCCAAGACTTGCGCCCAGAGTGCCGATCGCGGTCCGCGCGTCAAGCGCCGTTCAGGCATTCGGCCAAAGTGCTGGCAAGACCGCGCATCAGGGCGTCATAGGCGCCTGGTCCCGGTTCGACTCCCGACCCAACCGGATCAAGCGCCTCTCCGGCACGGGCAGGGCTGCCCTCCAGCAGTTGCAGCAACAGGGCCGGATCGTGTTGCAGCTCGGGAAAAACGCAGACAACATCTGCCAGCCCTGCCTGCAGGTCAGCCAGATGCGCGGCACCGGGTGCACTGGCATCGCCCATGGCCACAGAACCCAGAGAAGTCAGCCCGTAATGCGCGGTGAAATAGCCATAGGCATCGTGGTAGGTCACGAAGGCCCGCGATTGCACCGGGGCCAGCATCGCCTTGATCTCCGTATCAAGTGTGGCCAGCCGCAGTTTGGCCGCTTCGGCATTTGCGGCATAGGCTGCGGCATGCTGCGGATCGGCCTGCGCGAGTGCCATAGCGATCATCTGCAGCCAATAGGCCGCATTGGCCGGGTCCATCCATGCATGCGGGTCCACATTGCCATGGTCCTGCGCGTCTGGCTTCGACGCGGCTTCTGGCTCTGTGCCATGATCTTCGTGCCCGATGGCACCATAGGCGCGGGTTTCGGTGCCGCCCAGATCCAGCAGCGCCAGCGATACCATGCCCGGCTTGGCCCCAGCCAAAGCCCGTTCCAGCCATGGTGTCAGCTCGGGCCCGATCCATACGGTCAGGTCGGCTTCGGCAATCGCGCGCATCTGGCTGGGACGCAGTTGAAAGTCATGCTCATCCGCGCCCTTTTCCAATAGCAGCACGGGCGCTCCCAGTTTGCCCATCACCTGCGCCACCAACGCATGCACTGGCGGAATGTCTGTGATCACCTGCGGCACTTCGGCCATGGCCGTCAGGGGAAGGGTGGCCAGAATCGATGATATGAAATAACGCATTGCAAAAGACCTTTCGCTGCCGAGGGTTCTGAGTTATTATGTAATAATATAACATGTCAAGAGGTTCGGATGCCGCCTGATGACTGCCCCGGCTGTGCCGCCCCCGATCTGGCCTTTGCGGCCCATGACCACGGCCATTGCGCCAGTGATGCGCTGGCCCGCGCCGAGGCGGTGATCGCAGCCCGCGGTTTGCGTTTGACCCCCGTGCGCCGCCGCACTTTGGAGATTCTGCTGGAAAGCCACCGCGCCCTTGGCGCCTATGATGTGCTGACGCGTCTGGCTGCCGAGGGCTATGGCAATCAGCCCCCGGTGGCCTATCGCGCGCTGGATTTTCTGGAAGAACAAGGGCTTGCCCACCGCATTCGTCGTCTGAACGCCTTCACCGCCTGCATGCATCCGGGCGAAGCGCATGCGCCGGCCTTTCTGATCTGCCGCACCTGCAATGCCATCGCCGAGGCCCCCGCCGCCCCGGTGCTTGTCGCGTTGCAAGCTGCCGCCCGTCAGACCGGCTTTGTCATTGAACGCAGCAATGTCGAGGCGCTGGGTCTGTGCCCCGCGTGTCAGGTGGCTGCATGCCCCTGATTTCAGCGCAGAATCTGTCGGTGCGTTTCGGGGGCGAGGATGTGCTGTCGGGTGTCAGCCTTGCCATCGAACCGGCCGAGATCGTGACAATCCTTGGCCCCAATGGTTCGGGCAAATCGACCTTGCTGCGCGCCTTGTTGGGCATTTTGCCGCTGACGACTGGCACCGTCACCCGCGCGCCGGGGTTGCGACTGGGCTATGTGCCGCAGAAACTGGCGGTCGATCGATCGATGCCGATGACGGTGCGGCGGTTCCTGTCGCTGCCGATCCGCGTCAGTGATGCCGCAGCCACAACGGCACTGCGCCGTGTCGGTCTGACCGATCTGGAGTCGCGGCAAATGGCGGGCCTGTCAGGGGGCCAGTTCCAGCGGGTGTTGCTGGCCCGCGCCCTGTTGGTGCAGCCGCAAATGCTCATTCTTGACGAACCCACCCAAGGGCTGGATCAACCCGGCGAGGCGGCCTTCTACCGTTTGATCGAAGAGGTGCGCCGTGACACCGGGGCCGCCATTCTGATGGTCAGCCATGATCTGCATGTGGTGATGGCAGCGTCGGATCGGGTGATCTGCCTGAACGGCCATATCTGCTGTCAGGGCGCACCGCATGTGGTGTCGAACGCGCCGGAATACCGCGCGCTGTTTGGCATGGGCAGCCTCGGCGCGCTGGCCTTGTATCAGCATCAGCACGACCACAGCCACGACGCCGTGCAGACCACAGCCCCCGATCAGACCGACGCGCATGGCCGCGCGCCCTCGCATCCGCATCACGGACACAACCATGCTTGATGATTTCCTTGCGCGCGCGGTTTTGGCCGGCTTGGGCTTGGCCTTGGCGACCGGGCCGTTGGGCAGTTTCGTGATCTGGCGACGCATGGCCTATTTCGGTGATGCAACTGCGCATGCGGCCATTCTGGGCGTGGCTTTGGCCCTGGCGCTGCATTTGCCCATCGTGGCGGGCACCTTGATTGTGGCGCTGGCCATGGCCACCACCGTATCGACGCTGGCCGCAAGGGGCTGGGCCATGGACACGACGCTGGGCGTGCTGGCCCATGGCGCGCTGGCCTTTGGTCTGGTGGCGATTTCTTATGTGCCGGGGGTGCGGTCGGATTTGTCGAGCTATCTGTTCGGGGACATTCTGGCCGTCACCCGCGGCGATCTGGCCTTCATCTGGGGCGGGGCGGGTTTGGTGCTGGCGCTGTTGGCGTGGCGTTGGCAGGCGCTGTTGACGGCGACACTGAACGAAGATCTGGCCCATGCCTCCGGGCTTAATCCCGACCGCGAGCGGCTGGTGTTGACACTGGCCTTGGCGGTGGTGGTGGCGGTCGCGTTGAAAGTGGTGGGCGCGCTCTTGATCGCCGCCATGCTCATCATCCCCGCCGCCGCAGCAAGGGGTCTGGCCCGCACGCCCGAAGCCATGGCCGCGCTGGCCGTGGTGATCGGAGCCTTGGCGGCGCTGGCCGGACTGTCCCTGTCGCTGTGGCAAGACACCCCCGCCGGGCCGTCGATCGTCAGCGCCGCCGCCATCCTTTTCGCCCTCGCCGCCATCTTTGGCAAAATGCGCCGCGCCTGAAACATCCTCTCTGCCCAAATATCCTCGGGGGTGAGCGAAGCGAGGGGGCAGACAGCCCCCTTCTGCTTGACGCCGCCGCGCCAATCGCGACACTGCGCCTATGTTTCCAATCCGCGATCATAACCCCTCGGGACGTGCGCCTTTTGTCACCTATGCGCTGATCCTGATCAACATCGGGGTGTTCTTGTCCTATTGGCTGACCATCACCGACCAGAATCAGCTGGGTTGGTTTTTCTACAACTGGGGCTTGGTGCCGGACCGCATTTGGGCCGGAGGCAGCCTGCACGGTCTGTTCACCCATATGTTCCTGCACGGTGGCTGGATGCATCTTGCGGGCAACATGCTGTTCTTGTGGATTTTCGGCGACAACCTTGAAGATGAGATGGGTCATCTGGGCTTTGCCGGGTTCTACCTGGCCGCAGGACTGGCTGCCGCTTCGCTGCAGATCGCGGCCGACCCTGCGTCGGATGTGCCGATGGTGGGGGCGTCGGGTGCCATTGCCGGGGTGCTGGGTGGCTATCTGCTGCTGTTCCCGCGCGCCCGTGTCGATGTGCTGTTCATCTTCGTGATTTTCTTCCGCATCTTTGCCATTCCGGCCTGGGTGGTGCTGGGCGTCTGGTTCGCGCTGCAACTGTTCAACGGTACGTTGGGGCCAGCCGATGGCGTGGCCTATCTCGCCCATGTCGGCGGCTTTATCGGCGGGGTGGTGTTGACGTTGCCAGCGCTGCTGCGGCGCGGCGGGCGCGCTTTCTGGGCGCGTACCAAGGGCCATCCGCCGCATCCGGCGGCCGAATACAAACTGTCGAAATCCAGCATCCCAATGGTGCGCCGCCGCTGATCGCTGCGGATCAGTCGTTGCGGATGATCTTGCGGAAGCCTTCAAACAACGGGTCGTTGGCGCAGATCACAGCGCCTTTTTCAAGGATATCATCGCCTTCGCGGATGGCTGAAATCATGCCCCCCGCCTCTTTCACCAGCAAAATACCGGCGGCAATGTCCCAGGCTTTCAACTCGCGCTCCCAGTAGCCGTCAAACCGTCCCGCCGCGACATAGGCGAGATCGAGGGACGCAGCCCCCCAGCGCCGCACCCCGGCGCAAGCGGGCATCAGCCGCGCCAAGTCGGCCAAAGTGGCGGGCAGGGTCTTTTTCGCACCAAAAGGTACGCCGGTGGCAAACACCGCCTCGTGCAGGGCGCGGCGTCCCGACACCCGCAGGCGGCGGTCGTTCATCCAGGCACCCGAGCCTTTTTCGGCCCAGAACATCTCGTCCTTGGCGGCATCGAACACCACGGCGGACACGATTTCACCCTTGTGTTCCAGCGCGATGGAAATCGCCCAATGCGGCATGCCGTGCAAAAAGTTGGTGGTGCCATCCAGCGGATCGACGATCCAGCGGCGGGTGGGGTCTGCGCCCTCGTCGCCCCCGGTTTCCTCGCCCAGCCAACCATAGGTCGGACGCGCGCCCATCAGATCTTCCTTGATCATCCGTTCAGCTTCACGGTCGGCCTTGGAGACAAAGTCGCCGGGGCCTTTGGTCGACACCTGCAGGTTTTCAACCTCACGGAAGTCCTTCACAAGGCTTTTGCCCGCACGGCGCGCGGCCTTGATCATCAGGTTCAGGTTGGCAGTGCCTTGCATGGCGGGACTCCGGTCGGTTCAAGCTGCGTGGCATACACGCGGTGCGCCCATAAGTGAAGGCCCGCGCCGCTTCAAATTTCTTCGAAGAAATTTGCAAAAGCTTTCGAAACCTTTTGGGCGCGCGGGCCAGAGAGCTTTGCTGTCAGTTCGGGCCCTTCAATTCGGCAGCAAAGAAGGCTTCGGGGTCGTCCACCTCGACCAGCCTGCGCTTTTCGATCTGCCAGAACCGGTTGGCCACATTGCGCACGAAACTGCGGTCATGGCTGACCAGAAGGCAGGTGGCACCCTGGGCCAGCAGTTCGCCCTCCAGCGCCTCTTGGCCCTCAATGTCCAGATGGTTGGTCGGCTCGTCCAGCAGGTAAAAATTCGGGTTCGACAGCCGCAGCAACAGCATCGCCAGCCTTGCCTTTTGCCCGCCCGACAGCTTGGCGATGGGTTTGTCCTGCCAGTCCGGCTTCACCCCGGCCCCGGCCAACAGGGTCTTTGCGGTCTGATCGGCCACAACACCCGTAACCAGTGCAAAGGGCGTCGCGGCATCCGGCAGTTGCGCCAGCATCTGATCGGAATAGCCCAAGGCCAGCGTGCTCGCCGCCTTGATCGTCGGATGATCGGCACGGATGGCGGCCAGGATCGCCGCCACCATCTGCGTCTTGCCCGCGCCATTGCGGCCCAGGATCACCACCCGGTCGCCGCGTTCAATCCACTTCTGCCCGGTGGAAAACAGCGCGCGCCCGTCCGGTGTGGTGATCGCGGCATCGTTCAGGGTGATCAGCGCCTTGGCATGGGTGCCGGAATTGGTCAGCCGGATCGCCCCGGCAGAGCCTTCTTTGTGCGCTGGTCGCGATGCCGCTTCGATCTTGTCGGCGCGGTCTTTCAGCTGTTTGGTTTTGGTGATCAGCAGATCCGAGCCTGAGTTGATGCCGATATTCTTCAGCTTGGCCGCCTGACGGCGCAGCTGATCGGCCTTGGCCTGATCATTTTCAAATCGCCGCCCGTCGGCTGCGTCCATCTCATCCAGCGCCGCCTTGGACCGGGTGTAGGGCAGGGCAAACATGCGGCTGCCGCTCGTGCGCAGGAACAGGCTGCGAGAGGTTGCGGCGTCCAGAAAGGCACGGTCGTGGCTGGTGGTGATCACTGCCACATCGCGGGGCAGGGCGTCCAGCCAGCCCTGCAACTGGCCGATGCGGGCCAGATCTAGGTGGTTGGTGGGTTCATCCAACAGATACACATCCGGCTGCAACACCGCTGCGCGGGCCAGCAGGGCCGCGCGTTGCCAGCCACCCGACAGCGCGGTCAAAGCCGTATCGCGCAAGGTTTCCGGCACCGCCAGATCATCCAGCACGATGTCCACGCGCCAACCTTCATTGTCCGCAAGGTCAGCTGGCAGCGCCGCCAGAACCGCCGCGCGAAAGGTCAGAGGCAGCAGTGCGGGTGGCACCTCTTGTTCGACCAGCCCCACAACCAGACCCCGCGCGCGGGTGATGTCGCCCGAAGTCGGTTCCAACGCCCCGGCCAGACAGCGCAAAAGCGAAGATTTGCCACGACCATTGGCGGCAATCAGGCCCAAACGGTCGCCGGCCGAGAGGGTGAATGACAGGTCAGTAAACAGCAGGCTGCCAAGGGTCAGCGACAGCGATTTGACGGCAATCAGGGTCATGATGGGTCCGATACGGATGGGGCGGCGCAAGGCGCCAGATCGGGCGGACCAGCGGTAAGGCCAGATCAGCCCCGCGACAGATGCGGGGCGAAGACAGGGCCAAATGTTCGCGGGTGGCAAGATTGGATCGTCATCGCACCCCTCCTTTGGCTGTCTGGGGGAAGGGTATCGGCACGGCCGTTGGAAATCAATCGCCGCACGCTCCTGCGCTCATGCCCTCTTGTGAAATTTGTCGTCGCGCTTGTCGCCAAACAGGCGGCGGCTTTCGAGGTGCTCGCGCTGTGCTCGGTAAAACGCCTGCAAGAACGCCCCCTCATCGCTTGGCAACACCCTTTCGGCATAGCCGATCTTGCGGACGATCGCCTTGGTCACCCGCGCCACTTCGGTTTTGTGGGTGGCCGGGTTTGCGCCATCACGCAGGATCGCCTCCAGCGTTTGCAGCTCATAGCGGCCATAAACATCCAGATGCACCGGCAGAAATGCAAACTGCGCAGCGGCAACAGGCACGGCGACTGCCAGATCCTGCAACAGCACAAAGCGCGGTTGCTCCACCACGATGGTACCGGCAATCATGTCACCCAGCCGCTGCTTTTTCTTGTTCAACAGCGGTACTGCCAGTACAAACAGCACCCAGACCAGCAGCAGAAGCACCGAAATCCAGTCGCTGTCACCTGCCAGCAACATGGTCGCAGGGGTGAAAACCTCGATCTCTTTCATCAGATTGCGCGCGGTGATCTGATGCGGCGTCAAACGGCGGCCGTTGGCACTGATCACCCTGATTTTCACGATCCGCTTGCCCAAAGTGCGGCCATTCCAGACCAGTTCGGACAGGATGTAATAGGGAATGCGGAGCAGAAAGATCAGCAATACAAACAGCGTGCCCAAGGCAGAGTAAGGCAGTATATCCAGCCATATCAACAGGATCAGCAACATCAGCAACCCGGCGTAGGTGATCAGCAAGTCGAGAAACTGTGCCC
Organism: Paracoccaceae bacterium; assembly: GCA_031428215.1. GTDB lineage: Bacteria > Pseudomonadota > Alphaproteobacteria > Rhodobacterales > Rhodobacteraceae > Cypionkella. The sequence continues at coordinate 42,296 of JANPOY010000157.1, forward strand.
CAAACCGCGCGCCCATGCTGGCCAGATCAAAGCTGACCGGCACACCCTCGGGCGGGGTAAAGCCTTGCAGCTGGCGCTTGGGGATGGCGGATTTGCTCATTCCTGCGCGCTCCGTCCCGACAAGGCCAACCAGGCCAGCCATGCGGCGCCAATGCCCCAACCGATGATCAGCCGCAGCGCGGGTGCTTGCACCCATTGCCGCAAGAAACCTTCGATCAGCGCCGCCACGATCAGCATCAAACCCGCCAAAATCACCAATTTGACCGCATCCCGGCCATGCAAACGCAGCGCCTCGCGCCGGGTCAGATCGCCGGGCAACAGCACTGCAAGCCCCAACCGCGCCCCGCCGGCGCAGGCAAAGCAGATCGCCGAAATCTCGGTCACGCCATGGATCGACAGCCAGGCAAACAGATCATAGCCCAGCCCCTTGCTGGCAAACATTGCGTAAAACGCCCCCAGCAGCAGGCCATTGTAGAAGGTCAGCAAAAAGCTGGGCACCGCCAGAAATATCCCCAAGGCAAAAACAAAGATCGCCACCTGGGTGTTGTGCGAAAACAGAAAGCTGGCAAAGACACTCAGACCTTCCGCATCGGCATCCTGCTCGCCATAGATCGTGCTGCGCAGGTAATCGGAGGACGCGGTGGGGGTACGGCCGTCCGACAGATCAGGCGGCACAAAGCTGAAATACCAGGACGGGTCTTGCTGGTACAAAAGATAACCCACCAATCCGCCGCCGATCATCGCCAGAAACCCGATCAACAGCGGCATGGCCGAGCGGCGCACCGCCTGTGGAATGCCATCGCGGATCAACCGGCCCAGCAATCCACGCAGGCTGGCTTGCGGGGCGTAGACCACCAGATAGGCCCGCGCGCAGAGCCGTTCGAGATAGGTCAGCAGGGCCAGGTCAAGCGAGATGTCCCGCGCCACGCTCAGAGAATTCATCGCCTGTCGGTAGCAGGTCGCCAGATCCCGCGCCTCGTCATAGCTCAGTCCCGCCGCACCCAGTTTTTCGGTTTTGCTCACCAACAGATCCAGCCGCCGCCAGCTGGCCTCCCGCTCCAGGCGAAAGCGGGCGGATCGCAGAAGATCGGTTGGGGCGGTCATATCAATTCTCGCGATTTGATGTCGATGTAGCGCGAGATCAGTGCTGCAGTCAGCGTTTCTGGCGGAGAGTCCAGACAAAGCACCCCCAGCCGGGCCAGACGGTCCAGCACTGCACGGCGTTCGTGCAAAAGTTGGGTCGCAGCCACGGACTTCGCCACCGCATTCATGGAAACCTGCGCCGGATGTGCCAGTGCTGCCAAGGCCGGATCGCGCAACGCCACGAACAAGACCAGATGGCGGCGGGTCAGCACGGTTAGGTTCTCCACCATCAACTCGGCGGTGATGCTGTCGACGAAATCGGAAAACACGATGATCAAGGACCGCCGCGCCAGCCGTCCGGACAGATGACTGAGGCCAAGCGTGTGGTTGGTTTCGACATGCGCGTAAGTCAACGCGGCGCAAGTGGCTTGCAGGCGGGCAAAAGCGGCCCGGCCCGGCGCGGGCGGCACGAACACCCTCGGCTGGCTGTCAAAACTGTACAGCCCGACCTGATCGCCCCCCAGACCACCCGCCCAGGCTATGGCCAGCGCCGCGTTGATCACGCGGTCCAGTTTCGGCAAGCCAGCGATGCGCTCGGTCATCAGATGGCCAGAATCAAGACAAAGCATGATCTGGTGGTTCTTTTCGGCCCGCGTTTCGCGCGCGACCAGACTGCGCATCCGGGCGGACCGTTTCCAGTCGATCTGGCGCGGGTCCATCCCGGCAGCAAAATCGCGCAACTGGTGAAATTCTGATCCCTCACCACGCAGTTGCATGTCCTTTTGTCCCTCGGCCAAGGGCAAGATGCGGGTGTTGATCTGGCCCGACAGCACCGGGGCGATGTCGGGCACCACGGTCAGGGAGTGGTTCAGGGGCCAGGTGCCGATGATCTCGAACAGCCCCAGTTTTGAGCGCCATTTCAACGCGACAGAGCGGATGGCATGCACTCCGCGCTGTGACAGGTGCAGGTCGGCACCGGTGGCGGCCCGCAGATTGTCAGTGCTGCGGGCAAGCGGTGGCATCTCAGCCGTACCCAATGCCGGGTCAATGTCAAGCCGCGCCACAAGCCCCGGCGGCAGAACGCCCTTGGCCGTTGTCACTTGCGCCACCAGCCGCACCACAGCGCTGCAGTGGCCGGTTTTTGGCACGGCCACGCTCAGTTGCAAATATTTGCGCGGCGTAGATGTCAGCAGGTCAGCCAAAGCCACCGCAGCAACTCCGCCCCACAGCGCCATCACCCAGCCGGTCGCGTCCGCCCATGCCAGCACCAGCGCGGCACACAAGGCCGTCAGCATCAAGGCCAGCATCAAAAGGCGGGGGGCGGGGCGCATTTACCGCGGCGCGTCGATGCGGTTCAGGATGTTGCGCAACACGTCGACGGACGAACGCCCCTCAATCTCGGCGCTTGGCCCCAGCACGATGCGGTGGCGCAACACCGGCAACAGCAGCGCCTGCACATCGTCGGGCAAGCCGTAATCGCGCCCCTCTACCGCCGCGCGGGCGCGCACTGCCCCCGCCAAAGCATCCGCCGCGCGGGTCGAGGCGCCGTGCAGAATGTCGGTGTCGTTGCGCGTCGCGCGGATCAGATCGACGATATAGGTCAGGACACTGGCATCCAGCCGGATGCTGTCCACCAAGGCGCGGCCTTCGGTCAAATCCTGCGCCGTCATCACCTTGCGCAATGCGGCGTGGCGGGCGTCGAACTCCAGCGGTTGCAATGCGTGGCGGGACAGGATGGCAATCTCGGCGTCGCGGTCGGGGAAATCGACCACCAGTTTGAACAGGAACCGGTCCAGCTGCGCCTCGGGCAGGGGATAGGTGCCTTGCTGTTCGATGGGGTTTTGCGTGGCGATGACGAAAAAGTTGCGGCCCAGCGAATGGTCGGTGCCGTCGATGGTCACCACCCGTTCGTTCATCGCCTGCAACAGCGCGGATTGGGTTTTCGGAGGGGCGCGGTTGATCTCATCGGCCAGCAGAATATCGGCAAAGATCGGGCCTTTGGTCAGCGCAAAGGCGTTGGTCTGAAAGTTGAACAGGTTCACGCCCAGCACGTCGCCCGGCATCAGATCGGGGGTGAACTGGATGCGGCCAAAACCCAGATCCATCACAGCCGCCACCGACCGCGCCAGCAGGGTTTTGGCGGTGCCGGGCGGGCCTTCGACGATGCAATGGCCGCGCGCGAACACCGACACCAGCAGCAGGTCGATCAGGGCGTCCTGCCCATGCACAGCGCGGCCGATTTCGGCGCGCACCGTTTCAATCAGGCTTTGAAATCGGGTCAGGTCCATGGGGCAGTCTTTCCAATAGGTCGCGGAAGGTGGCAAGGTGTTGATAAAGTTCGGTTTGAGGCATGGCAGGCCCGCGCGCGATCAGTTGGGCGCAGGTGTTGCGGAATTGACTGGCAAGCGCGGCATCCCGCCGCGCCAGCAGGTTGAACAGGCGGTCATGCCCCGCCGTGCCTGTGCTGAAACCGCCGGCGCCAAAACTGGCCTCGGCCAGCGCGTCCAGCCGCGCGCGCACGAATTCCGCCACCATGCGCCCATCATTGCCCGAAAGGCGCAACAGCCGGGCCTTGGCGTCGATGCTGACGGTCTTGGACTGTTCCTGCGCCTCATCCGGAGGCAGGCGCGGCGGGCCAAACCGCAGCAGCCCGCGCCACCCCGTCAAAGCCAGAACGCCTGCCGCCATCGCCCAAAGCACGGACAATGGATAGTCAAAGAACCGCGCCAATTCAGACCATCCGCGGTTATAGTCCCGCGCCTCATCGGCCTGATCTTCGGTGACCAGAAGGTGCAACGCGCTGGTGTCCAGATAGACCGGCTTGCTTGCGTCAGCCCGCATGGCGGCGATCAGATCGACGGCCAACGCGGCATTCTCGGCCAATCCAAGCCCATGGTTGTTGAGAAGGTCGGGGTCAGACAGGTACTGCGCCGCCGGGACATTCGCGTCAGAGGTGCAGGCAATCACCAACGCCCCCGCCGGAATGCCAAGCGTCTCGGCGCAGCCCGAAGGCAGGTGCGCCCGTGCAAACAATTGCGCGTGAAACAGAGCAAGCTCGCGTGCGGGTTGGCCGGGCAGGGCGACGCTGGCTTGTGTCATCTGCGGCCCCATGCGGGTGATCAGCGACAACGGCAAGCCCAGTTCACGCAAAAGCTGCGCCACCCCGACCCTTGGGATCAGTGTGCTGTCATGTGCCACCGCGGATGAGACAAAGCCGCTGCGCCATTTCGGCAAAATCACCAAGCTTGGCAGCGCCTGCAGCTTTTCCAGCAAGACCCAGTATTCCAGATCGCGCTGGCTGGCCTGAAGCATCTGCTCTTGCGGCGTTTTTGGCGGATTTGCGTTTGAAAACAGATCAATGTCATAAAGTGGTATGATTTGTAGCGCCATGTCTTGCACGCGCGGCGCAAGGCGCGGGTTGGAATGCACGACGGCAATCTCTTGATCCGTCAACCATATTTGCAAGCCATCCGTGCCGATCAGGGACGCGTCCAACCGCCGGTCCCGCGCCGCCGCGCCATCGCCAGAGGCAAACCAAAAAAGTCCCAGCACCGAAACAATCAAAGCCGCAAATCCAACCCAGGGCGCGGCTTTGGTCATGGCCGATCCTTGAACAGCGGGCGGGCGCGGTCAACCTGCTGCGCCAGCAGGTCATGCGACACCGTGCGGCCGCCATAATGCGCCAACTCAGCCTGTTGCAGCAGGTCCGTCAATATCGGGCGGGCTGGCAACTGGCCGGGCAAGCGCCGCAGCGCTTCGCGTTCGGTATCGGACCGGGCAAAGCGCGTATCGGTGGTTTCAGCCGCGCGCATCAAACTGGCACGCAACAACAGCACCATGGCGGACCGACGATCCGTCATGCTTTGGATCAGCGCCAGGATATCCCCGCTGGGCAACGCCGCCGTATCGGGCATTTTCCAACCCTCCGGCGCGGCAGGCTTGGCCCTGATGTCGCCCGGACTGGCTGCGAGCAACGCGCCAGAGCCGCCAAATCGCAGCCACAGCACAAGCCCGCCGATCAACACCGCAAACACCAACACAATGCCCATCGGACCATTGAGCGCCGGACCGTCGCGTTTCGCCGGGCTTTTCGGCGGGGTGAATTTTGCATCCGTCGGCAAGGTGCCGTCTATGGCGCGGGCATAGGTTGCCTCGGTTTGCACCCGATATGGGGCGACGGTGCTGCGATAGTGATCAGACACCGCCCCCCGTGGCGGATCAACCGCAGCGACGGTCAATTTCGGTTGGGGGACCTCCTGACCAAGGGTCTGCCCTGCAAGCAGGACAGACCCCAGTAAAATCGACCGCAGCCGCAGCATTGGCTGCCGTTCAGTTGAACACGTCGGCGCTGTGTTCTGGTCCAAGCGGATCGCGGCCAAACTTGTTCGGTCCCTCGGTGCCCTTGAGCACGGTGATCACAAAAGCCGCGATCGAAGCCAGAAAGCCCACAAACGGCACCATTCCCAGAACGATTGCCCCCAAATAGTACCAACCCGACAAGTTGCGGTCGTGAAAGCGGCGCACGCCCACCGCGATGGCGGGCAGCAAGACCGCCAGATAAAACACGCCCAAAATGCCAAACAAAACAAGGGTCACCGCCGGAATGCTTCCGCCGTTTTGCATGGCCATCATCCCATCAGGGCCAATCGTCAACCAAGCCAACCCGCCGATGACCAAGGCCACCACCATCACAAACAGTAAAAACCACCAATATTCAGACCGCGAAGCCCGGCCCTCAAAGGTTGCATATTTCAGTTTCAGACATGTGCGAACGGCTTCCGAAAATCCCATTTTGGTCTCCAATAAAATTGCAGATGGCCGCCATGGTAGCGACGACGCCACAACTTACAAGCTATGGTGTCCAAAAAACTTCGCCCTTGCGACAAGGGTTTAGCCGCGCTGCAACTTTACCGGCTCTGACCGCCCCAGTTTCAGGAAATGCGCAACATAGGGTTTGGCGCTGTCTTCGGTGCGGGTCGCGGCATAAAGGCGCTTGGTGATGGTGGCGGGGCCCAGCGGGCGGGTGATGTAATCGGCGTTGGACTTCACGTCGCGCAGCACCCAGTCGGGCAGCACCGCCACACCGCGATTGGACCCGACCAGCATCAGGATCACGGCGGTCAGCTCCACCGGACGCTGGGCGCGGGGTTCGACCTTGGCGGCGGTCAGCAGTTCGGTGAACACATCCAGCTTGTCGCGCGGCACCGGGTAGGTGATCAGGGTCTGGTCGCGGAAATCTTCGGCCTCGATCATGGTTTTCGCCGCTAGCGGGTTCTGCGCAGACGCCACAAACATCGGGTGATAATCAAACAGCGGGTTGAAGGTGACGCCGGGCAATGGGGCCGGATCAGAAGAAATCACCAGATCCACCTCTTCGCGGTTCAGCGCGGGCAGGGCGTCAAAGGCCAGCCCCGCGCGGATGTCCACATCCACCTCGGGCCAGGCGTGGCGAAAGAGTTCCAGCACTGGAAACAGCCAGTCAAAGCAGGCATGGCATTCGATCGCGATGTGCAGCCGCCCGGTCTTGCCCGATTGCAGCGCGCGGAATTCTTCCTCCAGTGCCACGATTTCCGGCAAGATCCGATCCGCCGCCCGCAGCATCCGAATGCCCGCCGCCGACAGCGTCATGGGTTTGGACCGGCGCACAAACAGCTCCATCCCCACCTGTGCCTCCAACCCCGCGACCTGATGCGACAGCGCCGATTGGGTCATGTTCATCATGTCGGCCGCACGGGCGAGGCCCCCGGCCTGATGGATGGCGCGGATGGTGCGCAGGTGGCGCAATTCGATATACATGTGCCAATCCTCATGTTGATCTTGAATTATATGAATTTGTCTCACGTTCCTAGACATGAGACAAGAGCGATAAGAAAACAGGAGCCTTCCCATGACCAACCCGCGCATCAGCTTTGAATTTTTCCCGCCGCAAACGCTGGATGCGTCCTTCCGTCTGTGGGAAACGGTGCAGGCCTTGGCTCCGCTCGCCCCGAATTTCGTCTCTGTCACCTATGGCGCTGGCGGCACCACCCGCAAGCTGACGCATGAAGCGGTGGGGGCGATTGGCCGCAACTACGGGCTGAACGTGGCGGCGCATCTGACCTGCGTGGACGCGAGCCGCGCGGAAACCCTTGAAATCGCGCAATCCTATGCCGAGGCCGGCGTGACCGAAATTGTCGCCCTGCGCGGTGATGCCCCCAAAGGTGCGCAACGCTTTACCGCCCACCCCGATGGTTTTGCAAGTTCCGTTGAGTTGGTTGAGGCGCTGGCCAAAACCGGCAAGTTCAAGATCCGCGTCGGGGCCTATCCCGAAGCGCATCCCGATGCCGCCGACCAGTTCGCCGATGTGGCGTGGCTGAAGCGCAAGATTGATGCGGGGGCCACCAGCGCCATCACCCAGTTTTTCTTTGACGCGGACACCTTCTTTCGCTTCCGCGATGCTTGCGAGAAGGCGTGCATCACAGCTCCGATCATTCCGGGCATCCTGCCAATCCAAAGCTGGGAAGGCACCAAGCGCTTTGCCGCCCGTTGCGGTACACGGGTGCCTGCGCGCCTGGACGAGGGTTTTACCATGGCCGCGCGTGACGGGCGCGAAGAATTGCTGGCGCTGGCGCATTGCACCGCGCTTTGTGACAAGCTGATCGGTGGGGGCGTGGAAGATTTGCACTTCTACACCCTGAACAAACCGCATCTGACCCGTGAAGTCGTGCGTGCTTTGGGTCTTGCCCCGGAACTGGCACTCGAAAAGGTCGCGTAACGGGTTTCGGTTTCCCTGCCGAAACTTGATTTGGGTCGCGACCCCGGATGCGCCTCCCCCCACGGGAGGCGCATCGCTTTTGCATGGCCTTTGCGGCGCGCGGGGATTGGGTTAGGTTGGCGCAAACCAGCCAAAGGATGCCCGCCTTGTCCAAGCCCATTTTCGTTCTGAACGGCCCGAACCTGAACCTGCTTGGGCTGCGCCAGCCGGAAATCTATGGCTCTGAGACACTGGACGATGTGGCGCAGGCTTTGGCGGGCCTGGCTGCGCAACTGGGACTGGCCGTCGATTGCAGACAGTCCAATCATGAAGGTCAGCTGGTGGATTGGATTCACCTTGCGCGGCATGAGGCGGCGGGCATCATCATCAATCCCGGCGCTTACAGTCACACCTCGGTGGCCATTCTGGATGCGCTCAATGCCTTCGACGGCCCGGTGCTGGAGGTGCATATCTCGAACATCCACAAGCGTGAGTCGTTCCGCCATCATTCCTTTGTGTCCGCCCGCGCCGAGGGCGTGATCGCGGGCTTTGGCACCGAAGGCTATCTGCTGGCCTTGCGGCGGATGGTCAGCGTTCTGAAACGCTAGGGCGGGTCAGGCGTGGAAGCCTTCGGCGGAGATATGGATGCCAATGTGAAAACCGGGTTCCGTTGGCATCCTGAGGCAAGGGTGTTTGACGCTGCGGGTGCTGTGCTGGCGGTGGCGCAAGGCGGTGGGGTGATTGATCCGTTGCCATCGGGTCTGGCCTTGGCGCGGGCTTTGGCGCAACCCGGCGTGCCGTTTCGGATCGGCGGTGTGGGCGCGCTGGCGGCCGGTCCGGGGGCGTTTGAGACACTGACCTCTGGCTCGTCGGGGCAGCCGCGGCGGATCTTGCGCAGTGTGCAGTCGTGGACCGCCAGCTTTGCGGTGAATGCGCAAGGTTTTGGCATCGGCCCGGGGGCCAGCGTCGCCGTGCTGGGGCAATTGGTGCATTCGCTGGCGCTTTATGGCGCGCTGGAGGCGGCGCATCTTGGGGCGGAGTTGCACCTGCTGGACGCCCTGCGTCCGGATCGGCAGCGCGCGGCACTGGCCGCCCGCAATGTCGCGGTGCTTTATGCCACGCCCGCACAACTGCGGCTGCTGGTGGATGTCGGCGGGCCGGAGTTGCCGGCCTTGCGTCTGGTTCTTGTGGGGGGATCCAAGCTTGACCCCCGGTTGCGCGCCGGATTGGCGGCGATGACCGGGGCGGAGGTACGCGAGTTTTATGGGGCTGCCGAGGCGAGTTTCATCACATTGGCGGGGCCGGATGCGCCTGCGGATTCGGTCGGCGCGCCCTATCCGGGCGTCAAGATCGAGGTTCGGGACGGGGCGATCTGGGTGCAAAGCCCTTATCTGTTCACCCGCTATGCCGGGGCTGATACCGGCGGGGCGGTCTGGGATCAGGGCTGGCTTTCGGTGGGTGAAATCGGGCGGATGGAGGGTGGCCATCTGTATCTTTCGGGTCGCGCCGGGCGCATGGTGACCGTGGCGGATCAGAATGTGTTTCCTGAGGAGATTGAGGCGTTTATGACGGGTCTGGCGGGCGTCGTCCGTGTGGCGGTGCTGCCGCGACCAGACGCCCTGCGCGGTATGGTTCTGGTCGCGGCGGTGCAGGGGAACCGGCAGCAAGAGGCGGCAATCCTTGCGGCCTGTCGGTTTCAATACGGCACCTTGAAAGCCCCACGCGCCGTGGTCTGGCTGGATGACTGGCCCGTTCTCGCTTCGGGCAAAACCGATCTGCGACGGTTGGAGTCTGTCCTGTGGCCGTGATACTGGCGGCCAAACGGACCGCGATTTGCCCGCGCGGCGGCGCCTTCGCGCGCCTGTCGATCGAGGATCTGGCGGCACCAGTCGTGCAGGCTTTGTTGGCGCAGGCGGGGTTCCCGCAGGGGCAAGTGGACGAGCTGATCTGCGCCAACGCTTTGGGGGCAGGGGGCAATCCGGCACGGCGGGTGGCTTTGGCTGCGGGGTTGCCAGTCCGTGTGGCAGGGCTGTCGGTGGACCGGCAATGCGCGGGTGGGATGGACGCGATCCTTTTGGCGCGGGCGCTGGTGGACAGCGGCGCGGCCGATGTGGTGATCGCGGGCGGAGTTGAAAGCTATTCGCGCAGGCCCTTGCGGTTGCGGACCGACCCGGACGGCGGTGCTGCCGTGGCTTATGAACAGGCAGCATTCACGCCATGGCCAGAGCGTGATCCGGACATGGCAGCAGCTGCGGCTGGTTTGGCCGAGCGGCTGGGGATCACGCGGGCGGCGCAGGATGCCTGGGCCGTCGCAAGTCATGCCCGCGCGCGGGTGGCGGCGGGCGAGATTGTGGAACTGGCGGGGCAGACGCGCGATGCCTTCGCGCGTGGGCTGACGGCTGCAGTCGCGGCGCGGGCGAAGGTTGTGGTTGGCAGCGTGACGGCGGCGAATGCGGCGGTGGCTGCAGATGGCGCGGCGTTTGTGTTGGTGGTTTCGGACCGGGTTGCAGCGGGGCAGGCGGGTCTGCGGCGGGGCTGGCGCATTGCGGGTGGGGTGACATTGGGGGGTGACCCCGAGCAGCCGGGGATTGCCCCGGTGGCGGCCATTCAAGCGGTTCTGGCACGCGCAGGTCTTTCGCCCGATGACATCGCGGCGGCCGAGGTGATGGAGGCCTATGCGGTGCAGGCGATGGCGTGTGTCGCGGGGGTGGGACTGGACCCTTGCCGTGTCAACATCGGCGGCGGCGCACTGGCGCGGGGGCACCCGATCGGCGCCTCTGGTGCAGTGTTGGCGGTGCGGTTGTTTTATGAATTGCAGGCAGGCTACGGTTTGGCCGCAATTGCGGCGGCGGGGGGCATTGGCACGGTTTTGCTGTTGCAAAGGTAGGGTGCGCAGCGGCTGCGCACCCATTTGAGATCAGGCGCGCGACAACAGCGCGTTCGGGCGCATTTGCGCGATTGTGTGGGTGATCAACGCCGCAAGCCCGACCTTGATCGCGTCGCCCGGCAGAAACGGCAGATCAAGCGCCGCAGCCTCGACAATGGTCTTGTCCAGCATGAAGGACATGCCGATGATCCCAAGCACGTGCAGCACGATGATGCCGCCCACAAAGGCCCCGGCCAATGCCGCGATGCCGACGGCGGTGGTGGTCCGCTCGACAATCAGGCCAGCCACAAAGGCCGCAATCGGAAAGCCGATCAGATAGCCGACCGACGGCGAAGCAAACACGCCCAGGCCGCCACGTCCGCCCGACAGCAATGGCAAACCGATCGCGGTCAGCGCCAGAAACAGCAGCACAGCCAGCGCGCCACGCTTGGACCCCAGCACGGTGCCGCAGAGCATCACGCCCAGCGATTGCGCGGTGATCGGCACGCCCGCCAGCAGATCAATTTTCGGCACAAGGCCCAACACCGCGATCAGCGCGGCAAAGAGGGCGATGTGAGTCAGGTTCTTTTCCATATCATTCTCCGGTTTCAAGCGGGCAGTTAGACCGCGGCACAGCATTTGTGCAAGGCATTTGTGACGCTTTTGGACTATAATGTGCCGCATTCAGACTTTGCCTTGGGCCCCGCCCCGAGCGCGCAGTGCCTCGGCCACGCGATCGGCATCGTCCAGAGCGGCCAGAGTGATGGGCAGGACAACACGCCAACTGGGTCTGCGCGGGCTGCGGGCGCGAAAACTTTCGCTGATCTGGCCAGCGCGCAGCACCATGACCGGGATAAAGCGAATGGTCAATGCAACCGCCAGTGCAAGCGTGCGCGGCGCAATCAGCCGGGCCAGTGGCCGGGTCAAAACTTCCAGCACGGTGATCATATCCGACAGGCGCGTGGTCATGGTGACAAAATTGGCCGCGGCCACAGCGGTGATCATGCGCAGCAAGATTGGCAGGCCCGCCGGGTCTTGCAGCCACAGATGCCAAAGGGTGATGATCACGATGAATGGCCACAGCGGGCGCAACATCTGCAGCGACACGCAGGCAAACCGCAGCCCGCCACTGAGGATCACAGCGCCGGTGACCAACGCAGCGCCGCCCAAAGCCAAGGGGCTTTGCAGCGCAAACAACACCACCGTAAAGCCGCACAGCGTCGCCAGTTTGGCCCCAGCGGGCAGGCGGTGCGCCCAGGTCTCAATCGGTGAGGTCAGTGTCAGCATCCCGCTCTCCCAGTCGGTGCATCTCGGCAGTGAAGGCTGCCAGGGTGGGCAGGGCCGGGCCATCGGCGCGGATGCGGCCCGCCTCCAGCCAGATCACCCGGTCACAGCCGGCCATGGCGGTGGGATCATGGCTGATGCTGATCAGCCGTTGCGGCAAAGCGGCCAATCGCCGGTGCAGCCGCAACTGAGTCGGCAGATCAAGTCCGGCCAATGGCTCGTCCAGCAAAATCGTGGCAGGCTGCATCAGCAGGACCGACAGCAGGCACAGATAGTGTCGCTGACCTTGCGACAGCGTGTGTGTCGGCGCATTTTCCCAATGCGCCCGCCCCTCGGCCTGCAACATCGCGGTCACGGCAGAGCGTGCGGCCACAGGGCTTTGGCCCATCTGGCGCAAACCGAAGGCCAGTTCCTCGGCCACGGTGGGAAACAGGATCTGATGATCGGGGTTCTGGAACAAAATCCCCAAACGCGGCACCACCGCGCGGCGATCTGCGGGGTTCAGCCCGTCGATGCGCACGCTGCCGCTGTCGGGCGCGATCAGACCTGCCATCAGCCGCAGCAGGGTGGTCTTGCCCGACCCATTGCGGCCAACGATGCCGATGCGGGCCTCGGACAGGGAAAGGTTCAGGTTGGCCAGAACCGGCTTGCCCGAAAGGGTGACGCCTGCGTCGATAAGGGTGATGCCGTCGCCCATGGGATGCGATCCTTTGTTGCGGGCTTTTAGCGCGCGGCGGAACAGGTTGCAAATGGCGGCGCAAGCGCGGTTGCGCCGGGCCCTTGTGGGCGCATATTTTGGCGTTAACCGTGCCTGTCGGGTGCCGCCCAATCGGGTCAACCGGCCAAAGCCTGTCCCATTCAGCCAGCCTTTTAAGCCCGCTTGCCATTGCGCGATGACATTGCAGCCGCGGTCCTTTAGGTTGACCTGACCGCAAGGGGCGGTGTGGATGCGGAACCTATGGCGATCACTTTGAAAGATGTGGCAGAGCTGGCCGGAGTGTCACGGGCGGCGGTGTCGCGCACCTTCACCGCAGGCGCGTCAGTGTCGCCAAAGACCCGCGCCAAGGTGGAAACCGCCGCCAACGCTCTGGGCTACAGCCCCAACATGCTGGCCCGCAGTCTGACCACACGCAAGACCCAGTTGGTCGGGCTGGTGTCGAACAACTTTCACAACCCTGTGTTTTTGCAGATCTTTGATCTGTTCACGCGGGCGCTGCAGGAACAGGGATTGCGGCCGTTGCTGGTCAATCTGTCAGATGAAACCGACCCTGCGCGATCGGTGCAATTGCTGCGGCAGTATTCGGTGGAAGGGGTGATCGTGGCCTCATCGCATGTGCCGGACGGCTTTGCGCGGGCGTTTCGGGAGGCCGGATTGCCAGTGGTGCATGCCTTTGGCCGCGCCTTGGCCACTCCGGATGTGCATGTGGTGGGCATTGACAACATCAGCGCCGGGCGGATGGCTGCGGCGACGCTGATCGCGCGCGGTTACCGGCGGCTGGGCTTTCTGGGCGGGCCAGAGCAGGCTTCGACCACCCAAGACCGGCTGGCCGGGTTTCGGGCCGGCGCGCTTGAGCAAGGCTTGGACATCGCGGCCAGTTTTGCCAAAGCCTACAGTTTCGACTCCGGGCGGGCCGAAATGGCGCGTCTTTTACAGGGGCCGCGCGCCGAGGCTTATTTCTGTGGCGATGACGTGCTGTCGATTGGCGCATTGTCGGCGGCGCAAGAGATCGGTCTGCAGGTGCCGCGCGATCTGGGCATCATCGGATTGAATGACATGCAGATGGCGGCGTGGGCGAACATCGCACTGACCACCATTCACCAGCCCTTTGAGGCCATCGTGCGGTCGTCGATTGATCTGATTGTGTCCAGTTTTGCCGACCCCGGGTGTCCGCCCGAGGTCCGCTTGTTTCCTTGCCACATCGTAGAGCGCAGCACCTTGCGTGCTTTGCCCTAGGGCTTGCTGGCATCAATCGGGTCCAGCCGATTGATGGCAATCCGCCCTAGCGAAACAGCCGGGGCCGTGCGTCCACCCAGGCGCCCTCGGCACTTGCCGAAGCCACAGCGGCGTGAATGGCGGCGATGGATCGCAACCCGTCCTCTGCCTTGGGATAGTGCGATGCAGCCGGATCGGGAGCGACCCCGGCCTTGCGTGCCAGCAAGGTTTCCGCCAGATCGCGGTAAATGTTGCCAAAGGCCAGCGGCATGCCCTCGGCATGGCCCACTGTCACCCGGCTGGCGCGGTCGGCTTCAGGTGAAAGGTTGCCTTCGCCGCGCTCTATCACCTGCAGGCGCTGTCCCAAGGGCATGTAGAACAACTGGTTCGGCTGTTCCTGCGACCAGCGCAAGCCCCCCGTCTCGCCAAACACCTGCAGTGTCAGCCCGTGCTGCCGCCCGATGGCCACCGATGATGTCCACAGCCGCCCGACGATCTGAGGCGAGTCTGGGCCGCCATCCATGCGGAAGTTGACCATTGCGTCATCCTCCAGCACCCGCGCGGGCAGGCAAGAGGCGAAATCGGCAGACAGTTTGGACACCTCTTGCCCGGTGACAAACGACGCCATATGCAGCGCATGGATGCCGCAATCAGCGAATTGCGCCGACACGCCCGCCTGTGCCGGATCATAACGCCAGCGCACGCGCGGATTGTCCATGTCGGCGGCGTTGGCGTGATGGCCATGGGCAAATTCCGCCACCACCAGTCGCACGCGTCCCAGATCACCGCGCGCCACCATTGCCCTCATGTGCCGCACCAGCGCATATCCGGTGTAGCCATAATTCACCGCGCAGATCACCCCGGCCTTCCGCGCGGTCAGCACCAGATCTTCGGCCTGATCTTCGGTCACGGTCAGAGGTTTTTCGCACAGCACATTGAACCCGGCGGCCAGGAACGCCTTGGAAATCTCATAATGGGTGGCGTTTGGCGTGGCGACGGTGACCAGATCCACCCGGTCAGCGCGCCCCGCCTCTGCTGCCAGCATCTCACGCCAGTCGCCATAGGCGCGGTCTGACGCGATCCCCAGCCGCTGTGCATAATCGCGTCCCGCCTGCGCATTGTGGTCCAAGGCCCCCGCCGCAAAGGTGAAATAGCCGTCGAGGCCCGCGCCCAAACGGTGAGCTGGCCCGATCTGGCTGCCTTCGCCGCCGCCAATCATGCCCCAGTTCAATTTTTGCATCTTCAGACCTTTCGTTAAAAACCGATGGACGACAGATATGCCCGGTTGGTCCGCGCATCGTCGATGGGAGAAGTGCCGCCCTGCGGATCACAGTCTTGTTCCACCGTGCACCAGCCGCTGAAATCTGCATCCAGCAAGATCTGCCGGACATTGGCGAAATCCACATCGCCCGTGCCCAGATTGCAGAAAATGCCCTGACCGCAGGCGTCATAGAACCCGGTGCGATCGGCCACTGCGCGGGCTTTGATGGTGGGGTCAATGTCTTTGAAGTGCATGTAGGAAATCCGCCCGATGTGGCGGCGCATGAAGGCGACCGGATCATAACCTGCATAGGAATGATGTCCGGTGTCAAAGCAGATTTTCAGCAGGTTGTCGTCAACTTCGGACAACAAACGTTCCAGTTCCGGCTCGAAGTCGATGAAGCCCGCGGCATGGGCGTGGATGCCCACCGTCAGACCGTGATCCGCCCCCAACTGCGCCACCTGCCGGATGCGGTCGACGAAAGGTGCCCATTCCGCCGGGGCCATCTGTTCGGCCTCATCCGCGCGCCCGGCGGTGGGGGCGCGGCGCGGCGAGATGCTGTCGATCAGCACCAGATGCTGCGCGCCATGCGACACCAGCGCCTTGCATGTGCGGCTGGCCGCGTCCCAGACCTCTGCCCAGGCGTCCGGGTCATGGAAGGGGCGAAACACCACGCCGCCAATCAGCGTCAGGTCATTTTCGGCCAAGGCATCGGCCAAAAGGATGGGGTCTTCGGGCATAAAGCCGATGGGGCCAAGTTCGATCCCCTTGTACCCCGCGCCCGCGCAGTCGGACAGCACGCGGCGCCAATCCGGGTTGCGCGGATCATCCGCAAATTCCACGCCCCAGGAACAGGGGGCATTGCCGATCTTGATCATGGTCCAGGTCCTTTACAAATTCACCCAGGCGCCCGAAGCCGCCGAATTATGTGCCGCAGCGACCACGCGGTTGACCTCCATCCCGTCGTGGAAGGTCGGCCAGATCGCGGTACCGGTTGCGATGGCCTGCAGGAAATCGCGGGCCTCGATGATGATCTGATCCTGATAGCCGGTGCCATGACCGGGGCCCTGGCAAAAGGCCAGATAGTCCGGATGCGCGGGCCCGGTCAGGATCTTGCGATAGCCGCGCAGGTCGGGCGCATCATCGGCGCGGTACAGCCACAGCGCGTTCTGATCTTCCTGATCAAAGCGGATGGCCCCCTTTGTGCCTGTGATTTCATAGGCGTAGCCCATCTTGCGACCCATCGCGACCCGGCTGAAGGACAGATGCCCCATCGCACCGTTGTCAAACCGGCAGATGAACTGGCCGATATCGTCATTGGCCGCACGCCCGTCTATGCCGGGTCGGTTGGGATGGACCGTGGCGATGTCGGCAGACAGGCGCGCAATCGGACCGATCAGCGCCAATGCGGCATTGATCATGTGCGGCGCAAGATCGCCCATGGTGCCGTTGGCCGCGCCAAAATTGCGCCAAGTGGCGTGCGTGCTGGCATCGGCGTCGAAATCTTCGCTGTGTTCGCCGCGAAACCAAGTCACCCGGCCAATCTCGCCGCGCGCCACCAAAGCCCGGGCAAACTGCGATGCCGGGGTGCGGATGTAGTTGAACCCGACCATATTGATGCAGCCAGATGCCTGTGCCGCCGCCACCATCGCGCGGCTGTCATCCAGATCCCGGCCCAGCGGCTTTTCGCAAAACACCGGCTTGCCAAGCGCGAAGGCCGCTTCGGCAATGGCGCGGTGGGTGTCTTGCGGGCTGGCGATCACCACGGCCTGCACCAGCGGGTCGGACACCAGCACGCGCCAATCCGCAGTGGCGCGCGCAAAG
Source organism: Paracoccaceae bacterium (assembly GCA_031428215.1). Classification (GTDB taxonomy): domain Bacteria; phylum Pseudomonadota; class Alphaproteobacteria; order Rhodobacterales; family Rhodobacteraceae; genus Cypionkella. The sequence continues at coordinate 59,280 of JANPOY010000157.1, forward strand.
CCGTAAGCTGCGCGATAACGTTCGGCGCTGACATCCGTTGTTGCGCAGATCATCTCGAGCCGGGGCCGCAAGGCGGTGTCAAACACCGCCCCGACCGCTGCCATCGCGACGGAATGGGCTTTGCCCATATAGCCGCCGCCCACTATGCCGATGCCAATTTCGCGCATGAGTCCGACCCTTCGAAAGTAATTGCAACCGGTTACAAAATTGATATCGTAAGTTGCAAGACATCGTCAATCCGATTTCGAAGCAACCGGTAAAAGGCAGCCCATGGCGAACCAGACCACCTATCCGACGACGCTGCGTTTGACCGTGGCGCAGGCCATCGTGGCCTTTCTGGCCAATCAGTTCATCCAGATTGATGGGCGCTTGTTGCGGGTCTGCGCCGGTGGGTTTGGCATCTTCGGCCATGGCAACGCGCCGTCACTGGGCGAGGCCTTGTACGCGGCCCGCGATGAGTTGCCGCTGTTTCGTGGCCAGAATGAGCAAAGCATGGGCTTTGCCGCCGCGGGCTATGCCAAGGCACAGCTGCGGCGGCGATTCATGTTTTGCACGGCCTCGGCCGGTCCCGGCACCGCCAATCTGCTGACCGCGGCTGCGCTGGCCCATGCCAACCGGTTGCCGATGCTGTTGCTGTGCGGTGACAATTTTGCCACCCGCTTGCCCGATCCGGTGCTGCAACAGCTGGAGCATTTCGGCAACCCGACGCTGGGTGTGACCGATGCGTTCAAATCTGTTTGCCGGTTCTGGGACCGCATCAGTCATCCCGCCCAGATCATGAACAGCCTGCCCGCCGCGTTGAACACCTTGCTCGACCCCGCCGATTGCGGCCCGGCGTTTTTGGCCCTGCCGCAAGATCTGCAGGGCTGGGCCTATGACTATCCGGTTGATTTCTTTGCCCGCCGGGTACATCGCATCCGCCGCGTCTCGCCCGATCCGGCAGAGATCAGCGACGCCGCCGCCCTGTTGGTCAGCGCCAAACGCCCGCTGATCATCGCAGGTGGTGGGGTGCAGTATGCGGGGGCCGTCGCCGATCTGATCGACTTTGCCCAGCGTCACGCCATGCCGGTGGTCGAAACCATCGCCGGTCGGGCGAATATGGTCTGGGATCATCCGCTGAACATCGGCCCGATCGGGGTGACGGGATCAGACAGTGCCAACACCCTGGCCGCCGAGGCGGATGTGATTCTGGCAGTCGGCACCCGGTTGCAGGATTTCACCACCGGGTCATGGTCGGCCTTCGCCCCCAATGCCCGCATCATCAGCGTGAATGCCGCGCGCCATGACGCGTGCAAGCATTTGTCCTTGCCGGTGGTCTGCGACGCCAAGGCCGGGCTGACCGATCTGGGTCGGGCTTTGGCCGGTTATCGCGCACCAGAGGCTTGGCTGGCGCGAGGGCAGGCCGAACGCCGCGTCTGGAATGCCTATGTGGCCCGCAATGTGGCCCCGCGCAACGGTTTGCCCAGCTATGCCCAGGCCATCGGTGTGGTGAACGACCGTTGCACGGCCCAAGATCGCATCGTGACCGCTGCCGGGGGGTTGCCGGCCGAAGTCACCGCGAACTGGCGCAGTCTTGGCATTGGCACCGTGGATGTCGAATTTGGCTTTTCCTGCATGGGGTATGAAATCGCCGGCGGCTGGGGTGCGCGGATCGCTCAGGCCGAAACCCAGCCCGAGGCGCAGACGGTGGTGTTTGTGGGCGACGGGTCTTATCTGCTGATGAATTCCGATGTGTATTCATCGGTGCTGTCGGGCCATAAGCTGATCATCCTTGTGTTGGACAACGGCGGCTTTGCGGTGATCAACAAGCTGCAGAAGAACACCGGCAATGCCAGTTTCAACACCTTGCTTGCCGATTGCCCGACGATTGCCGCACCGTTTGCGGTGGATTTTGTCTCTCATGCGCGTGCGATGGGCGCGATTGCCGAAGAGGCCGGCACACTGGACGCTTTTGCGGCGGCTTTTGAGCGCGCGCGCGCGGCGGATCGCACCAGCGTCATCGTGATGCGGGTCGATCCGCATGACGGCTGGACCGAACAGGGCCACGCCTGGTGGGAGGTGGGCTTGCCCGAAAAAAGCACCCGCATGGCCGTTGATGTGGCCCGCGCCACACAAGAAGCGGGACGTGCCAAACAAAGGACGGGGCTGTGATGCCCGGCTTTGGCCAGCGACTGCGGCTGAACCGTTTTGTGGTGCTGGGCCGTGTCGGGATGGATCTTTATGCCGACCCGCCGGGCACCAGGATTGAGGCCGCGCAGCGGTTCACCGCAGCCATCGGTGGGTCTGCGGGCAACATCGCGGTGGCATTGGCGCGACAGGGCGCGCAGGCCAGCTTGTTGTCCCGGGTGTCTGATGATGCCGTCGGGCGCTATTGCGTGGCGGAACTCACTCGATACGGCGTCGACACCAGCCATGTGCGGCCCACCGGGGGCGAGGCGCGCAACTCTCTGGCGGTGGTGGAAACCATCGCCACCGATTGCCAGGCGGTGCTGTACCGCAACGGGGCCGCTGATTTCGCGTTGGACCCGGGCGATGTGGCGGCGGTGAATTTCGCAGATGTGGCGGCGCTTGTGGTCACCGGCACCGCACTGGCCTGCGAGCCGTCGCGCGGGGCCAGTTTTGCGGCCATGGCAGCGGCGCGGGCGGCGGGGGCACTGGTCGTTCTGGACGTCGATCACCGCGCCTATTCATGGGCATCGCAGGCCGAGGCGGCGCAGATCAGCCTGAAAGCCGCACAGATTGCCGATATCATCATCGGCAATGACGACGAATTCGGGCTTTTGGCCGGGGGCTATGACAAGGGCCAGAATCTCGCCCAGTCCTTGACGCAGGGCAGAGCCGTTTTCAGCGTGTACAAGCGGGGCAGTCTGGGCTCGGTCACCTTCACCCCGGATCACAGTTTTGCCAGCGGTATCTTTGCGGTCGCGGCGCTGAAGCCAATGGGCGCGGGTGACGGATTTATGGGCGGGTTACTGGCGGGGCTTGCCGCCGGGCACAGTCTGGAAAACGCGGTCCGACGCGGTGCGGCCACGGCGGCCCTCATCGTGGCGGGCATCGGTTGCGCCCCCGCCTCGCCCGATACCGCGACGCTTGATCACTTCATGGCTGGTTTCTGACCCCCAAACCCACAGGTCACCAATGCACATTGCTCCTTATGACAATCAAAATCAGGCGATCATCGACGCGGCTCACCCGCTGGTGCCTTTGGTCTATTTCAACATCGTGAAACTGCAACGGGGCCAAAGCCATGTATCCACCGTGCCGGGTTATGAAACCTGCATCGTGCCCGCCACTGGCACGGTTGATGTGCAAACCACGGGCCAGATTTTTGCCGGCATCGGCACCCGGCGGCTGACTGTCTGGGATGGTGAGCCCGAGGGGGTTTATATCCCGACCGGGGCCGCCGCCACCATCACCTGTCAGTCCGATCATGCCGAAGTCTTTGTGGCTGGTGCGCTGTTTGATCAGACCCTGCCAGCCTTTGCGGTGCGTGCCGCCGATATCGACCCGGTGCAATATGGGTCGGATGACACCAAGACCCACCGCAAGATAAAGCACATTCTGGGTGCCAAATATCATGGCCGTGTGGGCCGGTTGTTGGTGTCCGAACTTTACACGGTGGGCGCGGGTGGCTGGTCAGGCTTTCCCAGCCACAAACACGACACCAACCGATTGCCGGATGAGACACATCACGACGAGGCCTATAATTTCCGCTTCAACCCCGCGCATGGTTCCGGCCTGCAGATGTTGCAGCGCGCGGATGGGATAGCGGGCGATGCCTATCACATCGTCGATGGATCCACCGTGGTGATCGACAAAGGCTACCATCCGTGCTGCGTCTTGCCCGGCTATGAGATGTATTATTTCACCATTCTGGCCGGAGAAACCCAGCGCTCGCTGGTGCAATATTTTCAACCCAGCCACGCCAATCAGATCGAAACCATTCCAGGGATCAAAGACATGATCGCCAAGTTCAAATGACCCGCGCCACCCTTTCCCAGGTGCTTGGACCCTGCCTGACCGACGGCACCGCCGTGGCCGGGCTGGTGGTTTTGGGCTGGGAAGATGCGGTGGCCTATGTGCGCGCGGCCGAGTCGCTGGACCGCCCGGTGATCTTGCAGGCGGGGCCGGGTTGCCGCGCCCACACCCCGCTGCCAGTGCTGGGCGCGATGTTTCGCAGCCTTGCAGACAATGCCAAAGTGCCGGTGGTGGCGCATCTGGATCACGGCGACAGCGCTGAAATTTGCCAGGCGGCGATAGACTGTGGCTTTACCTCGGTGATGTTTGACGGCTCTGCCTTGCCGTTGGCGGAAAACATTGCCCAGACGCGAGCGATCGTGGCCGCGGCCCATCGTCAGGGGGTCTCGGTCGAGGCAGAGCTGGGCTATGTGGGCTACCATGGCGGCGCGCAATCGCTGGGCACTGACCCGGACGAGGTGGCGCAGTTTGTGCGCGAAACCCGGGTTGACGCGCTGGCGGTTTCGGTTGGCAACAGCCATCTGATGACGACACCGGGCGCGAATGTTGATCTGCAGAGATTGCTGGCAATAGCGGTCGCAGCCCCCGGTCTGCCTTTGGTGCTGCATGGCGGCTCGGGCTTGCACCCGTCACTGCGCCGACAACTGGCGCGTCAGACCACCGTTTGCAAATTCAACATCGGCACCGAATTGCGCATGGCCTTCGGCGAAGCCCTGCGCCAGGCCATCGCTCGCGATCTGGCGCGGTTTGACCGCAACCAGATTCTGGGTGACACGATTGAACCGATTACTGCAGCCGCCAGGCGGGTGATGGAAAATCTGGGTCCGTAGGCCTTTGCACCTATCCGAACCCGAAAAAAACAGACCATAGCGGTGTTGCTCTGGTCTGTTTTCATGATTGTGCTGGCCGGTTCAGGCTTGACGGGCCGCAGCCACTGCCGCCTCCAGAATATCCATCGCTTCGGCGAAATGGGCATCGGGGATGGTGATGGGGGCCAAAAAGCGCACGACGTTGCCGTAGACGCCACAGGTCAGCAGGATCAGCCCGCGCTTTTGCGCCTCAAGCCGGACGCGGGTGGTGAAACCTGCGTCGGGTTCATGGTTGGCCGGATTGGCAAATTCGACCGCGACCATAAAGCCCGGGCCCCGGATATCGACGATTTCAGGGGTGACCGAGCGGATCGCCTCCAGCCGCTGTTTCAGACGGCCGCCCAACTCATTGGCGCGCGCGCACAGCGCCTCATCCTCGATCACGTCCAGCACGGCGTTGGCCGCGGCAATGCCCAAGGGGTTGCCGCCATAGGTGCCGCCCAGACCGCCGGGATGTGCCGCGTCCATCAGGCTGGCTTTGCCCGTCAATGCCGCCAGCGGCAGGCCACCGGCCAGACCCTTGGCCATGGAGGTGATGTCGGCGGCGATGCCGTAGCCTTCCATGGCGAACATGGTGCCAGTGCGAGCAAAGCCGGTCTGCACCTCGTCCGCAATCATCACGATGCCATGGTCATCGCAGAGCTTGCGGATGGCGCGCACCAGTTCCTTGGGCGCGGGGTAAAAGCCACCCTCGCCCTGCACCGGTTCAAAGATGATCGCGGCGACGCGGGTGGGGTCCAGATCGGCCTTGAACAGCTTGGTGATGCCTGCCATCGCATCATCGGTGGTGATGTTGTGGATTTCCTGCGGGAAGGGCACGTGGAAGACATCCGGCATCATCGCGCCGAAACCTTTTTTGTAGGGATCGACCTTGCCGGTCAGCGACATGCCCAAAAGGGTGCGGCCATGAAAAGCCCCGCCAAAGGCGATGATCGCGTTGCGCCCGGTGGCGATGCGCGCGACTTTCACTGCGTTTTCAACGGCTTCGGCACCGGTGGTCACAAAGACGGTCTTTTTCGGCCACTCACCCGGAACCAAGGCGTTCAGCCGTTCCGCCAGCCGCACGTAATTCTCATAAGGCAGGACCTGATGGCAGGTGTGGGTGAATTTCGACAACTGCTGCGTCACCGCCTCCATCACGCGGGGGTGGCAATGGCCGGTGTTGACCACGGCGATGCCGGCAGCGAAGTCGATATAGCGGTTGCCCTCAATGTCCCAGACTTCGGAATTGACGGCACGGTCGACGTAGATCTGGGTCTGCACCCCGATCCCGCGTGAGATGTTCTCGTCGCGGCGGCGCGCTATTTCGGCATTTTTCATGGCAATCCTCCTGCGCCCCTGGGGCGATGTTCTTGTCGCATTTGATCAAAGATTAGCCCCCGGTTCAATTGGGCCAGTGCGGGTTTCGATAAGTCCAGAATGATGGTCATATCAGGCCAGATCGGCATCGCAGACGGTTTGGCGCGGCAGCGATTCATGGCTTGTTAACCTTGCTGCGCCAGACTGTGAACAGCGCAAGGGGCAAGGCGGATGGCTTTGGCAAAAGATTCGGGTGGACTGGCGGAAGATCCGCTGCTGTGGCTGTGCCTGATCCGGTCGCGCCGGGTGGGGCCGGTGACGTTTCATCGGCTGGTCGCCGAACATGGCGGGGTTGAAGCGGCGCTGAACGCGCTGCCTGGCATCGCAGAAGCGGCAGGTGTGCACAGCTACAGCTGTTGCCCGCTTGAGGTGGTGCGGCACGAGTTGGCCCAAGGCCGGGTCGCGGGTGCGCGGCTGCTGCTTTGGGGGCAGGCGGGCTATCCGGGCGCCCTGCTGGATTTGCCCGACGCGCCGCCGGTTCTGTGGGCGCAGGGCAATGTAGATCTGTTGGCGCGGCCGATGGTGGCGATGGTGGGCGCGCGCAATGCGTCTTCGTTGGGCTTGCGCATGACCAGGCGGCTGGCCGAAGGCCTGGCGGCGGCGGGGCAGGTGGTGGTGTCCGGCCTTGCACGCGGCATTGATGCCGAGGCGCATGCGGGCGCGCTGGACACCGGCACCGTGGCGGTTCAGGCGGGGGGCGTCGATGTGATCTACCCCGAGGAAAATGCCGATCTCGCCGCCAAGATCGCGGCGCGCGGCTGCCTTGTTTCAGAACAGCCGATGGGCATGGTCCCGCAGGTGCGGCATTTCCCGCAGCGCAACCGCATTGTATCCGGGCTTTCCCGCGCGGTGGTGGTGGTGGAAGCCGCCGTGCGCTCGGGCAGTCTGATCACCGCAAGAAATGCGCTGGATCAGGGGCGCGAAGTGCTGGCGGTGCCGGGACACCCGTTTGACGCCCGCGCCGCCGGCTGCAACATGCTGATCAGAGATGGCGCAACTCTGGTGCGCGGCCCGCAGGATGTGCTTGAGGCGGTGGGGGTCCATGGGGTGGCGGTGGTGTCAGGGACAGCACCCGCATACATGCCAGAACCTCTGCCCGATCCGCTTCCTGGTCCGGTGCCGCTACGTCGGGGACTTTCCGATATGGCGGCAGTTCACAGCCAGATTTTGGCCCGCCTTGGCCCCAGCCCGCTGGCCGAAGATCAACTGATCCGCGATCTGGCGCTGCCACCCTCGACGCTGGCCCCGGCATTGATGACACTGGAGCTGGAAGGGCGTATTTTGCGGCAATCGGGCGGGTTGTTGTCGCGGCTGGATTGAGGCCGGGCCAGATATTCGTGTGAAGGAAAAAATGCGACAATCCTTGAAGTCGGATTTTGGCGCAGTGGGGCGCATGCCTGACTGACTGGATGGTCAGAGCCTCCGGCGCAGCTATCGGAACACTGCGAAAGAAAGCGCCGGGCGGACTTTACACCATGCTTCGAAGCCCCGGTTGACATTCCACCCCCTTGCCCCACATGGTGCGGCCCCATCCATAGCCGCGCCAGACGTCCGTATTACAGGGAAATTTCATGCCAGTCGTTGTCGTCGAATCTCCCGCTAAGGCCAAGACAATCAACAAGTATCTGGGACCAAACTATGTGGTTCTCGCCTCTTACGGCCATGTGCGGGATTTGCCGGCAAAAGATGGTTCGGTTGATACCGAGAACGGATTCGGTATGCTGTGGGAGGTGGCGGCGGACAGCAAAAAACACATCCGTGCCATTGTCGACGCGCTGAAAACCGATGACGAACTGATCCTTGCAACCGACCCGGATCGCGAAGGTGAGGCGATATCCTGGCACCTGCAAGAGGCGCTGGCCAGCACCCTGAAGAAGGGCAAAAAGGTCAGCCGCGTGACCTTTAACGCCATTACCAAAGCCGCAGTGACCGAAGCGATGAAAAACCCGCGTCAGGTGGATCAGCCTTTGGTTGATGCCTATCTGGCCCGCCGCGCGCTGGATTATCTGGTGGGCTTTACTTTGTCGCCGGTGCTGTGGCGCAAATTGCCGGGATCGCGTTCGGCGGGCCGGGTGCAATCGGTGTGCCTGCGTTTGATCGTGGAACGCGAGATGGAGGTCGAGGCGTTTCGCGCCCGCGAATTCTGGTCGGTGGCGGCATTGTTGACCACCCCGCGCGGCCAGGACTTTGAGGCGCGGCTGACCACGCTGGGCGGCAAGCGTTTGGACAAATTTGACATTCCGACCGTGGCTGCGGCCGAATTGGCGGTGCAGGCTGTCACTTCGCGCACATTGACGGTGGCTTCGGTTGAGTCCAAGCCCGCCGCGCGCAACCCGTCTGCCCCCTTCATGACATCGACCCTGCAGCAAGAGGCCAGTCGCAAATTCGGCATGGGCGCCAAGGTGTGCATGTCAGCGGCGCAGCGGCTTTATGAGGCCGGACACATCACCTACATGCGGACCGACGGCATTGACATGGCGCCCGAGGCGGTGACCGAAGCGCGCGACGAGATCAAACGACGCTTTGGCGCGGCCTATGTGCCGGACGCTCCGCGCATCTACAAGAACAAGGCCAAGAACGCACAAGAGGCGCATGAATGCATCCGTCCGACCGACATGGCCGCCGCCCCGGATGATCTGCGCCTGACCGAAGCCGATCAGCGCAAACTGTACGAATTGATCTGGAAACGCACCATTGCCAGCCAGATGGCCGCTGCCCGGCTGGAGCGCACCACGGTGGATATTGCATCTCCCGACGGTCAGGTCGGTTTGCGCGCGACTGGGCAAGTGGTGCTGTTTGACGGATTTCTGAAAGTCTACGAGGAAGGCCGCGACGACGAGGACGAAGACGATGGCCGCCTGCCGCAAATCATGCAGGGTGAAGCCGCCCTGCCGCGCAAGGGTGGGTTCGAGGCGGCGTTCGGCAAACATGCCGAGGCCGTCAGCCGCGATGAGGTGATCGAGGCAAAGGCCGCACGCCGCCTGTCCTCGGCCGTGATCAGCGCGGATGGTGCGGTGCTGGCCAGCCAAAGCCACACCCAGCCACCGCCGCGGTATACCGAGGCAACTTTGGTCAAGCGGATGGAGGAATTGGGCATCGGGCGACCTTCGACCTATGCCAGTGTTCTGACCACGATTGTGGACCGTGAATATGTGCGCAAAGACAAGAACCGGCTGTTTCCCGAGGACAAGGGGCGGCTGGTCACGGCGTTTTTGACCAACTTTTTCCGGCGGTACGTGGAATATGATTTCACCGCTGATCTTGAGTCGCAACTGGATGATGTCTCCAACGGTGAACGGGATTACAAGGAAGTTTTGGCGCGGTTCTGGCGGGATTTCTCGGCGGCAATTGCCGAAACTGCCGATTTGCGCATTGGCGAAGTGTTGGAAAAGATTGATGATTTCCTGTCGCCACATCTTTATCCGCTGCGCGCAGATGGGTCAGATCCGCGCGTTTGCACATCCTGCGGCACCGGGCGGTTGCATTTGAAAACCTCGCGCTCTGGCGGGGCATTCATCGGTTGTGGCAACTATCCCGAATGCCGCTACACCCGTCCGATTTCGGGTGAAGAGGGCGGTTCGGTTGATGGACGTGTGCTGGGCGTCGATGCCGAGGGCGTGGAAATCAGCCTGCGCGCCGGGCGGTTTGGCCCCTATGTGCAAAAAGGCGAAGCGACGGCCGAGAACCCGAAACCGCCGCGTGGCAGTCTGCCCAAGGGTTGGGACTCCAGCAGTCTGACGTTGGAGCGGGCAATTGAACTTTTGTCCTTGCCGCGCCAGATCGGACCACACCCCGAGGATGGGGTGATGATCGAATCTGCGATCGGCCGTTTTGGACCCTATGTCAAGCATGGGGCCGTTTACGCCAATATTCCCGATGTTGAGGACGTCTTTACCATCGGCATGAACCGGGCTGTCGAAGTGCTGGCGCAAAAGGCCGCCGGGCGACGGGGTGGGCCTGTGGCAGAACCGCTGCGCGACTTGGGCGAGCATCCCGATGGTGGCCCAATTCAGGTGATGCCGGGCAAGTATGGCCCCTATATCAAATGGGCCAAGGTCAACGCGACGCTGCCGAAAGAGATCACGCCCGAGGCGGTGACCTTGGCAGAAGCGGTGGCTTTGATTGCCGAAAAGGCAGGAAAGTCGGGGAAGAAGGCCCCGGTCAAGAAGGCTGCGGCCAAGAAAGCGCCGGCCAAGGCGACAGTGACCAAAACCGAGGCTGCCAAGACTGTGGTGAAAGCGGCTGTCGTGAAAAAGCCTGTTGCCAAGAAACCTGCGGTCAAAAAGGCCGCTGCGAAAAAAGCAGCGGAATAGCCCTGATAGGCGCGGGCCTGATCAAGCCGCAATCCGGACGGGGCGGCAAAAGGGCTTCACGCCCCCACCGCATTGGCGCAGCGCCAAAGCGCCCCCATGGGATATTAGTGCCAAGATGAAAGCAAATTTTAGATAAATTGCAACGGCTCAGCTGCGCGGGTTGATCAATTTTGCCATCAAGCCCGCCGCCCGAATGACACCGATGGGCAGGCCCCGTTCGGTGACGGTCAGTTCGGTTTCGCTGCCTGTCAAACGTTGCATCACCGCCTTGACCGGCGTGTCGCAATCGACATCTGCGCCGTCACACCTGCCCGGCTGCATCACATCGCGCGCGGTCAACACGCCCAAGGGGTTCATGTGGGCGACGAAATCGGCGACGTAATCGCTGACCGGGTTGGCGATGATTTCGCGCGCGGTGCCGATCTGCACGATGCGACCACCCTCCATCAGGGCGATGCGGTTGCCCAGTTTGAAGGCCTCATCCAGATCGTGGGACACGAAAATGATCGTTCGTTTCAGCTTGGCTTGCAGGTCGAGAAGCTCATCCTGAAGGCGGGCGCGGATCAGCGGATCGAGCGCCGAAAACGGTTCATCCATCAGAAGGATGGGGGCATCGGTCACAAAGGCGCGGGCGAGGCCGACGCGCTGTTGCATGCCGCCCGAAAGTTCACCCACCCGGCGTTCGGCCCATTGCGACAGGTTCACAAGTGCCAGTTGCTGATCGACTTTGGCGCGGCGTTGGTCGGGCGTTTGGCCGGCCAATTCCAGACCCAGCCCGACATTTTCACGCACCGTGCGCCAAGGCAGCAGGCCAAACTGTTGAAAGACCATGGCTATCTTTGAGAGGCGCAGCTTGCGCAAGACCTCTGGGCTGGCCTTGGTCACCGAGACCATCTGGCCGCCATTGGCCACCCGCACCTCGCCGCGCACGACTGGGTTCAGGGCGTTGACGCCGCGCAGCAGGGTGGACTTTCCGGAACCCGAAAGGCCCATCAGCACCAGAATCTCACCCTCGGCCACCGACAGGCTGCAATCATGCACGCCCAAGATCTGGCCCGTCTGGGATTGAATATCGCCACGCGACATGCCCTGATCCATCAGAGGCAGGGCGCGGTCTGGACGGTCGCCAAAGACGATGGACACGCGGTCAAACTCAACTGCATTGGTCATTTGCGCGTCACCCTCAACATACGGTCCAACAGGATGGCCAACACCACGATCACCGACCCGGCCTCAAACCCCAGATCGGCGCGCACGGTGTTCAGGGCGCGCACCACCGGGATGCCAAGGCCGTTGGCCCCGACCCAGGCCGCGATCACCACCATCGACAGCGACAGCATGATGGTCTGGTTCAGCCCGGCCATGATCTGGGGGAATGCATAGGGCAATTCCACCTTGAACAGCACCTGATGCGGTTTTGCGCCAAAGGCGGTTGCGGCCTCGAGCAGCGCCGTGGGGGTAGAGGCCACGCCAAGTTGCGTCATGCGGATTGAGGCCGGGACCACGAAAATGATCGTGGCCAGAAGGCCCGGCACCATGCCAAGGCCGAACAGCACCACGAAAGGGATCAGGTAAACCGGCGTTGGCAGGGTTTGCATCAGATCCAGAACCGGCTGCATCACGCCGTAGAGTTTGGGGCGGTGGGCGGCGGCGATGCCGATGGGCACCCCGATCAACATGCAGATCATGCAGGAATAAAGCACGAGGACCAGCGTTTCGGTCGTCGCCTCCCAATAGCCCTGGTTGATGATGTAGAGAAAGCCGAAGCCGACAATCGCGCAAGGCCGCCAGTTGCGCTGAATGGCCCAGGTCAGCCCGACAAACAGCGCGACGACAATCAATGGATGCGGGTATTGGATCAGCCACAGCGTGGTTTCGATGATCCATTCCATGACATCCTTGAAGCTGTCAAAGAAGGCGTCGAGGTTGATCTTGATCCAATCGAAAATGGCTTTGGCCACTTTGCCCACAGGCAGTTTTGCGTCAGTCAGCCAGTCCATGAAACCCCACATCTTTGGAAGAAAAAGGCCCCGGAAACGCGCCGGGGCCTTGCACTCTTATTGCAGCGCTGCAGTCACCGCCGCTTTGGCGTCGCCGCCGTCCTTGGTGGTGACACCGTCCAGCCATGGCTCCCAGGCCGCGGGATTGGCGGCCAGCCACTTTTTCGCGGCGTCCCTCGGATCGGCGCCGTCGTTCAGGATCGCGCCCATGATCTCGTTTTCCATGGCCAGCGTGAAAGACAGGTTTTGCAGCAGTTTGCCGGTGTTCGGGCATTCGTCGACATAGCCTGCGCGGGTGTTGGTGTCGACCACAGCACCGCCAAGGTTGGGGCCGAAATAGTCATCGCCGCCGGTCAAATAGGTCATCTTGAAGTTGGCGTTCATCGGATGGGGTTCCCAGCCGAGGAAGATGATCGGCTTTTGCTCGCCCGATTTGTTGGCGACTTCGGCCAGCATGCCCTGCTCTGAGGACTCGACGATCTCGAACCCGTCCAGACCGAAGGGGCCGCTTGCGATCATGTCCATGATCAGACGGTTGCCGTCATTGCCCGGCTCGATGCCGTAGATCTGGCCTTCCAGCGCGTCCTTGTGGGCGGCGATGTCCTTGAAATCCTTGATACCAAGCGCGGCACCAGCCTCATTCGTGGCCAGGGTGTACTTGGCGCCTTCCAGATTGGTGCGCACGGTGTCCACGGTCTTGGCGTCGCGGTAGGGGGCGAGGTCCGCCTCCATCGTGGGCATCCAGTTGCCAAGGAACACATCAATGTCGCCTTCGGCGAGGCCGGTATAGGTCACCGGAACCGCCAACAGCTTGGTTTCAGTCTCGTATCCCAAGGCCTCTGCCACCAGCGACGTCGCGGCGGTGGTGGCGGTGATGTCGGTCCAGCCAACATCCGAGAAGATGATCTTGTCGCAGCCTTCTGCATGCGCGGTGCCTGTAAAGGCGAAGGCCACAACGGTGGCGAGCAGGGTGGATTTGGTGACCATTGAACACTTCCGTTTTTTGTTGATTGACGAGTCAATAAACTTCAAGCTAGCTGCCCATTGCAAGCATTTTTATCGCAGGCGGACAACATGCCAAAGCTTGGAATGGAGCCTATCCGAAAGGCCGCGCTCGTCAAAGCCACGATTGTGGAGATTGGCCGGGCAGGATCGCTGGATGTGACGGTCAGCCAGATCGCCAAACGCGCAGGCATGTCCAGCGCTTTGGCGCATCACTATTTTGGGTCCAAGGAAGAGATGTTTCTGGCCGCGATGCGCCATATCCTGACGCTGTACGGGGCCGAGGTGCGCGGGGCTTTGGCCTTGGCGCTGGGGCCAGAAGCGCGGCTGCATGCGGTTCTGGCCGCCAGTTTCAGTGCGGCCAACTTTCGGCGTGAAGCAGTGGGGGCGTGGCTGAATTTTTGGGTGCTGGCGCAGTCGGTGCCCGAAGCGAAACGATTGCTGGCGGTCTATCAAAGGCGGTTGCGCTCAAACCTGTTGGCGGGGCTGCGGCCTTTGGCGGGGGAACGGGCGGACACAGTGGCCAATGGTTTGGGCGCGCTGATCGACGGGCTTTACTTGCGTGAGGTGCTGAAGTCCGGCCCGCCCGACGGCCCCGCTGCGGTGGCCACGGCGTTGGGCTATCTGAATTCGCAATTGCAAAGGGGCCACGCATGATCGCGCAGCCAAAGGCCAGCCATTTTGTGAATGGCGTCTATCTCGAGGACACGGCGGGGGCGCTGATCGAGGTGATCTATCCCGCCACGGGTGCTGTGATCGCACGTCTGCATGAGGCGACGGCGGCGGTGATTGAGGCCGCATTGGCATCGGCCACAGGGGCGCAAGCCGCTTGGGCTGCGATGCGACCGATTGAACGTTCCCGCATCCTGCGTCGCGCCGCCGATCTGATCCGAGAGCGCAACCCGGAACTGGCGCGGCTGGAAACGCTGGACACCGGCAAGCCGTTGCAGGAAACCCTTGTCGCCGATTGGCCATCAGGTGCTGATGCACTTGAATATTTCGCCGGGCTGGCCCCAACCGTCGTGGGCGAAACCATCCCTTTGGGCCGCGATTTCGTGTACACGATCCGCGAAGCATTGGGCGTCTGCGTCGGCATCGGCGCGTGGAATTACCCCAGCCAGATCGCCTGCTGGAAATCTGCGCCCGCTTTGGCTTTGGGCAATGCGATGGTGTTCAAACCATCCGAAGTCACCCCCTTGGGCGCGTTGAAATTGGCGGAGATTCTTGTCGAGGCAGGGCTGCCTGCGGGACTGTTCAACGTGGTGCAGGGGCGCGGGACGGTGGGTGCGGCGCTGGTGACGGATGCCCGCGTGGCCAAGGTGTCGCTGACCGGATCGGTGGCGACAGGTCAGAAGGTCTATGCGCTGGCAGCGGCGGGGGTGCGCCATGTGACGATGGAATTGGGCGGCAAATCCCCGATTCTGGTGTTTGACGATGCCTCGGTCGAGGATGCCGTGGGGGCTGCCATGCTGGGGAATTTCTATTCCGCAGGTCAGGTGTGCAGCAATGGCACGCGGGTTTTCGTGCAAAAAGGCATCAAGGCGCGGTTCTTGCAGCGGTTGGCCAAACGCTCGGCGGCGATTGTGATGGGCGATCCACTGGACGAGGCCACGCAAATGGGGCCATTGGTATCGCAGGCACAGCACGCAAAGGTGATGGGCTATATCGCCACGGCACGGGCAGAGGGCGCGACACTGATCTGTGGCGGCACCGGTCAGGGCTGTTACGTGCATCCAACCGTCTTTGCCGATGTGACCGATGACATGACTATCGCCCGCGAAGAGGTGTTCGGCCCGGTGATGGCGGTGCTGGATTTCAACACGGAAGATGAGGCGGTTGCGCGGGCCAATGCCACCGAATTTGGTTTGGCGGCGGGCGTGTTCACCGCCGATCTGACCCGCGCGCACCGGGTGATTGCGGCGCTGCAGGCCGGCACCTGCTGGATCAACGCCTATAACCTGACGCCGGTGGAGGCGCCGTTTGGCGGCGTGAAATCGTCTGGCGTCGGGCGCGAAAACGGCCATGCGGCGGTGACGCACTACACGCAGGTGAAATCGGTTTATGTCGGCATGGGACCGGTAGACGCACCTTACTGACTGAATAGATTTAACAAAAGGGCCCGCCTTGGCGGGCTGTGGGGAATATGACGGCAGATTATGTGATCATCGGGTCGGGCTCTGCGGGGGCGGCCATCGCCTACCGGTTGGGCGAGGCGGGCAAAAAGGTTGTGGTGATCGAGCAGGGCGGCACCGATATCGGGCCGTTCATTCAGATGCCCGCCGCTTTGTCCTATCCGATGAACATGGGGATATACGACTGGGGCTTTGCCAGCGATCCCGAACCGCATCTGGGCGGACGGGTTTTGGCCACCCCGCGCGGCAAGGTGGTTGGCGGGTCTTCGTCCATCAATGGCATGGTCTATGTGCGTGGCCACGCCCGCGACTTTGACACATGGGAGGAAATGGGCGCGCAGGGTTGGTCCTATGCCGATGTGTTGCCATATTTTCAGCGGCTGGAGCATTGGCACGGCGATGGAGATGCAAGCCCGGGCGGCGACGGCGCCTATCGCGGCACGGATGGCCCGCTGCACATCACCCGGGGGCCGCGCAAGAACCCTTTGTTCAACGCCTTCATTCAGGCCGGGCGACAGGCAGGGTACGGGGTGACCGACGATTACAATGGTGCTGCGCAAGAGGGATTTGGCGCGATGGAGGCCACGATCTGGAAGGGTCGGCGTTGGTCCGCCGCCAACGCCTATCTGCGCCCGGCGCAAAAGCGCGGCAATGTTGACCTGTTGCGCGCCTTCGCCCGCAAGGTGGTGATCGAAAACGGCCGCGCGGTGGGAGTGGAGGTGCTGCGCGGCGGTCAGATCGAAGTGATCCGGGCACAGGCCGAAGTGATCATCGCGGCATCCTCCATCAACTCGCCCAAACTGCTGATGCTGTCGGGGATTGGCGATGCAGCGCAGTTGCGCAGCCATGGGATCGAAGTGGTGGCAGACCGTCCTGGCGTGGGGGCGAACCTGCAGGATCATCTGGAAATTTACATGCAGTATCAGGCGGCTCAACCCGTAACACTTTATAAATACTGGAATCTATTGGGCAAGGCCGCGATCGGCGCGCAGTGGTTGTTCACCAAGACCGGGCTGGGCGCGTCCAATCAATTTGAGGCCTGCGCTTTCATCCGTTCGCGCGCGGGGATCGACTATCCCGATATCGAGTATCATTTCCTGCCCATCGCCGTGCGTTACGACGGCAAGGCGGCGGCGGGCGGGCATGGCTTCCAGGTGCATGTGGGACCGATGCGCAGCAAATCGCGCGGCGCAGTCAGTTTGCGGTCGGCCGATCCGATGGCCGCGCCGCGCATACAGTTCAATTACATGTCGCATCCCGATGACTGGGACGAGTTCCGCCGCTGCATCCGGCTGACGCGTGAGGTGTTTGGGCAAGAGGCGATGCGGCCCTTTGTCAAACGTGAAATTCAGCCGGGAATGGATCTGCACACCGATGCTCAGTTGGATGCTTTCCTGAAAGAACACGTCGAAAGCGCCTACCATCCCTGCGGCACCTGCCGGATGGGGCGGGCGGATGATCCATTGGCGGTGGTGGACCCGGAATGCCGGGTGATCGGGGTGGCGGGGCTGCGGGTGGCGGACAGTTCGATTTTCCCGCAGGTGACCAATGGCAACCTGAACGGCCCGTCGATCATGACCGGCGAGAAGGCCGCGGATCACATTCTGGGCCGGGTGCCGCTGCCGAAATCGAACCTGCAGCCGGTGGTGAATGGCAATTGGCGCCAAAGTCAGCGCTGACGGGGCCTGAGGTGCCACCCGATCCGCGCCGCCCCGGACCTAATCTGGGGCCTCACCCTATGACCATGAGGCCCCGGATCACGTCCGGGGCGGCGCGGGATGGGCCACAGGTTTGGCGAAAACCTTTGGGCCGGGTGGCAATGCCCTGAGAATGCGCGCGGTAAAGGCGTCGATCTGCGCCGCTGTTGCAATTTCGGCAGCATACAGCGACAGCATGTCAAACCGGGCCTTTGGCGCGCAGGGTAGCAGCAATGCGGTTTTCAGAATGCGGCGGACCGGGCGGCGCATCACCAGCCAGTCAACCCACCAGGGGGAGCCCAAAGTCGTGATCGCCACAAGATGGCGCAACCTGTGCAGGCGTGGCCGGATTGGCCCCAGATCAACGGCGTGGTCATAAGCGACGCCGGGGGCCCAAACCCGGTCAAACCAGCCTTTCAGAATGGCGGGAAAGCCGAACCACCAGGTCGGAAAACACAGGATCAGCGCCTCGGCCGCCAGCAGACGGTCGATCTGCGGCTGCACGTCGCTGCCGTCATAGGTCGGAGCATAGTAGCTGTCGCGCTCTGCGGCAGTCAGGGCGGGGGCGAAGCCGCTGTCATAAAGGTCTTCAATTTCAACCTGATGCCCCGCGGCGATCAGACCCGCCACCGTTCGCGTGGTCAGGGCGCGGCACAGGCTGTCCGGCACCGGATGGGCGATGACGACAAGGCATCTCATGGCAAGGCCCCCTTTGCCCGCACAGAATGCGCCCGGGGGAGATCAATATCAAGGCCGAGGCTCTGCGCTCAGTCCGCGATGTCATAAGGCAGCAGCCCGCGCCGGTCGGGATCAACTTTCAATCGGCGTTCCAATGGCGGCACCGACCTTTGATGACAATCGCGGCGATCACAGATGCGGCAGGAAATGCCGATCGGCTCGCAGCGGCCCTTCAGATCAAGGCCGTCAGAGTAAACCAGATTGGCGGCATGGGTGATTTCGCACCCCAAGCCAATCGCATAGCGCCGCACCGGGGCAAGGAAGGCACCGCCGGGTTTCGACACATCGCGTGACAGGCACAGATAGCGCACGCCGTCGGGGGTTTCGGCCAACTGGCGCAGGAAATGGCCCGGCGTTTCAAACGCGCGATGCACGTTCCACAAAGGGCAAGCCCCGCCAAAGCGCGCGAATTGCAGACGGGTGGCAGAGTGGCGTTTGGTGATGGTTCCGGCCTGATCGACTCGGACAAAGAAAAATGGAATGCCCTTGGCTCCGGGGCGTTGCAGGGTCGACAACCGGTGCGCCACCTGCTCGAACGACGCCCCGAACAGGTCGGCCAGCCGCTCGATATCGTGTCGCGTCTTTTGGGCGGCTTCCAGAAAGCCGCGGTAAGGCATCAGCGCAGCGCCGGCGAAATAGTTCGCCATGCCGATCTTCGCGATATCGCGCGCCTCGGGGGTTTGAAACCGCGCGAGGTCTAGCGTGGCCTCCAGCAGTTCATTCTGGGTTTGCAGGGCAACCTGATAGAGCAGTTGAAAGCGCTGGGTGGGGGTTGCGGCGCGGGCCGACAAGGTCAGACGGCGCGCGGCCGGATCATAGACGCGCATCGGCCCAGTATCGGAATATTGCACATCTATGCCGCGCTTCCTCAATGCTTCAGTGGCGATGATTGCTGCGTCTTTTCCAGTGCCTGCGGCGGTTATGAAATGTTCCGCTGCCCGGTCCACCGCATCGACGTAATTGTCGCAATAGTGAAAGAAATCGCGCACCTCATCCCATGGGCTTGCCCGCAAAGTGGCGTCTTCACGGCCCAAAGCCTCGTCCAGGGATGCCAGCCGCTCATGGCTTTGGCGGTAGGCGCGGTGCAGATCGAGAAAGGCGCGGGCCAAGGCGGGTGCGTTGGAGGCGGCAAGGCGCAGATCGGCCAAGGGCGGGGTGGCTTTGGCAAACACCGGATCGGCGAGGGCCTCGCGCATGTCCGACACCAGCCGCTCGCCTTCGCCGGCGTTCAACTCGGTCACGTCCAGTCCGAATTCCTGTGCCAGAGCCAGAACGACAGTGGCGGACACCGGGCGATGGTTGTTCTCCATCTGGTTCAGATAGGGCAGCGACACCCCCAGCTTGTCGGCAAAGGCGCGTTGGGTCAGGGTCAGCCGCCCGCGCAATTCGCGCAGTTTGGCCCCGGCGTAAAGTTTCTGAATGGCCATCAGCGCCCCCTTTGCAAACCCAAGCTAGGCTTTGCAAAGTTGTGGCGTCAAGTGGCGATGCCGATGGCGCGCGCACGGCGGATCACCAACAGAATGGCGATCAGAGACGCGACGCTGGAGGCCAGCATCAGCAGGATCAGCGGCAGCTCGGTCGATCCGGGCGGCAGGATCGCCCCGGCCAGTGCCGCCAATCCAGCGCCGCCACCGATCATGATCGCGCCGCCCAAGCCTGACGCCGTGCCCGCAAGTTCGGGACGCACCGACAGGATCCCGGCATTGGCCGAAGGCAGGCCAATGCCGTTTCCCAGACCCATGGTGATGGTCAGCCCAAAAAACACCACCGGATGCGACACGCCCAAAGCCGTGATCAGCGTCAGAACCAAAAGCCCGGCGGTCGTGACCAAGGTGCCAATCAGCACCATGCGGTTCATCCCCAGGCGCACCGAAAACCGCCCTGCGATGAAATTTCCGGCCATGTAGCCCACTGCGGTGATGGCGAAAAGCAAGCCGATCTGGCTGGAGCTCAGGCCGAAGATTTCATTGCCAACATAGGGCGCGCCGCCAAGGTAGGCGAAAAAACAGCCAGAGGCGAAGGCGGCTGATAGCGAGTAACCCCAAAAGCGCTGCGATGACAAAAGCGCCGGATACTGGCGCAACTGATTGGCAAAACTGAGTTTCTTCACCGTTGCAGTTTCGCCGAGGTCGGCCCAGACCAGCCACAGCACCAACAGACCCAGCCCCAGCAGCAGCCCGAAATTCGCCTGCCATCCATAAGCCTCGTCCAGAATGCCGCCGATCACCGGGCCAATCATCGGCACCACGCTCATCCCCATGGTGACGTAGCCGATCATTGAGGCGGCTTCGTTGTCGGAAACCATATCGCGCACCACGGCTCGGGACAGCACCATTCCAGCGGCGATCACCGCCTGGGCCATCCGGAAAATCAGGAAAATTGTGGCATTGGGGGCGATCAGTGTGCCGACGGTGGCCAGCAAAAACAGCACCAGCGCGCCAAGGATCACCGGACGGCGGCCATAAGCATCGGAAATCGGACCGATGATGATTTGCAACACGGCCGACAGCGCCAGATACAAGGCAACCGAAAGCTGCATCAGCCCGTAAGGCACGCCAAACCACGCCGCCATTCCGGGCAGGGAGGGCAGGAAAATATTCATGGTCAGCGCCGACAGGCCCGCAAGCAGGATCAATGTGACAATGCGAGGCGGGGTCGTGCGGTTCAGGAATTGGCTTGGGTTTTGGGGCATGAAACAGGGCTACGCCTGTGACGGCAGAGTGTCCAGATGCGCTACCACTTGTGAAAGATGAAGAACGCGCCGAGACCGATGAAGCTGAAGCCAAGGGCGTGGTTCCAGTCCAGCGGCTCTTTCAGGTAAAGTACGGAAAAAACGGCGAAAACCGATAAGGTGATCACCTCTTGGATGGTCTTCAACTCTGCGCCCGAGTAGTGAGCGTGGCCGATGCGGTTGGCGGGGACCATCAGGATATATTCGAAGAATGCGATGCCCCAGCTGATCAGAATGACGGTGATCAGGGCGGTGGATTTTTATTTCAGGTGGCCGTACCACGCGAAGGTCATGAAGATGTTGGAGGCCAGAAGCAGGCCGATGGTGGTGACGGGGATGGATAGCTGCGGCATGAGGCACCTTGGTTTGGGGTGGCACCGCATAGCGCGGGGCAGGGGCAAGGGCCAATTATTTGCTAATTTGCAATTAGCAGTTCACCATCTGCCAATAATTTGCAAATTTACTCAAATCCGCTTTGCCGCAAGCCTCTACGCGTCTATGGTGCGCAACAATATCGGGGGGAGACGACCATGAAGGACATCCTGCAGCAGTTGGAGACACGCCGCGAGGTGGCCCGTCTGGGTGGCGGTCAGCACCGCATTGACGCGCAGCACGCCAAGGGCAAGCTGACCGCGCGCGAACGGATCGAGCTGCTGCTGGATGAGGGCAGTTTCGAGGAGTTCGACATGTTCGTGGCCCACCGCTGTGTTGATTTCGGGATGGAGGCGGACCGTCCGGCAGGGGATGGCGTGGTCACAGGGTGGGGCACGGTGAATGGCCGCATGGCCTATGTGTTCTCACAGGATTTCACCGTGTTCGGCGGGTCATTGTCGGAAACCCATGCGCAAAAGATTTGCAAGATCATGGACATGGCGATGCAGAACGGCGCGCCGGTGATCGGGATGAACGATTCCGGCGGCGCGCGGATTCAGGAAGGTGTCGCGTCTTTGGCGGGCTATGCCGAGGTGTTTCAGCGCAACATCATGGCGTCCGGCGTGGTGCCACAGATCAGCCTGATCATGGGGCCTTGCGCGGGCGGGGCGGTGTATTCGCCCGCCATGACCGACTTCATCTTCATGGTAAAGGACACGTCCTTCATGTTCGTGACCGGCCCCGATGTGGTCAAAACCGTGACGAATGAAGTGGTGACGGCGGAAGAACTGGGCGGGGCTTCGACGCACACGAAGAAATCATCGGTCGCGGATGGCGCGTTTGAAAATGATGTCGAGGCGCTGGCCGAAACCCGCCGCCTGATCGACTTTCTGCCGCTGAACAACCGCGAAAAAGCGCCGGTGCGGCCGTTCTTCGACGATCCGGCGCGGCTGGAATCCAGCCTTGATACGCTGATCCCTGACAATCCGAACCAGCCCTATGACATGAAGGAATTGATTGGAAAAATCGCGGATGAGGCTGATTTCTTTGAGATTCAGGCCGCCTTTGCCGCCAATATCATCACTGGTTTCATCCGCATCGAGGGCCAGTCGGTGGGCGTGGTCGCCAACCAGCCGATGGTGCTGGCGGGGTGTCTGGACATTGACGCAAGCCGCAAGGCCGCGCGGTTTGTGCGGTTCTGCGATGCCTTTGAAATTCCGATCCTGACGCTGGTGGACGTGCCCGGTTTTCTGCCCGGCGTGGCGCAAGAGTTGGGCGGCGTGATCAAGCACGGCGCAAAGCTGCTGTTTGCCTATGGCGAGGCGACAGTGCCGAAAGTCACCGTGATCACCCGCAAAGCCTATGGCGGCGCTTATGACGTGATGGCGTCCAAACACCTGCGCGGTGATTTCAACTATGCCTGGCCCACGGCGGAAATCGCGGTGATGGGGGCCAAAGGCGCCACCGAAATCATTCATCGCGGCAAATCGCCGGAAGACATCGCGCGGCTGACCAAAGAATATGAGACCCGCTTTGCCAATCCGTTTGTGGCCGCCGAAAAGGGCTTCATTGATGAAGTGATCATGCCGCATTCAACCCGTCGTCGCATTGCACGCGCCTTTGCCTCTTTGCGCGGGAAGAAGCTGTCGAACCCGTGGAAAAAACACGATAACATCCCGCTTTGACCACAGGAGACTTGGGATGTGCGGGATGATCACAGACAGGGGACGGCCATGACCGATCCAGTCAAGATTCAATTGGACGGGGTGCAAGTGATACCGGGCAGCGATGCGGTCATTTTGGTGCCGTCCGGGCAGTCGGTGACGTTGCAGGATGTGATCTGGAACGCCCCCGGACCCGCCGGATTGGTGGCGCGCTTTCGTTTTGTTGCCCCCGAAATTGCGCGCGATGGCGGTGCAGTGAATTTCGAGGTTGCCAGCGCCGATATGGCGGCATTGTGCCAGCACTATGCCTTGCCGCGCCTTGCTGAATTTGGCCCTGCGCCGACACAGATCATCATCTCACTGTCCGACCAGCCGGTGCCTTTTGGTCAGGCGGCCCCGGATGCCACCCAGTTTTTTGAAGCCTACCGCATCGAAAGCGATACCTGCATTTGGGAGGCGTTTTGATGCGCACACTAAATCTAGAGCTTGCCCGGCAGCCTGATGTAGCTATGCCACAGCCCAAGGCATTTGCCCATTTTTCGTGTCAATTCCGCAGTTTGTGGGCTATTGTTCATGCAGGCCGAACCCAAGCGGCCTTTACCTCGCACAAGGGGGCGGCACAAAGCACGCTTCCGGCAAATAAATGGAGTAGAGGATGTCGAGCACTAAAATCACCGTTCTGGCACTGTGCATGGTTGCCTTCGTGGCCGCTTGCGCCAAGCAGGAAGAAGAAGTCGTTTACGTCGACGAGCCGGCCGTTTCGTCCGAGCCTGTCTACACCGGCAAATACAAGTAAGTTCAAGGGGCGGGCGCTATGGGCCGTCTTGGCCCGGCCCGCCCTTTTTCTGTCTGCTCCCCGGCGCAGATCGGCGAAAGACTTCCTACATGGCCTGACGCGCTTTGCCTCTGCCGGTGTTGCCCCCTATGGTGCGGCCATCGGCAATGACACAACCCAGAGGCAAATATGCGCACCACTTCCCTATTCGTCCTACTTCTCGTCGGTTTCGTCGCAGCTTGCGCCAAACCCGCGCCCGAACCGATGGTTGAAACTGTTCCGCTCTCGGAAGAACCAGCAGCGACCGGCAAATACAAGTGATCTGACCGGGCGGGCCGGATCACTTTGGCCTGCCCTTTTTGACCGCCCTTTCCATGCAAAGGTGCAGTCATGCTGAAGCATCGCGGCTTTCCGGGCCGCCTTCCGGGTTCCGATTTTCAGTTCGTGATCCGTCGCGCCAACATGAAGGACGGCGCATCCAAAATCACCAAGCGAGAACGGTTCAAGGACCGCAAAGCCGCCGACCGCAAGGCCGACGCGGGGTTCATGGCAGCGCTTTGGGCGCAATTCGGCGAAGAGCCGTTTGAACGCGGCAATCTGGACGCGGGCCGGTTGTCCTGGCTGTTTGGCCGCGAAGTTATTCCTGCCGAAGACCCCTTCAATCCGGCCTCATACGACGCGCTGATGAAGATCAATGTCAAAGTGGCGCAGGTGTCTTTCCCGCAGATCTTTGCCCCGGATGCCGAGCCGATGGATTTTGGTGACTGGGAAGATGATGAGGATCAGGACTAGGCATGTTTCCGCTTAACCCTTTGGCATCTTGGCAGGAATGCGCGCAAGGCTTTGGCCGTGCCAAATTCGGCTTTGCCAAGGGGGCGGGCTTTGGCCATGATTTGGCACTGTGTTCTGCGTCGCAGATGACCGCCCGCAGCGCACACACCTGTGACCCTTTCCCTTCTCCTTGGCCTGGCCCCTTGTGGGTCAGGTCTTTTCTTTGCGCGACTGGGCGGGGAACCGCTGGCATCTGGGCGCAGTCACGGGGATTTTTCTTTTCAATCGGCGAAATTACGTTAGAATCACCTGCAATAATAACAACCAATCGAGGCAGTTCGACATGCGTAAACTCTTCATCCTTTCCCTTCTTGCCCTGCCGTTGGCGGGCTGCGTCACCAATGATGTTCAGCGCGGTCTTATTGGCGCGGGTGCTGGCGCGGTGCTGGCCGACGTCACCGACAACTCGGTCGCCACTGGCGCGCTTATCGGCGGCATCGCCGGCACGCTGTGCGATGACGTCGCCGTTTGCGGCCCGCGCTACTGATCTGACAGTCGCCCCTCGGGGCATCACCACCCACAGTCAAAGGCCAATCGGGCAATCCGCCCGGTTGGCCTTTTTGCATTTGCGTCCCGGCTTTTGGTCCGGTCGGGGCAGACCGAGAGGAACCGCGCCATGTTCAAGAAAATCCTGATCGCCAACCGCGGCGAAATTGCCTGTCGCGTCATCAAGTCGGCGCAGAAAATGGGAATCAAGACGGTGGCCGTCTATTCCGACGCCGACCGCAACGCGCTGCATGTGAAAATGGCGGATGAAGCCATTCACATCGGGCCGTCGCCTGCCGCGCAATCCTATATCGTGATCGACAAGATCATGGCAGCGATCAAGCAAAGCGGCGCCGAGGCGGTGCATCCGGGTTACGGTTTCCTGAGCGAAAACATGAACTTCGCGGCGGCATTGGAGGCGGCGGGCGTGGTCTTCATCGGTCCACCGTCGCCTGCGATCGAGGCGATGGGCGACAAGATCACCTCGAAAAAACTGGCGATGGCGGCGGGGGTGTCCACGGTTCCGGGCCATATGGGGCTGATTGATGACGCGGAACACGCGGTGAAAATTGCCACCCAGATCGGCTATCCGGTGATGATCAAGGCATCGGCGGGCGGTGGCGGCAAGGGCATGCGGATTGCATGGGACGACGCCGAGGCGCGCGAAGGCTTTCAATCGTCCAAGAACGAGGCGGCGGCGAGTTTCGGTGATGACCGGATTTTCATCGAGAAATTCGTGACCCAACCGCGCCATATCGAGATTCAGGTGCTGGGCGACAAGCACGGCAATATCGTCTATCTGCACGAGCGCGAATGCTCGATTCAGAGGCGAAATCAGAAGGTTATTGAGGAGGCGCCCTCGCCGTTTCTCGATGAGACCACGCGCCGCGCCATGGGCGAACAGGCCTGCGCCTTGGCGCGGGCGGTGGGCTACACTTCGGCGGGCACGGTGGAATTCATCGTCGATGGCGCGCGGAATTTCTATTTTCTCGAAATGAACACCCGCTTGCAGGTGGAACACCCTGTCACCGAATTGATCACCGGAGTCGATCTGGTCGAACAAATGATCCGCGTGGCCTATGGCGAGCCTTTGCCGTTCCAACAGTCGGACCTGAAAATCAACGGTTGGGCGATGGAAAGCCGCCTGTATGCCGAGGATCCTTACCGCAACTTCCTGCCCTCCATCGGCCGCCTGACCCGCTATCGCCCGCCTGTGGAAGGCCCCACCCCGCGCGGCGGCATCGTGCGCAATGACACCGGCGTGTTCGAGGGCGGCGAGATTTCGATGTTCTATGACCCGATGATTGCCAAACTGTGCACCTGGGGGCCGACTCGATTGGACGCGATCCAGGAAATGCGGCTGGCTCTGGACACTTTCGAAGTCGAAGGCATTGGCCACAACCTGCCTTTTGTGGGCGCCGTGATGGACCACCCGCGCTTTGTTTCGGGCAACATCACAACGGCTTTCATTGCCGAGGAATACCCGGATGGCTTTCAAGGGGCGGAGCTGGACGCCCTCACTTTGGCCCGTGTTGCAGCCTCTGCCGCCGCGATGAACCGGGTTGCCGAAATCCGCCGCACCCGGATCTCTGGCACCATGGACAACCACGAGCGCCGCGTTGGCGATGACTGGGTGGTCACACTGCAAGGTATTGAACACACACTGAAAATCGCCGCAGATCACGCCGGATCAACGGTCAGCTTTGCCGATGGCAGCACCATTCGCGTGGCTTCTGAATGGACGCCGGGCCAACCGCTTGCCAGCCTGAGCGTGGACGGCACCCCTTTGGTGATGAAAGTCGCCAAGATCAGCGGCGGCTTCCGGCTGCGCCTGCGCGGGGCCGATCTGCGCGTCCACGTCCGCACCCCGCGTCAGGCCGAACTGGCCAAACTGATGCTGGAAAAACTGCCGCCAGACACGTCGAAATTCCTGCTTTGCCCCATGCCCGGCCTGATCGCCAAAGTGATGGTTGAGGTCGGGGACGAGGTGCAGGAAGGTCAGGCCTTGGCGACCGTTGAGGCGATGAAGATGGAAAACATCCTCAAGGCCGAACGCCGTGGTGTGGTCAAGGCGATCAAAGCGGTGGCGGGCAGCAGCCTGAAAGTCGATGAAATCATCATGGAATTCGAATAGCTGCCCGCTTTTACATTGGCTCAAATATCCCACGGGGGTCCGGGGGTGTGAACCCCCCGGCGCAAGCCACGCGCCGGACCCCTTCCGTTCGAGGAGATGATCATGACCGACCTAAACGCCTGGAAATCGCTCGCCGCCAAGGAAATGAAGGGCGGCGACCCCGAGAGCCTGAACTGGCACACCCTTGAAGGCATTACAGTAAAGCCACTTTACACCGCAGCCGATACTGCAGCTTTGCCGCAAATGGGCGAGTTGCCCGGCTTTGCGCCGTTCACGCGCGGGGTGAAGGCCACGATGTACGCGGGCCGTCCCTGGACCATTCGCCAATACGCGGGCTTTTCAACCGCCGAGGCCAGCAACGCCTTTTTCCGCAAGAACCTGGCCGCCGGACAGCAGGGCGTCTCGGTGGCCTTCGATCTGGCGACGCACCGGGGGTATGACTCGGACCATCCCCGCGTGGAAGGCGATGTCGGCAAGGCCGGTGTGGCGATAGACTCGGTTGAGGATATGAAGATCCTGTTCGACGGCATCCCGCTGGATAAAGTCTCTGTTTCCATGACGATGAACGGCGCGGTGATCCCGATCTTGGCCAGTTTCATCGTGACCGGGGAAGAACAGGGCGTGCCGCGTGCGGCGCTGTCGGGCACCATTCAGAACGATATTCTGAAGGAGTTCATGGTCCGCAACACCTATGTCTATCCGCCCGAACCCTCGATGCGGATCATTGCGGATATCATCGAATACACCTCGGCTGAGATGCCGAAATTCAATTCGATTTCCATCTCTGGCTATCACATGCAAGAGGCCGGGGCCAATCTGGTGCAGGAACTGGCCTACACCCTGGCCGATGGCCGCGAATACGTGCGCGCCGCGATTGCCCGCGGCATGAATGTCGATGACTTCGCCGGGCGTCTGAGTTTCTTTTTCGCCATCGGCATGAATTTCTTCATGGAGGCCGCCAAATTGCGTGCTGCGCGGCTGCTGTGGCACCGGATCATGTATGAATTCGCGCCGAAACAGCAGGGCTCGCTGATGCTGCGGACCCATTGCCAGACAAGCGGTGTCAGCTTGCAAGAGGCCGATCCCTACAACAACGTCATCCGCACGGCATACGAGGCCATGTCGGCGGTCTTGGGCGGCACGCAATCCTTGCACACCAATGCGTTGGACGAAGCCATGGCGTTGCCTACGGAGTTTTCGGCGCGCATCGCCCGCAACACCCAGTTGATCCTGCAGGAAGAAACCGGGGTGACGCATGTGGTCGATCCTTTGGCGGGGTCTTACTACGTCGAAAGCCTGACGGCGCAGTTGGCCGAAGCGGCGTGGAAACTGATCGAAGAGGTCGAGGCGATGGGCGGCATGACCAAGGCGGTTGCATCTGGCATGCCGAAACTGCGGATCGAAGAATCTGCCGCAAAACGGCAAGCGGCGATTGATCGGGGCGCGGATGTGATCGTCGGCGTCAACAAATATCGGCTGGCGCGCCAGGATCCGATCGACATTCTGGACATCGACAATGTGGCGGTGCGGCTAAGCCAGATTGCACGGCTGCAATCGACGCGCGCGGGTCGCGATGATGCGGCTTGCGCCGCGGCCTTGGCCGAAATCACACGTCGCGCCGCACAGGGCGGCAATCTGCTGGCGGCGGCGGTAGATGCCGCGCGCGCGCGGGCTACGGTGGGGGAAATCAGCATGGCGATGGAGAAGATCTTTGGCCGTCATCGGGCGGAAGTGAAAACCCTGGCGGGCGTTTACGGGGCTGCCTATGAAGGCGACGCTGGTTTCGCCGCCATTCAGGCCGATGTCGAGGCCTTTGCCGAAGAGGAAGGCCGCCGTCCGCGCATGCTGGTGGTCAAGATGGGGCAGGATGGCCATGACCGGGGTGCGAAGGTCATTGCCACCGCCTTTGCCGACATCGGCTTTGATGTCGATGTCGGGCCGCTGTTCCAGACCCCGGCCGAGGCGGCGCAGGATGCCATCGACAACGATGTGCATGTGGTGGGGATTTCCTCGCAGGCGGCTGGGCACAAGACACTGGCTCCGAAACTGGTGCAGGCGCTGCGCGACGCCGGGGCGGGCGAAATTCTGGTGATCTGCGGCGGGGTTATCCCGCAGCAGGATTATCAGTATCTCTATGACGCCGGGGTGAAGGCGATCTTCGGGCCGGGCACCAATATTCCCAGCGCCGCCAAGGACATACTGGACCTGATCCGCAAGGCGCGCGCGTAGCACACCACGCCGCCCTGGGCCTCATGTTTGGCGCAGAGGCCCCGGATCAGGTCCGGGGCGGCGTGGCTCTAACACGACTTCCCCTTCAGCAAAGCCACAATCGCCATCGCGTGACCGTGGCCCAAGCCGAACTCGGCCTTCAACCAATCTGTGATCTGAGTGGCCTTCACACCCGCAACAAGGCCACCCGCATTGGCATACCCCTTCGCCGCCGCCATCGCCTGGAACTCCTCGGGCGTCTTGCCGGTCTTGGCCTGAATATTGTCGAGATAGGCCTGAAAACTCATCCCCGTGCCGCCCAGATCATGCCCCGGCGCAGCAACTCGCGCGCGGGTCCGTGGTCGATGACATTGGTCTGATGCCCCAAGGCGTTGTAGTAGACCCTGCCCTGACCCCAAAGTTTGGTGAACACCACCGGCATCGCCACCGGCCCGTTGGGCGCGTGCGGCCCTTCGACCACCGGGAAATCACACACCGCATGTACGCGCACGGCGGGGTCGATGTGCAGGTAATACTGCTCTGTCACCACGTCGAAATCATCAATCCCGGCCACCAGCGGATCATCCGACACCATCCTCACCCGGTAGTTCACCCCGTCATTGCCCGGATGCGCCACCCATTGCGCGCCGGTCATGAACTGCCAAAGCACGTCATTGCGAAAGGCGTCGCACATCCCGCCATGACAGCCCGCCAGCCCCACACCAGCCGCCACCGCCGCTGCCACATTCTCGGATTGCGCCTTTTCAATCGTCGACATGGTCCAGACCGGCACGATCAGGCTCAGGTCCACCAACCGCGCCGGATCGTCGAAACAGGCCAGCGTGTCCGTCACCTCCACCTGCATCCCCGCTGCGCGCAGATCACTGGCAAACAGCGCCGCCACCTTGTCCGGCTCATGCCCCTCCCAACCGCCCCAAGTGATCAGCGCCTTCGCCATGGTCATCCTCTCTGTGAAAATATCCTGGGGGTGAGCCCGCAGGGCGAGGGGGCTAGCCCCTTTTTTCGAAGCCTCACCTGCCGGCGTGCAGCGGTCAACCTAGAACCGCTGCGGTCCGGCCGGTTTGTTGGCCATGATCGCCTCAACCGCCGCCATCACCTCCGGCGTCAGCTTTGCCTTATGCTCCAGCGCCGCCAGATTGTCGGTCAACTGGCTGGCCCGCGATGCGCCCAGAATAACGGTGGAAACCCGCGGATTGGCCAGACACCACAGCAAAGACAGATGCGCCAAGGACAGCCCCGCCGTTTCGGCCAAAGCCGCCAAAGCGCGGGTTTTCACCAGCTTGGCTTGCCCATCCGCCGACATCAGCATGTCGCGCAGCCATTCATAGCCGGGCAAGGTCATGCGGCTGTCATTCGGGATCGCGGCGTTGTATTTCCCGGTCAGGATGCCAGAGGCCAAGGGTGACCAGATCGTGGTGCCCAGCCCGTAAGTGTCATAAATCGCTGCATAATCCGCCTCGACCTTCTGGCGTTCAAACAGGTTGTACTGCGGCTGCTCCATCGTCGGCGGCGTCAGCCCGTCGCGCCGCGCCACCAGATGCGCCTCTGTGATCTGCTGGCCGGACCATTCCGAGGTGCCCCAATACAGCACCTTGCCCTGCAAAATCAGATTGTGCATCGCCCGCACGGTTTCCTCAATCGGCGTGTCCACATCAGGGCGGTGACAGAAGTAAAGGTCGAGATATTCCACCTGCAACCGCCGCAGAGCCGCGTTGCAGGCGTCGGTCACATGTTTGGCCGAAAGACCGCGCTGGGTGGGTTTCGCCCCGCCCCAGAACACTTTCGATGACACCACATAGCTGTCGCGCGACCATTGCAACGCGGTCAGTGCCTCGCCCATCAGGGTTTCGGACGCGCCGGCCTCATAGCCTTCAGCGTTGTCGAAGAAATTCACCCCGGCATCATAAGCCTGCGCCATCAGCGATTTGGCGTCCGATCCGTCGACCTGTTTGCCAAAAGTCACCCAAGAACCAAAGGAGAATTCCGAGACCTTCAGCCCCGACTTGCCCAAACGACGATATTCCATGTCAAAACTCCCAGCGCCCGCAGCGGGCTTGGCGCCAAGATAGGCTTTAGCCGCGCGAATGCCAGCGCCAAGGCGGGCACTTTCCGCAGCTTTTGTGCGAGAATATGCAACCCCATGGACCGAGATTCCGATGACATTGCGGCGCATGACCAAGACGATCGGCTTACATCTGCTGATGGCGGTGATCCTGATTTACACCCTGTTTCCAGTATATTGCGCGGCGATCACCAGCTTTGCCGATGATGGCAACCAGTTTGAGCGGCACTGTCAGCCGGAAAACCTGTCGCTGGAGAATCTCGCGCAGATCCTGCATCAGCGCAATTTCAGCGGGGCGTGTAATGAGTTTCTCTTCGCCAAGACATTTCTGTTCAGCGCGCATTTGCACACGGTGTCGCTGTCGATGTCGATGAGCTCGGGCGTGGTGCAGCAACGCGAGCCGAAGATGGCGGCGTCGATCATTGTCACGGTGCCGATTGTGGCGCGGGTGATGCAACGGAGGATCGTGTCGGGTCTGACGGCGGGCAGTGTGGTGGCGTAGCTATGCACCACGGCGCCCCGGACTTGATCCGGGGCCTCAACCTCGCAGACAAAGGCCCTGGATCAAGTCCGTGGCGGCGTGGTTCTTGGGATCAGACGCCCGCGTAAATCTCGGCGATCCGGGCCACGGCGGCCTCTGGCGTCAGTTCTTCCGAAACCCCGCTGCGGCGCGAGGTGACTTCCACCACGCCATTGGCCAAACCGCGCGGCCCAACCGTGATGCGCCACGGCAGGCCGATCAGGTCCATGGTGGCGAATTTTGCGCCGGCGCGTTCGTCACGGTCATCATAAAGCGCTTCCAGCCCCTTGGCCGCCAGCGCCTTGTAAAGCCCCTCACAAGCCGCATCCGCCGCCGCATCGCCCTGCTTCAGGTTCACGATGCCAACGGGGAAGGGGGTCACACCTTCGGGCCAGATGATACCCTTGTCATCATGGCTGGCCTCGATGATCGCGCCCAGCAGACGCGACACACCGATGCCATGTGAGCCCATTTCCACCGGAACGCGTGAACCGTCAGCGGTCACCACGGTGGCCCCCATCGACTCGGAATACTTGGTGCCGAAGTAGAAAATCTGCCCGACTTCAATCCCCCGCGCCACTTTGCGGCGTTCCTCGGGGATGGCGTCGAACAGCGCCGCGTCATGGGTTTCGTCGGTGCGGGCGTAAAGCGTGGTGAATTCGCGGCACACGGCGGCCACCGCGTCGCGGTCATCGTAATCGACATCACGCGCGCCAAGGCGCAGGTCGGTCACCGCAGCGTCAAAGAACACCTCGGACTCACCGGTGGCCGCCAGCACCAGGAATTCATGCGTGTCCTCGCCGCCAATCGGGCCACTGTCTGCGCGCATCGGGATCGCGGTCAGGCCCATGCGTTCATAGGTGCGCAAATACGAAACCATGTGGCGGTTGTAGGCGTGCAGCGCAGAGGCCTTATCGACGTCAAAGTTATAGCCGTCCTTCATCAGGAATTCGCGGCCCCGCATGACGCCAAAGCGCGGCCGCATCTCATCGCGGAACTTCCACTGGATGTGATAAAGCGTCAGCGGCAGGTCTTTGTAGCTGTTGACATGTGCGCGGAAGATGTCGGTTATCATTTCCTCATTCGTGGGCCCGTACAGCATTTCGCGGTCCTGCCGGTCCTTGATCCGCAGCATTTCCTGACCGTAATCATCATAACGCCCGCTTTCGCGCCACAGATCGGCGGGCTGCAAGGTTGGCATCAGCAAGGGGATATGCCCCGCGCGTTCCTGTTCCTCATTCACAATGGCCTGAATCCGGTTCAGCACCCGCAAGCCCAATGGCAGCCACGAATAAATCCCCGCCGCCTGCTGTTTGATCATCCCCGCCCGCAGCATGTAGCGGTGCGAGACAATCTGCGCCTCGGCCGGGTTTTCCTTCAGGACGGGCATAAAATAACGGGAAACGCGCATGACGGCCTCATGGACAAGGGTTTGCGCCTAACTAGCGGGTTGGCAGGGGGCAGGCAAGCGGCGGTTCCTTTGACGGGGCGGTTGGGGCGATGCGGGACCGACCTCGTGTTGCCACACTGCCCGCAGCCCCTTGAAACCACGAGGGGGATGGGCAATGTGAGGGCAGTGGGTTTGCGAGGGCGACATGGCACTTCCGTTGCGGGAACAGGCGAAGTATTGGGGCATCGCTTTGGGGATGTTCTTTGTGCTGCTGTGGTTCTTGGGGGGCGTCATCCTGCCCTTCATTGTGGGCGGCGCCTTGGCCTATTTTCTTGATCCGGTGGCAGACAGGCTGCAACGCTGGGGCCTTTCCCGCGCCGCCGCGACCTCGGTGATCACATTGGTCGCGGTGTTGGCGGTGGTCTTGTTGGTGCTGGCGGTGATCCCGACGCTGATCAAGCAGACCACGGCCCTGGTCAACGCCGCCCCCGAAATTGCCCATAGATTGCAGATGTTTCTGGTCGAAAAATTCCCTGACCTGACCGACAGCACCTCGACCATCCGCCAGACCCTTGCCGAACTTGGGGCGGCCATTCAAGCGCGGGGTGCGACACTGGTGCAGGGCGTGCTGACCTCGGCTTTGGGGCTGTTGTCGGCCGTGGTGTTCATCGTCGTCGTCCCGGTCGTCACCTTCTATATGTTGATGGACTGGGACCACATGCTGGCCCGCATTGACGCGATGCTGCCGCGCGATCATGCCCCGGTGATCCGCCGTCTGGCCACCGAGATCAACGCCGCGCTGTCGGCCTTTGTGCGCGGACAACTGACGGTCTGCTTTTTGCTGGGGTCGTTTTATTCGGCGGCGCTGATGATGGCGGGGCTGCAATTCGGCCTTTTGGTGGGGGCCATCGCCGGGGCGATCACATTTATCCCCTATGTCGGGTCTTTGGTGGGCGGTGCGCTGGCCATTGGTCTTGCGTTGTTTCAGTTCTGGGGCGACTGGCTGTCGATCGGCATTGTCGCAGGCATTTTTGGCGTCGGGCAGTTTTTGGAGGGCAATATCCTGACTCCGAAACTGGTTGGAAAATCGGTCGGCCTGCACCCGGTCTGGCTGATGTTCGCGTTGTCGGTGTTTGGGTCCTTGTTTGGTTTTGTCGGCATGTTGGTGGCGGTGCCTGTGGCTGCGGCCTTGGGTGTGCTGACCCGGTTTGCCATCGCGCAGTATCAGGACAGCCTTTTGTACACAGGCATCGCGGGCCGCATACCCGAAGATGAAGATGTGGCGTGATGGCGCGGGTATGACAGGGCAACTGGCGTTCGAACTGCCTTTGCAACAGGCGTTTCGACGGGCAGATTTCTTCACCTCTCCGGCCAGTGCCGCTGGATTGGCGGCGGTCGATGGCTGGCGTGATTGGCCGGGTGGCAAGATGCTGCTGGTGGGGCCGGTCGGATCTGGCAAAACCCATCTGTCGCATATCTGGGCCGATGCGGTGGGAGCGGTGCTGATGGCAGCGCCTGACCTCGCGCAGTCTGATCTGCCGACTTTGGCCGCGCGAGGTGCGGTTTGTGTCGAAGATGGCGAAGCCGTTGCAGGCCAACCCGATGCCGAGGCCGCCTTTTTCCATCTGCACAACATGCTGCTGCCCGCGGGGCGGCTGCTGATCACTGCCAAGTCTCCGCCGCGTGACTGGGGGCTGGCATTGCCTGATCTGCACAGCCGCTTGCAGGCAGGGGCACTGACGCGGCTTGAGGCACCGGACGACGCGCTGTTGTCGGCGGTGTTGATCAAGCTGTTCGCAGACCGGCAAATCGCGGTGCCGCCCAATCTGATCGCCTATCTGGTCAGTCGCATTGAACGCTCCATCGCCGCCGCGCGCGAGGTGGTTGCGGCCCTGGATGCGCGGGCGCTGGCAGCGGGTCGGCCGATAACCCGCGCACTGGCCGCCGAACTTATGGACAGCGCGTCTCAGCAATGAAACACTGTCACCTCACTTTCATATTTGGCCACAATAAGCACCCTCATGACCCAAGCTGACTTTCTCAAGGCCCCGTTCCCTGCTCCGGTAGAGATGTCGGCCGCCGAAACCACAGGCCCCCGCAGATTTTTCAACCGTGAACTTTCGTGGCTGGCGTTCAACTGGCGCGTTCTTGACGAGGCGTCCAACCCGGCGGTGCCATTGCTGGAACGGCTGCGGTTTCTATCCATTTCAGCCACCAACCTGGATGAATTTTACACGGTCCGGGTGGCGGGATTGCGCGCCTTGGTACGGGCCAACAACGCCACGCCGTCCGAAGATGGCCGCAGCCCTGCCGAGCAATTGTCGCTGATCAACGCCGACGCGCGCAAGCTGATGCAGCGTCAACAGATCACCTTCAAAAAGCTGCGCCGTGAGATGGAAGCGCAGGGCATCGTCTTGTGCAACCGTGAAAACCTGAATGGCAACGATCTGAAATTTCTGGAAGATCACTTTCTGCGCAAGGTGTTCCCGGTGCTGTCACCGCTGGCGATTGATCCGGCGCATCCGTTTCCTTTCATTCCGAACACCGGCTTCAGTCTGGCACTTGAACTGGAGCGCGAGTCTGATCACCGCACCTTGAATGCGCTGCTGCCCATTCCGCAGCAGATTGCGCGCTTTGTGCCGCTGCCGTGCAAGCCGGGCGAGCATCGGTTCCTGCCGCTGGAAGAGTTGCTGCTGCTGCATCTGGACATGCTGTTTCCGGGCTATACGGATCGGGGGCACTGCCTGTTCCGCGTGCTGCGTGACAGCGACCTTGAAGTCGAGGACGAGGCCGAGGATCTGGTGCGCGAATTTGAAACCGCGCTGAAGCGTCGCCGCCGGGGTGAGGTGATCCGGATGAAGATTTCCGCCGGGGCGCCAGCGGAATTGCGGGCCTTGGTCACCGAAGAGTTGGGCGTCACCGGCGACGAAGTGGTCGAAGCGCGTGGTTTGCTGGGCATTTCGGATCTGAAAGAACTGGTGCTTTCGGCGCGCAAAGACCTGTTGTGGCCCCCCTTTACCCCGCGCGTGCCCGAACGGGTGCAAGACAACGAAGGCGATATGTTCGCGGCGATCAAGCAGAAGGATATTCTGCTGCACCACCCCTATGAAACCTTTGATCTGGTGATCCGGTTTCTGGAACAGGCGGCGCGGGACCCGAACGTGCTGGCGATCAAACAGACGCTGTATCGCACTTCCTGGGACAGCCCGATCGTGTCGGCCCTGTGTGAGGCGGCCGAGGCGGGCAAGTCGGTGACGGCCCTGGTCGAGTTGAAAGCACGATTTGATGAGGCCGCCAACATCCGCCAGTCCCGCCGGTTGGAACGGGCGGGCGCGCATGTGGTGTACGGCTTCATCCACTACAAAACCCACGCCAAAATCAGCACCGTGGTGCGGCGTGAGGGTGAAAATCTGGTCACCTACACCCATTACGGCACTGGCAATTATCATCCGATCACCGCCAAGATTTACACCGACCTGTCGTTTTTCACCTGCGACGCGGCCTTGGGGCGCGATGCGACCAAGGTGTTCAACTACTTGTCGGGCTACGTGCAGCCGCAGGGGCTGGAGAATCTGGCGATCTCACCGATCAGCCTGAAACCGCGTTTGCTGGAACTGATCGCGGCTGAGGCCGATCATGCCCGCGCCGGGCGTCCGGCGGAAATATGGGCCAAGGTCAACAGCTTGATCGAACCCGACATGATCGATGCCTTCTATGCCGCGTCTCAGGCGGGGGTGAAGATCAGCCTTGTGGTGCGCGGCATTTGTGGGGTGCGTCCGGGGGTGAAGGGGCTGTCCGAGAACATCCGGGTGAAATCCATCGTTGGGCGGTTTCTGGAGCATTCGCGCATAGCCTGTTTCGGGTCTGGCCATGGGTTGCCGTCGCAAAAGGCGCGGGTGTTCATCTCTTCTGCCGACTGGATGGGCCGCAATCTGACGCGGCGGGTGGAAACGCTGATCGAAATCAACAACGCCACCGTCAAGGCGCAGATCGTGGGGCAGATCATGGCCGCCAATCTGGCCGACGAACAGCAAAGCTGGGTCCTGCAACCGGACGGAACCTATCAACGCGACCTTTCGCCTATGGACGGCCAAGCCTTCAACTGTCACCGCTTCTTTATGGAGAATCCGTCGCTGTCGGGTCGGGGAACCGCCGGGGCGAAGGATGTACCGAAACTCGCCTGACCTGACGGGAAACACCATGTCCGACGCCGTTGCCGCTGCTGACACAGACGAAGACCACGGCCCCTTTGGCCGCCCGTTGTTTGACGATCCGTCGGCGCGGGCGCTGTCGCGGGTGGGGGTGGTTGATGTCGGGTCAAACTCGGTGCGGATGGTGGTGTTTGACGGCGCGGCGCGCTCTCCGGCTTATTTCTACAACGAAAAGATCATGTGTGGTCTGGGCAAAGGGCTGGCCGAAACCGGAATGTTGAACCCGTCTGGCCGGGTGCGCGCACTGGCGGCGCTGAAGCGGTTTTCGTTGCTGGCCAAGGGGATGGGCATTGAAACCTTGACGGTTGTGGCCACCGCTGCCACGCGTGAGGCCGGCGATGGCCCCGACTTTCAGGCCGAGGTGCTGGAACAGACCGGCCTGCGGCTGCACGTCATCGACGGCAGCGAAGAGGCGCGGCTGTCGGCGCAGGGCGTGTTGTTGGGCTGGCCCGAGGCGAAGGGGATCGTCTGCGACATCGGCGGCAACTCGATGGAGTTGGCGCGGATTGGCGGCGGCAAGGTTGGCAAACGGGTGTCCACACCTCTCGGCCCCTTCCGCCTTCAGCAGGTTGAAGGCGGACCGCCAAAGCGGATCGCCCATATCGCGCGCATTTTGAAAGAGTGTCAGGCCGATCTGAAATCCGAAGGTGAGCGGATTTATCTGGTCGGCGGCAGCTGGCGTGTGATTGCGCGGCTGGACATGGAGCGGCGGAACTATCCGCTGACCGTGTTGCATGAATATCGGATGACCACCAAAAACCTGGTGGACACGCTGGACTGGCTGGCTACGGCGGATCTGGCGGTGCTGCGCGGACGCACAGGCACCTCACCGGAACGCATGGAACTTGTGCCTCTGGCTTGCGAGGTGCTGCGTGAAATCGTGCGAATTTTCAAGCCGTCCGAAGTTGACGTCTCGGCCTATGGCATCCGTGAAGGGCTGCTGTACGAACAGATGTCCGAACGCCTGCGGGCCCGCGACCCGTTGATAGAGGCCGCGCGCATGGCCGAAAAAACCTCGTCCCGCATTCCCGGTTTTGGCAAGAAACTTTATGAGTTTCTGGAGCCGCTGTTCCCCACGGCGTCGGACGAACGGGTGCGGCTGATCAAGGCGGCCTGCCTGTTGCACGACACCACATGGCGCGCGCATCCGGACTTTCGTGCCGAGGCCTGCTTTGATTCTGCCACCCGCGCCAATCTTGGCGGGCTGGACCATCCGGGCCGGGTGTTTTTGGGGCTGGCCCTGTTGCACCGCTATAAGAACTCCCGCGCCGGGTCGCGGTTGGAGCCGATGTTCCGGCTGCTGACCGAGGATGAGATCCAAGAGGCCGAAATCCTTGGCAAAGCCATGCGGTTTGGCGCCATGTTTGCGGTGGGTGATCCGGCACGGGCTGGTCGTCTGGTGTGGTCGCCCAGACGGAAATTGCTGGAACTGGTGCTGACCGAAGAGGGGCGCGGGTTGTTGGGTGAGGTGTCTTCGGCCCGGTTCGCCGCATTGGCGCAGGCGATGAAGGCCACAATCTTGGTCAGCGACGCGGCGTGACGTTGACCTTCGACCACATCGCGGTTTCAGCACAAACGCTGGCCGAAGGCGTGGCGGCGGTGCAGGATGCCTTGGGCGTGACTTTGGCGCAGGGCGGCGCGCACCCGCATATGGCCACGCACAACCGCCTGTTGGGCTTGGGCGATCTTTACCTTGAAGTGATTGCCGTCGATCCTGAGGCCCCGCGCCCGGCTTGGCCGCGCTGGTTTGATCTGGATGATTTCACGGGCGCGCCAAGGCCGACCAACTGGGTCGCGCGCTGTGACGATCTGGCATCAGCTGTTGCACAAGGTCAGGCAGGGGTGGGGGTTCCGCTGGCCCTGCGCCGGGGCGATTACGCGTGGCATATGGCAGTCCCTGCCGATGGCAAATTGCCGTTCGGCGGCGCCTTTCCGGCGCTTATTCAATGGCATGGCACCTTGCACCCGGCGCAGGTCTTGCCGGATGCGGGCGTGCGGTTGCGTCGGTTGGAAATTGCCCACCCGCAGGCGGTGGACTTGCGGGCGGCGCTGGATGGGCTGCATGACGCCCGTGTGGTCATCACCGAAGGCGCCTGCGCCATGCGCGCCAGCTTTGATACCCCCAACGGATTGCGGGTGCTGGCATGATCCGACCGGCCAGCACCAGTGACATTCCTGCCATCACCGCAATCATCAACCATGTGATTCGCGACACCACCATCACCTTCAATTCGATCGAAAAGACCGAGGCCGACGTGCTGGCAATGATGACAGACCGCCGCGCCTTGGGGTTTGAGATGTTCGTGGCGGATGTGGGCTGTGTGGTCGGCTATGCCACCTATGCGCAATTTCGCGCAGGGATAGGCTATGCGCGCGCGATGGAACATTCGCTGGCCTTGTCCGAGGCGGGGCAGGGCAAGGGGCTGGGACGCGCCCTGATGCTGGCGGTGGAAGACCATGCAAAGCGGGGTGGCGCGCATATCATGGTGGGCGCGGTCACCGGCGACAACGCCAGCAGCGTCAGTTTTCACAAGGCTTTGGGCTATGATCTGGTCGGCCGGATGCCGGAAGCCGGATACAAATTCGGGCGTTACTACGACCTTTTGCTGATGCAGAAAATCCTGTCCTGACAGTGTCGCAACCACAGTCTATGCTGCGCCCATGTCGCTTTGGACCCGCATCTCTGACGCTTTGGCCGCCCTGACTTCTGGTCAGGGCCTGACTGCGGTATTCGACGCCCTGCGCGCGGGTGGCACCCCGGAGCGGTCGGTGGGCTTTACCATCGCCGTCATCGCCCTGGGGGCCAAGATGGCGAAGGCCGACGGCGCGGTGACGCGCGATGAAGTGCAGGTTTTTCGCAGCATTTTCCAGATCCCGGATGAGGACATGGACCATGCGGCGCGGGTGTTCAATCTGGCGCGGCAGGATGTGGCGGGCTATGACGCCTATGCCCGCAAGATCGCGGCTTTGTTCAACAAAACCGGACAGGCTCTGTGTGCCGATGATCGCAATGTGCTGATTGACCTGCTGGAAGGTCTGTTTCAGATCGCAATGGCAGACGAGGCCTATCATCCGCAGGAAGAAGAATTCTTGCGGGATGTGGCGACGATCTTCGGGCTGGACGACCGCTGTTACCGGGTGCTGCGCGGCCGCTTTGTCGAAGGCGCGCCGCGTGATCCCTATGATGTGCTGGGCATTCCGGGCGGTGCCACAGTGGAACAGGCGCGCACCGCTTGGCGAACTGCAGTGAAAGACAGCCATCCCGATGTCATGATCGCGCGCGGCGTTCCTGCCGAGGCTGTGCAATTGGCCACGCGCCGGTTGATCGCCATAAATGCGGCATGGGATGAAATTCAAACCCGAAAGGCGGCATGATGGGCGCTCTGCGATTGGCCACCTACAACGTCGAATGGTTCAACGCGCTGTTCGATGAACGCGGGCGAATGCTGGCCGATGCCGAATGGTCTGTGCGCTACAAGATCAGCCGGGCCGAACAATTGGGCGCGCTGGGTATTGTGTTCAGCGCTCTGGATGCGGACGGGGTCATGATCATCGAGGGCCCGGATCAGAGCAGCCGCCGCTCCACGGTCAAGGCGCTGGAAAACTTCGCCCGGCACTTCGGGCTGCGTGCCCGCAAGGCGATCATCGGCTTCACCTCGGACACCGAGCAGGAAATCGGATTTCTTTTTGATCCTGATCGCCTGACGCTGCAGCATGACCCTGTGGGTGATCCGGCCCCCAGCCATGGTGCTCCGGGCGCGCCGCGCTTTGACAGTCAGTTGCGGCTGGATCTGGACGGCGACGGCGCAAGCGATCTGGTGCGGTTTTCCAAACCGCCCTTGGAACTTGCGGTGCAGGTTGACGGCCGCGCGCTGCGCTTGATCGGGGTGCATGCGAAATCCAAAGCGCCGCACGGGCAGCTGACAGAGCCGGAATACACCCGCATCTCGATTGCAAACCGCCGCAAGCAACTGGCCGAATGCCTGTGGCTGCGCCAAAGGGTCGAGGGCCATCTGACGGCAGGTGACAGCCTGATCGTCATGGGCGACTTCAACGACGGTCCTGGTCTGGATGAATACGAAAAGCTGTTTGGCCATTCCGGTGTGGAAATCGTTCTGGGTCTGAACGCCCCGCCCGCGCAGCGCATGACCGATCCCCATGCCGAAATGGCACTGACGCAGCGGGTGGGCCTGTCGCCGACCACCGCGCGCTTCTGGCTGCAACCACAAAAGCGGTTCTTTGAGGCGCTGATAGATTTCATCATGGTCTCGCCCGATCTGGCGGCGACCAAACCCCTTTGGCGCATCTGGCATCCGCTGAACGATCCGGGCGTGGCAAAGGTGCCAGAGTTGCGCGATGCGCTGCTTTCCGCCTCTGACCACTTTCCGGTGACGCTTGATCTGACATTGTGATTTGAAACTGTCATGTGTCCGGCCCATATTGCGGTCATGAAACGGGTTATTGCTGCCTTTTGTCTGTTCGCCATGCCCGCGCTGGCCGAAACGCCCGCGCCGCCTGTGGGGGATGTTGACCGGGGCCTGAGCCTGATGGAGCAAGGCGCACAATTGTTGTTTCAACACATGATGAAGCAGGTTGAGCCGTCGTTGCAGGACATGACCGACGCGCTGAAACAGGCGCAGCCAAAAATCATGGACCTGATGGCGATGATGGGCGACATCCAGAATTTCCATGCACCCATGGTGCTGCCCAATGGCGATATCCTGATCCGCCGCAAAACCCCCGCCGAGTTGAAACTGCAAGAATTGCAAGGCAATGAGACCGAGCTTTAAAGCGGGCTTCTTTCAAGCGGATTGAAATTGAAGGAAACCCAAGACCAGACCGGCCCGTGACTGTTGCGTTCAACCGGGTGAACCCGATCGAACGCAACACGCCCTGGCGAAATTTTGCCGGTTTTGGGTTGAGGGCGCAAAATCGCT
The DNA here is from genome assembly GCA_031428215.1 of Paracoccaceae bacterium. GTDB lineage: Bacteria > Pseudomonadota > Alphaproteobacteria > Rhodobacterales > Rhodobacteraceae > Cypionkella. The sequence goes on from JANPOY010000157.1 coordinate 101,710, forward strand.
GCACACAACCGTTCCTTGACCCTGCCGCGCGAACAATGCAGGTTACGCGCAAAACGAAAGAGCAGCACCTTGGCAACGACCAGACCGTTTTCCCGCTTTGAATTCATGATCGCGTGGCGCTATCTGCGCGCCAAACGGGCCGAGGGTGGCGTGTCGGTGATGACCTGGATCAGTCTGATCGGCATCACGCTTGCGGTGTTTGCACTGATCGCCACGCTGGCGGTGCGGTCCGGCTTTCGGGCCGAGTTCGTCGACACCATCCTCGGCGCGAATGCCCATGTGACCGTTTATTCGGCGGGCCGGTTGAGTGACGACGGCCAGATGGTCAAGGGTTTTCAGGACTTTGACGCAATGGCCGGAAAGTTTTCCGAAATCCCGGGCGTGACGCGTGCCGCGCCTCTGATCAAGGGTCAGGTCATGGTGACGGCGGGTGAGGGCGCGAATGGGGCGGAAGTGTTCGGAATCCGGTTGGAGGATCTGAAAACCATTCCGCGCGTGGGACTTGGGGCCGATGCTTATGGTGACATTGAACAGTTCGATGACGGCATCGCCATCGGGTCGGGCATCGCCCGCGAACTGGGCGTGACGGTGGGCGACAAACTGCGGCTGATCGCACCTTCGGGGGTGAAAACGGCGTTTGGCAGCAGCCCGCGCGTCAACGCCTATAGGGTGGTCTATGTCTTTACCGCAGGTCGTTGGGATATTGATAAGACCCGGATTTATATGCCCTTTGTAGCAGCCCAGGATTTTTTCAACCGCGAAGGCTTTGCAGATGAGGTCGAGTTGATGGTGCAAAACCCCGAGGAAGTCGACGGCTATACCCCGGCCCTGATGCAGGTGGGCGGGCCGGATGCCTTGCTGTGGACCTGGCGCGATTCCGCGGGCTCTTTCCTGCGCGCGCTGGACATCGAGGACAACGTGATGTTCATCATCCTGTCCATTCTGGTGCTGATTGCCGCGATGAACATCATTTCCGGCCTGATCATGCTGGTGAAAAACAAGGGTCGCGACATTGGCATTCTGCGCACCATGGGGCTGACCGAGGGCTCTGTCCTGCGGATTTTCTTCATCTGTGGCGCCTTCACCGGGGTGGTCGGCACGGTGTTGGGCGTCACCTTGGGATGTCTCTTTGCCATCTACATCGACAGCATCGTGGCCTTTGTGAACATGGTCACCGGCGGCGATGTCTGGGATCCGTCGATCCGCGGCATCTACGCGTTGCCCGCCAAGTTGCAACTGGGCGATGTGCTGTCGGCGGTGGCGCTGTCCCTGGGGCTGTCGTTCATCGTCACCATTTTCCCGGCCCGCCGCGCCGCCCGCATGAACCCTGTCGAGGCGCTGCGCTATGAATGAATTCGCCTTGGAATTGGCCGGGATCGAAAAGGTCTACAACCGCGGTTTGCCCTCCGAAGTGGTGGTCCTGCGCGGCGCGACCCTCGAAGTCGCGCGCGGAGAAGTGGTGGCCTTGGTCGCGCCTTCGGGGGCCGGAAAGTCAACGCTTTTGCACATCGCCGGTCTGCTGGACACGCCCGAACAGGGTTCCGTCGCGCTGGGTGGGCGCAATATGGTCGGGTTGGCAGACAAGGCCCGGACAGAGGCGCGGCGCAATGAAGTTGGTTTTATCTATCAATTTCATCATCTTCTTCCCGAGTTTTCGGCGTTGGAAAATGTGATTATCCCACAATTGGCCAATGGCGTGCCGCAGGCCGAGGCCGAAGACCGCGCCCGCGCTTTGCTGGCCAAGGTCGGCGTCGCGGCCCGCTCCGACCACCGCCCCGCGGCCCTGTCAGGCGGAGAGCAACAGCGCGTCGCCTTTTGCCGTGCTTTGGCCAACAAGCCGCGCTTGCTGTTGGCGGATGAGCCCACGGGCAACCTTGATCCGGCCACTTCGGATCAGGTCTTTGCGGCGCTGATGTCCTTGGTGCGCGAAACCGGACTGGCGGCGCTGATTGCCACACACAACATGGAACTCGCCGCCCGGATGGACCGCGTGGTGCGTCTGGAACAAGGCCGGGTGGTCTAGGAGATGACAATGCGCGCAGCCATTCTGATGATCGTGGCGCTGTCGGCTTGTGTGCCGCAGGGTCGCGCCAGCGAGGAAACAACGGCCGCCGAAGATTACGCCGCCTATTGTTCCGGTTGTCATGGTGCGGGGGGGGCGCGGTGACGGCGATCTGGCCGCAGATCTGGCCAAAGCGCCCGCCGATCTGACGCTGCTGTCGCGCCGCAACAAGGCCGTGTTCCCGACGACCCGCGTGATGGCGCAGATCTGGGGCTATTCCGGCGCCAAGGCCCGCGGCATCATGCCCGATTTCGGGCCGATGCTGGAGGGTGAAACCGTGCCCTATGATGGCGGTGACGGAATTGAGACGCCCACGCCCGTGCGTCTGGTGGCGCTGGCGGAATATCTGAAAACGCTTCAGGTCAAATAGACAGATCGTCGGTGGCACGGGTTGCCAACAGCGACCACAGGATCAACATGATCGCAATGGGAAACCCCACCGCGAACAACACCAGCACGTCCTTGTGGAATTCCGACAGGCCGGTGGCGGTTGAGAGGATCAAGGCAATGGCCGCCTCAACCCCCAAAGCAAACAGCGTGAGCAGGCCTGCGGGGGAGGAAAAGACATAGGCCATGACATGCTCCGGTTGTTGTGGGGGCAGCGTGCAACTTTGGGGTGTGTGGCGTCAAGGGGTTACAGCCCAAGAGCCTTGCGCAGTGCCGCATTCGCCCGCGTTTGCCAGCCCCTTCCTTCATGCTTCAAATTGGCCAGAACGTCTTGGTCGAGATAAAGCGTCACGCGAAGCTTCTTTTCAACCTCTGACAAGGGCGGACGGCCGAGTTTTCCGTGTTTTTGCAAAATTGAAGTGAGTTCGGGGAAGTCGGTGACGGGACTTGCACGGGCAAACGTTTCCATCGTCCACTCCGGGTTGTCTTCATCCGGTTCAGACTCTCTTAGCGATTTGCCCATATTCGCCTCTCCCGTTCATTCGACTTTCGCAAACTTATCAGCCGCAGCCTGTCACCGCGCGGAGTGAAGACGATGCTGAACAGCCGATCGTCAATCATACCTGTCGCCTTGAAGCGCGCTTCCCCATAGTCTTGTCGCAGGTCAGGATCAATCTGAGCGGCGGTCAGATCAAAGTCGCGCACCAAAACAAAATCCAACCCTCTCAACAGCAGAGTCGCTTGTCGCTTTTCTTCGTCCCAATCCCACATTTATATGCATACTTTAAAGGGAAATGCAAGGGGGAGGATAGCGGAGGGATGGTTAAAGAAGAATGAAGGTTGGAGGGCGCACTTCTTTGTGAGCGTGGCCCGAAGCTTGGCAGGTTTCCCTAATCAAGTAACTTTCGAAAAATCCAAGTATCTATGAAACTGTGGAAAAATAGTGTCGAGTTGTTTATTGAGCCAAACTCCATTGTCATGGCGTGAGTTTACATGCTGAATTCTATTCTGCACTTCATTCGGGTCGTTCATCAAGGTGCTCGCAAGCTCAAGGTCCAGTGCTCTGTCGCGTATCTCTTTGAGGTAATCACTTAGCTGGGGATCAAACAAAAATCGTGAACGTTGAAATGCATCAGTGTATCGATGTAAACCAGACTGATCAAAAGATAGTCTTTCACTGATTGTTGTGAGAACTCGCTGAGTTTCTTTGAAAACTTCGAAACGGCGATCAAACAGCTTTTCTCGGACAGTTGCCCTATTGGTCATCCACTGTTGGAATGTGATAAGAGCCACTATTACAGCTACCGCTGCAGTCACAAGCGCGGTGAGCATCTGAGTCATTTGCAGCGGGGTTGTGCAGCTTATCCCCTCACACATCCAACTCCTCCACAAACCGCGCGTTCTCCTGAATATACTGAAACCGCAGCTCCGGCTTCTTGCCCATCAAACGTTCCACCAGATCCCCGGTTTCGCCCGGTGCGTCTTCGTCGATCGTCACCCGGATCAGCTTGCGGGTCAAAGGGTTCATTGTGGTGTCTTTCAGGTCTTTGGCGTCCATTTCGCCAAGTCCCTTGAACCGCTGAACGTCGATTTTCCCCTTGCCACCCAAGCCTTTGGCCAGCCAATGCTCTTTCTCGGCATCATCCGCCACATATAGCCGCCTTGCGCCTTGGGTCAGGCGGTACAGGGGCGGGCAGGCCAGATACAGGTGGCCTTTGTCGATCAGCGGCCGCATCTGGGTGAAGAAAAACGTCATCAGCAGGCTGGCGATATGGGCGCCATCTACGTCAGCGTCGGTCATGATGACGATTTTATCATAGCGCAGATCATCAACCTTGAAGCGGGTGCCCATCTGCACGCCCAAAGCCTCACATATATCGCGGATTTCCGAGTTGTCGTTCAGCTTGCCCGACGCCGCACCCAAGACGTTCAGGATTTTACCCTTGAGCGGCATGATCGCCTGCGTTTCACGATCCCGCGCGCCTTTGGCCGACCCGCCCGCCGAATCGCCCTCGACAATGAACAATTCCGTATTGTCGCGGGTTTTCGACGAACAATCCGTCAATTTCCCCGGCAAGCGCAATTTTTTCGTTGCCGTCTTGCGTTGGGTTTCCTTTTCCTGTTTGCGCTTCAGCCGTTCCTCGGCGCGCAGCACCAGAAAATCCATGATCGCCCCGGCCGATTTGGTATCCGAGGCCAGCCAATTGTCAAAGTGATCGCGCACCGCGTTTTCAACATAGCGGGTGGCTTCCTCTGTCGCCAAACGGTCTTTGGTCTGGCCCACGAATTGTGGTTCGCGGATGAACACGGAAATCAACGCACAGCCCCCGGCCAGCATGTCATCGCGGGTGATCAATTCGGCTTTGCGGTTCTTGGTCAATTCGCCATAGGCGCGGATGCCTTTCAGGATGGCGCTCCAGAAGCCAAATTCATGGGTGCCGCCTTCGGGTGTGGGCACAGTGTTGCAATAGGATTGCAAAAAACCATCGCGCACCGGCGACCAGTTGATGGCCCATTCGACCGACCCCGGGACGTTGAATTTTTCCTGAAATCCCACTTTCCCCGCAAAGGGGCGGTCGGCGTAAGTCGTGGTTTTCTCTAGCGTGTCAGACAGGTAATCCGCCAACCCGCCCGGAAAGTGAAAGGTTGCCTCCATCGGGGTGTCGCCATCGGCAATCGCCGACTTCCAGCGGATTTCCACGCCGGAAAACAAATAGGCCTTTGAGCGCACCATCCGCAACAGCCTTGAGGGTCGGAAATGGTGGCTGCCAAAGATCTGCGCGTCGGGGTGAAACGTCACCGAAGTGCCACGCCGATTGGGGGCCGCGCCGATTTTGGCAATCGGTCCCATGGGTTTGCCACGCGAAAAGCTTTGGGCAAACAATTCCTTGTTGCGCGCAACTTCAACATAAAGATGATCCGACAGCGCGTTGACCACCGAAGAACCAACACCATGCAGACCGCCCGACGTCTCATAGGATTTGCCATTGAATTTGCCGCCCGAGTGCAGGGTGCAAAGGATGACCTCCAGCGCGGATTTGTCGGGAAATTTCGGATGCGGATCAACCGGAATGCCGCGGCCGTTGTCGCGCACGGTCAACGATCCGTCGGCGTGCAGTTCGACCTCAATCCGGTTGGCATGACCCGCCACCGCCTCATCCATCGAGTTGTCGATGATCTCGGCGGCCAAATGGTGATAGGCGCGTTCGTCAATGCCGCCGATGTACATGCCGGGGCGCAGGCGCACGGCTTCCAGCGGTTCCAGAACCTCGATTGAAGAGGCGTCATAGATGTGGTCATTGCCCGAAAGCAGGTCGTTCGCCATGGAATGCTCGATTCTTATTATGCGGCTTTGATCTGTCCTTAGATCAGATGGCGGGGGAGGGGCGCAAGATCTGGGGTCAGGCGCGTATGCGCAGCCAATGTGCCAGCTCACCTTCGTCCAAAAGGCCCTGGGCGGCGCGGATGATGACCGGGCCAATAGCGGTCTCATCGTCTGGGTAATCAAGCCCGTGCAGATCGAGGCAGGTTTGCAGCACCCGGTAGGCTGTCGGTTTGTTGCCATCGTTGAAGCAATGGCCCTGCGCGATGGCAACCGCATAGGCGGCGGCCAGATCAAACACATCCTCGATCATGCCATAGACCAGACGGTTATCAACGCGCGCCAAAGCGCCTTCCAGTGACTTGTTCATCGCAAGGCCCGTCAACTCACCGGGGTTCAGCACTTCATCATGGATCAAATCCACGAAGGCGGCGGACAAAAGCTGAAAGGTCATTTGTCTTTGAGATAATCAAGGACGGGCTGCACGCGCGCGCGCGAGCGTTTGAGGCTGTCCATCACCTCATCCAGCGTCGCATAGCGGAAATCGGCCTTGCCGACAGCCTCAGCCGGGACATAATACCCAACCAGCGCCGAATTCTTCAGGATGGCGATGGGCTGACCATTCGCGCGGTCAAACACCTTTTGCGGTTCGCGCAGTTCGGTCATGGTGCAGATCTGCGGGGTGGCGAGGCGGGTCATGGCGTTCTCCATCAATGTGCGATAGAATATACACTGAAACACCCATAATTTCAAGGAGGATCACATGCGCATACTGTTTACAGGCGGGTCGGGCAAAGCGGGGCGGCATGTGGTGGCCTATCTGGCGGCGCAGGGCCACAAGGTGCTGAACGTCGATCAGGTGCCACTGCGCCATCCGGGGGTGGCCGATCTGGTGGCGGATATCACCGACGGGGCGCAGATGTTCAATGCCCTTTCCACCCATGTGGATATGGGGGAAATGGAGCAAGGCGCCGCGCCCAAGTTCGACGCGGTGGTGCATTTTGCGGCCATCCCGGCGCTGCTGCTGCGGCCCGATTCGGAGACCTATCGGGTGAACGTGATGGGCACCTATAACGTCATCGAGGCGGCGGTGAAGCTGGGGATCAGAAAGATCATCATCGCCAGTTCGGAAACCACCTATGGCGTGTGTTTTTCCAATGGCGTGGTGGACCCCAAGGTTTTGCCGCTGGAGGAAGATTACGACATTGACCCGATGGACAGCTATGGCATGTCGAAAAAGGTGAATGAGGCCACGGCGCGCAGCTTTCAGCGGCGCTCGGGCTTTGACATTTACGCACTGCGCATCGGTAATGTGATCGAACCGCATGAATACGCTGAAAAATTCCCGGATTTCTTTGTGAATCCGGGTCAGCGCCGCCGCATCACCTTCAGCTATATCGACGCCCGCGATCTGGGGCAGATTGTGGATCTGGCGTTGCAAAAGGACGGTCTGGGCTGGCAGGTGTTCAACGCCTGCAACGACACCAATTCGGTGTGCCAAAGCAATCAGGAGCTGCTGGCGCGGTTCTTCCCGAAGGTGCCTTTGTCACGGGCCTTGGGCAAGAACGAAAGCCTGCTGTCCAACCGCAAGATCAAACAGGTTCTCGGTTTTCAGGAACAGCACAACTGGCGGCAATATGTGGATGATCCCACCGCCTAAGCTCATGCTCTCTGCCCAAATATCCCGGGGGGTGAGCGCAGCGAGGGGGGCGGTGCCCCCCTGCCTTACGCCGGTTCCGCCAGCCGACCGGCCCACATCGTCTTGAACGCCGGCCGTGCCTGACAACGGTCCAGCCATGCCTTCACGGCTGGAAACTCGCCCAGCAGGCTGGGATGGCCCTGGGCATAGCGCAGGCATTCCGCCACGTTGATATCGGCCACGGTGAACCGTTCCCCCACCAGCCAGTCATGCGCCGCCAGATAGGCCTGCAACCGCGCCAAGGGACGACGCAGTTTCTCGGCGTTCACCGCAATCGCTGCTTGTCCCTCAACCGTTTTGTCGCCGCCATCACCTTGAATATACAGGATTTCCAGCGCCGGAGTTTCCACCGAAGTGGCGGCGAACAGCGACCACTGCTCCATCAGCGCCGACTCGGCATCGGTCTGCGGCCCCAAATCACCGCCATGTTTTCGCGCGATGTGCAAGGTGATGGCAAGGCTTTCGGTCAACACCAGATCGCCCTCTTGATAGGCCGGAATCTGCCCTTGCGGGTTGATCGCAAGAAAGGCCGGTGATGCGGTGTGCAAGCCTGCCTCTGTAGCTTTGGCATTGGACAGACGATAGGCCTGAATGACCGGAACATGGGTGAAGGGCAGGTTCAACTCGGCCAGCAGCCAAAGCGGCCGCGACGCGCGGGATCGGTAAACGCCATAGAGAGTGATCATCGTTGTGTGCCTTGTCTTGCCATGCGGTGTCTGTGCCATGTCATGCACAGTCTAGGCGTTGGTTGCGGGCGGCGAAAGGGGCGTCAGGGCGCGGCAAAACCATTGGGTTGCAAAGTCCGCGATCGAAAACTCGCAATAGTTGTCTCTCTGGTCGAAATGTCTTGCCGCATATGCCCGCTTCCGGCAGCTTTTTTCCCAAGATGAAAGATCGTATGCCGCCCTTGGAAAATCCGGCCCTGATCAGGCGCGAGCATCGCGCCGAGATTGTGGATCGTTTGTACGAAGTGGCGCTGGATCCGATCCGGCTGGCAGATCTGCTCGAGGTCTGGGAGCGAAGCATCGGACCGACCCGGTCCGAATTTGTGGCCGCCGCTGTGCAGCTGGAAGACGATGACCTGGAGGCGCATATGCGCCGGGCCACGGTGTTTCTGGACCGGTTCGAGGCCATGCGGTCCGATCACGTTTACCGATCTGTTCTGGAAGACATTCCGCGGTCGGCTGCGTTTCTGGCGGATGGAGGGCCGGGGATTGCGGCGTTCAACCGACCTGCCGCGATTGCCTTTGGCCTGCGCGATGGCGCGGTGTTGGCCGACTTGCCGTTTGATCCTGAAGACATCGACCTGCTGCGCGGGGTGATCCATTCGGTGGCCACAGGGCGGGCCGAACGCATTGTCACATTTCGGATGCGGTCGCGCGTCACCGACAGCCCGGTGATCGTGCGGGTGGGCCCGATCGAAAGCGACAACACCCGGCCCCTCGCGTTGATCATGTCCACCGAACTGGTCTGGCCCGAAGGGTTCGAGATGATGGTGCAAGAGGCCTTCGGTCTGACCGCCGCCGAAGTCGAGATCGTGCGCGGCATCACGCTGGGACTGCCGGTAAAGCACATCGCCGAAGCACGCGGGCGGTCCGCCGAAACCGTGCGCACGCAGCTGCGGTCGATCCTGGCCAAGACCGAAACCCACAGTCAGTCGGAACTGGTGCGGGTGGTTTTGGGCCTTATGGATGTGGCGCAGATGCCCACCGAGGGTGCGGGGCCGGTGCCACGTGCGGGCACGCTGGAACAATTGTCCTTTCAGCAGATGAAAACCGCGGATGGCAGGCGGCTGGAATGGATCGAATTTGGTCTGCCGAGCGGTGCCCCATGTCTGTTCACGCATCTGGATTATGGCTTCATCCGTTGGCCCGCAACGGCGGAACGGGCGGCACGGATGCGGGGCATTCGGGTCATTGTTCCGGTGCGGGCCGGCTATGGGCGCAGCGATCCGCATGCGCGCGGGGCCGATCATCTGGAAGGGGTGACGCAGGATTATCTGGCGGTGCTGGATCATCTGGGTGTGCGGCGCTGCGCGATCCTGACCATGGGGGCGGATATGCGATTCGCCCTGAACATCTCGATCCGGCGAGCGGGTTTGGTGACGGCTATTCTGGGCTGTGCCGCACAACTGCCGCTGCGCACGGCTGCCCAGTATGAGCGCATGGACAAATGGCAGCGCTTCATTCTGGCCAACGCCCGTTATGCCCCCAAAATCCTGCCGTTTCTGGTGCAGGCCGGGTTTTCACTGGCGCGCAAGCTTGGCAAGGAAAAGTTCTTTGCCCAAGTCAACGGCGGCTCGGCTGCGGACATGGAGGCCTTTGGTCGGCCCGAAATCCGTGAGGCCTTGCTGGCCGGGTCCGAGGTGTCTCTGGGAGCGAAAATCTTGGCACATGAAGCGTTTACCCGCGAATGCATCGGGTCGGAAACAGACTGGTCGCATCTGGTGCGGGCGGTGACGGTGCCGGTGCAAATGCTGCAGGGCGAACAGGATCCGCAGACCCCGATGCAGACCATCGCGGAATTGCGGCTGGAATATCCGCATCTGGACATCAGCTTTGTGCCCAACACCGGCCAACTGCTGTTCTTTGCCGAATGGCCTCTGGTGCTGGATGCGTTGGAACCGCATTTGCCCCGCCGCTGAGAATATTCACGCGCATACCGCAAACGGGGTATGCGTCGATTGCGCCAATTCGCTAAATCAAACCATCCTGAGATGAACATTCTGTTCGACCTTGAACCAAGACATTTTTCTCCGCGAATGGGCGGCGGTGCTCTGGGGCTCCGCCGCCTTTTCGTCTGCCACAGGACAGGCGCCACCCGGAATGCAGGATACTGCGGCAGGGTTTTGAGGCGGATCAAAGCGCCATTTTTTCCCAAGAGTCTGCACAAGGGCGAAGGAGGCAGGGATCGACACATTTGATCCTTTGGCCAAAGCACCACCGCGTCAGGTTTTGCGCGAACCGGGCCAAGCGCCAACACCGTTCCACCCGGCCAATTGCCGCCAGACACTCCCGCGCAGGCTTGGCCTTTGCCCCACGCCCCCGTAGATTGCGCAAAACAGGGGGCGGGAATGAAACGGGTTTTAGGGGCAATCGCGATCGGCGCCGCCACGGCTGGAACGGCGGCTGCGCATCCGCATGTGTTCATCGACACCAGCATTGAAGTGATCTTTGACGGACAAGGCCGGGCCGAGGCGCTGCGCATCAGCTGGACCTATGATGATCTGATTTCGCTGGCCTTGCTGTCAGATCGCGGCATGGACGAAGATTTTGACGGTGTGCTGACGCCCGAGGAACTGGCCGCGCTGAATGGGTTTGACATGCAGTGGCAACCGGGGGTCACCGGCGATACCTATGCCTTGGCGGGCGATGCGCCGCTTGTGCTTTCGGGGCCGTCGGATTGGACCGTATCTTATGCCGACGCCAGAATTACAACGACGCATCTGCGCCGGTTGGACCCCGCACAAGAGGTTGCACCGGCTGTGCCTTTGGTGGTGCAGGTCTATGACACAAGCTATTACACCGCATACACCATCGTCGGTGATGCCGTGCTGACCGGAACCACCGCCTGCAGCGCCGAAGCGTTCGAGCCTGACCGCGCCGCGGCGGATCTGATCTTGCAGAACTCGATTTCGGAACTGGCGGGCGGCGATGCCGAGGGCGATTTTCCAGCCATCGGGGCGGCCTATGCCGAAGAAGTGCGGGTGACATGCAACGCGCCTTCCTGATCCTTGGTCTCTTGGTCGCGCTGGCTTTGGCGCTGTTGTGGCTGACCGGCGGCTATGCGGCCTTGCAAGCGCAGGTGCTGCAAGGCCAGCGCGAGGTGCAATCGGCTTTGGCCGCTGCCGTACGCAAGATCAGGGCAGGCGAGACCGGGGCACTGCTGGGGCTGCTGGTGGTGTCGTTCAGCTATGGCGTGCTGCACGCGGCAGGGCCGGGCCATGGCAAAGTGCTGATCGGTGGCTATGGCATTGGCCGCCGGGTGCCGGTGTTGGCACTGTCGGGCATCGCGCTGGCGGCCAGTCTGATGCAGGCAATGGTGGCCGTTGCCGTGGTTTATGCGGGCGTGGCGGTTCTGGGCTGGACAAGGGCGCAGATGGAAGGCGTGGCCGAAGACATCATGGCCCCGGTCGGGTCGGCCGCGATTGCGGCGTTGGGCCTGTGGCTGGTCTGGCGCGGGCTGCGCGGGATCCGCGCGGCGCATCACATGGGCCATGATCCCGATCATCATCACGACGCCGATTGCGGCTGCGGGCACGCCCATGGCCCAACGCCCGAGGCCGTGTCGCGTCTGACCGGTTGGCGCGACACCGCGGCGCTGATCTTTGGCATCGCGCTGCGGCCCTGTTCGGGGGCGCTGTTCCTGCTGATCCTGACATGGCAGATGGGCATCGGTCTGGCGGGCATCGCTGGCACTTTCGCGATGGGTCTGGGCACGGCTTTGGTGACCATCGCCGTGGCGCTGCTTGCGGTCTGGGCGCGAGAGGGCAGCCTTGCCAGCCTGCCCGGAAGCCGCGTCGCCCGTGCCCTGCCGTGGTTCGAGGTGACGGCGGGGGCCATCGTTGCGCTTGTGGCACTCAGCCTGTTGGCGCAGTCGCTGTGACCGGCCCGCGCGCCTAACCTGCCCCCCACATCCCCCGCCGTACCTGACCTGATCTGGTGCCTTGGTCTGTGACCAGAGGCCCCCGGATCACAGTCTGGGCGGCGCAGGTCTGGCTGCCGCCGCCTTGCTGCAATGCGGCGTAGATGGCGTCTTGTTCCTGTGATGGGGCAGGGATATGTCCAACTTATGATCAAAAGAATGTCCTACCCCGCGCATGCCCGCGCCACCTTGGCCTTGGGGCTTCCGCTTGTCGGCAGCCATCTTGCGCAGATGTCTTTGCACGTCACCGATACCGTCTTGCTGGGCTGGTACGGCGTGAACGAGTTGGCAGCGGTGGTTCTGGCGACGTCGAGCTTTTTCGTGATTTTCATTCTGGGGTCGGGGTTTGCACAGGCGGTGATGCCTTTGGTGGCCAGCGCCCTGGGGCGCGGCGACGAAACCCAGGTGCGGCGCGATACGCGGATGGGGCTGTGGCTGTCGATCGCCTTTGGCGTGCTGTGCTATCCGCTGTTCTGGTGGTCGCAAGCGGTGTTGCTGGCGCTTGGGCAGCGCCCCGAAGTGGCGGCGCTCGGGCAGGATTTTCTGCGCATCGGCGGTTTGGGGATGATCCCGGCCCTGCTGGTGATGACCTTGAAAAGCTATCTGGCGGCGCTGGAACGCACGCAGGTGGTGCTTTGGGTGACGCTGGCGGCGGTGGGCGTCAATCTGGCGCTGGCCTACGCGTTGATCTTCGGCAATTGGGGCGCTCCGGAATTGGGGGTGGCAGGGGCCGCTATCGCGTCGCTGCTGGTGCAGGTGCTGACCTTTGTGGCTCTGGCGATCTATGCGGCATGGTTGCCCGATCTGCGCCGCTTCCGGCTGTTTCAGCGGTTCTGGCGGCCCGATTGGCAGGCTTTGGGTCAGGTGTTCCGGCTGGGCTGGCCCATCGGGATCACCGGTCTGGCCGAAAGCGGGCTGTTTCAGGCGACCGCCCTGATGATGGGCTGGATTGGCACGGTCGAGTTGGCAGCACACGGCATCACCATGGAGGTGGCGGCGCTGTCGTTCATGGTGCATCTGGGCCTGTCCAACGCCGCCACGGTGCGGGCAGGGTGGGCCGATGGCGCGGGCGACGCCGTAGGTTTGCGCGATGGCGCCCGCGTGGCGATCGCGCTGTCCTTTGGCTTTGGCGTGGCGATGGTGGTGCTGTTTCTGACATTACCGCAACCTATCATCGCGCTGTTTCTGGACGCCTCCAAACCGCAAAGCGCCGAGATCATCGCCTTTGGCGTCTCGTTGCTGGCCGTGGCGGCGCTGTTCCAATTGGCCGATGCGATGCAGGTGATGGCGCTGGGCCTGTTGCGCGGCATTCGCGACACCCGGGTGCCGATGATCGCGGCGGCCATAAGCTATTGGGTGATCGGCATGCCCTGCGCCTATCTTCTGGCCTTCAGCGCCGGGCTGGGCGGAGTTGGTCTGTGGTTGGGGCTGGTGATCGGCCTGACCTTCGCTGCCGCCACGATGATGTGGCGGTTCTGGCACCGGGCGCCGAAGGCCTGGCAGGGTATCGTGGAAACCAGATGAACCCAAAGACACCGTCGCGTGCAACAAGAGTCCGCTTTGTTCTCGGGCTTGGAAACTTGACCGGCTTCAGCGGAAACCAGCTGGCAGATGCGGCAGCAGTCGGGCGCCAAACCGGCTCTCGCCGCTTTGGCTCCAATGATCCCCATCTGACCAGAACAATTCGGCACAGGTCATGAAATCTTGCGCCTCATCATAAGGTTGCAGGCGCAGCGGCAGATAGTTTAGACCGCGCGCTGCAGCCAGTGAATGGGCCTGTTCATCCAGTTGGGTAAAAATCGCGGCTTGTCCCTTGCGCAGGGGCACCGGCGCGTCACAGTCTTGCGTCAGCACCCGGTTGGGCGAAACATGCGGCTCTGTCCGTGAGGCCACCCATGTCAGCGGCACATCTGCAGTCAATCCCGTCAGATAATCGGCAAGCTGCGTCAGCCGAGCGATGTTGATCTGCAGCGTCGGCAAAGGCTGCGATTGGGACGCGCGCGAGAACAACTGACGGTTGCCTAGCCGTCCATCGCTGCCCAACAGCAGATAGGATCCGGACTGTGTAAAAAGCACCTGCCCGAAGGCCTGCGGTGCGTCCGCCGCAAGGGCTGCAAAATCATCATAGACACAGTCGGGGTCGGTGTCGCCGGGACGGCAGCCGCCATTGGTGATGCCCAGCAAAAATGGCGCAGGCGACAGCGCAGTCATGGCCCCGTAAAGGTCAAGCGCATGGCTGTCGCCCAGAACCACCATCGCCGGGCCATGCAGTGCCGCACAAGCCAGAATGCGATCACGGGCGGCCTTATCCAGCTTGGTCAGGTTGAACCGGCAGGCTGCCGCATCCTCGGGCAAGCCACTGCCCGCGCGCGCGGCCAGGATCATATCGAGGCGCGTCGCATGTTCGGGGTTGCGCGCGCGCCAACTTGCATCATTGCCCTGTGTCAGCAGGCCTGCAGCGGCCAGACCCACAAACACCGCCGTACCCAGGCCCGCCGCCAGGAACAACCGTTTTGGCTGCGGCAAAAGCCTGCGCAGCGGGCGGCGAAACGGCTGTTCAACCAAGGCCCAGCTGCAAGCTGCCAGGCCATAAGTCGCCACTGCCAGCCCCGCCATAACCGGCCAGCCCGGCGCATCCTGAGTGCTGGCGCGGGCCATTGCAAACAGCGGTTGATGCCACAGATAAGCAGAGTAAGAGATCAGCCCCACCGCCACAAACGGCCGCGTTGACAACAAACGTCCCGTCCAGGTGGCAGGACCCGCGCACAAGATCACTGCAACCGTGCCCAAGACTGGCAGCAAAGTGGCAGTGCCCGGATATGGCGTGGCCTCTGAATGCAGTACAAAGCTGGCAAGAATAGCGGCCAATCCCATTCCCGCCAGGCCATCATGGCTGTGAGCGCCGTGTCTGCGCCGCCACAGCGCCGCCAATCCCCCCGCCAACAGCTCCCAGGCACGGGACAATGGAAAGAAGAAATTGCTTTGCGCCATCGCCTGCGCACCCCAGACTGACAGCACAATTGACGCCACCGCCAATGCCAGGATTGCCCCAAACAGCCGCTGCGGTGACCAACGCTGAACCGCCACCAGCAGCAGCGGGAACAGCAGATAGAACTGCTCTTCCACTGAAAGGCTCCAGGTGTGCAGAAGCGCCGCTTCTTCCAGTGCAGGTGAAAAATAGCCACTGTTGGCAGCAAACAGGAAGTTCGACAAGAATGTCACCACCGCCAAAAGGCTTTCAGAATAAGCGGTCAGTTGCGGCGGGTTCAGCAGCGTCCAAGCCGCGAGTGACGTTACTGTCAGCACCGCAAACAGTGCGGGAAAAATGCGGCGCACCCGGCGTTCGTAAAACCGCCACAACGCAAAGCGGCCCTCTGCGATATCCGATAGCAAAATTCCGGTGATCAGATAGCCAGACAAGACGAAAAACACGTCCACTCCGGCAAAGCCACCGGGCAGGGGCAGGATATGTCCGTGAAACAAGATCACAGAGGTGACGGCGATCGCGCGCACGCCATCTATTTCAGGCTGGTAGCCCCGGCTCATTCCGCCGCTTCGTCTTTCATCAACCGCTCTGCCTTCTTGCGCACCAGCACGGTGCGCAGATCATGCATTGCCAGCAGCAACAGATCCGTCACCGCGTCCAGTTGCGCGTCTTCGGCCCTGGACTGTACCCATTGCGTGGTCAGGTTCATGTGATCCACCGCGCGCAAAATGTCATCGACATCGCGCGCGGCCAGAATGGCCTGTCGCTTGGTCACCCAGTCACCGATCACCCTGATGTCTTCGGGCGTCAGCTTGCGGTCGCCATGCGGTTTGATGTTGCCGTTCTTGACGTTGACCAAGGCGATTTCTTCCATGTCGATCCGGCGCTGACGGTTCTCGGTGTCCACACGGAACACCGCAGCGCCGTTGTCGCGGATGCGGAAGTAATAATCGGGAAGCTCGCCGGACATGGGGCCCTTCAGGTCAATGACGCGCAGAACGTCTGGATGCGGGTGCAGGCGTTGCGCAACACTTCATCCGCCGTAGCGTAGCTGACACGGAAGTTTGGCGATAGGCCGAAGGCAGCACCAAACACCACCGCCACCCCGGTTTCTTCCAGCAAGGCGGTGGCGAACACCTCGTCATCGGTGATTTTGGTGCCCGCCGGGCTGGTCTTGCCGATGCAGCCTGCGATGTCGGGATAGACATAGAACGCGCCTTCGGGTTTCGGGCAGGTGACGCCGGGGGCGGCGTTCAGCATCGACACCACCAGATCACGGCGGCGTTCAAACAGCTTGCGGTTGGGGGCAAGGAAATCTTGCGGCCCCGTCAAGGCCTCCAACGCCGCATACTGGCTCACCGAACAGGGGTTCGAGGTGCTTTGCGATTGGATTGTCCCCATCGCCTTGATCAGATGCGCAGGCCCCCCCGCATAGCCAATGCGCCAGCCGGTCATCGCGTAGGATTTCGAGACGCCGTTGCAGGTCAAGGTGCGGTCGTAAAGCGCGGGTTCCACTTGCGCCGGCGTGGTGAATTCGAAGTTGTCAAACACCAGATGTTCATACATGTCATCCGACATGATCCACACATGCGGATGGCGCAGCAATACATCACACAAAGCGCGCAGCTCGGCCCGCGTGTAGCCCGCTCCGGTCGGGTTAGACGGGCTGTTGAAAATGAACCACTTGGTTTTCGGCGTGATCGCCGCGTCGAGTTGCGCGGGCGTCAGTTTGAAGTCAGTTTCAATCCTGCATTCAATCGCGACCGGCGAGCCCCCGGCCAACAACACCATATCGGGATAGCTGACCCAGTAGGGTGCCGGAATGATCACCTCATCGCCCGGATTGCAGGTCGCCATCAGCGCGTTGTACAGGATCTGCTTGCCGCCGGTGCCGACGGTGATCTGGTTCGGCGCATAAGTCAGGCCGTTTTCTTTTTCAAACTTGACGCAGATCGCCTTTTTCAACTCGGGGATGCCATCGACGGCTGTGTACCGGGTGCGGCCAGCATCAATCGCGCGCTTGGCCGCCTCGCGGATGTTGAGGGGCGTGTCGAAATCCGGCTCTCCTGCGCCAAGGCCGATCACATCACGGCCTGCGGCCTTCAACTCGGCGGCTTTGGTGGTCACGGCGATGGTGGGCGACGGTTTGACGCGGGCAAGTGTGTCGGACAGGAAGGCCATGGTGATCCTCGGGACTGGAAAGGGCGCGCGGCTTGTCATAGGCTTTGCGCTGCAATGGATCAAGGATGCAAGCGATGGAAACCACCGAGGCGCGGCTGAAACGCATGACAATGCGGTCCTGGCGGCGCGGTACCAAAGAAATGGACCTGGTGCTTGGCCCCTACGCCGACGCGAATCTGCCCAAGCTGACCGAAGAACAGCTGGCGGTTTATGATATTTTGCTGGAAGAAAACGATCAGGATCTGTTGCCTTGGTTGCTTGGACAGTTGCCGCCGCCCCCGGCCTTGGCCGATTTGATCGCCGAAATTGGTGTTTTCGCCCGCAATCGCCTGGCCCGCGTCTGATCTGACACGATATCGCGGCAAAATCTGAACGAGTTTACGATATGTTTGTGTTTTGTGCCGACTCTGTCCGCAGTTGCAGTGATTGCGGAGAGAAAGATGACACTACACACCCCTCTGCTGGACGGGTCGCAAAAGGCCCTTTTGTCCGGTTATCTTGAGAATTTGGCACTGTTGGAACGGCTGCACCGGCTGCTGCTGGACGTGATCAAGGACGAATTCGAACGCCTTGGCATTCTGGAAATCAACTCGGTGCAAGCGCTGTTGCTGTTCAACATCGGCGAAAATGAAGTGACGGCGGGCGAGCTGAAATCGCGCGGCTATTATCAAGGCTCGAACGTCAGCTACAATCTGAAAAAGCTGGTGGAACTGGGCTTCATGCACCATCAGCGGTCTGAAATCGACCGCCGTTCGGTGCGGGTGCGGTTGACCGAAAAAGGTCGCCGCGTGCGCGGGCAACTGGTTGACCTGTTTGGCCGCCACGCCGACGGGCTGGCAAAAAAAGGGCTGGTGGACGCCAGCGCGATGGAGGCGATGAACCAGGCTCTCAAACGCATGGAGCGGTATTGGACTGACCAGATCCGTTACATTTACTGACCCGGTTTGATCGGGTTGTGCTGTGACATCAATAACGGCCAGAACGGCCGCGCGCCGCTACCGCCAAAGCCTCGCATAGGTGGCGAATTGACCCTGCAATTTCGCCAACAGTCGCAGGCCAAGTCCTGATGGCGCGTCGGTGCCAGTGGCCAGCCGATGCACAACCACTTCCGGCGGGCAGGGGAGGCGGGTCAGCGGATCATAATAGCGCGGATAGGCGATCAAGGTCGCATAAGCCAGTTGCATCAGGTCCGGCCGCGGCAACGGATGCCCGTCAGCGGCGCGCAGGCGTCGTTCTGGAACCGGGCCAAGATCATGTGTCAGACCCCAGCCGGCATAAAAGGGTGCGCCCAGACAAGTGACGGGTTTGCCGCGCAACAGCGCTTCGAAACCCAGCAAGGAGGTCATCGTGACCACCTCATCGCAGACCGCGATCAACTGAACCGGGTCGGCATGGGCGGCCAGAACCACGCCCGCGGCCCGCAGATCGGCGGCCAGCAGGGCACCGGGCCGCAACCCGGCCTCGACATCGGGATGCGGTTTGTAAATCAGATGGGCGTCTGGATGGGCCAGGCGCGCGGCCTGCAACAGGCCAAGATTGCTGCGCACCGCGCCCGCGCCCAACCGGATCGACGCGTCATCTTCAACCTGACCCGGCACCAGAACGCGTTTGCCCTGCGGCAGATCAGGAAGCCCCGGTTGTGCCAGATTGTATTTCGACACCCCCGCCGCCCGCAGTGTCTGCACCAGCTTTTCGATCCGCAGCCGTGCCGCATCGGTCAAGGGGGCCTGGATCAGCTGTTCCAGACGGCATTCACGGCCGGGGTCATAGTAAATACCCAGATCATCTGTCACCAGAGACAGCGGCGGCACCAGGTTTGCGCCCAAGCCGCGTGAGCGCAAAAAGCCATCCTCGACCCTGCGGATCGGCAGATCCAGAGGCAAATCATCAGGCTCTTTGCCCGCCCAGATCAGCAAGCCGCGGCCTTTGGCGCGCGCGCATCGTGCGGCTGCGTCGATATCATCTCGGAAAATCAACGGTTTTTCGGCCCCAAACACCGCCTGTAACCGCCCCCGCTTCCACAGCCGCATGCCGCAAGCCACATGACCCGTGCGGTCCTCGCGATGCGCCCGCACGGTCGCTTCAAGCTGATCGACGGCCTCTTCAAAGCTGCACAACCGATCGCGGAAAGGATCGTACCATGTCGGCGCAAGGATCATCGCGGCGGCGAACAACTGTATCCGGGTCAGATTGCGCTTGCGGCGCGTCAGCGGGTTATGATCAACACTCAGGCCCCAGCCTGCATAGAAAGGCTGGCCAAACACCTGCGGGCGGTGACCGGTCAAAATCGCCTCGAACCCCAATTGCGATGACACCGTGTAAACCGCCACCGCCCCGTCCAGCAACCGCCAGGGCGACACCGGATCAGTCAACAGACTGACGCGGTCGCCCAGGTCCGTGGCGGAGAAATGCCCCGCGCGCAGTCCCAAAGCCGTTTCAGGATGGGTCTTGATCACCACGCGCGCCAAGGGGTGATCCAGCAATGCCGCGGTCAACATCTGCTCAAATGTGCGGGCGTTGGCCCCGGCATGCCGGACCGAGGCATCCCCAAGCGTCTGGTCGACCACCAGAACATATCCGGGGCTTGACACCGGCGCGCCACTGTCGTGCAGGTTGTATTTTGACAAGTCGAGCGTCTTTAATCGTGCCAAACCGTCACGTGCGCGCGACAAAAGGTTCGAATCGTCCAATGGGTGATGGGCCAACAGTCCCTCCAGCGCAGAGGGTGCGCTGCTGTCGAAATGCACGCCGATCGGGTCAATCAGCAGGCCCTGCGGCGGCTCTCCCATCCGGCCCGGGCGCAAGCTGCGCAGGAAGGCGTCCTCGATCCGCACCACAGGCACGCCGCGACGCGCAGCCACCGCTTCGCCCCGCGCGGCATAGGGAGAGCGGCCCCATACCCCAACCGCATCGCCCGTTTGCGGCAGGCCCAGGCGCAGATCATAGCCCGCCAACGCCAAGATCCGCCGCAACTGCCGTTGCCGTGCAAAGCCCGCGTTGTAATAAAACAGCCGCCGGGGAGGGTCCGCGACGGCCAAATCATGCTGTCCTGCGCCGGACAACCGGGTCTCAGTTGCCAGCGGTGGCCAGCGTATCGGCGGCCCCGGTGGCACCGGTGATCGCAGACAGCGTCTTGGTCCACTGCACATAGGGCGCTTCGGTGACGTAAACCGTGTCGCCGTCGCGCACGACGAAATCGCGCGCTTCAAACATGCCGGTTGGTTGCGTCAGATCCAGCACATAGATCATGCGTTGGTCGCCCTTCAGATCGCGGCGACCGAGAACGGCATTGGCGATTTCTTCGGGTTCGTTGCGGAAAACGAAAACGCCAGTCGGGTCCGCGGTGGCCGAATTCAGGCCGCCCACAATGGCAATCGCTTCAATCGCCGACAGGGTTTGCGTTTCAAACGGCACCCGGTTTTGCGACCCAGTGGCCCCCAACGCGACAAACGCGCGGGTGTCACGTTCCACCACAATTCGGTCCCCCGGCCGCAGGGCAATGTCGAGGCTGGGGTTCGAATAGAGGTCCTCCAGCCAGACCTGACCGGTTTTGCCGCCACGCGTCACCCGCACGATGGACACCGCGGGTTCAATCGTAACGCCGCCCGCCTTGGCCAGCATCGCAGACAGCGTCCGCGTCGGGCGCTCGATCGGGTAAACCCCTTGCGCGCCAGCAAAACCTGACACCGAAACGGTTGACCCGTCCCCGGCCAAACGCTGCACCGAGACTTGGGGATCGGGGGTCTGGGTGTCCAGTTTCCGCGTCACAATCTCGCGCAGACTGTCGGGCGACTGCCCCGCCGCCTTGATTTTCCCGGCATAGGGCACAAAGATATAGCCTTGGCCGTCCACCTGAATTTCGGTCAGCGCCGACACCCGCTGGCCGGTGTTGCCCAGCAGCGGATCGTCTTTGACGTTTTCAAAGATCGTCAAACCCAGCACATCGCCTGGCGAGATGACGTCAGATCCCACCAGACCTGCGTTGCGGAAGTTGGACCCAAAGCCGAAGGCAGGCACCACAGAGGTGGCGCGGGTGACACGGGAATTGACGGACACGACAAACGCGTCGCCTTCTTTCAAGACCGAACCTTTGAAGATTTCTGCCTTGTTGGGCCCCGAGCGCGGCAGGCCACAGGCCCCGACCACACTCACAAGCGCCACAAGGGCAAGGGCCTTCGCCCCCCTTGAACCGGTAATTTTCACTGCCCGGGCTCCTTTAACTGGATTTGCCTCAAGTTTTGTCTGTAAACCTACAGAAAGGCGAAACATTATGCCAGTCTTGGTTTTATTGTTCAGTTAACGACCCGCAACTGTTGCCGCGGTGCCGCTTTGCCAGAGGTCAGCGCGTCATAGGGGTCTTCGGCTTGCAGCATCATGTCCACGACCTGCCGCAGCAACTCGCGCCGCCCGCGTGACGCATAAAAACCGCCCGGTACCTGGCTGGTTTCCAACAGATAATGCCGATAATCGCGATAGGCGCGGCTGTCGGGTCGGGTGGGTTGGGTGAAGAAGTCTTTCAGCGCCTGGGTCGAGACGAATTCCGGCTTGGCATAGACTGCGGCCCCGAAAGTCTTGAGCGGAAGTCCGCGCCAAAGCACCTGTTGCGCCGCCGTCGAGTTCACGGTCACAGCCGAACGCGCGTGGTTCAGCAGTGCCGCCAGCTTGCCGCCTCGCACAAAATGCACCCTTGCCTCAACTCCGTAAAGCCGCGCAAGCCGCCTGATATCGCGCGCCACCGGCACGCGGCCATCCTCCAGCGGATGCGCCTTGAACACGATGTGATGGTGCGGGGCTGCCCCCTTGGCAAAGCCCTCCATCACCACGGCCAGAAAGTCGGTCATGGTCTTGAAGGGCGAATGCATCTGGAAACTGGCATCATGTTCCAGTTGCAACAAGACCAGATGATAGGGGAACCCGCCATGCTTGATGCGAATGGTCGCCACGATTCTTTCCCAGCGGTGGAACGGCAGCAAGACAAGGCGTTTGACATAAAGCCAGAATTCCTGCCCCACAGTCAGGGCACGATGCGGGCGAAAATTGCGATAATCCCAGAATCCGGTCAAAACGAACCAATGATAGAGCGCGCCCCAGAACATGTGCTGGCGCATGTCTCCCCAGCGCGCGGGCGCGTCGGGCAGGTCCATGTCCAGGCCCTCCAGTGCCTTTTGCATGTCGGGTACCTCCATCAGCATCAGCCGTGAATGTCCGTTGGACCCGCCGCGCTCATAGGTCACCCAATAGGGACGCAGATAGCCTTCCTCAAACACATGCACGGTCAGACCGGCGGCTTCGGCGGCGATGATGGCGGCGGCATGGATCGGGCGGGTGTCACCGTAAAGCACGATGTCGGTGATGGATTTGTCGGAGACGAGGGCAGCAAACGCGCTGGGCCATTGCTCTGGCGTGCCGTGATAGGGGATGAAACTGGCACCGGGCCAAAACGCGCGGTCGCCGCGGTTGAACCCCACGCGCCACACTTCGGCCCCTGCGGCGGTCAGCATTTTGCCAAGGCGGTGAAAGTAGGGCCCGTGGGGACCCTGCAAAAATAGAAATCGGCGATTTTGCCCCGTAACCTGCATAGACCCCTGCTTTTCCTTTGCATGCGCGGTTAAAGCGCAGCTTAAAAGGGGAAAACTCATCAACAGTTAACCGTTATGCCGCAAGCGCGGCAAATTTGAGGCACTTGGCCGGGGTTGCCGCAGCCGGGCGCGCGGTTTAGCCTGCGCATCAAACAGCAAGGGATTGGCAATGTTCACCGGGATCGTGACCGATATGGGCGAAGTGATGCAGCTCGAGCAGCGCGGCGATCTGCGCGCGCGCATCGGCACCGCCTATGATGTGGCCCGCATTGATATCGGCGCCTCGATTGCCTGCGAAGGTGTCTGTCTGACGGTGGTGGCGCTTGGCGCGACCCCGCGCAACTGGTTTGACGTGGAGATTTCGGCGGAAACCGTCAGCAAGACCAATCTGTCGGGCTGGCAGGTGGGGCAGCCGCTGAACCTTGAACGGGCGCTGAAGGTGGGGGATGAACTGGGTGGTCACATCGTGTCCGGCCATGTCGATGGCGTGGCCGAGGTGGTGCGCATTGCCCCCGAAGGTGACAGCCTGCGCGTGACCTTCCGCGCGCCGGAACCACTTGCGAAGTTCATCGCACCCAAGGGGTCGGTGGCGCTGAACGGCACCTCGCTGACGGTGAACGAGGTGGAAGGTTGCGAGTTCGGGATCAACTTCATCCCGCACACGCAAAAGGTCACCACCTGGGGCGGTGTGGCAGTGGGCGACCGCGTGAACCTTGAGGTGGACACCATGGCCCGCTACGTCGCGCGCCTGCGTGACTGGGGCTAGGGCCGCCCAACGCCAGGGCTGCCGCGCGATCGCCGGGCGTGCAGACGCTGGCTGCACTGGCATTTGGCCCGCCGCCGCGCTATGCCAATCCAGAGAGTTGCAGGAAGCCATCATGACCGAACACCGCACCGATTACTCGGACGCCATTTCGTCCGTTGAAGAGATCATCGAAGACGCCCGCAACGGGCGCATGTTCATCCTTGTGGACCATGAGGACCGCGAAAATGAGGGCGATCTGGTGATCCCCGCCCAAATGGCCACGCCCGAGGCTGTGAATTTCATGGCCACCCATGGCCGCGGTCTGATTTGCCTCACGCTCACGTCAGAGCGGATCGACCAATTGGGTCTGCCCCTGATGGCGTCGAAAAACTCAAGCCGTCATGAAACCGCCTTCACCGTGTCGATCGAGGCGCGCGAAGGTGTCGACACCGGCATTTCCGCCAAAGACCGCGCGATCACGATTGCCGTGGCGATTGACCCCAAGGCGGGGCCTGCCGATCTGGCCACCCCCGGCCATGTCTTTCCGTTGCGCACCCGCGATGGCGGCGTCTTGGTCCGTGCAGGTCACACCGAGGCCGCGACAGATATTTCCCGACTGGCCGGTCTGAACCCGTCCGGCGTGATCTGCGAGATCATGAAGGACGATGGCAGCATGGCGCGGCTGCCCGATCTGGTGGCCTTTGCGCAAAAGCACAATCTGAAGATCGGCACGATTTCCGATCTGATCGCCTATCGCCGCCGCCATGACAATCTGGTCAAGGAACGCTCGGCCCGCCGGGTGGCATCGGTGCATGGCGGTGATTGGCTGATGCGGATTTTCGCCGATGAAACCCATGGCGATGAGCATGTGGTGCTGACCAAAGGCGATCTGGGGGCCGCAGGCCCGGTTCTGGTGCGGATGCACACGCTGAACCCGCTGGAGGATGTGCTGGGTGTCGGTGACGGCCATGTCGGTGATTTGCAGGGCGCGATGCGGGTGATCGCCTCGGAAGGCCGCGGCGTGGTCGTGCTGCTGCGCGACACCTCGATGAAGCTGGTCGAGGCCGGCGAGGCCAGCCCGCAAACCCTGCGCCAATACGGGCTTGGCGCGCAGATGCTGGCGGCGCTGGGGCTGACCGAAATCACCCTTGTGACCAATTCCAAAGCCCCCAAAGTTGTGGGGATCGAAGCCTATGGCCTGTCGATCATCGGCACGCGCGCGATTGCGGAGTGAATCATGGCTGCGAATGAGACCCACTACACCCTGCCGCTGCCGACATTTGACAAACCGGTCAAGCTGTTGATCGTGGTCGCTCCCTATTACAAAGACATCGCTGATGATCTGGTCGCAGGCGCGCGCAACGTGGCAACGGCTTGCGGGGCCGAGGTGGACCTGATCGAAGTGCCCGGCGCCTTGGAGGTGCCCTCAGCGATTGCGCTGGCCGAGCGTATGACGAAATATGACGGCTATGTCGCACTCGGCTGTGTGATCCGGGGTGAAACCACGCATTATGACACCGTCTGCACTGACAGCAGCCGCGCGATCACGATGCTGGGATTGCAGGGTGCCGCGATTGGCAACGGCATCCTGACCGTGGAAAACCGGGCGCAGGCGCTGGTGCGCGCCGACCCGAAGGGCCAGAACAAAGGCGGTGGCGCGGCGGCTGCGGCCTTGCACCTGATCGCTTTGTCGCGCAAATGGGCGACCGACACCAAAGGGATCGGCTTTCGACCATGACCAAGCCAGACAAGAAACAGATGAAATCCGCCGCGCGCCTTTATGCCGTGCAGGCGCTTTTCCAGATGGAGGCCTCGGGCCAGACGGTGGAATCCATCCGCCGCGAGTTTGAAACCCACCGGTTCGGTGCGGTCTATGACGGCGACGAGATGGCCGAAGGCGACGTCGATCATTTCCGCGCCGTGCTGGACCATGCTGTCAATTTTCAAGCGATGATCGACCAGATGACCGACCGCGCGCTGGTGGCGAAATGGCCGATTGACCGCATCGACCCGGTGATCCGCGCCTTGTTCCGCTCTGCCGGGGCCGAAATGACGCAGATGATCACGCCGCCCAAGGTGGTGATCAACGAATATGTCGACGTGGCGAAGGCGTTTTTCCCCGAAGGCAAGGAATCCAAATTCGTCAACGCCGTGCTGGATCATATGGCGCGTGAGGCGAAACCCGAAGCGTTCTGACCAAGGATCAAGGGTTGGAGGGTGTGCCTGACCTGAAAGGACAAAAGCAATGAAGGTTCTTCCTTTGGCGGCGCTGGTTCTGATCGGTTTTGTGCAAGCGGGCGCGTCCGACGAGACACCAGTTGCATCAGATTTCACCCAAATGGACTGGGTGCTGACCACGGTGGACGGCCAGCCCGCAGGTTACAGCGCCACGCTCAATCTGCGTGAACCGGGGCGCGTCAAAGGCCAAGCCCCCTGCAACCGCTACTTCGCCGATCTGACCCGCGACGGCGAAAACTTCACGCTTGGCGCGATTGGGGCCACCAGAATGGCCTGTCTGCAAATCAAAGGTGAGGCTGATTTTTTTCAAGCCTTGCAAAGGGTGAAGACCGCCAGCCAGGGGCCGGGCATGTTAACACTGACCGGCGGCGGCCATGAACTGGTCTTTGTGCAACACATCGACTGACCTGCGGCAACGCGTTCGCTTTTTATAGGCCGTTGCCGTGGTAACCTGAAATTATTGGAGGTTGCCATGCCCAAACTGATCCAACTTTACATCGTCAATGTCGCCATCGGCTTTGCACTGTCGGTGGTGTTTCTGTGCCTGTTGCTGTGGCAAGACGTGGGCGGTTTGCACCAGCTGATCTTTGGATCGGACATCGGCTATGTCGCGGCCTTCATGTTGATCGTGATGAATGGGGTGGTGTTTGCAGGCGTGCAATTCGCCATCGCCGTGATGCGGCTGGCCGACCCAGCCGAAGGCCCCAAGGGCGGCAACCGCGCGCCCGAGGTCAGCGGCTTGGCTCCGATCACAATCATGGCGAAATCCACCCGCAGCTGATCGCATATCGGATCTGGTCAGCGCGTGCGGCCCCGTTTCGTCCGGGTCAAGGTAACTGCCACCACAGCCCGCATTGCGTTCCATTCACGCCGCAAGCGCTTCCGATTGTTACAGAAACTGCGCGGTCTGCCGCCTATGCCTTTCAGAAACAAGCGGAAAATCGCAGCCTTTGACGACTTGGCCCGTGCAATGTCGACGGACGCTTGTATCGGATTTGTGGAAGTCACACTTGTGCGCTTACGCCGCGCATAGTCCATCCGGGCTGCGGCGTTTGTTTCTTATATGTGTGAAAGGACGAACCATGAAAACTGTCACTTATATCGCCGGGGTCTCTGCGATTGCCATGATGGCGGCTGGGCAGCCCGCCTTGGCGCAGACCACTCTGACCGGTATCTCCTCGGTCAATGATCAAGTTGATGACATTCAGCGCAGCATTGATCGCGACATTGCCCGCGGCAAAGATGATATGCGCTTTGGCAACCAGGAACTGCGCGATGGCCTGACGGGTTCTGCTTCGCTGGGCTACAGCGGCAAGACCGGCAACAGCGAGTCGCAGGAATTCAGCGCGGGCGGCCGTCTGCGCTATGGGATGGGTCCGTTTGTCCAAACCCTCAGCTTCGTTCTGGACTATGCCGACGACGCCGGCGTGTCGACGAAAGAGGACGTGATCGGCGTCTACGATGCCAATTACTACTTCAACGAAAAGTTCTACGGCTTCGTTCTGGCCCGTGTCGAGTCGGACGGTCTGGCCACCGAAGCGGACGACGTCGCCACCGATGCGTTCATCGGTGTTGGCCCCGGCGTGCGCATCGTGAACACTGCAGAAATGGCCTGGCGTGTGCAGGCGGGTGTTGGCATCAGCTATCTGCAGGATGGTCTGGGCGACAGTGTCACCGAGACCGGTGTGATCGCGTCTTCGCGCTTTTTCTACAAGTTCACCGACACCATTTTCGCCAGCATGGACACCGACATTCTGAAGTCCGATGCCGCCATGCGCATCAACAATGATTTTGGCGTGAACTTCAAGGTCACCGACGCGCTGCAAACCCGCGTCAGCTATCTGACCGAATACAACGACAGCCGTGCGATCCGCTCGGATAACAAACTTGGTATTTCAATGGTTTATGGCTTCTAAGCCAAGCTGCGACCGAACTTTTTCATAGACTGGGGGCGGTTTTTCCGCCCTCTTTTTTGTGCGGTAAAGGTGGCGGGCCCGCAGCGGCCGTGACGGCGTGAATTTCCCGAGAGCCTGAGTGTTCAGGTTGGTCGCCAGGTAGCAAGACCAGGATCTTGCCAGAGCCAGCTCCCTCGGAGATGCTTATCGGCCACTGGAAAAGGGCCATTCACGAGAAGAGCAGAACCCGCCAAGGCTCAATGTAGGCGCTGTGGCCCCACATAGCAAGGCTTGCAGCGTGTTCACCCTTGGTTCATATCTTGCCGATGGACACCGACCACCCCTTGCCCCCGATGCCCGGCCAGCGCCTGTCGCGCGGGGTCTGCAGGGCATTGCGTCAGTTCGACTTTGTCACCGTCGAAGAACTGGTGCCCACCCCCGGCCTGCGTGTCGACGTGATGGCTTTGGGACCGAAAGGCCAGATTTGGATCATCGAATGCAAATCCAGCCGTGCCGATTACATGGCCGATCAGAAATGGCAGGGCTATCTGGAATGGTGTGACCGATTCTTCTGGGCCGTCGATGGTGATTTTCCGACGGAACTGCTGCCCGAAGCGTCAGGGCTGATCATCGGTGATGCCTATGGCGCGGAAATTCTGCGGATGGGGCCGGACACACCGTTGCCCGCAGCCCGCCGCAAGGTCATGATGCAGAAATTCGCCCGCCACGCCGCCTTGCGGTTGCAAGGTTACCGTGACCCCGGTGTCCAGGCGATTTACCTGCAAGCGGACATTGATCGCAGGTAAATCAGCGCAAATTTTGGCCCAAACGCGCGTGATATGCATAAAACACAGATCGCAGGTGTCTTGCATTTCCGTCTATCTGGATCAGATTGAAGGCGTTCCGCTTTAGCGCTTTTTCTTCGGTTTGCCGCCGTCTGCCATGGCGCGGGCCGCCTCTGCCGCTGCCCGCAATTCTTCGGCGATTTCATCGGCTTCTTCCGGGTCAAAATCCAACGGCAGGTCAATGCCGCCATCGGCCTCGATGTAAATGCGCACCATTCCCTGATCGGTCGGCCCGATCTGAATATTGGCGGCCGTGTCGCTTTGCTTGTCGATGCCCATGGTCTGGCTCCTTCTCATCGCTTCCGCGTAACAAGCGGGACAATCTTTGGCAATCCTGCCCTTGCAATCCGGCGGGCGCGGGGGTAAATCCCCTTGGCGTGCCGCGTTAGCTCAGTTGGTTAGAGCGCTTGATTGTGGATCAAGAGGTCCCCCGTTCGAGCCGGGGACGTGGTACCATTTCCTTTTTCATGGTATTGCTCAGCGCTCTCCTGTGGACGCTTTTCGCTGGCTTTGGCTGTCAGGTAACACAGCTGTTGGCCTGCAAGAGCGGCCCTTGGCCCCGGCGCTGCCCCGGGCTATGGTAAGCGTCCAAAGTGAAGGACGCCGCCATGACCCCAGACGCCACGCGCCGTATTACTCTTGTAATTGCTGCAGAAATCGGCGCGACGGTGGCGCAGGTGACATCGGCCGTCACCCTGCTGGACGAAGGTGCCACGGTGCCCTTCATCGCGCGTTATCGCAAGGAAGTGACCGGCGGGCTGGATGACACACAGCTGCGCAATCTGGCGGAACGGCTGGCTTATCTGCGCGAATTCGAGACACGGCGCGCGGCCATCCTGTCGTCTATCGCCGATCAGGGCAAGCTGACCGATGCGCTTTCGGCCGCGCTGACCAAGGCCACCACCAAGGCCGAACTGGAAGACATCTATCTGCCCTACAAGCCCAAACGCCGCACCCGCGCGATGATTGCGCGCGAAAACGGGCTGGGACCGCTGGCCGAAGCGATTCTGGCGGATCACAGCCTTGATCCGGCGCTTTTGGCGCAGGGCTATGTCAGTGAAACCGTCGTGGATGCAAAATCGGCGCTTGAAGGCGCGCGCGATATTGTGGCCGAAGGCCTGGCCGAAAACGCCGATTTGTTGGGTCGGCTGCGGGGCCATATGAAACAGGTGGCGCGTCTGTCGGCCAAAGGGGTTGCGGGCAAAGAGGCCGAAGGTGCGAAGTTCAGCGATTATTTTGGACATAACGAGGCTTGGGCCGGCGCTCCAAGCCACCGCGTTCTGGCGATGCTGCGCGGACAAAATGAAGGCTTTCTGACCGTCGATCTCGACATTGACCCCGATGCGCCCAAGGGCGAAAGCCCCGCCGAACGCGCTGCGGGGGCGGCATTGAACGCCGCCGGGCGCGGGCCGGGAGATGTCTGGTTGCGTGACGCCGCATCCTGGGCCTGGCGGGTGAAGTTGAAAACCAGCCTGACGCTTGATCTGATGGCCGATCTGCGTGAGCGGGCAGAGGCCGAGGCGATCAACGTGTTTGCCCGCAATCTGAAGGACTTGTTGTTGGCGGCTCCGGCGGGGGGCCGCGCCACGATGGGGCTGGATCCCGGCATTCGCACCGGGGTGAAGGTGGCGGTGGTGGATGGCACCGGCAAGGTTCTGGCCACCGATACCGTCTATCCGTTCCAGCCGAAGAATGACCTTCGCGGCGCGCAGGTGGTGATCGCGCAACTGATCGCCAAACATGGGGTCAAACTGATCTCGATCGGCAATGGCACCGCGAGCCGGGAAACCGAAAAGATGGTGGCGGATTTGTTGGCGGTGCTGCCGGGCACCGAAAAGCCGTTGAAGGTGATCGTGTCCGAGGCGGGGGCGTCGATTTATTCCGCCTCTGAATTGGCGGCGAAAGAGTTTCCGGGGTTGGACGTGTCCTTGCGCGGGGCGGTGTCGATTGCGCGGCGCTTGCAAGACCCGCTGGCCGAACTGGTGAAAATCGAACCCAAGTCGATCGGGGTCGGGCAGTATCAGCATGACGTCGATCAGCACCGCCTTGGCCGCAGTCTGGAGGCGGTGGTCGAAGATGCCGTGAACGCTGTCGGGGTCGATCTGAACACCGCATCAGCCCCGCTGCTGGCGCGGGTGTCTGGGGTGGGGCCGGGGCTGGCCGAGGCGATTGTCAGCCACCGCGACGCCAACGGGCCGTTCCAGACCCGGCGCGAGTTGCTGAAAGTGGCGCGGCTGGGGCCGAAAGCGTTTGAGCAAGCGGCGGGGTTTTTGCGCATCAGTGGTGGCAAGGAACCGCTGGACGCGAGTTCGGTGCATCCCGAAGCCTATGACGTGGCGCGCAAGATCGTGGCGGCATGCGGGCGTGACATTCGCGCGCTGATGGCCGATCCGGGGGCGCTGAGGGGCCTCGATCCGCGCGCCTTTGTCGATGCCAAATTCGGTCTGCCCACGGTGCGCGACATTCTGGCCGAGCTGGAAAAGCCCGGCCGCGACCCGCGCCCCAGCTTCAAGACCGCCACCTTTGCCGACGGTGTCAATGATATCAAAGACCTGCAGCCCGGAATGCTGTTGGAAGGCACCGTCACCAACGTCGCGGCCTTTGGCGCTTTTGTCGATATCGGCGTGCATCAGGATGGTTTGGTGCATGTCAGCCAGCTGGCCGATAAATTCGTGCGGGACCCGCATGAGGTGGTGAAGGCGGGCGATGTGGTCAAGGTGCGGGTGGTCGAAGTGGACGTTCCCCGCAAGCGTATTGGTCTGACCATGAAATCTGACTCTGCCGAGGCACGCGAGCAGCTGCGCGAACGCGGGCCAGCGCCTGCTGTTCAGCGTGGCAAGCCTTTGCCGACAACAGCGGGGCCAGCGGGCGGCAGCAACGCCTTTGCCGATGCGTTGAAGGGCAAGTTCAACGGTCGCTAAGCGGCTTTGGTTCGGCGGTCAGATCAAAGGCCGCCGGATACAGCCGCCCTGCCACCGCGCGGAACGCCACCAACAGCGCGGCCCCGAACGACAACCCCAGCGCGTTGCCCATCAGCCAGGCCACCACGCCGCCACAAAGCAGCCCCAGCAAGGTCGCCGGTATCCAGCCAAACCAGCCGCGATCCATCAGCATCGCCACGAAAGGTGCGGCCAGCACCAGCCCGAGCCAACTGAGCAGCGGCGAGGCCAGCAGCAAAACCGAGGCAGCCCAGATCACCAGCCCCAGCTCGCCGCGTGCTGGCGTATCGGCCAGATATTGCACCACCAGCGCCACCAAGGCCACAGCCGAGGGCAGCAGCCAGACGATCAGCAGCCCGGTGAGCAACCCGCGAAACCGCATGAATTCATAGCCTTCGGGACGAGAGTAGAGCAGGGACATTTCGGCCTCGGTCAGGTTGACGGCATGGTTTCGCCGGGGGACACTTGCGCAGACACAAAGGCGGGCAGGGTTTCGCAATGGGCGGCCAATGCCAATAGGGGCGCGATGGCAAGTCCCTCCAATGCCTCGGGCAGGCGGTCTTGCAGATAGCCAATGGCACAGGTGATCATCACATCGGCATGGGTCATCTCTGCCCCGCAAGCATAGGGGCCGTGCAGGCGGCGGGTGCATTCCAGCAGCCCGGCGCGGGTCTGCCCAAGGCAGCGCGTCTGCCAGTCGGCGTTGCGATGGGCGGGCGGGTGCAGGTGGCGTTCGTAGACCACCGCCGCCGCTTTATCCATCATCCCGCAGGCCAGCGCGGTCAGTTGCATTGCCTCACGCCGGGGGATGCCATGGCGCGGCAGCAAGGGCAGTGATGCGCCCTCATCCAGCCAGTCCAGTATCGCCGCAGAGTCGATCAGCACGTCGCCATTTTCCAGCACCAAGGCCGGAATCCGGGTCAGCGGGCTGATCTGGCCCAAGGCTTGCGCATCACCAAAGATCGACCTTGCATCGCGGCTGAACGCCAGCCCGTACCAGTGCAGCGCCACTGCGACGCGGCGGGTAAAGGGGCTGTCATATTGACCTACAAGGATCACGCCGCCGATCCACCCACCGTCAGCCCACCGATCAGCAGCGTGGGCTGGCCGACACCCACCGGCACCCACTGGCCCGCCTTGCCGCAGTTGCCGATACCGGGATCGAGCGCCAGATCGTTGCCGATGGCGCGGATCTGTTTCAGCGCGGTGGCCCCGTCGCCGATCAGGGTGGCACCTTTGACCGCTTCACCCACCACGCCATTGCGGACGCGGTAGGCCTCGGTGCAGGAAAACACAAACTTGCCGTTGGTGATATCGACCTGACCGCCGCCAAAACCCACGGCGTAGATGCCGTCTTTCAACGACGCCACGATCCCCGCCGGATCGTCGCGGCCCGACAGCATATAGGTGTTGGTCATCCGCGGCATCGGGATATGGGCATAGCTTTCGCGTCGCCCGTTGCCGGTGGCCGCCACCCCCATCAGCCGGGCGTTCTGGCGGTCCTGCATATAGCCCACCAACCGCCCGTCCTCGATCAGCACATTCTTGGCCGAAGGCGTGCCTTCGTCATCCACCGACAGGCTGCCGCGCCGGTCGGGGATGGTCCCGTCGTCCAGCACGGTGACGCCGGGGGCGGCGATCATTTGGCCCATCAGCCCCGCGAACGCGCTGGTTTTCTTGCGGTTGAAGTCACCCTCCAGCCCATGACCGATGGCCTCATGCAACAGAATACCGGGCCAGCCGGGGCCAAGCACGACATCCATCATGCCAGCGGGCGCTGGCACGGCGTCCAGATTGACCAATGCGATCCGCAACGCCTCACGCAGCATTGGCTGCCAATGCTCAGCCTCCAGCAACCGCGCGAGGCCATAGCGGCCGCCCGCACCGGTGCCGCCCTGTTCGCGGCGGCCCTTGTCGGACACGATCACCGAGACATTCATCCGTGCCATCGGGCGGATATCTGTGAAGCGCAACCCTTCGGGACGCAGTATTTCCACCTCTTGCAGACCCGCGCTGATGGTGGCCGACACCTGTATCACACGCGGGTCAAGAGCGCGGGCGTAGGCGTCGATCTCTTTCAGCAGATCAATCTTGCCCGCAAAGGTGGCATCCGCCATCGGGTCGGCATCACTGTACAGGCGTCGGTTGGTGCCCATAGGGGCCGGTGCCATCACGCCGCCGCCATCGCCCACCGCCAGACGCGCGGTCGCAGAGGCCCGGATCAGGGCGGTTTCGCTGATTTCTGTGGAATGAGCATAGCCCGCCACTTCACCGCGCACCGCGCGCAATCCAAAGCCTTCAGAGGCGTCATAACTGGCGGTCTTGATGCGGCCATCGTCCAGAACAATCGCTTCTGACCGCCGCCGCTCCAGGAACAGTTCGCCGTCATCGGCCCCATGCGTGGCGCTGCGCAATGTGGCAAGGGCTGCAGCCTCGTCCAGATGGGTGTCAAACGGACGGAAAGGGGCGTCGCTCATGAGGGAATTCCTTGGCCTTGGCCTTGATCTGGATCAGACAGCGTACAAATGCCGCAACAGTTTCTCTTGTCGGCACCTCCCTAATATGGTTTCACGGATGCCAGAAACAACGGGATTCTGCCCGCACTTTGGGCAAGGCCGAAAAGGTGGCATGAAAGCCGCCCTTTGATACGGGAAATGAACATGCGTCTTCTGTCCTCTCTCAACGCCGTTGCCACTGCCGGTCTTGGCTTGCTGGTGTTTCCGGGTTTGGCCTTCGCGCAAGCCTTGGAGTTTGTTGGCGTCCCGGTCCCGAAAAGCACCGAGCATCAGCCCGCCGCGACCGAAATCGCCCGCGATCTGCAGTGGCTGGACTACATGATCAACAACATCATGTTCGTGATCGTCGGGTTCGTGACGCTGCTGTTGATCGTGATTGCGATCAAGTTCAACCGCAAGGTCAATCCGACGCCTGCAACCTTCACCCACAACTCGCCGTTGGAAGTGGCATGGACCATCGTGCCGATCCTGATCCTGATCTTCATCGGATCGTTCTCGTTGCCCGCGCTGTTCAAACAGCTGGAAATCCCCGTCGCCGATATCACCATCAAGGCCACCGGAAACCAGTGGTACTGGTCTTACGAATACGTCGATGATGGCGTGACCTTTGACTCGTTCAAGCTGGAAAAGGATCAACTGGAAGCCGCCGGTTATCGCAAGGAAGATTACCTTCTGGCCACGGACACCGCTGTTGTCATCCCGGTTGGCAAGACCATCGTGATGCAGGTCACCGGATCTGACGTGATCCATGCCTGGGCGATGCCCGCCTTTGGGGTGATGCAGTCGGGCGTTCCCGGTCGTCTGGGCCAATTGTGGTTCACGGCCGACCGTGAGGGCATCTACTTTGGCCAGTGCACCACGCTGTGCGGCAAGGACCATGCCTATATGCCGATCACGGTCAAAGTCGTCAGCCAAGAGGCCTATGATGCATGGCTGGCCGGTGCCAAGGCCGGTGACTATCAACTGGCGATGAACTGATCCATTTGTCCCTGTTGCGTGGGCCCTATCTCGGGCCTGCGTCCTTCCAGAAAGCCAGAACGATATGACCGACATCCGGTCCTTTGAAGCCCCCAAAGAGGCGCAATTCGGCGATTACGTGCAGCTTCTCAAGCCGCGGGTGATGTCGCTTGTGGTGTTCACAGCCCTTGTGGGGCTGCTTGTGGCTCCGGTGTCGCTGCACCCGGTCGAGGGTTTTGCGGCCATCTTGTTCATTGCCCTTGGGGCAGGGGCCTCGGGCGCTTTGAACATGTGGTGGGATGCCGATATTGATGCGGTCATGCGGCGCACCAAGAACCGCCCGGTGCCATCGGGTCTGGTGCAACCCGGTGAGGCGCTGGGTGTCGGCATGGCACTGTCGGGCATTGCGGTGGTGATGCTGGCACTGTCGACCAATCTGTTGGCCGCCGGACTGCTGGCCTTCACGATCTTTTTCTACGCCGTGGTCTATTCGATGTGGCTGAAACGGCTGACACCGCAGAACATCGTGATCGGTGGTGCTGCGGGGGCTTTCCCGCCGATGATTGGCTGGGTTGCCGCCACGGGGATGATCTCGGTCGAAGCTTGTCTGATGTTCATGCTGATCTTCATGTGGACGCCGCCGCATTTCTGGGCGCTGGCGCTGTTCATGAACGAGGATTACTCGAAGGCGGGTGTGCCGATGCTGACGGTCACCCATGGCAAGAAATCCACCCGCACCCATATTCTGGTCTACACCATTGCCTTGGTGCCTTTTGCCTTGGCCACCGCGTTCACTTCTATCGGCGGGCCAATATATCTGGCGGTTGCCCTGCTGCTGAACGCCGAATTCCTGCGCGGCGCTTACCGGATCTGGAAGCGCGACGAGGTTCAGGCCGAGGCGGACAAGCACAAGGTGGAAAAGTCGGTATTCCGCTTTTCGCTGTTGTATCTGTTCCTGCATTTTGGTGCCTTGTTGGCCGAGGCCGCGTTGCGACCCTATGGCATGGGGGGGTGGTAACATGGCTTTTCGTCCACCACATGAAATGCACACCCGCCGATTTTCGCGCAATGTCGGCGTGCTGGTGGTACTGTTGGCCTTTGTCGCCTTGGTGTTTGCGCTGACCGTGGTCAAGGTCACCAACGGCGACATGATGCACGCCAACGACGTCCCCGGCATGATGGGCAGCACACAACCGATAAAGACCGCACCATGACCGCACAAAAGAAAACCGCCTTTGGCCTGCTGGGCGTGGCCGTGATGATGTTGTCACTCAGCTTTGCCGCCGTGCCGTTTTACGACTGGTTCTGCCGGGTGACCGGGTATGCGGGCACGGTCTCGGTGGCCGACGCCGGGTCTGATGTCATCCTGGACCGCACGGTGATCGTGCGCTTTGACGCCTCGCTGGAGGCGGGCATGCCGTGGCAGTTCAAGCCGCAACAACATCAAATGGTGGTCAAGATCGGCGAAACCAACCTCGCCTTCTACGAGGCCTACAACCCCACCGACCGTGTTGTCGCCGGCACCGCCAGCTATAACGTGATGCCCGATCTGTCGGGCGGATATTTCACCAAGATCGAGTGTTTTTGCTTCACCGAACAGGTGCTGCAACCCGGCGAGCGGGTGGTGATGCCGGTGTCGTTCTTTGTCGATCCGGCGATCATGGATGACCCCGAGGCGAAACTGATCCGCGAGATCACGCTGTCCTACACTTTCCACGAAACTTCGTTGCCGGAGCAGCAGGCGGCACTTGCCCCCGCTGATCTTAAGCCGATAAACTGACGACAAGAATAAAACGAGGGAAGCCGACCATGGCCCACGCCAAGAACCACGACTACCACATTCTGCCGCCGTCGATCTGGCCGTTCTTTGGCGCGGTCAGCGCCTTCATCATGTTGTTTGGCTCGGTGCTGTGGATGCACGGTTCCGGACCTTGGATGGGTCTGATCGGCTTTGCGGGCGTGCTTTACACCATGTTCGCCTGGTGGTCCGAAGTGGTCCACGAAGGCCAGACTGGCGATCACACACCCGTCGTGCGCATCGGCCTGCGCTATGGCTTCATCATGTTCATCATGTCCGAAGTCATGTTCTTCTCGGCCTGGTTCTGGACCTTCTTCAAACACGCGATGTACCCGATGGGGCCGATGTCGCCGCTGGTCGATGGCGTCTGGCCGCCTGAGGGCATCACCACATTCGATCCCTGGCACCTGCCATTGATCAACACGCTGATCCTGCTGTTGTCGGGCTGTGCGGCCACCTGGGCGCATCATGCGCTGGTGCATGAGAACAACAACCGCAAAGACATGAAAACCGGACTGATCCTGGCCATCGTGCTGGGGGCGCTGTTCACCTTCTTTCAGGCCTATGAATACAGCCACGCCGCCTTTGGTTTTGCCGGTAATATCTACGGCGCGTCGTTCTTCATGGCGACGGGGTTCCACGGCTTTCACGTTCTGATCGGCACCATCTTCCTGCTGGTCTGCCTGATCCGCGTCTACAAGGGCCATTTCACGCCCGAACAGCACGTGGGCTTTGAGGCGGCCGCCTGGTACTGGCACTTCGTCGATGTGGTCTGGCTGTTCCTCTTTGCGGCCGTCTACGTCTGGGGCCAGTAAGCCCGATTTAAACGACCCGAACGCGGGCCCGTCGTGGCCCGCGTCTTGCTTTGTGCGACCCTCAAGGACCCCCGATGATACAGCGCATGTGGTTTCCGATCCTGCTGGGATTGGCGGGGGTGGTGGTGCTGTGCAGCCTGGGCATCTGGCAGGTGCAGCGCATGTATGAAAAACGCGCCCAGCTTGATGCGATGGTGGCGGGGATCAGCACCCCCGCCGTGCCCGTGCCCGCCAATCCCGACCCCGACACCGACCGTTATCGTCCCGTCACCGCCGAGGGAAGTTTCACCGGAGAGCGGCTTTACGTGCTGTCGGGCAAGCCGCAGATCGGCGCGGGCGTACGGGTGATTTCGGTGCTGCAAACCAAGGATGGCCGCCGCATTCTGGTTGATCGCGGCTTTCTGCCCGATGATGAGAAACACAAAGCCCTGACCGTGAGCGATGCGGCAATAACCGGCAATCTGATGTGGCCGCGCGATGCCAATGAATTCACCCCGCCCCCCGATGCCAAAACCGGCCTGTGGTTTGCCCGCGATGCGGTGGCAATGGCGGCAGAACTGAACACTGAATCCACGTTTATTGTCGCCAACACACCCACCGGCGACGGGATTGAGGCGATTGGCGTTGATACTTCCACTATTCCGAACGATCACTGGGGCTATGCGATCACATGGTTTTCGCTGGCTTTGGTTTGGGCGGTGATGACAGTCGCGCTGCTGTGGCGTATCAGGCGGCGGACAGAATAGGGGCAAATCATGCGGTATATCTCGACGCGGGGACAGGCCCCGGTTCTGAGTTTTGGCGAGGCAATGATGACGGGTCTGGCCCGCGATGGTGGGTTGTATGTGCCGGAAACCGTGCCAACCCTGACCCATGCCGAGATTGCTGCGATGGCGGGCCTGCCCTATGAGGAAGTGGCCTTCCGAGTCATGCGTCCGTTTCTGGGCGACACCTTCACCGACACCGAATTTCGTGGGTTGCTGACCGCCGCCTACGCCAATTTCGGCCACGCCGCCCGCGCGCCCTTGGTGCAGTTGGGGCCGAACCATTTCCTGCTGGAGCTGTTTCACGGCCCGACCCTGGCGTTCAAAGACTTCGCCATGCAATTGATCGGTCAGATGATGCAGGCGGCTTTGGCCAAGACCGGCGAACGCATCACCATCGTAGGTGCGACCTCGGGTGACACCGGGTCTGCGGCGATGGAGGCGTTTCGGGGACTGGCCAATGTCGATCTCTTCATCCTTTACCCGCATGGCCGCGTCAGTGACGTGCAGCGCCGCCAGATGACGACGCCGTCGGAATCCAACGTCTACGCCTTGGCGATGGACGGCGATTTTGACGATTGCCAGGCCCGCGTGAAGGACATGTTCAACGATTTCGCTTTCCGCGATGGCGTGCGCCTTGCCGGGGTGAACTCGATCAACTGGGCGCGGGTGCTGGCGCAGGTGGTGTATTACTTCTCGTCGGCTGTGGCTTTGGGTGCGCCCGACCGCAAAGTCAGTTTCACCGTCCCCACCGGCAATTTTGGCGACATTTTCGCAGGCTACATCGCCCGCAAGATGGGGCTGCCGATAGAACAACTGATCATCGCCACCAACCAGAATGATATTCTGGACCGCGCCCTGAAATCCGGCGATTACAGCACCAATGGGGTGAAGCCCTCGATCAGCCCCTCGATGGACATTCAGGTCAGCTCGAACTTTGAACGCGCGCTGTTCGACGCCTACGGGCGCGACGGCGCGGCGGTTGCGGACTTGATGACCGAGTTGAAGTCCGGCGGGTTCCACATCAGCCAAGGCGCATTGCAGATGCTGCAAGCCACCTTCGCTTCGGGTCGCTGTTCCGAAGATGAAACCCGTGCCACCATCACGCAAACCTTTGCGACCACAGGCGAAATCCTGTGTCCGCACTCTGCTGTGGGGGTCAAGGTGGCCGGTGATCATCTGGGCAGCACCGCGATGATCACCCTCGCCACCGCGCACCCGGCGAAATTCCCAGACGCTGTGCAGGCCGCCATGGGCATCCGCCCCGCACTTCCCACCCGCATGGCCGACCTCTTTGATCGCCCCGAACGCGTGACCCGCGTGCCGAACGATCTGGCCGCCCTCCAAGACCTGATCCGCGAAAGGATTGCCCGTTGAGCCTCCCGCCTGTTGGAACACGCCTGACCACCCTGCCGAACGGTTTTCGCATCGTCACCGAACACATGCCGGGGTTGAAATCGGCCTCAGCCGGGATTTGGGTGATGGCAGGCGGGCGGCATGAGCGTGCCGAACAGAACGGCATCGCGCATTTTCTGGAGCATATGGCGTTCAAAGGCACCAAGCGCCGCACCAGCTTGCAAATTGCCGAGGAAATCGAAGACGTCGGCGGCTATATCAATGCCTACACCTCGCGCGAGATGACCGCCTATTACGCCCGCGTTTTGGAAAACGATGTGGCGCTGGCACTGGATGTGATCGGGGATATCGTCCTCAACCCCGCCTTCGACAAGAAGGAGATTGAGGTCGAACGCCATGTGATCCTGCAAGAAATCGGGCAGGCTTTGGACACGCCCGACGACATCATCTTCGATTGGCTTCAGGAAGTGTCCTACCCCGATCAGGCCTTTGGCCGCACCATTCTGGGGCCAGAGGAACGCGTGTCCAGCTTCACCCGCGCCAATCTGAAGGGCTTTGTGTCCGAACATTACAACCCCGGTCAGATGATTTTGGCTGCTGCGGGCGGTGTGGACCATGACGCCATCGTCAGACAGGCCGAGACGATGTTTGGCGGCATGAAGGCCAAACCTGCCACCCCCTTCCAGACCGCCAGCTTCAAAGGCACCGAACGCCGCGAGGTCAAAGACCTGGAGCAGGTCCATTTCGCCATGGCCTTTGACGCCCCCGGCTATCGCCACCCCGATGTCTACACCGCGCAAGTCTACGCCATGACCATGGGCGGCGGCATGTCGTCGCGCCTGTTCCAGAAGGTGCGCGAAGAGCGGGGCCTGTGCTATTCGATCTTCGCCCAGTCGGGTGCCTATGAAGACACCGGCCAGATCACGCTTTATGCGGGCACATCGGCCGAGGAAATCGGCGCGCTGACCCAGATCACTATGGACGAGATGAAACGCGCTGCGGGTGACATGTCCGAAGCCGAGGTCGCCCGCGCCCGCATTCAGATCAAGGCCGGCATGCTGATGGGGCTGGAAAGCCCGACCAGCCGCGCCGAACGCATCGCGCGCCTGCTGGCGATCTATGGCCGGGTGCCCGATGTGGACGAGGCCGTGGCGCGCATCGACGCCGTCACCACCGCCGACGTGCGCCGCTATGCGGGCGAATTGACCGGGGCCGACACCGCGCTGGCGCTTTATGGCCCGGTCGAGGCCGCCCCCTCACTCGAGGATATCCGCAAACGTCTGGCGGCTTGATGCTGACCTTCCGCCGTCGCCCCAAGATCGAGACCGAACGCATGACACTGCGCCTGCCGGCGCATGGCGATTTCCGTGCCTGGGCGCATCTGCGCGAAGCGTCAGCCGATCACCTGATGCCTTGGGAGCCGGTCTGGGCGCATGATCACCTGTCGCGCCGCGCCTTCACCAACCGTGTCTACTGGGCGGGGCGGGCCGAAGTGATGGGCACGGCGTTGCCGCTGATGCTGATCCGGCGCGAAGATCAGCGGCTTTTGGGCGCGGTGACGTTGGACAATATCCGCCGCGGCCCGGTGCAGGCGGGC
Organism: Paracoccaceae bacterium; assembly: GCA_031428215.1. Taxonomy (GTDB): domain Bacteria; phylum Pseudomonadota; class Alphaproteobacteria; order Rhodobacterales; family Rhodobacteraceae; genus Cypionkella. The sequence continues at coordinate 143,035 of JANPOY010000157.1, forward strand.
ACCCTTGGCTACTGGATCGGCGCGCCCTTCGCGCGGCGCGGCTACATGCGCGAGGCGGTTCTGGCTGTGGTGCATCACGCCTTCGTGGCACTGGATCTGTCGCGCGTCGAAAGTGCGTGTCTGCCCGAAAATGCGGCGTCGCGCGGGGTTTTGGAAAAATGCGGCTTTAAATATGAAGGCGTGGCCCAATCTTATCTGCAAATCAACGGGCGCTGGCGGAACCATGTGTTATACGCCAACTTACGGCACGACCGACGTGGCCGCACGGACGCAGGGTAATCCCGCGCCGGAGCGGGTGGCGGTGTCCGTGGAGAGACCCATGACTGATATCAAAGTGCTGCTGCTGCGCGGCGTGAACGTGGCAGGCGCGAATCGTCTGCCGATGCCAGAGTTCCGCCAGATGCTTTTGGAGCAGGGGCTTGCGCAGATTCATACCCATATCCAAAGCGGCAATGCGGTGTTCCTTGATCCCGGCGTGGCCGATGTTGAAACCAAGATCACCACGGCCATGAAAGACCGCTTCGGCTTTGCGCCGATGCTGTTTCTGATGGGCCTCAAGGCCTATGACGCCATTCTGGCCGCCAATCCCTATCATCAGCATGGCGTGGCAGATGGCAGCAAAGTGCATCTGTACTTTTTGGCCAAACCTTTGCCTGTGGCCGAACATGCCGCACTGACCGCGCTGATCAGCAATGGCGAATCCCTGAAGATCACCGATGCCGCGATTTATCTGAACGCGCCGAATGGCATTGGCCGCTCGGCTCTGGCCAACAAACTCAGCCAGTCGCTGAAGGTTCCGGTGACCGAACGCAACCAGACATCGGCCAGCGCGATTGCGGCTTTGGCGCGCACGATCACGGTGTAAGGTCCGATGCTGCAACCTGCCGACCCTGCCTTTGTTGACCTGCTGACCGCCAAGTTGCCGCCCGACACCCTGCGCCCGCCCGAAGCCCGCCATCTGACAGAGCCGCGCGGGCATTGGCAGGGGCTTGCGGGGGCGGTGGCCTTGCCGCGCACGACGGCAGAGGTGGCGCAGATCGTCGGGGCCTGCCACAGCGCCTGTGTCGGCATCGTGCCCTGGGGCGGCGGCACCGGTCTGGTCGGCGGCCAGATCAAGCCCGATGGCCCTGTGCCGATTGTGCTGTCACTGGAGCGGATGACCGCCCTGCGCAGCGCCCATCCCGATGAAAATGTGTTGGTGGTCGAGGCCGGGATGATCCTGGCCGATGTGCAGGCGCAGGCGGACAAGCTGGACCGCTTTTTTCCCTTGGCGCTGGCCTCTGAAGGCAGTTGTCGCATCGGGGGCAATTTGTCCACGAACGCGGGCGGGCTGAACGTGCTGCGCTATGGCAACACCCGCGATCTCTGTCTGGGAATTGAGGCTGTGATGCCGGATGGCAGCATTTTCAACGGGTTGAAGCGGTTGCGCAAAGACAACACCGGCTATGACCTGCGCCATTTGCTGATCGGGGCCGAAGGCACGCTGGGCGTGATCACCGCCGCAAGCCTGCGCCTGTTCCCCAAACCCGACGCCATTGCCACTGCCCTGCTGGCCGTTGAAAGCCCCGTTGCCGCCCTGCGCCTGCTGACCTTGGCGCAATGTCGCCTGACCGGCATGGTCTCGGCGTTTGAGCTTATGCACCGGATGGGCCTGGCGTTTCTGGCCGAAACCCTGCCCGAGGTGCGCAGCCCGCTGCAAGGCAATCCCGAATGGCTGGTGCTGATCGAAATCGGCCTGCCGCAAGGTTTTGGCGCGGCGCAATCCCATCTGGAACAGCTGTTTGCCACGGCGCTGGAGGAGGGTCTTGTCAGCGACGGCGCCATTGCCAGTTCACAGGCGCAGCGCGCAGGTCTTTGGCGCATCCGGGAATCCATCCCCGAGGCCAACCGCCGCATCGGCTCGGTGTCCAGCCATGACATCTCGGTGCCACTCGGTCTGGTGCCAGAGTTCATCGCCCGTGCGGGCACCGCACTGGCCGCCATCGACAGCTTTCGGATCAATTGCTTTGGCCATCTGGGCGACGGCAATCTGCACTACAATGTCTTTCCGCTGCAGGGAAAAAACCGTCACGATCACCACCACCAGCGCGATGCCGTCAAGACCTGTGTGCATGATCTGGTCGATGAGTTGGGCGGATCGGTCAGTGCCGAACACGGGCTGGGACGGCTCAAGGTGGATGATCTGCTGAAATACGGCGACCCCGCGAAAATCGCCGCCATGCGCGCGATCAAGGCGGCGTTGGATCCGAAGGGCATCATGAACCCGGGTGCCGTCCTTACATAACCCGGACAATTTGCCTAAAATTTGCGTTCATCTTGACGCAAATATCCCACGCGGTGCGGGGTGTGACCCCCCCGACCTTAATGCAACACAGCACCGCCCAAAAAGTACGCCCTGCCGGAGAACCGACAGGGCGCTGGGGTTGGGTGGTGTCACGTGTTGCAAGCAGCGACATATCAGGGTGGGTAGCCCCGACATCCTCAGCTTTAGGGTGATTCCCTGAAGAATTCGTTAAAGTCCCTCAAATTCGCATAAAGCATGCACGGACAATCCCATCGCCTCCAGCCGCTTGCGCCCGCCCAGGTCTGGCAGATCGACCACCACGGCCACACCTACCACTTCGGCACCCAACCGCTCGATGAGTCTGACCCCGGCCTCGGCGGTGCCCCCGGTGGCCAGCAGGTCATCGACCAGCAACACCCGCTCGCCGGGCTGCATTGCGTCGTCATGCACTTCGACCACCGCCTCGCCATATTCCAGCGTATAGGCCTGCGAAACCACCCGACCCGGCAGTTTGCCTTGCTTGCGGATCGGCACAAACCCGGTCGACAACTGATGCGCCACTGCCCCGCCAAGGATGAAACCGCGCGCCTCCAGCCCCGCCACCTTGTCGATCCGCAGGCCCGCATAGGGTTGCAACAGCTGATCTATCGCCGTCCGAAACCCGCGTGGATCGGCGAACAAGGTGGTGACATCGCGAAACAAGATCCCCTGATGCGGGAAATCGGCGATGGTGCGGATGTAGTCCTTGACGGATTTCGACATGTGGCCTCTCAAAACAGGTCGGGTTTGGATACCATGAGCCAGAACACGACGACAAGCGCGCCGAAGGCGGGCCAGCCAAGGGCCAACCACCAACGGTACAGCTGGCGTGCGCGGGCAGGCAAAGGCTGACCCGAAGCCAAAGCTGCGCCCGCCAGATCCCGGATGCGCAGTTGCAACACCACCACCGGCACCCAGGCCACAAAGGCAAGCGCGTAAAGCCCGTAAGTGACCCAAAGCCAGGAGGCGTTCCACGGATGGCCGGTCAGATACACCAGCCAAAACCCGCTGACGGGTTGGAAAATTCCGGCCGGGGTGGTGAACAGCCAGTCGGCCACAACCACAGCCGATGCGACAGAATGCACGGTTTCCACCCGCCCCGTGCGCATGGCCCAGACCATCTGAAACGCCGTCCCGATGCCGGTTCCAAACAGCACGGTGGACGACAGGATATGCAGCCACAATGCGGTGGTGTAGGCGTCCATCAGCGCTCCTCTGTCAGGGCAAGGTGGACGAGGATCAGCGCAAGGATCGGCAGGTTCTTGAGCAGCCCGCCGAACGGATCAAGCCAAATCGCAGGGGCCAGCAGGGTCAGTCCGATCGTATAGACCCCGACCAGCAGAAGTTGCGCCCAGGCGATTGGGCGCGGTCGCCAGTTGCACAGCAGCGCAAGGCCAAGCCCCGCGTCAAGCAATCCGCCGCCGCGGGCAAAAATCACCGCGACGCCCTCGGGCAGGCAAGCAAGCATCGGCAAAAACCGCTCCACCGGGGTCAGCAAACCAAGGGTCGCCGAGGCCAGCCACAGCACTGCCAGGGTCAGGCGGATCAGGGGTTTCAGAAGGTACAGCCGGGCATGCCAAAGGTCCTGCGTGCCTGCGGGGCGACTGGACAGAAACTGGCTGACACCCCGCGGCGCGAAGGGCAAATGGTGCAGCAGCGCCGTCGAGTTGGCCAGCAGTCCCGCCTGCAGCTGCGCCACTGCGGTGGCCGAGATCGGGCCTAGGCGCAGCGTATCTCCCAGCACTCCAAACTGGCGGGCAAGCCAAAGCGGCAGTCGCAACACCGGGACAGCAGGCAGGCCAAGCCAGCCGCGCAGCTGGGCGATCAGGGCGGCCTGCGACAGGGTTTCAGCACCGCCAATTTCCCATGGTTTGCCAGAAGCGGCCAAGCCAAGCGGGCCGGGCGCATCGGTCAGGCAGGCCAGCGCGACCTGCGCCAGATCGGCGGCATGGATCGGATTGAAGCTTTGCCGGCCATCGCCCACCACTGGCGTAGCCAAGGGAAACACCGCCATGGCCCGCAACAGCGCAGAGCCGCCATAGCTGGTATCGGCCAGAACCAGCCCGGGCCGCAAGATGAGGTGATCGGCGAACACAGCTTCGCCCGCACGGCGCCAGCGGGCAAAACCGGTGTCGGCGTGGTCGATTCCGACGGCAGAGATAAGCACCGCGCGGGCATCCGACCCAAGCGCCGCCAGCACGGCTTGGGGGGCCAGTACATGGACCGCCCGCATGTCTGCATTGGTTCCGGTCAAAAGCCCTGCCGCGTTGATGACATGGCATCCCGTCACATGCTGAGCCCAGAAAGCCGCATCGTGGGTGGCGGGGTTGGTCAGATCGGCGGTCAGCGTCTGAAACCCCATCGCGCTCAGCCGGGTTGTGTTGCGGGCCTGAGCCAGAACCGTGACACCGCGATCGCGCAAGGCAAAGGCGATATGGCGGCCGATGAAACCATCCGCGCCCAGGACCAGAACCTTCACCCCAACACCCGCCCCGCCACCGCGTCCAGTTTGGCCAGCAGTTCGGGGTCACGGCGATCGGGTGCGGTCATCAAGGCATGACTCAGCGCATGGTGACAGCCGTGGGGGCAGGGCGCGCGCCCGGCCCCCAGCAACCCCGGCACCGCCGCCACCAGTGCGCGGGCATGGCCTGCGTTGGCGGTGAGGGTGGCAATCACCTGCGCCACATCGACAGCGCCGTGGCTTGCGTGCCAGCAATCGTAATCGGTGACCATCGCCACCGAGGCATAGCACAGCTCGGCCTCGCGGGCGAGTTTTGCTTCGGGCATCCCGGTCATGCCGATCACATCGGCGCCCCAGCTGCGGTAAAGCTGGCTTTCCGCCAGGGTCGAAAACTGCGGCCCCTCTATCGCCAGATAGGTGGCACCCTGATGCACCTTGATCCCCGTTGCCTGAGCAGCAGTCAGGCAGGCGGCAGACAGGCGCGGGCAGGTGGGATGCGCCACCGAAACATGCGCGACACAGCCCGGACCGAAGAACGACTTTTCGCGGGCAAAGGTGCGGTCGATGTATTGGTCCACGATCACGGAATCGCCCGGCGCATAATCGGTGCGCAAGGAGCCCACGGCGGACACTGCCACCACATCGGTGCAGCCCAGCCGTTTCAGCGCGTCAATGTTTGCGCGGTAGTTGATGCTCGAGGGGGTCTGGACATGGCCGCGCCCGTGGCGGGGCAAAAACGCCACGGCGACGCCGTTCAGTCGGCCCACCAGCACCTCATCCGAGGGTTTGCCCCAGGGGGATCTGACCTTGACCCAGCTTGCGCCCTCCAGCCCGTCGATCTGATAGACGCCCGAGCCTCCGATCACGCCGATCATACTGGGTCCGATTATGCCGGGCTCGGGCTGGGTGTGGCTGGGGATCGTTTGCATCGCGGTGCTCCGGCTTGGGTTTCGCGTCAGAGTAAGCCGGGATCAGGGGCGGGGGAAGGGGGTGTTTTCTTGCAGCCCCAATTCGGGATCTTTTCATAACTGTTTTATATCAATGGGATAGGCGTGAAATTTTAGTGATTTGTTCACACTTTCAGACCAAACAGCCGCCGATGTGCATGGGTCATGGGCCGGATCAAACCGGCTTGGCCCGTCATGAGCTGCCAAGCAGACAGGTGCCGTTGGGCGGCTTCGGCATCGGCGCACAGCAAAGGGCAAAGATGGTGCTGGGCGCGGCGCGGCCGGGCTGGGTCATGCGACGATTTCAATGGGTTGGCCGTCAATGCCACCGTTTCATTGCGGGTGCGTCCGGATTCCACACAAAAACCGGTCCCAAATTGTGCAAAATTCCGCCCGCTGCCCGAGTGGCAAACCCCGCTGCGCCTTGCGGGATCTGGCGCTCAATATGCCCGCCTGCAGCCGCGTTGCCGGGTTTCAAGCGACATGTTAAGGTGGCCGCATTGAGCATGGGGGTCGATTGTGCCTTTCAGCATTTTCTGCATCGGCAATGATAATTTTCACTTTGGGCACAGCCGCGTCCCGGTTTTGGGCGATGTCTATGACATTCAGACCGCGATGGGGCGGCTGTCGACGGCCGGGACGGAAGGCGTCGCAACGGCGGTTCGGGGCGCGGTGCAGGATGCCGCCGCAGACCCCAAAGCCCCCGCCGACAACGCGGTCGAACGGACGATGCGGCGGTTTGATGGCATCAGCGGGCTTTACACCTTTCGCCAGGGCGTCGATCTGGCGCGCACCGCGATGACGGCCTTGCGGATCGCTTTGGATGTGCGTCATGCTGGAATTGTCATGACCGAAAGTCGCTTTGCCGCTGTCTATCTGGATCACTTCGATTATGACTGGCCGGGGCATATCCTCAACGCCATTACCCCGGCTCTGACCCATGCGGAGCTGAACTGCGCCGGTGTGCTGGGCACCCTCGGCGAGGCGCTGTCAGAGTTTTCCGCCTGGCCCTGCAGCCGGTTTGCCAATGACGCCCCCGCGCCTTACCTGCTGAACATATCGCTGGCGCGGCTGTAGGGCGAGGTCTTGGCCTGTTTGGCTGGCCTTGAGGGTTTGATCCTGAGCATGGGTCATGTTACCGGCGTTTCCAGATGATTCAGATGGGGCGGCCGGGTGTATAGACTGGAAGAGGAAACCGAAGCCGACTGGTGGGAGGTTGAGGCGCTATACGATCTGTGCTTTGCCCCCGGCCGCACGGCGCTGTCCTCTTACCGCTTGCGCGACGGGGTGCCGACTGTGGCGGCGCTGTGCCTGATCCTGCGCGATGAGGATGGCACCCTGGCTGCGGCCATCCGCTATTGGCCCGCCGAAGTGGGCGGCGAAGATGTGCTGCTGTTGGGCCCGGTCGCCGTGCATCCGACCCGGCAGGGCGAGGGATTGGGCGGGCTTTTGATCAACGAATCCTTGGTCGAGGCGCGGCGTCTGGGCTGGGAGCGGGTGTTGTTGGTCGGCGATGCACCCTATTACAGCCGGTTTGGCTTTGCCGTGCTGTCGGGGGTGGACATGCCGCCCCCCACCAACCCCGACCGCATTCTGGGTCTGGAGTTGAAAAAGGGCGCCTGGGCCGGGATCGGCGGTCTGGTGACCAAGGCGTCGGGTGCGACGCTGCCCACACCGTAACGCCGACCGGGCCGCCGCACAGCGCCCTTGCGCCGCACCGGGCTTGGCCCCACATTGGCGGCATGGACACAGCCCTTGCCTTGCACATCCCGACACCCGCGCCGCAAATCGCCGCCTTGGCCCGCGCTTACAAACGCGCGAATGGTCCGGTGATGAGCCTTGTCAACCGCTTGGGCGGCGGGGTCGAGGCGCAACTGGCGTTGCTGCCGCCGCGTCTGCGCGCCGAGATCGAACGCGTGACCGTCGCGGCCCTGATGGCGGCGCATGGCGTGGCCGGTCTGGGCGGAGGGCAGGATTTTGGTCGCAACGCCTCGACTTTTGCGGCGATGGCCACCGGGGCGGTGGGGGGCGCGGGCGGGCTGGCGACATCGGTCGCCGAACTGCCTGTCACCATCACCGTGATCTTGCACGCGATCCGGCGCGAGGCGGTGCTGGCGGGCTATGATCCGGCCGAAGCCGGCATTCGGGCGGCCTGCCTGGAGGTTTTTGCCGCAGGCAGTCCGCTGCAAAACGATCACGGTGCCAACAGCGCCTTTGTGTCGGCGCGCCTGACCGTCACCGGACCCGCGTTGCAAAAGCTGATCGCCACCGTGGCCCCCCGCCTGGCCGCCGCGATGGGCCAGAAGCTGGTGGCGCAGATGGTTCCCGTGCTGGGCGCGGTGACCGGGGCCGCGCTGAATGCGGCCTATCTGAACTACTACCGCGAAATGGCGCGCATCCGGTTCGCGCTGATGCGGCTGGCCGAAGCGCAGGGCGGTGAAAGCGTTGTGGTAGCCTTTGCCGCCGCGGTGGCGGTGCCGAAGATCAGCAAGGCCAGCTCCGCGCCGCCCCGGACTTGATCCGGGGCCTCATGGTCAGCGGTTGAGGCCCCGGATCAAGTCCGGGGCGGCGTGGTGATTGGTGCAGGATCAGGCCCCCTGCGTCGCCAGCCAGTCCATCAGCGCCGGGCGCACGGTTTCTGCCCCATCAGCGCGCGCGGCTTCGATCACGGCGCGGGCCTGCGCCAGATCAACCGACCGCAGCAATGCCTTGACCGGACCAATCGACGCGGGCCGCATCGACAGGTTGCGCAAGCCGATGGCGGCGAAGGCCAGTGCCTCCACGGGTCGGCCGGCATCCTCGCCGCAGAATGACAGCTTGGTGCCCGATGCGGCACAGCGCGCCACGATGAATTGCAAAAAGGTCAGAAACGAAGCGTTCAACGTGTCATAGCGTTTGCGCACGCGTTCATTCTCACGGTCTGCCGCGAAGAAAAACTGTTTCAGATCATTGCCGCCGATCGAGATGAAATCGGCCAGCTCAAAGAACGCATCCGGCGCATAGGCCAGGCTGGGCATTTCCAGCATCGCGCCGATGTCCACCTTGGACGGAACCTTGTGGCCCAGCGAGGTTTCGCGGTGCACTTCGCGCAGCACATGGGAGCGGGCGTCCATGAACTCGCCATGCTCGCTGATAAACGGGAACATGATGGTCAAAGGGCGGCCATCGGACGCCCGGATCAGGGCCTGCACCTGCATCCGCAGCACGCCGGGCTTGTCCAGACCCACCCGGATTGCGCGCCAGCCCATCGCGGGGTTCGGCTCATCCTGCGGTTTCATATAGGGCAGCACCTTGTCCGATCCGATGTCCAGCGTGCGGAAGGCCACCGGTCGGCCCTTGGCAGCTTCCAGCACGCGGGCGTACAAAGTCGCCAGTTCGGCCCGCTGCGGCATCTTGTTGCGGATCAGGAATTGCAATTCGGTGCGAAACAGGCCGACGCCCTCGGCGCCCGAGCCTTCGAGGCTGGGCAGATCGGCCATCAGGCCTGCGTTCATGTGCAGCGCAATTGTCACCCCGTCGCGGGTGGTGGCGGGCAGATCGCGCAAAGACGCATAGCGCTGTTGCGCCGCAGCCTGCATGGCGATCTTGTCACGGAATGACCGCGCCACGGTTTCCTCGGGGCGCAGATGCACCAGCCCCTGATCGCCATCGACCAGGATCGGATCGCCGTTCAGCGCCTCGGTCGTGATGCGGTCGGCATTGATCACCATGGGGATCGCCAGCGCGCGCGCCACGATCGCGGCATGAGAGCCGACAGAGCCTTCTTCCAGCACCAGGCCCTTGAGTTTGCGACCGTATTCCAGCAATTCCGCCGGTCCGATGTTGCGCGCCACCAGCACCGGATTTTCCGGCATGGTCGCACCCGTATCCTTGCCCTGACCGGTCAGAATGCGCAGCAGGCGGTTCGAGAGATCATCCAGATCGTGCAGGCGTTCGCGCAAATACGCATCGGGCACCTGTTCCAGCCGGTTGCGGGCGGCGGATTGTTCCTTTTCCACCGCGGCCTCGGCGGACAACCCGCGCTGAATGTCCTCTTCCATCCGGCGCAGCCAGCCGCGCGAATGGGCAAACATCCGGTAGGCCTCCAGCACCTGTTTCTGGTCGTTGTTCAGGCTTTCGGCGGCCAGCAAGTCATCAACGGACACGCGCAGCACGCCCACCGCCTCGCGGATGCGGTCAATTTCGGTCAAGGGATCATCGGCCACTGGGTTCGTCACCACAACGCGGGGTTCGTGCAGCCAGACCCGGCCTTCCGCCGCGCCCTCTTGCCCGGTGTTGCCGCGAAACAGCACCGGACGTTTGTGCAGCGCCGCCATGGCCGGGCCATCCCCGGCAAAGGCGCCAAGCTCGGTCATTTCGGCCAGCACCATCGCCACCACATCGAGCGCATAGATGTCGTCTTCGGAAAAGCTGCGCGCGGCCTTGGACTGCACCACCAGCACCCCCAGCTTTTCGCCAACCCGCTGAATCGGCACACCAAGGAAGCTGCTGTAAAGTTCCTCGCCGGTTTCCGGCATATAGCGAAACCCTTTTTCAGAGGGCGCATCGGCGGCATTCACCGGCTGCCCCAGCCGCGCAACGCGGCCGACCAGACCTTCGCCCAGCTTCATCCTTGTCTTGTGGACAGCGGCCTTTTTCAGGCCCTCGGTCGCGCAGAGTTCCAGGGTTTCGGCATCACGGAACAAATAGATCGAGCAAACCTCGGTCCCCATGCTGTCGGCAATCAGATGGGTGATGCGGTCCAGCCGCTCTTGCCCCTTGGCCTTGGTGCCCAACACATCCCGCAGGCGGCGCAAAAGTTTTCGGCTGTCACTTTCGGTGCGTTCGGGCATCACAATCCGTTCTCAAATGGCTTGAGGCACTTATAGGGCAGGATTGTGACAAAGGGGAGTGGGGAAAGTGGGGGGCGCGGGGGCAGGGCCGCAAACCGCTGCAAAATAGGGCTTTTCCGCGAGCCTGGTGTCAGAGTTGTGCAATTGACAGGCAAACAGGGAGACCAATAGCCGCCGCTGATCCATTTGCGCCCGGCAGGCCATACTTGCCCGAGCGTGGCTGCTCTGGCATCATGTCATGATGAATGACGCGTTCAATCTTATGGGTCGCCTGCTGATTGCGCTGCTTTTCTTGGGTGGAGCGGCGCAAAAATGGCTTGATCCCGCCCCGGCATCGCAGATGATGGCGTCCATCGGACTGCCGATGGGGATGATCTGGCCCGTTGCGGCCTTCAACTTTTGCGCCGCGATTGGCCTGATCTGCGGCCCGGGCGTCCGGTATTGGGCGTTGGCCTTGGCGGCATATTGCCTTTTTACCAGCTACTTTCACTTTCAGTTGCGGGCTGACCCGTGGCAACTGACGATCATGGTCAAAAACTGGTCCATTGCGGGCGGCCTGTTGATTTTGGCCGCACAGGGGCCGGGGCGCTGGCACTTCGGCGCGAAGCCGCCATAAAACCGGGCAAACCGCTGCCCGGCGATTTTTCTGCGAATAATCAAATCGTGGCGGCGCTTACGCCTTGTCCAACCCAAACGCGTCATGCAGCGCCTGCACAGCCAGTTCCATATACTTGCGGTCAATCAGCACCGAGATCTTGATCTCGGAGGTCGCAATTACCTTGATGTTGACGTTCTCTTTTGACAGCGCCTTGAACATGGTGGCGGCAACGCCTGCGTGGCTGCGCATGCCGATGCCCACGACAGATATCTTGGCGACATCGCTGTCCACCACGATGCCGTCGTAGGTGATCGTGCCTGCCGCCACCGCATCTTCCATCGCCTTTTGGGCGCGGGCGACCTGGTTGGTCGGGCAAGAGAAGGTCATATCGGTGGTGGCCCCTTTGGCGCTGCCCACCTCAACCTCGGATATGTTCTGCACGATCATATCGACGTTTACCCCGGCCTCGGCCAATGGGCCAAAGATCGCGGCGGCAATGCCCGGGCGATCCTCGACCCGCACCAGCGTCACCTTGGCCTCATCGCGGGAATAGGCCACGCCCGACACAACTTTCGATTCCATGATTTCATCCTCGTCGCAGACCAGCGTTCCTGAAGTCTCATCGGTATCCTCGAACGAGGACAGCACCCGCAGCCGCACTTTGTAGCGCATCGCCAGTTCCACCGAACGGGTTTGCAGCACCTTCGCGCCCAAAGACGCCAGTTCCAGCATCTCCTCAAACGCGATGCGGTCCAGCTTGCGCGCCTTAGAGGTGATGCGGGGGTCAGTGGTGTAGACGCCATCGACATCGGTGTAGATGTCACAACGCTCGGCGCCAAAGGCGGCGGCGAAGGCGACGGCGGTGGTGTCCGACCCGCCGCGGCCCAGCGTGGTGACGCGGCCTTCGGCGGAGACGCCCTGAAAGCCTGCCACCACGGCGACCTTGAAGCCTTCGGCGAATTTGGCGTCAATGTTCTCGCGCGGGATCGACATGAAGCGGGCAGAAGAATGCGCCGAGGTGGTGTTGATCGGCACTTGCCAGCCTTGCCAGGACCGCGCCGCGATGTCCATTTCCTGCAAGCGCAAGGCCAGCAGCCCCGCCGTCACATTCTCACCGCTGGAGACAATTGCATCGTACTCGCGGGCGTCATAGAGCTTGGAGGTGCCTTCGACATAGCCGACCAGCTTGTTGGTCTCGCCCGACATCGCCGACACGATGACGATCACGTCATAGCCGCGCGCCACTTCGGCCTGCACCTTTTTCGCGGCATTCTCGATGCGCGCAAGGTCGGCCACCGAAGTGCCACCGAATTTCATCACAAGAAGCGGCATGGGTCATCCTCTGCCAAGGGCAATTCTTCGCGCGTTCTTTATGCGGGCGGGACAGGGGGTGCAAGGGGGCGCTTATCGCGCGCAGCCAGCGGTAAGCTGTTAAAGCGCCCGCCAGCCGATGTCGCTGCGGCAGAACCCTTCGGGCCAGTTCAAATGATCAATCATCGCATAGGCGCGGTTGCGGGCGTCGGCCAGCGTGTCGCCGCGCGCGGTGATGTTCAACACGCGGCCTCCGTTGGCGGTGATCCTGCCGTCTTTTTCGGCGGTGCCGGCGTGAAACACCATATGGCGGCTGTCTTCGGGCATCCGGCTGAGGCCGCGGATTTCCGAGCCCTTGCTGTAGGCCCCCGGATAGCCCTTGGCCGCCATCACCACCGTCAGCGCGTGATCCTCGGCCCAGTTCACGCGGCAGCGGTCCAGCCGCCCCTCGGCGCAGGCCAGCAAAAGGTCCAGCGCCTGCGCGCCCAGCCGCATCATCAGAACCTGCGTTTCCGGATCGCCAAAGCGGGCGTTGTATTCGACCAGCCTTGCCTGACCGTCCTTGATCATCAGCCCCGCGAACAACACGCCCTGATAGGGGGTGCCGCGCCGGGCCATTTCACGGATGGTCGGCAGCACGATTTCATCCATCGCGCGTTGGGCTATGGCGTCGGTCAACACCGGCGCCGGGGAATAGGCCCCCATGCCGCCGGTGTTCGGCCCGGTATCGCCATCGCCCACCCGCTTGTGATCCTGTGCGGTGCCGATGGGCAGGGCGTTGACACCGTCGGTCAGGATGAAGAACGACGCCTCTTCGCCGGTCATGAACTCCTCAATCACCACTTCCGCGCCCGCCGCGCCAAATTCGTCGCCGAACATGTCGTCGATGGCGTCCAGCGCTTCGGCTTCGGTTGCAGCCACTATGACGCCCTTGCCTGCCGCCAACCCGTCGGCCTTGACCACGATGGGCGCGCCCATGCGACGGATGTAGTCCTTGGCGGGACTGGGTTCGGTGAATCGCGCATAGGCGGCGGTGGGGGCGTTGCAGGCGTCGCAGATTTCCTTGGTGAAGCCCTTGGACGCCTCGAGCTGCGCCGCCGCCGCACTTGGGCCAAAGGTCAGCAGCCCGGCGGCGCGGGTGGCGTCGGCAACACCTGCGGCCAAGGGGGCTTCGGGGCCGATGATCACGAAATCAATGGCGTTTTCCTGACAGAACTCCACCACCTCCGCCCCGTCCAGAATGTCGAAATCCGCGCATTCAGCCAATTGAGCGATGCCCGCATTGCCCGGAGCCACGATCAGCCGGTCGGTCTTGGGGTTCTGCTTGACCGCCCATGCCAAAGCATGTTCACGCCCGCCTGATCCGAGAATAAGGATATTCATGATGTGCCCCTGCCCAGACCCCGGTTGCAAGGGTCATAAGGGCAGGCCCGATTGCGTGCAAGTCAGATGGCAGGTTGCGCCATTGATGCCTGCAGGCAAACCTGTTGCCGTCGCGCTCAAATGCAGAGATGCCGCTGCCCGCCCAGACGAGCGGCCAGCGCGGTGCTGGCGTTGCGGCCATGTGCAAGCGAGGATGCAGGACAGGGTTGAAATGCGGCCGGTGTTGCAACTGCAAGATATGATTGCATTTTCCACATCCGACTCGGTGACGGCGCCTGCGCATGGCCATTCTTGCGCCGCCACAGCGCATTTCATCATCGCCGTGACAGCCAATGCCCATGTTTTTCCGGGGCTTTGGTGATCGAACGGGTCGGCGATGCGGCGAATTGCTCTTAATTTCAGCAAGTTGTGCGCATGGGCCAGGGCAATTACCGCGCTGTTACAAGTTTAGTTGACAAAATGCCCCATGCGCGGAGTAGGGTGTCGCATAAGCCGAAGGCCGCGACGCTGAATGCGCATCGGCCGGGGCTTAGCGTCAAGGTGCTGCCCAAAAGCATCCGGCGCAGTCCGCGCAAGCGGATCCACATCAGGGAGACTATCTGTGACCAAACATGCAACCGGCTTCAATCGCCGCAGCTTTCTCAAAACTTCTGCCGCAGGTGTCGGCGCTTTGGCCGCCCCGGCCCTTATTTCGTCAAAGGCACTGGCGTCGTCTGGTGAATTGAACTTCACCGGTTGGGCGGGCTATCCGGCTTTGGCCGAAACCGTGTTGCCGGGATTCACCGCCGCCACTGGCATCAAGGTGAACTTCACCGAGCAGCCCGACAATGACGGCATCTTTGCCGCCGCCAAGATTGCCGCCGAAGCCGGTGGCATCGACGTGATGGAACCGACGCTGGACACCGTCGATCAGTATTTCACCAACGGCATCGTCGGCGCCTGGGACGAAGCCAAGCTGGCGATGGACAGCTATTTGCCCGGTCTGGCCGATGGCAACGCCGGTGAGCGGTCGCGCAAAGACGGCAAACTGCTTTATGTGCCATCGAACTGGGGCACCGAGGCGCTGGTCTACAACAAAGACAGCGCCGTTATGGGCGATGCGCCCAGCCTCGCCGCGCTGTTTGATCCGGCCAACCAGGTGGTCGTGCGCCCGCGCTCGGCGCTGACCGCAATGGGGCGTTTGCTCGAATCGCAGGGCAAACTGCCGCGCCCGTGGAATGATTGCTACACTGACATGGCGGCGATGACCGAACTTTGGGACATCGCGCTGGCGGCCTGCGTGGCGGCCAAAGGCAATGTCGTGCAATTCTGGGCCGGTGAAAACGAGGCCAACGCAGGCTTTGTCGCGAACGGCGCGACGGTGGGTCTGTGCTGGGATTCGACCGGCTACAACCTGCGCAATGACGGTTACGGCTATGCGGCCCCGGTGGAAGGTGCATTTGCATGGCATCAGGGTCTGATGCTGATGAAGAACGCCGTCAACGTCGATCAGGCGCATGAATTTGCCAAATACGTCGCCTCTCCAGAGGGTGCAGCCGGTTGGGCCAGTGCGTTTTCGTCGAATGCCGTCGGCAAAGGTGCGGCGGCCCTGATGAGCCCCGAAGTTGCGACCTATTACAACTCGGCCTTTGACGACGCCAAACTGGCCGCGCTGTGGTGGTGGCCGGACCAGTCCGCCGAATTCGTCGCCAAGCGCGGCGAGTATTCGGACAAATACAAGGCGTCCTGATCCCGGTCGCCTGCCCAACACGCCGGGTCCGAAAGGGTCCGGCGTGCCGTTTTGTGCCAAAGCACCGCTGCAAAGGGACGCACCAGCACCTGCGCTGCAGTCGTGGCAATCACGGGCGGCGCGGCGCATAAGTCACGGCCAACAAAATAAAAAAAAACCTTGGGGAAGGACGCGCGATGAGTGCCGGCATTGAACTTGATAACGTCTGCCAGGATTTCGGCAGCTTTCGCGCCGTTGACCATGTGAATGTCAGCATTCAACCCGGTGAATTCTTTTCCTTTCTGGGACCATCGGGCTGCGGCAAGACCACGATTCTGCGGATGATCTCGGGCTTTACAGAGCCGACCGAGGGGGTGATCCGCATCGGTGGCAAGGATATGCGCGGGCAGCGGCCCAATCAGCGGCCCACAGCGTTGATCTTTCAGAACCTGGCACTGTTCCCGCTGATGACGATCTGGGAAAACATCGCCTTCGGGCTGGAAGTGCGCGGCGTTGACCGCGCCAAGCGCCGGGCGCGGGCCGAAGAATTGCTGGCCCTGGTTGATCTGCAGGGCGCGGCCGTCAAGATGGTCAGCCAGTTGTCGGGCGGCCAGACACAGCGCGTCGCCATCGCGCGGGCTTTGGCGGTTGAACCTGCCGTGATGCTGCTTGATGAACCGCTGTCGGCGCTGGACTTGAAACTGCGTCAGCACATGCGGGCCGAGTTGCGCGCCATCCAGAAGCGCACCGCCGTCACCTTCATCTACATCACCCATGATCAGGGTGAAGCGCTGGCGATGTCGGACCGCGTCGGCGTGATGAGCCAGGGCCGCCTGCAACAGGTCGCCAACCCGCGCGACATCTACAACAACCCGTCCAACGGCTTTGTCGCCAGTTTCGTCGGTGAGAACAATATCCTGGGTGGCAAGGTGCTGCAGTCTGCCGATGGCATGGCCAGTTTCGAGACCGCCATCGGCACTTTCCGCGCGCGTCTGCCCGCCTCGGCCACGGGCCCCATCAAACTTTATGTGCGTCCCGAGCATATGGTTCTGGCGGCCAGCGCCGGGGCCGAAAATTCGGTCGCCGTCACCCTGACGGATGTGGCGTTCGAGGGCAATTTCATCTCGGTCCAAGGGGTGACCGATGCGGGCACCACGCTGGTGGCGGAGTTGCGCAACGACGGTTCGGCCACGGTTCCGGCGCCGGGGTCGCGCATGCACATGACCTTTGATGCCAGGAACAGCTCGATCCTGCCCGACAGCGCAACATCGGGGGCCTGATCCATGCAAGACCTGTACCGCCGCTATGGCAAGGGACTGACCTTTCTGTTCATCGGCCTGACGTTTTTCTGGCTGGCCATTCTGGTGATCCTGCCGAATTTCACCATGCTGGAAAGCTCTTTCCGCCCCTATCTGGCCAAAGTCGATGAGGGCGGGCCGCTGGATTTCTATTCCTTTGCCAACTACGGCAAGATCCTGGGCAACAATGTCGATTTCTCGATCTTCGGCTTTGTGGTGCCGACCCCGGTGCGGGTGAAAGTGTTCTTGCTGACGATCTTCTTTTCGGCGGTGGTGACGCTGATCACCTTTCTGCTGGCCTATCCGCTGGCCTATTATCTGGCCAAGATCGTATCGCCCAAGTCCTTGCCGACGCTGTTCCTGCTGCTGTTCGTCCCGCTGTGGGTGTCTGAAATCCTGCGGTCCTTTGCGTGGTGGATCATCCTTGCCCTGAAAGGGCCGCTGAATTTTGTGCTGATGAACCTTGGCATCATTGACAGTGAAATCCGCTGGATCGCTGGATTTAGTCCTGTGGTCATCGGGCTTGTCTATACCTATGTGCTGTTCATGGTGTTCCCGCTGTACAACGCCATGCAATCGCTGGACAGCAACCAGATCGAGGCCGCCGAAGATCTGGGCAGCCCGTGGTGGCGCACGCATTGGCGGGTGATCCTGCCGCATGCCAAACCCGGCATCGCCTCGGGCGCGGTGATGGTGTTCATGTTGTCGGCGGGTTCGCTGCTGGTGCCGTCGCTGCTGGGCTCCACCACCTCGGGTTGGTTCACGCAAACCATCCAAGGCATCATGATGGACAGTCAGGACTGGAACGCCGGGGCGGCCTTTGCCTTCATGCTGCTGCTGGTCTGCACGATCTTCGTCAGCCTTGCGATGCGGCTGTTCGGCGTCAAACTGTCCGACATCGCGAAATAGAGGCGGGCCATGCACAAGAACCGCAACTTTCTGTTTCACCTCTACATGGGTCTGTTTCTGGCCTATCTTCTGGTGCCGTTGCTGGTGATGGGCGGTGCCGCCTTCAACGCCAGCAAACTGCCGACGATCTTGCCCTGGAAGGGGCTGACAAGTGAGTGGTTTGTCGCGCTATGGAATGACAAGCGGATCTGGTTGGCCTTTTTGAACACCATCTTGGTGGCGCTGGCGGTGGTGGCGATTGCGGTGCCGATCGGCACGGCGGCGGCGATACTGGTCAACTCGATCGGCGGGAGGATGCGGTCGGTTCTGTATGGGCTGATGGTGGCACCGATTCTGATCCCCGGCGTGGTGATCGGCATCTCGACCCTGCTGTTCTGGAACTACTTTTCGGTCGGCTCGGGTCTGCACCTGTCGGTGCTGGGGCAGGTTAGCTACATCGCGTCATTTGTGATGCTGCTGGTTCTGGCGCGGCTTCAAAGCTTTGACCAAGGGCTGGAAGAGGCGGCACTTGATCTTGGCGCAAGCCACGCTCAGGTGATGCGCCGCATTCTGCTGCCGCATCTTTATCCGGCCATCGGGGCGGGGGCGGCGATTGCGTTTTTCCAGTCGATCGAGAACTTCAACGTCACCCTGTTCACAAGGGGCGGGGCCGATACGCTGACGGTCTATGTGTTCTCGAAGGTGCGCTCGGGCATCACGCCCACCATCAACGCGCTGGCGCTGATCCTGATCGTGTTCACCCTGGGGGCCGCGATCTGGTACGAGTTGGCCCGCCGCCGCAAAGCAAGGATCGAAGACGCGCGCGAGGCCGAGGGGCGCAGAGCCTCTGCCGCCGAAGAAACGTTGTAATATCAAAGACCCGGATCGCTCCGGGCCATTGACGCAACGGCGGTGATGGCGTCAGAAAAACGCCTGCAACCCGGTGATGGCCCGCCCCAAAATCAGCGCATGCACGTCATGCGTGCCCTCATAGGTGTTGACCGTCTCCAGATTAACCATATGCCGCATGATCTGGTAATCTTCCTGAATACCGTTTCCACCATGCATGTCGCGCGCCCAACGCGCCGCATCCAGCGCCTTGCCACAGTTGTTGCGCTTGACGATGGAAATCATCTCGGGCGCCGCGTTTGCCTCGTCCAGCAGCCGCCCGACGCGCAACGACGCCTGCAGGCCCAATGAAATTTCCGTCATCATATTGGCGAGTTTCAACTGATAAAGCTGCGTCTGTGCCAGCGGCTTGCCGAACTGCTTGCGGTCCAGCCCGTATTGGCGCGCCGCCCCCATACAGAACTCTGCCGCGCCCAGAACGCCCCAGGAAATGCCATAGCGGGCGCGGTTGAGGCAGCCAAACGGCCCTTTCAACCCTTCGACAAACGGCAGCAGCGCGTCCTCGCCAACCGCGACATCCTTCATCACAATCTCACCCGTGATGGACGCGCGCAACGACAGCTTGCCGCCGATTTTCGGTGCGGAAAGCCCCTTCATGCCCTTTTCCAGCACGAAGCCCTTGATCTTGCCGCCATGCGCCTCTGATTTTGCCCAGACCACGAACACATCGGCAATCGGCGCGTTGGAAATCCACATCTTGGCGCCGTTCAGCACATAGCCGTTCGCGGTTTTCCTTGCGACCGTCTTCATCCCGGCGGGATCAGAGCCTGCATCCGGTTCGGTCAGACCAAAGCAGCCGATCCATTCCCCGGACGAAAGTTTCGGCAAATATTTCACCCGCTGCGCTTCGGTGCCATAGGCGTAAATCGGGTACATCACCAAAGACGACTGCACCGACATCATCGACCGGTAGCCTGAATCCACCCGCTCCACTTCCCGCGCGATCAAGCCGTAGGCCACATAAGATGCGCCCAGCCCGCCATATTGTTCGGGCACGGTGACGCCCAGCAGCCCCATCTCGCCCATTTCGCGGAAAATCGCGGGGTCCGTGGATTCGTCGCGGTAGGCGGCAATCACCCGAGGTTGCAACTTTTCCTGCGCATAGGCCTTTGCCCCGTCGCGCAGCATGCGTTCCTCTTCGGTCAGCTGATCTTCCATGCGGAAGGGATCTTGCCAATCAAACCGTCCCAGATCGGGCGCGTCCTTGGCTTTCAGTTTGGGTTTGTCGGTTGCGGAGTCGTTGGGCATGGCAGTCTCCCTCTGTGTTGCCAATAATATTGCACAAGGCGGGCAAAACGCCTAACGAGGTTCTGACACCAAGGCATGAGGTAAACTCATATGATTTCGCGCCGGTATCTGCCGTCGATGCCATCCTTGCTGGCGCTGGAGGCGGTGGATCGCACTGGCTCCGCCTCGGCGGCCGCCTTGGAACTGAACTTGACCCAAGGGGCGATCAGTCGCCAGTTGCAGGTGCTTGAAGGCCAGATGGGCCTGCCCCTGATCATCCGTGACAAGCACCGTCTGCGCCTGACACCAGCGGCGCAGGATTACTGCCGCGAGATCCGCCGCGCCCTGCAAGCGCTCAGCCAGGCCAGTCTGACGCTGCGCGCCAATCCACATGGCGGGGCTTTGAATCTGGCGATCCTTCCGGCCTTCGGGATGCATTGGCTGGCGCCCCGGCTGGCCCGCTTTGCCACGCGGCACCCCGAGGTCACCGTCAATCTGTCGACCCGGTTGAAGCCCTTCGACTTTGCCAGCAGCCATTTTGATGCCGCCATCCATTATGGCCGTCAGGACTGGCCCGGCGTCGACTATCTGCCGCTGATGGAGGAAGATCTGCTGGCGGTCGCGGCCCCCGGGCTGCTGAGGGCTCCGGCCACAGAAGCCAATGATATTCTCTCATATCCGCTGCTGCAATTGGAAAGCCGCACCGGCGATTGGGGGCGCTGGCTGGCGCATCACGGCAGCACCAGACCGCGCCCCGCTGCCATGCTGTTCGACCAGTTCGCCACCATGACCCAAGGCGCTATTCACGGGCTGGGTCTGGCGCTGTTGCCGCTGTTCCTGATCGAACGCGAACTGGCCGAGCAGCGCCTGATACCGGCCTTTGGTGGCCCGATCAAATCGTTGGGCAGCTATTTTCTGGTCTGGCCCAAAGATCAGCCCGCGCGCGCGCCGCTGACCTCCTTTCACAACTGGCTGCAATCAGAACTGTAAAACTTGTCTAAAATTGTCATCCTCTCTGCCCAAATATCCTGGGGGGTGAGCCCGCAGGGCGAGGGGGGCAAAGCCCCCTTGCGTATGATCAAATCCGCCGCCATCCTGTCCAAAACCCGGAGCTTGACATGCACCCCACCCACATCGGCGATGTGTCATTCTGGTATGCTGATATCGGTCTGCCGCAAATCCGCCGTCCGTCGCTGACTGAAAACACCACGGTCGATGTGGCCGTCATTGGCGCGGGGTACACCGGGCTTTGGACGGCCTATTATCTGAAAAAGGCAAATCCGGCCCTGAATGTGCTGGTGATCGAGAAGGAATTCGCGGGTTTTGGTGCATCGGGGCGCAATGGTGGTTGGTGCATGGGCACCTTTGCCTGGAACCACGACGCCTATGCCCGCGCCACCAGTCGTGCCGCCGTGCTGGATATGGTGCGCGCTTTGGAAACGGCCGTGCCTGAAATCACCCGCATCTGCGCCGAAGAGGGCATCGACGCCGATATCATCCCCACCGAAGAACTTATGCTGGCCACCAATCCGGCCCAACTGGCACGGATGCGCGCCTCCATCGCCCATCACCACAGCTGGGGCAACGCTCACCGCGTGCGCGCCCTGGCCGCAGCCGAAGTGGCGCAGCGCGTCACCGTGCCGGGCGTTCTGGGGGCGATGGTGGTGGCAGGCATGACCCGCATTCAGCCGGCAAAACTGGTGCGCGGGCTGGCGGAGGCTGTCGAGCGGCTGGGCGTGCGCATCGTCGAGGGCACCGAAGTGCTGGACTACGCTCAAGGCCGCGTCCAGACCGCCAATGCCACCGTCTCCGCCCCGATCATCCTGCGCTGCACCGAGGGGTTCACCGCCACCCTGCCTGGGCGCAAGCGCGAGTGGCTGCCGCTCAACTCCGCGCAAATCGCGACGGTGCCTTTGCCGCCCGAAGTCTGGGCCAAGATCGGCTGGGACGGGCACGAATTGCTGGGTGATATGAACAACGCCTATTGCTACTGTCAGCGCACGCGCGAGGGCCGCATCACCGTCGGCGCGCGCGGGGTGCCGTATAAATTCGGCTCCAAAATGGACAAGAACGGCGAGCCCGACGCCGAAACCATCCGGCGACTGACCGAAATCCTGCACAGCCATTTCCCCGATGCCGCCAGCTATCCCATTGACCACGCCTGGTGCGGTGTGCTGGCGGTGCCGCGCGATTGGTGCGCGACGGTGGGGCTGGACCGGGCCACGGGCCTGGGCTGGGCGGGGGGCTATGTCGGCACCGGCGTGTCCACGGCCAATCTGGCGGGCCGCACTTTGGCCGATCTGGTGCTCGGGCAGGACAGCGCACTGACCCGGCTGCCTTGGGTCAACCGCCGCGTGCGGCAGTGGGAGCCGGAACCCCTGCGTTGGTTGGGGGTGCATCTGATGTACAAGCTGCTGCACATCGCCGATCGCCGCGAGGCGCGACTGGGCATTCCGCCATCGAAATTCGCGGCTTTTGGCAACTGGTTGACGGGGCGGTAGCGCCTGCCTGCGGCAACCGCGCCCTTGCCCGGCGGGGTCTTCCCCGGCAGAGTAAGGTCATGACCCGCGTTGACACCTTGCCTGCCGACCTGCCCAGCCGTTTGCAGCGGCGCAATCTGATCGTATTCGATGGCGAATGCGTGTTTTGCTCGGCGTTTTTCCGGTTCATGCTGCGGCATGACACGCGGCAAGGTTTTTCTTATGCCACCGCGCAAAGTCCCTTGGGTCAGGCACTTTATACAGCGCTTGGTCTGCCGCTGGATGATTTTAAAACCAACCTCGTGATCGTCGATGGCGTGATCTATCAGCGCCTTGACGCCTTTGCCGCTGCGATGGCGCGGCTGAGATATCCATGGCGGGCGCTGGCGCTGTGTCGGCTGTTGCCCGGTGTCGTCAAGGACGCCGTCTACAAACCCGTCGCCCGCAACCGCTATCGCATCTTTGGCCGCTATGACACCTGCATGATCCCTGATCCCGCGTTGCGCGCGCGGTTCCTGCCCTAGCACCCTGAGTCCTGCCCGCCACAGTCGCACCTCTATATACAGTGTCTGCAATTTGCCCCTAGCCGAACCATAGTTCGCCGCGCTAGGGTCTGTGGATAAACCGGGGCAATAACCCGGGACGAGGCAGGAACAAAAACAAGCAAGGAGGGAGCCAATGCGCTGCCCATTCTGCGGTAACATTGACACCCAAGTGAAGGACAGCCGTCCTGCGGAGGATCACGTTTCGATCCGCCGCCGTCGGTTTTGTCCGGCCTGTGGGGGTCGCTTTACCACCTATGAACGTGTGCAATTGCGTGATCTGGTCGTGGTCAAATCCTCGGGCAAGCGCGAAGATTTTGACCGCACCAAGCTGGAACGGTCGATCCGCATCGCCATGCAAAAACGCCCGATTGACCCTGAACGCATTGATCAGATGATTTCCGGCATCGTGCGGCGGTTGGAATCCCTGGGGGACACCGACATTTCGTCCAAGGTGATCGGTGAGATCGTGATGGAATCCCTGGCCCGGATCGACACCGTGGCCTATGTCCGTTTTGCCAGCGTTTACAAGAACTTCCAGGCGGCGGATGATTTTGACCGCTTTGTGTCGGAACTGCGCCCCGGCACCGCTGCGGACGAGTGAGCGACGATCATCACATGGCCCATGCCCTGCGCCTTGCCGCGCGGGGCTTGGGTCGTTGCTGGCCCAATCCGGCTGTTGGCTGTGTGATTGTCATGAATGGCAGGGTTTTGGGCCGGGGCTGGACCCAACCCGGCGGGCGTCCCCATGCCGAAACCATGGCACTGGCACAGGCGGGCCAAGCGGCGCGCGGCGCCACCGCCTATGTCAGCCTTGAGCCTTGCGCCCACCATGGGCTGACGCCACCCTGTGCCGAGGCCTTGATCGCCGCAGGCATTGCGCGCGTGGTCAGCGCCGTCACCGATCCCGACCCGCGTGTGGCCGGACGCGGCCATGCCCTGCTGCGCGCGGCGGGAATTGCGGTGACCGAGGGCGTTTTGCAAGCCGAGGCCACAAGACTCAATGCCGGTTTTTTCAAACGCGTGACGCAAGGTCTGCCCTTCGTCACCTTGAAACTTGCCACCACCCTGGACGGGCGCATCGCCACTGCGGCGGGTGAGTCCCGCTGGATCACCGGCCCCGACAGCCGTCGCGCCGTGCATGCGCTGCGGATGACGCATGACGCGGTGATGGTCGGATCGGGCACTGCCCGTGCCGATGACCCGGACCTGAGCGTGCGCGATCTGGGCAGCCCGCACCAGCCGGTGCGGATCGTGCTGGACAGCCGGCTGTCACATGACCCCAACAGCCGGTTGGGAACCAGCGCCCGCGCGGCCCCGGTCTGGCTTCTGCATGGGCCGGATGCGCCCGCGACGTCTTGCAAGGACTGGGAAAACACCGGCGCTCGGTTGATCCCGGTGCCGCTGCTGGGGGATCATCTTGACATCAAGGCCGCCTTGAAAATTCTGGCCAGCCAAGGCCTGACCCGGATCCTGTGCGAAGGCGGCGGCGGCCTGGCGGCCAGCCTGATCCGGGCCGGTTTGGTCGATGATCTGGCGTTGTTCAGCGCCGGGGGGCTGATCGGTGGCGATGGCCGGGCTGCTTTGGACGCGCTGGGCCTTGCCGCGCTGGCCGATGCACCCCGTCTGAGTTTGCGCGACCACCGCAGCATCGGCGGCGATGTCTTTAGCCTGTGGTCGTGGAGCTGAAGCGCTTACCAGCTGCCAGTGTTGCCCATGGACAGCCACGGTTCCACCGGGGCCAGTGCCGCCCCTTTCTGCAAGATCTCGATCGATACGTTGTCGGGCGAGCGCACAAACGCCATATGCCCGTCGCGGGGCGGGCGGTTGATCAGCACACCATGGGCCGCCAGATGCGCGCAAACCGCGTAAATATCGTCCACCTCATAGGCCAGATGGCCGAAATGACGGCTGTCATTGGGCAGTCCGGCATCGCCGTCCCAGTTATAGGTCAGCTCGACCGGGCAGTCGGGCTGTCCGGGTGGGGCCATGAAAATCAGGGTAAAGCGGCCCTTGTCGTTTTCATAGCGTCTGGTTTCTTCAAGCCCCAGCAGGCTGAAGAATGCCATGGATTTTTCAAGGTCCAGAACCCGAACCATCGTGTGCAAATAGCGGATTGTCATCGCGCGCCCTTTTTTATGCTCGCCTAAACCTAGCAGGATGCGGCGCAAAGGCGAGGGCCAGAATGCATGATTTGCGCGGATGTCGTGATCCGTGCCGCACCGGGCTTGATCCGGCACCGCAACCGCGCAAGGCAGAGGCCCCGGATCAGGTTCGGGGCGGCGCAGCGCGGGTTCCGTGGTCAGAAAGCTGATTTGATCCCGATGGAGATGCCGAAATTTTCGCGGTCATGCAGGGCTGAATTCGATTGGTTACGGCTGGCCTGCAGGTTCAGAACCGGCGAAAATCCCATGTAATCAATGCTGGTGAAGGTCATCGACAGGTTCGCCTGCAGCTTCAGATCCGCGCGCCCGCCGGTGGCATAGCGCGACAGTGCAAACACCTCATGTGACAGCGTGACCCCCGCCGCCAGCGCGATCCCGGCCACAGGTTCCGCCTTTTGCCAGCCCAAGGACAGCGATGCCTCGCGTGAGCGCACTTCGACCGAGGCTGACGCAGTATCGGCGGCCTCAACTGCAAGCGTCAGGCGGTCGCGCAGATTGGCCCCCACAGCCACCGCGTAACCCAGCGAAATCGCCAGCCGATCCGACGACTGCATCGGGCTGTCCGCCCGCTGGGTGTGATCCGCCCACACCCCAAAACTCAGGCTGCCCTGTGCCAGTTTGTGATCCAGCCCCAGCGACAGTCGCAGATAATCCGACAGATCGTCGCCGCCGTACCAATTGTGACCCAGCGTTCCCGACAGCCGCAGCGTGTTCACCCCGGCCGCATCAAGGAGGCGTTGGTGCGAAAGCCCGGCCTCCAGCGCCAGATAGCTGTAATCTGACGCCGGCGCCTCGGGGGCCGCAGCCCGTGCCGCCGCCGAAAGCGCCACCGCTTGCCCCGAAAAGCCGAAGCGTGCCTCGGTCTGGCGATGCGGCGCGCGCGGGCTGAAGCGGTGGGTGGCGGCCAAACCCAGACCAAATTCGAAGCCAGACAGCGCCTGACTTTCGGGCGCGATTTCAAATTCGAACGGCAGGCCCGACACCGTCATATAGTCGCGACGGCTGCCGTTGTTGACGTTCGATGACGGCGCCGCCTGCCCGGTCACTGTCAGCGCCCAGGGATTGCGCGATTTCACATAGTCGAAATCACGGCGCGCGATGTCATAGGCGCGCGGCGAAGGCGCATGTTCCGCCGCCCGCCGCAGCCAGATCTGTGCTGCTGTGCGTCGTCCACCGCTGGACAAGGCCTGCGCCATCGCCATCGACGCGCCAAAGCGGCCCTTGTCGGTGTCGGACGCGGCCCAGGCCTTGCGCGCGGCCTGCTGCGCCTCGGGCAACCGGTTCAAGGCCCGCAACGCCTGCGACCGGATGATCAGCGCCGTCGCATCCGAGGGGTCCCGCGCCAGCAAGGCATCGGTCAGCGTCAGCCCATCCTTGGCATAGCCCGCCTGCACCGTCTCAAACGCCAGTTGCCGCATGGCGTCGACGCTGAGTTGCAACGGTTTGGCCAGTGCGGGCAGTGCGGCCAACGCCAGCACTGCCGCCGCCATGGCCCCGGTCAGCCGATTCATCAGGGCTGCTGATGATACAGGATAAAGCCACCGGTTTCGCGCACGGTCACGCCGCCATTGCTGGACCGCGGATCAGGGGCCTCTACGCGGATGATGCCCACCACTTCATTGGCGTTGCCACCCTCGGTGTCGGCCATCAACGCGTAGAACTTCCCGGCCTCAAACTCTTGCAAAGTGCCGCCTTGCACATAGCCGCTGGACACTGAGCCATCCACTTCGCCCGATGGCTTCAACACACCCGGACCAACCGAGAAAAACAGCACCGGCAAGGATGTAAGGGGTGTATCGGTGGTTTCCAGCTTGCTGTTCAGCGCGTCGATCACCTCGCCGGTGATGTCGGCCCCGTCGATGTCATAGATCGCACGATTCTGAACCATGCCCTGAATGCCTGCGCCGTCGTTGAAGTCGCGGAAGTCGACCGCCATGCTCATCGTGCCCGACACATATTCAAGCCCGGTGGCGTTGTTGAAATCGCGCAGACCGGCATAATGTCCATTGTAGCCCGCCTGACCCGTGGTCGGCAAAGTCACAGCACCATTGCGTTGATACACAAAGCCGCCAAAGCCATAGTCGACAAAAGAACCGGTGCGCACGATGGCAAAGTTGGTTTTTCCGGTGGCCGAAACCCCATAGACCGCGCGGTATACGAACTGGTCGATTTCGTTGCCGACATCGTCGGTGACAGACTCGGCGCCCTCATACACCTGAAACGGCACCGGCGCATCGCCCAGCGTTGCCAAAGCCGTGCCGCGTTGAAACACGTTCTCGCCGTCAAAGGCCAGACCATCGACCACAAAGGTTTCATCGCCCTCGGTCAGCGGATCGGGGTCCACCAGTTCGATCCCGGTGGCATAGCCGTTGCCCGCATCCGGCCCGGTGCCGGTGCCCTTGGTTTCCGCCCGCACGATCGGAGAATTCGCAGTATTTCCGGTCCCGGTGGTGCCATCGGGTGTGTCAGTCGTCCCATCCACCAGGAACGGGTTTCCACCACAGGCCGAGAGCAACGCCGCAGCGCAAATCAGATGCAACATCGGTTTCATTTCGCAGCGCCCACAATTACAAACTGCCAAAGCATTGCCTTGACGGGCGTCGAAAGTCAAAGCGGAATAGCAGGGAAACCGCTTGTCTGGCACTCTGTCACCCCGCTGCATCACGCCGCATCTGGCGGTTTCGCGCGGGCTTTCCCCCAGATATAGTCACCCGCGACTCATCCCCGCCGCGAAAGGCCGTTCCCATGTCCCTGACCCCCGAGCAGACCGCCGAAATCGAGGCCGCCCGCGCCGCGCCGCGTCCCACCTTGCGCGCGGTGTCCGAAGGGATGGAAGGGCATCTTTACCGTGCCCACCCGATTTTGGATCATGGCTTTGTCCGCGTCATCGACTACATGGGCGACGATTCGGCCATCGTGCAGGCCGCCCGCGTGTCTTACGGCGCCGGCACCAAGCACCTTCAGAATGACGAGGGCCTGATCCGCTATCTGATGCGGCACTGGCACTCGACCCCTTTCGAGATGTGCGAAGTGAAATTGCACGTCAAATTGCCGGTTTTTGTGGCCCGGCAATGGATCCGTCACCGCACCGCCAATGTCAACGAATACTCGGCGCGGTATTCCATTCTGGATCGTGAGTTTTATATTCCCGAACCTGCGCAATTGGCCGCGCAATCAGTGGTGAACAATCAGGGTCGGGGTGAGGTTTTATCCGGTGCCGAATCGGCGCGCGTTCTGGAAATGCTGAAATCTGACGCCATGCGGTCCTATGATCATTATGAGGAAATGCTGTCGCAGGATGGCCAACAAGGTTTGGCCCGCGAATTGGCGCGGATGAACCTGCCGATGAATATCTACACGCAATGGTATTGGAAAACCGATCTGCACAACCTGTTTCATTTCCTGCGCCTGCGCGCCGATGCCCATGCGCAATATGAAATCAGGGTCTATGCCGAACAAATGGCGCAGATCACCGCCGATTGGGTGCCTCTGGCCTATGCTGCATTTGAAGACTACCGGATGGGCGGCGTGACCTTGTCGGGCAAAGCGATTGCGGTGTTGAAGCGTCGGTTGGCGGGGGAGGTTGTGTCACAACCGGATTCGGGCATGAGTAAGGGCGAGTGGCGCGAGTTTGAAGGGGTCTGGGGCTAGGCCACGCACCGGCATTTTATGGCAAACACGCCGCTGTCAGGCGTTTTTAACCCCGGCAGGGCGCGAAAATTCGGCCTGCCGGGGCAGTGGATCGCCCGATGCCGCGATGAAGGGCAGGGGGGGGGATTCCCTCAGACCAACAACGCACCTGCATTGCTGATGCACACCAACGCAAAGCACAAGGCTTGCGGCCGCCGACATCATTTGCGCAATCCAGTGGGTTTTTTTAGGTGCACGCCCATTAACCCGGCAAAACCTCGATCAAATGCCGATTGGCGTTATCGCCAGGCTGCGGTGACAAAGCTTTGCGCAAAAGTATCAATCTCGTCCGCAAGCTTTGCAATTCGGTCGATCATGGTCAGATTGGTCCCGCTGTAGCCCTTCCGCGTTGTGTTGGAAAACTTGGCGGTGCCGGTTTGAACGGAGTAATTGAACCGGGCATTTGCCCCGGCTTCTGGAAGGGGGATGCTGACATGGAACCCCAGCCAGCTGTTGTTCGGCCCGGTTTCATGTCCCATCGTGGAGACGGTGACGTGCGGTGCGTAATTCATTTCGGCCGGGTCTGGCGGAATGGCATATTTGCATTGCGAGTCGCGTTTTTTGTCCTTGTACCACGACCAGGACCCATCGGCACCTGCCGCGTAAGTGTACACGCCTGCCCAAATTGCGGGCCGCACAATAGAGACAGACAAAGGGATATTGTTGACGTTCATCGGGCCGCTCCATAAATCAATTCAAATGACAAACCTCTCACTCGGAATGAAAAAACCGTAGCTTGTGCATGGGTGTTGTCAAGTCAACGTTTGCAGCCCTTGGTTGTCAGCGGTTCAACCATCAAGGGGTGGTTTTGTACAGCACTCGGCAGCTCCCGCGCCTGTGCCGCATGAAGACAGGGCCTGTGGCATCAAACAGCGCTGCGGCATGGGGGGCAGAAACGCTGTGGCAAAGGAAAAATCGAGACAGCCCAGATCAAGATATTAGGGTGTGTTGTGTTCAACCGGGTGCCGCCGGTTGACCGCAACTCGCAACAGTCACCGGCCCGTCTGATCTTGGGTGTCCTTCAACCTGAATCAGATGGAATGAAACCCGCTTTGGTCGCCGCTTCGCCAGAAAGTGCTGTACTGCTTGGCCCAAGCTGTTGGAACAAAACACATAAAAAAGGTCCCGCACGGGGACCCTTCCCATTTTCGGCCACTGCCCTAGCTTCAGGCAAAAGGAGCTACGCCATGCACATCCTGACCCTCTACAGCCTGACCTTCGGCATTTTTCTGGTACTTGACGCCGTCATGCTGACCCTGCACATGCAGCCGCTGTTTCGGCGTCATCTGGGGGACCAGTTGCTGGAGGGCATCCGCATCGTCCCCGCGGGCGCTTTTTACGCGGCTTATATTGCGGGGCTGGTCTATCTTGTCAGCCTGCCCGCGTTGAAAACC
The DNA here is from genome assembly GCA_031428215.1 of Paracoccaceae bacterium. Taxonomy (GTDB): domain Bacteria; phylum Pseudomonadota; class Alphaproteobacteria; order Rhodobacterales; family Rhodobacteraceae; genus Cypionkella. Next base: position 173,191 of record JANPOY010000157.1, read on the forward strand.
GGCGCACCGATCCTGATCCCTGCGGCGATCATCGGGGCGATGGCCTATGGCACCTATGAATTCACAAGCTATGCGATTATGAAGAACTGGAGCCCGGTGATGGTGGCCACCGATCTGATCTGGGGCACCATCCTGACCGCGACCTCTGCCTGGGGCGGCGTGGCTTTGACCCGGTTAATATTCAAGGTTTGAACATGATCCTTTACGGCATCTCTACCTGCGATACTTGCAAGAAGGCGCTGAAATCGTTGCAAAATGCCGGGCACGAGGTGACGTTCCGCGATGTGCGCGCACAGCCTTTGACGGCCGGCGAAATTGATCAGATCGTGATCGAATTCGGTGATCGCGTGATCAACAAGCAGTCAACCACCTATCGTGGGTTTAGTGATTTCCTCAAGGCGTCCGAGCCTGAGGCGCAGATCGCCTCGCAACCCACGGTTATGAAGCGCCCGGTCATTCAGGCCGATGGCCATTGGCATCTGGGCTGGGACGTCACGGTTCAGTCGGCGCTGCTGTAGGATCGGCCCCGCGGAACGGGGCCGCTTCATGACAGGTTAAAGCAGCCGCAGATCGCCCGCAGATTGTTTGCCATCGCGGCCGGACTGCAAATCAAATCCGATTTTCTGGTTGTCGTTCAGGCCCTTCAATCCGGCGCGCTCAACGGCCGAGATGTGAACAAAGATGTCTTTCCCGCCATCATCGGGCGCAATAAAGCCGTAGCCCTTGGTGCTATTGAACCATTTCACGGTGCCGGTTGGCATGCCGCATCTCCTATCTCAACCCTCCCGAGGCGACATTGCCAGGGGCCGCGCAATCCAGGTCTTCCAGGGCCAAAGGTAGGCGTGCAGAAAGTCTGTCGTCACTGATGAAATCATGCCAAACCTTAGGCGAAAATCAAGAGCGGAGATTCGGGTGAGAAATGCAGCGCTGGTATTGGGGTTGATTGGCGGCGTTTTGGCCATGATCGTTGGCTTTTTCGGCTATGGCTACACCAGTTTTATTGCAGAAAATGGCGAGATCGGCGATCTGGCGCAGCAAGTGGATCACCCGATGGTGATCCAGGCGGCCAGTTTTCTGGCACCCATTCTGGCGATAGCGGGCGGTGCGATGGCGCGGTCGCAGAATGTTCCGGCGGGGGTGTTGCTGCTGGCGTCGTCACTGGCGATCTGGCTGGCCTTCGGGTTTGGCGTGTTCACCATGTTCCCGATCGCGATGTGCGGCCTCGGTGGCGTGTTGGCCTTGGCCGCGCGCCAACCCGACGCCCATTAGGGCGGTCATCGCGGAGGCTTGACGGCAAAAGCCCAAAAAACGCCGGTCGCCCGGCGTTTTTGGCAGGATTTCAGGGTTTTGCGTCAGCTGCTGGCAGGGGGCAGCGCCGCCAGCCCGAAGTCCGCAATCGCCTGATCAAAGCTGATTGTTTCCGTGCGGTTGTCGCCCAGACGGCGCACTGAAACAGTCCGGTCCTCGACCTCCTTCATGCCAATCGCCAGCAGCACGGGAACTTTGCCCACCGAATGCTCGCGCACCTTGTAGTTGATCTTCTCATTGCGGGTGTCGGGTTCGGCCCGCACGCCCGCCTTGATCAGCGCGTTGACCACTTCATGCACAAACGGGTCAGCGTCCGAGACAATAGAGGCCACCACCACCTGACGCGGTGCCAGCCAGAACGGCAATTTGCCCGCGTAGTTTTCCAGCAGGATGCCGATGAAGCGCTCAAAGCTGCCCAAAATCGCACGGTGCAGCATGACGGGGCGGTGCTTCGCGCCGTCGATGCCGACAAATTCCGCGTCCAACCGGTTCGGCAGGTTGAAATCGGCCTGAAAGGTGCCGCATTGCCATTCGCGGCCAATCGCGTCGGTCAGTTTGAAGTCCAGCTTGGGCCCGTAAAACGCGCCGTCGCCTTCGTTGATCTGATAGGGCAGGTTCAGTCCCTCAATTGCGGTTTTCAGCGCGCCTTCGGCCTTGTCCCACACCTCATCCGACCCCACGCGCACCTCGGGGCGGGTCGACAGTTTGATGTCGAATTTGTCAAACCCAAGGTCTTTGTAGACTGACGACAGCAGGGCAATGAAACTGGCGCATTCCGCCTCGATCTGGTCCTCGGTGCAAAAGATGTGGGCGTCGTCCTGCACGAAACCGCGCACGCGCATCAGGCCATGCATGGAACCGGACGACTCGTAACGGTGGCAAGATCCGAATTCGGCAAGACGCAAAGGCAGGTCGCGGTAGGATTTCAGACCCTGATTGAAGATCTGCACATGGCAAGGGCAGTTCATCGGCTTCAGCGCGTTGATCCGCTTGGCCTTTTCACCCTCTTCGTCGACCTCGACGATGAACATGTTCTCACGGTAGGCCTCCCAGTGGCCGGATTTCTCCCACAGCACACGGTCCACCACCTGCGGTGTCTTGATTTCCTTGTAGCCCGCCGCGCGCTGACGCCCGCGCATGTAATCTTCCAGCTGACGGTAGATTGTCCAGCCGTTGGGGTGCCAGAACACCATCCCCGGCGCTTCGTCCTGAAGGTGGAACAGGTCCATCTCGCGGCCCAGCTTGCGGTGGTCGCGTTTCGCGGCCTCTTCCAGCATGGTCATATGCGCCTTGAGGTCATCGCGGTTCTTGAACGCAAGGCCGTAGATGCGTTGCAGCATGGGGCGCGACGCATCGCCCAGCCAATAGGCCCCGGCCACATGCGTCAGCTTGAAGGCATCGGCAGGCACTTGGCCGGTGTGCTGCAAATGCGGGCCGCGGCAGAAATCCTGCCAATTGCCGTGCCAATACATCCGCAGGTCCTCGCCTTCGGGAATGCGGTTGATCAACTCGACTTTGAACGGCTCGTTGCGGTCGGTGTAAAAGGCAATCGCGCGGGCGCGGTCCCAGAGTTCGGTCTTCACCGGGTCGCGGGCGTTGATGATTTGCTTCATCTTGGCTTCAATCGCACCAAGGTCTTCGGAGGAGAAGGGTTCGGCGCGGTCAAAGTCATAGAACCAGCCACAGTCGCGCACCGGGCCGATCGTCACCTTCACATCCGGCCAGATTTCCTGCACGGCGCGGGCCATGATATGGGCCAGATCATGTCGGATCAGTTCCAGCGCCTGCGCGTCATCGGCCAATGTGTGAATGGCAATCGCGGCATCGGCGTGGATCGGCCATTGCAGATCGTAATGCGCGCCGTTGACGGATGCAGAGATGGCCTTTTTGGCCAGACCGGGGGCGATGGACATAGCCACTTCGGCAGCCGTCACGCCCGCCGCATAGTCGCGCTTGTTGCCATCGGGGAAGGTGAGGGAAATCTCGGACATGTCGTCCTCCTCGTCGTTTTGGCGCCTACGAAACGCCCGGTTGCGGGTATGTCCGCCGCTTTTGCCGCTGGCCAATGGTCTTGTCAACCGCGCCACGCTATACCGGGAAAAAACGAGGCAGCCATGAGTCAACCGCAGCACATCATCACACCGCAGGGGCGCGAGATTGCCTATCATCACACTGCGGGGCAGGGGCCTTGCGTGGTGTTTCTGGGCGGCTTCAGGTCGGATATGGCCGGGACCAAGGCGATCTACCTGCAAGACTGGGCCGAGGCGCAGGGTCGGCCGTTCTTGCGGCTGGATTATTCGGGCCATGGCGTTTCGGGCGGCGAATTTCTGGACGGCGCGATTGGCGACTGGTTCGAGGACGCGCAGGCAGTGATTGATGCTGTTGTCGAAGGGCCGGTGGTTCTGGTCGGCTCGTCCATGGGCGGCTGGATTGCGCTTTTGCTGGCGCGGGCGATGCCGGACCGGATTGCGGGTTTGGTCGGTATCGCGGCGGCCCCGGATTTCACCGAAGACATGATGCAGGTCGAATTCAGCGATGAGCAGCGTGTCGCGTTGATGACCGAAGGGCAAGTGGCGCTGCCTTCGGAGTATTCCGATGCGCCCTATATCATCTCCCGCCGGCTGATCATTGAAGGGCGCAGCCGACTTGTGCTGCGTGACCCGTTGGACCTGCCGTTCCCGGTACGGCTGTTGCAGGGCACGGCTGACGCGGATGTGCCGGTGTCAGCGGCGCTGCGGTTGCTCGATCATGCGACCGGGCCGGATATGCAGCTGACCGTGGTCAAGGGTGCCGATCATCGGTTTTCCACCGAGACCTGCCTTGCCATGATCGCAGCGGCGATTTTGTCCGTGCTGGGACACGCGTGATGTACGAGCCTTTGGTGCTGATCCCGGGCCTGATGGCCGATGCGCGGTTGTTCCTGCCACAACTGGTGCAACTGGGCATGGGCCGCGCGATGCAGGTGGCGCTGCCCACCACCGGCGACACTGTCGAGCAGATGTCCGAGGCCATCCTGCCCGGCCTGCCTGCGAATTTTGCCTTGCTGGGCCATGGGCTGGGCGGCGATGTCGCTTTGGACATCATCCGCCGCATCCCAGACCGGGTCAGCCGGGTGGTGTTGATGGCCACCGATCCCCTGGCCGAAGCGCCACAGGCAGCAGCGGCGCGCGAGTCGCGCATTGTGGCGTCTCGGTCGGGCCGACTGGCCGAGGCGATGGCCGAGGAAATCCCAGCCTCGGCACTGGCCGATACGGAATGGCGGCCCGAGATACTGGCGCTGATCCGCGATATGGCGCTGACCTTGGGTGAGGGCGTGTTTCTGCGGCAATCCCGCGCGCTGCAGCGCCGCCCGGATCAGCAAAAAACCATGCGCCGGGTGAAACTGCCGGCTTTGGTGATCGCGGGTGAGGTCGACACGCTGGTGCCGATGCGCCGGCAAGAGTTCACCGCCAACCTGATGCCCTTTGGCAAGCTGCATGTGGTGGCAGACGCTGGGCACCTGACGCCGCTGGAACAACCCGAAGCGGTCAGCGCCGCGCTTGAGGCATTTCTGAACGGCCCGGTGATGCTGCGTTAGGGCGTGGTGCTACATCGGTTGAGCGCAACACGCAGCGGTCACCGGCCCATCTGGTCTCGGGTTTCCCTCAATCTGAATCATATTGCAAGAAATCCGCTTTGACGGGCCAGTCGTCCCGCCTGTCGGCGTTCATCGTTGCATCCTGGCCTGAATATCCAGACCGGAACCCTGAAGTTCCGGCCAGCCAGAGGCACTTGTCGCCAACACAGAACGCTTCGCGGGGGATATTTGAGCCCATGTGAAAGCAGCCACTGTCGGCCTTGCGAGGAAAGCCGACAGGCTTGATGGTCGGCTACTGCGCGCCCGTCACGGCCTTCATCGGCACCACCTTCGGCGCATCGGAACTGGTGTCCATCGCCGCTCCGGAATTGGCGTCGATGAAGTTCAGCACCAGCGGGCGGATGTTCAAGCGCCAGCTTTTGCCGGCAAAGATGCCATAATGGCCCGCACCCGGCTCCAGGTGGCTGGCTTTCTTGTGATCCGGCAAGCCGGTCAGCAGGGCAAGGGCGGCCACGCATTGACCGGGTGCCGAGATATCGTCCTCGGACCCTTCGACGGTTTTCACCGCCACCTGAGTGATCGCGCCAATGTCGACTTTCTTGCCTGCCACCACGAATTCATTGCGGGCAATTTCGCGGTTCTTGAAGATGCGCTCGACCGTGGACAGATAAAACTCGGCTGTCATGTCCATGACCGCCAGATATTCATCATAGAACCGGTTGTGGGCGTCGTGATCGCTGGCCTCGCCGCGCGCCACCCGCATCACCTGTTCCGAAAATGCCTTCGAATGGCGTTCCGAATTCATCGACATGAAACTTTGCAACTGCATCAGGCCGGGATAGACCAGACGGCCCACGCCGGGGTATTTGAAGCCGACGCGCTGGATGGCGATCTGCTCCAACTGGCCCATGGTGATTCGGCGGCCAAAATCGGTGACATCGGTGGCGGCGGCGTCAGGATCAATCGGCCCGCCGATCAGGGTCAGGCTGCGGGGTTGTTCCTCGGGATGCTCTGCCGCCAAGTAGGCGGTGGCGGCCAGCGTCAGAGGCGCGGGTTGGCAGACGGCGATCACATGGGTGTCCGGCCCCAGCGCGCGCATGAACTCAACTAGATACAGCGTGTAATCTTCGATATCAAACTTGCCCGCCGACACTGGAATGTCACGCGCGTTGTGCCAATCTGTCACATGAACGTCAGCATCCGGCAGCAAACTGGCCACGGTAGAGCGTAACAAGGTGGCATAGTGACCCGACATCGGCGCCACCAGCAGGATTTTGCGGGCCATCGGCCCACGACGGCGCACGTTGAAATGAATGAGACTGCCGAAAGGCTTGTCGACCACCACCTCAACGTCGATCAGGTGATCCTGACCTTCCGGGCCGGGGATCGAGCGGATGCCCCAGTCGGGTTTGGCCACCATGCGGCGGAACGAGCGTTCGGCCACCTCGCCCCAGGCGGCAGTCATTTGCAGCATCGGGTTCAGCGTCATCGAGAACGCCGGATATGACGCCATTGCGCGGGCGGTGGCGCCCATCCACTCATTCGTGTTGCGAATGCTTTCCATGAGGTCATAGGTGGCCATATACTTCATCACGACTCCTTGGCGGGGAAGGGGCCCCGGCCCATGCGTCACATGCCTATGCCGGCCGGACGAGTTTATGCTGCACTTGCAGAAAGAATAGGGGCGAAAGTTTAACATGACAACTGAAGACAGTGCCGCAGGGGCAAAATTGCAACGCATGACCGCCAATCTTGCCAAGGTCGAGGCATTGTCGGAACGGTTGATGGCCGCCCTTTCGAAATCCAAGCCGCATGACAAGGCGCTGGATGGTCCGTCGAACGAGATGTTCATGAAGGCCGCCTCTGCCTATCTGGCGGGCATGATGCAGAATCCGGCAAAAGTGCTGGAGCATCAGGTCAGCTATTGGGGCAAGACCATGAAGCATTATGTCGAGGCGCAGCAGATGCTGGTCAAGGGTGAATTCAAGGCGCCGCCGGACCCGACGCCCGCGGACCGCCGCTTTGCCAACCCTCTGTGGGAAACCCATCCGGCGTTCAACTATCTCAAGCAGCAATACCTGTTCAACGCCGAGGCGGTGCAGACGGCGGTGGATGACATGGAATCGCTGGACCTCGTGGACAAAAAGCGGGTCGAGTATTTCACCAAGCAGATTGTCGACATGCTGGCCCCGACGAATTTTCTGGGCACCAACCCGGATGCGCTGGAAAAAGCGGTTGAGACGGATGGTGAAAGCCTGGTCAAGGGTTTGGAAAATCTGGTCGCAGATATTGAGGCCAACAACGGCGAGTTGGCGGTGACGCTGGCCGACCGCGAGGCCTTTGTGGTGGGACAGAACATCGCCGCCAGCCCCGGCGCTGTGGTGTTTCGCAACCGCATGCTGGAGTTGATCCAGTACAGCCCCAGCACCCCGACAGTGCATGCCACGCCGTTGCTGGTGTTTCCGCCGTGGATCAACAAATTCTATGTGATGGATCTGAAGCCGCAAAACAGCCTGATCAAATGGATCGTCGATCAGGGTTTTACCTTGTTCATGGTGTCCTGGGTCAACCCCGACGCCAGCTATTCCGACGTTGGCATGGATGACTACATCCGCGAAGGATACCTGACGGCGATGGCCGAGGTGCGGCGGATCACCGGCGAGAAACAGATCAACGCGGTGGGCTATTGCATCGCCGGCACCACTTTGGGCCTGACCCTGGCGCATCTGCAAAAGGCCGGGGATGAAACCGTGAAGTCGGCCACATTCTTCACGACACTGGCCGATTTTTCGGATCCGGGCGAGGTGGGGGTGTTCCTGTCGGATGATTTCGTCGACGGCATCGAACGCCAGATCGGCGTCGATGGCATGCTGCAGAAAAGCTTCATGAGCCGGACATTTTCATTCCTGCGCTCGAATGATCTGATCTACGGCCCGGCGATCAAAAGCTACATGATGGGTGAGGCCCCTCCGGCGTTTGATCTGCTGTTCTGGAACGGCGACGGCACCAATCTGCCCGGAAAGATGGCGGTCGAATACCTGCGGGGCCTGTGTCAGAACGACGGCTTTGCCAAAGGCACGTTTCCGGTATTTGGCCGCCCGACCAGCCTGTCCGAGATCAAACTGCCGGTCTGCGCCATCGCTTGCGAGACGGATCACATCGCCCATTGGCGTGGCAGCTTTAACGGCGTCAAACAGATGGGGTCGGCGGACAAGACCTTTATCGTGTCGCAGTCGGGCCATATCGCGGGCATCATCAACCCGCCCGCCAAAGGCAAATATGGCCATTACACCAATGCAGGACCTGTTGCGGGTGCGCCGGACGACTGGATGGCGGGGGCGACCTACAATGCGGGCAGCTGGTGGCCGCGTTGGGGCGCGTGGCTGGCGGAACGCTCTGGCGACATGATCCCGGCGCGGGTTCCAGGTGATTCGGGGCGTGCTGTGCTGTGCGCCGCGCCGGGGACTTATGTCTCTGCGCAACCATCAGCGACACCAAGCGTTTGACTTGTCACAGCTTTCTGCGCCGGACGCCCTGCGCGGAAAGCCATGCGAAACTGTCATCGCTGCGTTGCAGAAAATTCACTTGAAATGCTGCACTGCAGCATGTATATCTTGGTCATCAGGAAACGGGCTGTCCCCGAAAAACCTTAGGAGCAATCAAATGACCAACACCAACGATTTCACCAAAGTCATGCAGGACATGATGGCCAAGTTCCCGGTTGACGCTTCGGCGTTCCAGAACGCGTTCAAGACCCAAGCCGCATTTGGCGAGAAGCTGTCGAAAGTGGCTCTGGAAGCTGCTGAAAAGTCGACCGAGCTGTCGTCCAAGTGGGCCAAAGAGACCATCGCCAAGCTGTCGGGCGCTGCCAAAGCCAAAGCCGAGCCGACCGATTACACCAAAGCCGCAACCGACTTTGCGACCGCTGCTGCTGAAATGGCTGCCGAGAACATGGCTGCTTTCGCTGAGATTGCGAAAAAAGTGCAGATGGAAACCGTCGAGCTGATGCTGGCTGCTGGCAAGGACGCTTCGGCTGAAGCCACCGCCGTTGTGAAAAAAGCCACCGACGAAGTGCAGGCCGTTGCCAAAAAAGCAGCCGCTGCCGCCAAGTAATCCGCAAGGATCGCGTATCTCCCCTTCCTCCCTGTCGGGATGATGCGCTGGGCGGGCTGTAACAGCCCGCCCTTTCTTTTTATTCTGCACTGCACTAAGGTTTCTCTGCACTGCAAAAGACCGGGAGGGTCCTGATGGCCGATACAGCGAAGCCGCTTTTGATCAAGCGCTATGCAAGCCGTCGTCTCTACAACACCGAAACGTCCGATTATGTGACGCTGGAAGACATCGCGGGTTTTATCCGCTCGGGCCGTGAGGTGCAGATCGTCGATCTGAAATCCGGCGATGATCTGACCAGGCAGTATTTGCTGCAAATCGTGGCCGAACATGAATCGAAAGGCGACACCGTTCTGCCGACCAATGTGTTGACCGATCTGGTGCGCAGCTACACCTCGAACATTCAGTCGGTGGTGCCGCAATTTCTGTCCGCAAGTTTCGAGATGCTGCGCGATGGTCAGCACAAGGTGATCGAGAACCTTGGCGTGATTCCGAACCCGCTGACCGCAATGCCGGGCTTTGACATGATGCGCAAGCAGCAGGAAGCCTTCATGAAAACCATGCTCGGCGGCGTTCCGGGCTGGAGCGGCTCTGGGCCGGCCAAAGACGATGCTCCGGCTGCGGATCAGTCTCCGGCGGACGAATTGGCCGAGATCAAAAAGCAGTTCGCAGAGCTTCAGAAGAAGCTGTCAAAGCTCTGATCCATGCCCGAGGTTGCGGGCCGGGTCACTCTGTGGGGGATCGAAGTGTTCCTCGCGGTCGCGGATGAACGGGCGATTTCGGCGGCGGCGCGGCGATTGGGGGTCAGTCCCTCGGCCATCAGCCAGCAGTTGACCGGGCTCGAATCGGCGCTGGGTGCTACCCTGCTGGACCGGTCTGCCCGGCCGATGGGTCTGACGCCCGCCGGTGCGATGTTTCGTCGCCACGCCCAAACCATCCTGAACGCCGAAGCCGAGGCGCGGGCCGAATTGGCGGTTGCCGATCTGTCGGGCCTGACCACATTGCGGCTGGGCATGATCGAAGATTTTGACGCCGAAGTGACGCCGCGCCTGTTGCAGGCCCTGGCACAGGATTTGAAGGGGTGTCGTTTCCTGCTGGAAACCGGGGCCAGCCACCGCCTGCTGGATCAGCTGGACCAGCGCGCCTTGGACATCGTGGTCGCCGCCGATCTGGGATCGGAAAGCAGTGACGGTGGCTGGCGTGAGGTGCATCCACTGCTCGCCGAGCCATTCCTGGCCGTGACGCCAAAGGGGCGCAGTCACGCCGATCTGCCGCTGATCCAATACACGGCGCGCCACTTGATGGGTCGGCAGATTTCGGGTCATCTGGCCCGGCAAAACCTGCGGCTGGCGCATCGGTTTGAGCTGGACAGCTATCACGCGATTTTGGCCATGGTCGCGGGCGGGCAGGGCTGGACCATCTTGCCGCCGCTTGCACTGCACCACGCCGCGCGGTTCCGCGACGGGGTAGAGGTGGCCCCGCTGCCGTTTGCGCCCTTGGATCGCACGCTGTCGCTGTCGGCCCGTGCAGGGGTGTTGCGCGACATGCCGGGGCAGGTCGCCAGCCGTCTGCGCGGACTGATTGCGGCGCAGGTGGTGGGACCGGCGCAAGCGCAATGGCCCTGGTTGGGCGACAGCCTGCGGGTGCTTTAACGGCCCAAACCGCGCAGATAAGCCCCAATGCTGCACCGCGTCAATTCCCTTCGCACTTGCAGTAACTTGCGCGTGAGGCCGGCGCCAACCGGGGTGTGATATCTGGAATATTATAACTGAATCAATTATCTATGCGACGAAGATGATGCGTCTTCGCCGTGGGGTGCCGCTGTTGGCCCCCATGATTACAAGGAAAAACGACATGAAAAAATTCGCGCTTGCTTTCGCGGCAGTCTCGGCATTCTCGGTGGTTTCGGCCTCTGCAGAAGTCATGGTTGCTGACGCCGATGGCAACGGGGCCTATTCGATGGAAGAGCTGCTGGTGGCTTTCCCAGCGCTGACCGAAGACGCCTTCAAAGCCGCTGACCTGGACGCCGATGGCGCCGTTTCGGCTGACGAACTGGTGGCTGCAGAAGCCGCTTTGACCGCGCTGGTTCCGGCTGAAGCTGCGGCGACTGCTGATATGATCGTTGTGGCCGACGTTGACGCCAACGGTTCGTTCTCGTTCGACGAAGTCAAAGCCGTCTACGCTGACGCCACCGAAGAAGCGTTCAAAGCTGCTGACGTGGACACATCGGGCGAGTTGTCGGCTGAAGAACTGACCGCAGCCGTGGCTGCGAACGCTTTTGCAGCAATGTAATTTCATCTTTGGTAAGATTGAAAGGCCGTCGCATCTGCGGCGGCCTTTTGCATATCGTATTAGCCTTTGCCGGCCCGGTGCCGGATGGGCCGCCGTTGAGACAGCCCCGACAGGTGCGGTGTTGGATCAGCCCTGCGTGATCCTGTCAAACCTTACCAAAATGATTCGAGGCGCTGATTTTGCTGCAAAAATCCGAAAGAAAACCCCCAAACTTTGCAGTCCGGGGTTCTGGAGTTTTCTCAGAAAATTGGGATCACTCCAATTCGATCAACAAATCTTTGGCGTCGATCTGGCTGCCCGGATGCACATGCAGCGCCTTGACCACCGCCGCGCGGTCGGCGTGAATCCCAGTCTCCATCTTCATCGCCTCGATCGTCAGCAGCAGATCGCCCGCATTCACCTTTTGCCCCGCGACCACCGCCACGCTGGCAATCGACCCCGGCATCGGCGCGCCGATGTGACCGGGATTGCCCTCAACCGCCTTCGGTTTCACCGCCGCCTTGGCGCGGATTTCGCGGTTCGGCACCCGGATCACACGGGGCTGACCGTTCAGCTCGAAAAACACCTTCACCTCGCCGTCCTCGGTCGTCTCGCCCACCGCCTGCAGGCGGATTTCCAACTGCTTGCCGGCGTCGATTTCGGCGGTGATTTCTTCACCCGGCTGCATGCCGTAAAAGAACGTCCGCGTCGGCAGGGTGCGGACCGGGCCATAGGCCTTGTGACGGCCCATGTAATCGAGGAAAACCTTGGGATACATCAAGTAGCCGTTGAGGTCTTCGTTATCGACCTTGAAGCCGTCAAGTTCCGCCGACAGTTTTGCGCGCATTTCCTCCAGATCCACGGCGGCCATACCGGCACCGGGGCGCTCGGTAGAGGCCACTTCGCCCTTCAACACCTTCCTGGAAATCCCGGCAGGCCAGCCGCCATGCGGTTGACCAAGGTTGCCGCGCAGCATATCGGCCACCGAATCCGGGAAGGCAACGTCATGGGCGGGGTCTTCGACCTGCGCGCGGGTCAGATTTTGCGACACCATCATCAGGGCCATATCGCCGACGACCTTTGACGACGGCGTGACCTTTACAATGTCACCGAACATCTGGTTCGCGTCGGCATAGGCCTGCGCCACCTCGTGCCAGCGTTCCTCCAGCCCCAAAGACCGCGCCTGCGCCTTCAGGTTGGTGAACTGACCGCCGGGCATCTCATGCAGGTAAACCTCGGACGCGGGCGCGGGAATTCCTGATTCGAAGGCCGCATACTGGCCACGCACGCCTTCCCAATAGTTGGAAATCTGCCGGATCGCGGCCATGTCCAGCCCGGTGTCACGTTCGGTATGCCGCAAAGCCTCGACAATTGAGCCCAAACAGGGCTGCGAGGTGCCGCCCGAAAACGCGTCCATCGCGGCATCGACGGCATCCACCCCGGCATCGCAAGCCGCCAGAATGGTGGCGGCCGCAGCCCCCGAGGTGTCATGCGTGTGGAAATGGATCGGCAAGCCGACTTCTTGCTTCAGGGTCTTGACTAGCAGTTTCGCGGCGGCAGGCTTCAGCAGCCCGGCCATATCCTTCAGCCCCAGAATATGTGCCCCTGCGGCCTTCAATTCCTGCCCGCGCGCGACGTAATATTTCAGGTCATATTTAGCACGGGTCGGATCGAGCATATCGCCGGTGTAGCACACCGTGCCCTCGCAAACCTTGTTCGCCTCGTTCACCGCATCCATGGCGACGCGCATGTTTTCGACCCAGTTCAGGCTGTCAAACACCCGGAACACATCGACGCCCGTGGCCGCCGCCTGTTTGACAAAGGCCTGCACGACGTTGTCAGGATAGTTGGTGTAGCCGACGCCATTTGAGGCGCGCAGCAGCATTTGCGTCATCAGGTTCGGCATGGCGGCGCGCAGATCGCGCAGGCGTTGCCACGGGCATTCCTGCAAGAACCGGTAGGCCACATCAAACGTCGCCCCGCCCCAGCATTCGACGCTGAACAGCTGCGGCAAGTTGGCGGCATAGGCGGGGGCGACCTTGATCATGTCGATCGACCGCATCCGCGTTGCCAACAGGGACTGGTGGCCGTCGCGCATGGTGGTGTCGGTGATCAGCACCTTTTTCTGCGCGCGCATCCAGTCGGCCACGGCCTGCGGGCCCTTTTGCTCCAACAGGTTGCGGGTGCCCATCGACGGCTCTGCCATGGCTTTCGGCGGCTTCGGGATGCGCGCCTCGGCATGCGGTTTGGGGCGGCCCGCGGTTTCGGGATGCCCGTTGACGGTGATGTCCGCAATGTAGGTCAGGATCTTCGTCGCCCGGTCGCGGCGTTTCTTGAACTGGAACAGCTCTGGCGTCGTGTCGATGAATTTTGTGGTGTAGGTGTCATCCAGAAACGTAGGGTGCTTCAGCAGGTTGATGACGAATTCGATGTTCGTCGAAACACCACGAATGCGGAATTCGCGCAACGCCCGGTCCATCCGGTTGATCGCGGCTTGCGGCGTTTGCGCCGTGGCCGTCACCTTGACCAGCAGACTGTCATAATACCGCGTGATCACGCCGCCTGCATAGGCAGTGCCACCGTCCAGACGGATGCCGTTCCCCGTCGCACTGCGATACGCGGTCAATCGGCCATAATCGGGGATGAAATTGTTCTGAGGGTCTTCCGTCGTCACCCGGCACTGCAGCGCATGGCCGATCAGCCGGACGCCGGCCTGATTCGGCACGCCCGTCGCTTCGGCCAGAGTCTTGCCCTCGGCAATCAGGATCTGCGCCTGCACGATGTCGATGCCCGTGACCTGCTCGGTGACGGTGTGTTCAACCTGGACGCGGGGATTGACCTCGATGAAGTAGAATTTCTGGCTGTCCATATCCATCAGGAATTCGACAGTGCCCGCGCATTCGTAACCCACATGCGCGCAGATGCGGCGGCCCAGATCGCAAACTTCGGCGCGCTGGGCCTCGGTCAGATACGGCGCAGGGGCGCGTTCCACGACCTTTTGGTTGCGGCGCTGCACGGTGCAATCGCGCTCATAGAGGTGATAAATCTCGCCATGCTTGTCGCCCAGTATCTGCACTTCGACGTGCCGCGCGCGCAGGATCATCTTTTCCAGATAACCCTCGCCGTTGCCAAAGGCGGCTTCGGCCTCACGCCGGCCCTCACGCACCTTGTCGACCAGTTCATCCGGGCCAAACACCGGACGCATGCCGCGACCGCCGCCGCCCCAGGACGCCTTGAGCATCAACGGATAGCCGACCGCCGCCGCCTCAACCTTGATGGCGTCGAAATCATCGCCCAGCACTTCGGTGGCCGGAATAACCGGAACGCCCGCGGCCATCGCCACCCGACGGGCACTGGCCTTGTCGCCCAAAGCCCGCATGGTGTCGGCCTTTGGACCGATAAAGGTGATCCCTGCCACATCACAGGCGTCCACAAAATCCGGGTTCTCGGACAAAAGGCCGTAACCGGGATGAATGGCATCGGCCCCTGCCGCCTTGGCCACCCGGATGATTTCCGGAATGGAAAGATAGGCGCCCACCGGCGACAGGCCTTCGCCGATCAGATAGGCCTCATCCGCCTTGAAGCGGTGCAGCGACAGCTTGTCTTCCTCGGCATAGACGGCGACCGTCTTTTTGCCCATCTCGTTGGCGGCCCGCATGACCCGGATGGCGATTTCGCCCCGGTTGGCGATCAGGATCTTCTTGAACTCGGTCATGGCGGCACTCCGGTCGGACGGCGGGGAGGTGAGGGGCAACCAGCGCAGTCTAGGGATGCTGCGATGCAGCGCAAGGGGCTGCATCACCGGAATGTGACGGATTTGCGATGTCAAAGGGCTGCAGTCACGGCTCATAGCACCTGTCATGGTATTTTTGGCCGATTTGCGCGCGGTCAGAGCAGGGTGATGTCGTCGTGCAGCACGGCCAGGCTGTGCAAGCCGGTCAGGGTCAGAACATCAGCCGCGCCGAAACGGAACACCACCGAAACGCCCAGCACCACGGCATAGGTTGCCACCACTTCGGCGACGGTCAGGCTTGTGCCTGCCCAAAGGCGCACATCCAAGGTCAGACTGTCCACATTGTCGCGGAAATCGGCGATGCGGTCGGCACCGTCGCCCGGATGAAACACAAATTGGTCAGCCTCCAGCCCGCCGGTCAGCAGATCACTGCCCGCGCCGCCGGTGATCAGGTCAAACCCGGTGCCGCCGTGCAGCGTGTCGTTGCCCGCGCCGCCGGTGATCAGGTCATTGCCCGCCTCACCCAGCAGGCTGTCATTGCCGGCCCGGCCCGTCAGCGTGTCATGGCCTGCGCCGCCCCAAACCGTGTCAGACCCGACAGGCCCGGCTTCGACGTCATCGTCAAAGCGATCATCGCCCGCGCCAAGGAGAACGAGATCGCGCCCACGCCCGCCCTGCACCAGATCGTTGCCGCCGCCGACCGCGTCGGAAAGTGTGTCATTGCCATCGCCGCCAAACAGGCTGTCATGGCCCGCCCCACCGAACAGCATGTCGTTGCCCGCATCGCCGAACATCCGGTCGGCGTCCGCGTCGCCATAGAGACGATCCGCACCTTCGCCGCCAGACAACTGGTCACTGCCCGCGCCCCCGGTCAGTTGATCGGTCAAAGCGCCGCCGTCCAAGGTGTCGTCGCCGAGGTCGCCGGTCAAGGTGTCAGCGCCCGCATCGCCTGACAGCGCATCATTGCCCGCGCCGCCATGAAGGCTGTCATTGCCCGCGCCACCGTAAAGATGGTCGGCACCCGCATCGCCGCGCAAGGCATCCCGGCCCGTGCCGCCATAAATCCAGTCATCGCCCGCGCCGCCCTGTATGATGTCATCCCCGCGCATGGCATGGATCTCATTCGCTGCGGCACTGCCTGTCAGCCGGTCTGCCCCATCGCCGCTGATCAGGTTTTCGATTTTGGCCCCCGCAGCAAGGCGGCCCCAGACCGCGCGGTCGACGGAAAACCGGGCCCCAGCGACCAGGGACGCCACCACATTTCCACCCAGCATGGCCATGTTCAACCAATCAACGCCGACATTGCTGTCGTCGATGATCTTGTCGCGCAAGGCGGTTTTGTCGAGGCGGTGTATCAGCGCAAAATCTTGCGTTATATAATGAGTGTCGTCGACATCCTTGGCCGCCCCATAAAAGTCGATGCTGAAACCGCTCAGCACGCCGACCGTCGGGTTCAGCTTCTGGTCACGGTCGGTCAATTGCAGGGTCCAGGTACCGGTCAGATTTTGCCCCCAGGCGACCACCGAGCCAAAGCGCCAGTGCAGACCGCCGCCTGCCGGCGCATGGCCGGCGTCGCGCATCCCCTGATAAAGATCCAGCCGGGTGCCGGTGGGGCTGATCAACGCCAGATCCAGATTGCCGGTGCCCATCGTGGCCGTCGCATAATCAAAGTCGAGGGTGACCGCGATGTGTTCCACCGTCATCGCGCGGGTTTGCAGGATGTTCAGGCGCAAGGCTTGCTGGTCACCGCCACCGCTGTTGACCATTTGATGCGGCTTTGCGTCGCTGTAATGCACATGTCGTTCATTGGCCGAATTTTGGGCCGTCTTGTGGGTCAGGCCCCAGGCTTCGGCCAGACGCACGGCGGCAAAGGCATCCACGCGGCCAAAGCCAAGGTTTTGCGCATGAACGCGGCCACCATCGTTCCAGGTGTCGCCGTCGCGCTGCCACCCGTCGCCAGAGCGGGTGTTGATTTTTTGCACTTCGACCCCGCCCGCCGTGATGTTTCGCCTCAGGTCGCCGGTCAGCCGGGCCGAGGTTGCCAGAATCTCCTGCACATCGCGCCATCCCAAATCGGGATTGGCCTCCAGCATCAAGGCGACCACGCCTGACACCACCGGAGTGGCCGCCGAGGTGCCACCAAACTGCGCCATGTAATCGCCGGCGCTGCCAAGTGTCTTGTTGTAGCCATCCTTGCCGATCAAATCGGTGGTCACCGACGCGGCCGCGGCCGACACCAGGATGTTGATCCCCCGATTGGAATAGTCGGCGGCCTCACCGGTGGCGGTGTGCGCGGCGACGCTGATGATGTGGCGCGACGTGTTCAGCCCGCTGCCGCTGGCGTTCAAGCCGCTGTTGCCCGCCGCCTGCACGACAATCGTGCCAAGCCCGCCGCGCCCGCTGGACGCGACATGATCATAGGCATCCGCCAGCTTGCCTTGAAGCGACCCCGGATCGGCAAGGTTCTGGAACGCCTTGAAATGCGGTCTGTAGGCCCAACTGTTGGACATGATGTCAAAGGCTGCCCCGTGCCGCAGCACCAGCGGCAGCAGCGCATTAGAGCCAAGCCGTTGATCTGACAGCAGATTGACCCCTGTCAAGATGGCCCCTGCCGCCACGCCGACGCCCCCCAGGCCATTGCCGGACACTGCCGCGATGATGCCCGCAACCGCGGTGCCATGCGCAGAGGCCCCCGGGCCCGACAGCGTGATCGGGGCCGCGTCATAGGTGATTCCCGCATGGGTGAAATGCAGGCTGGCGTCATACTGGGCGTTCAGATCGGGATGGCTGTATTGCAAACCGTCATCAAACACCCCGACACTGACACCCGCGCCGCTGTACTCGTCCCAAACCCGTTCAATATTGCCGAGAAAGCGAAAATGCCACTGCGCGGCATAGCGGGGATCGGATGGACGCGGCATTCATGCACCTTCAAAGCAGCCAGATGCCAAAGGCGACAGCGCTGTCAGAGCAAGGCTGGGCGGGATGGCCTGTCTGGTATAGCGGACCGCGCCTAACGCCCGGTTAAGAGGCCAGCAGTGCAATGCACGGGTGTTCTGGGCGCGGCAGACGCTATTCCAAAGCGCTCTGCGCGGAATTTCAGCGAACAATGCGGGAACAATTCTTTATCTTGGCGACAAACCCCGCTAGATTGCGCGCATGAGCACCTATGATGACAGTGACGCCTTCGAGGCCGCCGTGCCGCTTTCGCAACGCGCTTTGGGCGCGCGAGCCTTGGGGCCTGCACCCTATCTGGATGATTTGAACCCCGCCCAACGCGCGGCGGTTGAGGCGTTGGACGGTCCGGTGCTGATGCTGGCCGGGGCGGGGACGGGCAAGACCAAGGCGCTGACCTCACGCATTGTGCATCTGTTGAACACCGGTCGCGCCCGCCCGAATGAGATCCTGTCGGTGACCTTCACCAACAAAGCCGCGCGCGAGATGAAAGACCGCGTCGGCCGCCTGCTCGGCCCGGTGGCCGAGGGGATGCCGTGGATGGGCACCTTCCACTCGCTGTCGGTGAAGATTTTGCGGCGTCACGCGGAATTGGTCGGGCTGCGGTCCAGCTTCACCATTCTCGATACGGATGATCAGTTGCGCCTGTTGAAACAGTTGATTTCGGCGGCGAATATCGACGAAAAACGCTGGCCCGCGCGGATGTTGGCCTCGATGATCGACTCTTGGAAAAACCGCGCGATGACGCCAGATCGGGTGCCGAGTGCAGAGGCCTCGGCCTATAACAACCGCGGCACC
The DNA here is from genome assembly GCA_031428215.1 of Paracoccaceae bacterium. Taxonomy (GTDB): domain Bacteria; phylum Pseudomonadota; class Alphaproteobacteria; order Rhodobacterales; family Rhodobacteraceae; genus Cypionkella. Next base: position 191,943 of record JANPOY010000157.1, read on the forward strand.
GAACTGTATGAGCAGTACCAGAACCGCCTGAAAACCCTGAACGCCACTGATTTCGGCGACCTTCTGCTGCATTGCGTGGTGATTTTCCAGACCCACCCCGATGTGCTGCAACAGTACCAACGTTGGTTCAAATATATTCTGGTCGACGAATATCAGGACACCAACGTCGCGCAATATCTGTGGCTGCGGCTCTTGGCGCAAAGCCATCGCAACATCTGCTGTGTGGGCGATGATGACCAGTCGATCTACGGCTGGCGCGGGGCCGAGGTGGGCAATATCCTGCGCTTTGAAAAGGACTTTCCCGGCGCCAAAGTGGTGCGGCTGGAACAGAATTACCGCTCGACCGGGCATATTCTGGCGGCCGCTTCGGGGATCATCGCCGCCAACGCCGACCGTCTGGGCAAGACCCTGTGGACCGCCGGAGAGCCGGGCGAAAAGGTGCGTTTGATCGGCCATTGGGACGGCGAGGAAGAGGCGCGCTGGATCGGCGAGGAAATTGAGGCGGCGCAGAAGGGGCGGCGGGGGATTGAGGCGGTGTCGCTGAACTCGGTGGCGATCCTTGTCCGCGCCTCCCACCAGATGCGCGCGTTTGAAGACCGTTTCCTGACCATCGGTCTGCCCTACCGCGTCATCGGGGGGCCGCGTTTCTATGAACGGCAGGAAATCCGCGATGCGATGGCCTATTTCCGCCTTGCGGTGTCGCCCGATGACGATCTGGCGTTCGAGCGGGTGGTGAACCTGCCCAAGCGCGGACTTGGCGACAAGGCGGTGCAAAACATCCAGATCACCGCGCGTGGCTTGGGCCTGCCGCTGCTGGACGGCGCGCGGTCCTTGCTGGCCCAGGGCGGGATTGGCGGCAAGGGGGCCGTGCAATTGCGGGCTTTTGTCGATGGGGTGGACCGCTGGCACGCCGCTGTTCGGGGCGCGCGGGTGGATTTGCCCGAGGATCAGCTGATCGAGCCGATGCAGCCGGAAACCCCGCCGTTTCACGCCGACAGTCATGTGCGTCTGGCCGAGGTTATACTTGAGGAGTCCGGCTATATCTCTATGTGGCAGAACGACAAAACGCCCGAGGCACCGGGGCGGCTGGAGAACCTGAAGGAACTGGTCAAGGCGTTGGAGCAATTCGACAGCCTGCAGGGATTTTTGGAACATGTCAGCCTGATCATGGAAAACGACACCGAGGAATCGGTGGAAAAAGTGTCGATCATGACGCTGCATGCGGCCAAGGGGCTGGAATTTCCGGTGGTGTTCCTGCCGGGCTGGGAGGATGGGTTGTTCCCCAGCCAGCGCAGCATGGACGAAAGCGGCAAGAAGGGCTTGGAGGAAGAGCGCCGTCTGGCCTATGTCGGCATCACGCGGGCGGAGGAGCTGTGTACGATTTCCTTCGCCTCAAACCGCCGGGTTTATGGCCAGTGGCAAAGCCAGTTGCCCAGCCGCTTTATCGACGAATTGCCGCCCAAACATGTCGAGGTGTTGACGCCGCCCAGCCTTTACGGCGGCGGATTTGGTGCTGCGGCCCCGCAATTTGGCGCGGCGTTTGAGGATCGGGTCGGCAAGGCCGATGTCTACAACTCACCGGGCTGGAAACGGATGCAGGACCGCAGCGCCCAGCGGCCCATGGCGCAACCGCGTGAGGCGCGGAATGTGACCATCGACGCGCAGGCGGTGTCGTCTTTTGTGGTGGGCGACCGGGTGTTCCACCAGAAATTCGGCTATGGTGAGGTGCTGGCGATTGAAGGCGACAAGCTGGACATCGAATTTGATCACGCAGGCGCGAAGAAGATCGTCGCGCGCTGGGTGACGGCGGCGCATGAAGTGGACGATGTGCCGTTCTAGGGGGCGAATTTTCTGCGAAAATTCTGAAGTAATCTGAAGTAAGATGCCTTCGGCGAGAGTATTTTTGCCAAGATGAAGGGTCAGCGTTGCGCTGCCCGTTCCACCGCATAGACCGCAAGCCCCGCCAGCAAGCCCCAGAACGCAGCACCTACGCCGAACGCGGCGACGCCGGATGCAGTGACGGCCAAGGTCACGGTGGTGGCGAATCGTGTGGCGGGCGGGGTGAAGGCCCCGGTCAGTGCCCCCATCAGCGGGCCGAGCAGCGCCAGAGCCACCAGACCGACCATCAAGGCCGGGGGCAGGGCGGTCAGCAGGGTCAGGATCGCTGGGCTGAGCAGGCCCAGCAGCACCCAGAACCCGGCATAGGCCAGCCCGACTTTCCAACGTTGGCTGCGGTCAGGGTGGGTGTCATCGCCCAGACAAATCGCCGCCGTTATGGCCGCCATGCTGGTGGTATGCGCGCCAAACAGGCCGGTGACGGCGGAAATCGCTCCGGTGGTGATCAGGGCGGGACCCACAGGCGGCTCATATCCCGCCGCGCGCAGGGTGGCGAAACCGGGCAGGTTTTGTGAGGCCATGGTGACGAGATACAGTGGCAAGCCGAGGCCGATCAGAACATCAAGGCGAAAGGCGGGGGGGATGAAGGTCAGCCTGGGCAGGGGCAGATGCAACGTGGGCAGGGTGGCGGCCCCGGTGCCAAAGGCCAGAACCAGCCCGGTCGCCAAGGCCGCCAGCACCGCGAGTGCCGGGTTTTTCAGCCGCACCAGCAGGAAAACGGCGACCATCGGCAAGACCAACGCGGGCAGGCTTTGCGCCGCTGCCGCACCCTTCAGACAGAACGGCAACAACACCCCGGCCAGCATCCCAGCCGCGATGCCGTCGGGGATCATGGCGACCAGACGGCCCAAGGGACGCACCGCGCCTGTCAGAGCAATCAGCACCCCGGCCAGCACGAAGGCCCCCACCGCCTCGGCCATCGCGATGCCGTTTGTGGCGGCGATCAGGGCGGCGCCGGGGGTGGACCAGGCCAGAACCACCGGAATTCTATAGCGGAAACTGAGGAAAGCTGACCCCACCGCCTTGGCAAGGCAAATGGCCAGCACCCAGCTTGCGGTTTGTGCGGGCAACGCCCCGACCGCCGTGGCCGCCGACAGGATCAGCGCGATGGTGGAGCCATAGCCGACCAAAGCCGCCACAAGAGCCGAAGAGAACAGGGATGCGCGCATGGCTCTGCCTTTGACGATTTGGCCGACTATCGCGGCGCATCCGGGCAGTTGCAAGCGTTGGGGAAAGGGGGGCGGCGACCTAAGGGAGGAGGAAAAGGCCGCCGCCGATCCGAACCGCCACAGGGAGGAGGTTGGGCGGAACGAAGGGATTAGGCTGCGACCCGAAGGGAGGGGACGGGCCGCCGCCGATCCTACCGGCACAAGGGAGGCGGCCGGTCGATAACTGGGGCGGTGCTTTGGTGGGAGGATCAAAGCACCGCGAAGTCAGTTGCGCCCCGGGAGGAGGTAGGGCGAACCGAAAGAGCGTTGGCAGCGGCCCCAATCGGGAGGAGTTGGGCCGCCGCCGTTCCAACCGGCCAAGGGAGGAGGAAGACCGGTCAGAGGGTCGTGTTGGTGGCCTCTGAGGGAGGACAAATCAGCCACCGCAGTCTCAGTTGGCACAGGGAGGAGGTTGGCCAACCGATAGGAATAAAAGAGCGACGACGCCAGGGAGGAGGAACAGCGCCGCCGCGTTGCAAGGCAGACCCCGGGAGGAGGTGGGGTCCGCTGCAAAGATCACTTGCCGTAGGCAGCCTCGGTCGCGATCGAAGTGATCATCGAACGGCTGATGCCCAGGTCGGTCAGTTCACGCTCGCTCAGGGCGCGCAGTTCACGCACGGTCTGATCATAGATGCGGCGACGGGCCATTGCAGCCTTGATGCCGGCGAAGAAGCTGCCGAAACGGTCGGCCATCGAAGAGTGCGTTGCGCGGGTTGTGTTTACATATGCCATGGTAAGCCTCACTGGTCTGTTTCTTGAGCGGGGCGATTTCGGCCGATTGCCAATCCCGTCTGTTCCGCTGTTGGGATGAAGATGGGGCAATTGCTGCGTCTGCACAATAGCCCCTCTCCGCAATGCTGCCATGCAGCATATGCATGGCTCGACATCACAAAAAGTTCATGATTAACAGTCGCTTCGCTGAATATTTGAGCATTTGGTCAACAGGGACTTGCCCTTTTGTGCAAAGCGCTCAACTTTGCGTAAACGTTACGCAAGGAATAAACACATGGGTGTGAGCCGCGACGATATATTGGCGGTGCTGGCGCGGGTTGCTGTGCCGGGGGGCGGTGATCTGGTGTCGCGCGATCTGGTGCGGGCACTGATGGTGGACGGCACCCAGGTGCGATTCGTCATCGAAGCGGCCACCCCGGACGCGGCGCGCGCGCTGGCCCCCGCACAGGTGGCGGCCGAGTTGGCGGTCAAGGCCTTGCCGGGTGTGACAGCGGTGCAGGCGGTGATGACGGCGCATGGGCCTGCGCCCAAAGCCGCAACCGCGCCGCCCGCGCTGCAATCAGGCGTCAAGATCGGGCAGCACCCAACGCCGCATCAGGGCGGTCCTGCGCGCATTGCCGGGGTCGACCGGATCATTGCAGTGGGCTCTGGCAAGGGCGGCGTTGGCAAATCGACGGTCAGTTCGAACCTTGCCGTGGCTTTGGCGCGGGCGGGGCGGCGGGTCGGACTCTTGGATGCTGATATACACGGGCCCAGCCAACCGCGGATGATGGGGGTGTCGAAACGCCCGGCAAGCCCGGATGGCAAGATCATCGAACCGTTGCACGCGCATGGCGTCACCATGATGTCGATCGGGTTGATGCTGAAGGAAGATGAAGCGGTGATCTGGCGCGGCCCGATGCTGATGGGGGCGTTGCAGCAATTGCTGGGGCAGGTGGCCTGGGGCGAGTTGGATGTGCTGATCATCGACCTGCCGCCGGGCACCGGGGATATTCAACTGACGCTGTGCCAGCGCACCCATCTGACCGGGGCGATTGTGGTGTCGACCCCGCAGGACGTGGCGCTGCTGGACGCGCGCAAGGCGCTGGATATGTTCGCCAAGCTGAAAACCCCGGTGCTGGGGCTGATCGAGAACATGTCCACCTATATCTGCCCGAATTGCGGCCATGAGGAGCATCTGTTCGGCCATGGCGGGGTGGCGGCCGAGGCGAAACGGCTGGACCTGCCCTTCCTGGGCGAATTGCCTCTGTCTATAGATGTGCGGTTGGCAGGGGATGCGGGCGCCCCGATTGCACTGGGCGAGGGCGCGCAGGCGCAGGCCTACGCAAGGTTGGCGCAAAGGCTGATCGACGGCGGCATGGCCTGACCGGGGTTCTGGCCCGGTTCCTGCATATGTGAAAGGCCGGAGCCCACACTCGTGATTGGTTTGGGATTTCATGGGAAATCACCGAATCCTGCGAATCACTTTTCCGGGAATACAGAGGGAAACCGGGGGAAACCTCGGTTTTTCGCAAATCTGACCGGTGTTTTCCCAACCAGCATCACCCCAAAACCCGGTCCTCTGGGAAGGCTTCAAAAATTATTGGGAAATCATGGGAAAGATTTCCGCACTGGGTCGCCAACTACATATAGTGCTCACGCTGCCGTTATCGGGCCGTTACCGCCTATACATAGCCCGCCCCACCACTAAATGCTGATTTCAGAGCGCCTGAAAAACCATATCTTCCCCCATCCTGCCCAAAAATTTCCATTGCTTCCCATGAAATCCCATGGCATCCCTTGTCTCACGACGATGGAGCGGGACATAAAAAGCAGGGGCGGCTCAAGACCCCGAACAAGGCGAAAAAAGACAGGCTCATACAGGCACCCCGCCTCATCTAACACAGAGATCCGGCGCGCAAGCGAGCAGACATCTCCCCCAGGTGGCGTGCGCAGCAGGACACCCAGCGATGGGACAGACGGCGGATCAAGCAGTGGCAGCAGCTTGATCCGCCTTTTCTATTTTCCGGGGTCTAAAACCCCAAAGAGGAGCCGCAAGGCCCATGGCGAGTGAGGCGTTCAGAGGCGAGTTCTACCAGAAGGTAGACAGCAAGGCGCGGGTTTCCATCCCGGCAGCCTTTCGCCGCATTCTGGAAGCCGAAGATCGCACCACCGAAGACCGGGCCGCCGAAGACACCCACCGCCCGCGCGTCTACATGGTTTATGGCGGCAAGAACCGCAGCTTTGTCGAGTGCTACTCCAAAGCCGGGGCTGACGCATTGGCGGCCAAGATCGAATCGATGGATCTGGGCTCGCCCGAGCGTGACCGCGCCGAGCGTGACTTGATTTCGCGGTCGGTCATGGTCGAAATCGAACCCGATGGCCGCATCGTTCTGCCCGCCAAAGTGCGCGCAAAAATCGGTTTCGGCCCGGATGAGATGATCGGCGGCGAGGCGGCCTTTGCCGGTTTCACCAACCGTTTCAAACTGTTCCGCCGCGAAGTTTATGACGCCGAACTGGCGGACGAAGACGATGATGACGGCGTGGACCCGCTGGCCCTTGTCGGCCGGAATGCGGCGAAGGCGGGTTAGCATGCGCCCGCCCCGCGATCCCGAACCCGGTCGCGCCCCCCATATCCCGGTGCTGCTGAAGCCCTTGCTTGCGTCTGTGGCCCCCGTGCGGGGCCTTTGGCTTGACGGCACCTTTGGCGCAGGCGGCTACACCAAGGGCCTGCTGGCGGCGGGTGCCGAGTGTGTGATTGGCGTCGATCGTGACCCTTTGGCGCTGCAAATGGCGGCACCTTGGGCGGGGGAATATGGCGACCGACTGCGGTTGGTGCAGGGCAATTTCTCGGAACTGGACACCCATGCGGGGGAACTGCTGGACGGGGTCGTGCTGGATCTGGGCGTGTCATCCATGCAGATCGACATGGCCGAGCGCGGGTTTTCGTTCCAGAAAGACGGCCCGCTGGATATGCGGATGAGCCAATCGGGTGAATCCGCCGCCGATATCGTCAATGAGGCGTCCGAGACGAAACTGGCCGACATCCTCTATCATTACGGCGAAGAACGCGCCTCGCGCCGGATTGCCCATGCGATTGTCGAACAGCGGGCGGACCCGATCCTGACAACGCTGCGGCTAGCCGAGATTGTCGCCAAATGCCTGCCACGCCCGAAGCCGGGGCAAAGCCATCCGGCCACCCGCAGCTTCCAAGCCCTGCGCATTGCGGTGAATGCCGAATTTTCCGAACTGGTTCACGGTCTTGGCGCTGCGGAACGCGCGTTGAAGCCCGGCGGTTTGCTGGCCGTTGTCACCTTTCACTCGCTGGAAGACCGCGTCGTCAAAAGGTTTTTCCAGCAGGCGGCGGGCGAGGAACCCAATTCCAACCGCTATGCCCCGGTCAAATCCACCACCACCGCGCGCTTTGATCTGGTGACGCGCAAGGCGGTCGGCCCGGATGATGAGGAACTTGAACTCAACCCCCGCTCCCGTTCCGCCAAGTTGCGGGTGGCGCGCCGCACCACAGCCGCCGCCGCCGACCCCGATGCCAGCAAGCTCGATGCCCCTGACCTGCCGCAGACCAAGAAAGGACGCCGCTGATCATGCGCCCTGTGCTTTACGTTTTGTCTTTTATCGCCGTGATGGGCCTGGGTTTCTGGGCTTATCGTGAGAATTACGCCACCCAGGACGCCTTGCGCGATGTGGTGGCCTTGCAGGATGAAATCGCGGGACTGCGCGAATCCTTGGCCATACAGCGCGCCGAATGGGCTTACCTCAACCGGCCCGACCGTCTGCGCGAATTGGCGACGCTGAATTTTGACCGGCTGGGCCTGTTGCCGATGGAGCCTTCGCAGTTTGGTGCAGCGGCACTGGTGGCCTATCCACCGCCGCCGATTGCCGCCGATCTTGCGCCGGAATTGTCGATCGATATGCCGGTGGACGTGCAAGGCAGCTTTGACGCCGGGCAGGAGCAAACGCCATGACCCGCACCCCTTTGCGCCCCTTGGCCCGCATTCTGGACGCCCGCACAAAGGGCGAAAACCCCGATGCGATTGAACGCGAAAACCTGCGTCTGCGGCACGAAACCATGCGCGACAAATCGCGGGGCCGCGCGCAATTGCGGCTGGTGTTTCTGGCGCTGTCGTTCTTTTCCGCCTTCACCCTGATCGGCGCGCGGATGGGCACGCTGGCCGCGACCGAACCCGTCGAACCGCGTTCGGCCCAGGCTGGCTCTGAAATCACCGCCGGGCGCGCCGATATTGTCGACCGCAAGGGCCGCATTCTGGCCACCAACATGCTGACCCATGCCCTTTATGTTCAGACCAAGGATATGGTCGATCCGGCACGCGTGGCGCTGGAGCTGGCGGCGATTTTTCCCGAACTGGACGCAAAGACCTTGCTGCGCCGTTTTACCGATGGTCGCAGTTTCATGTGGGTGCGCAAGGTTCTGTCGCCCGAGCAGATGCAACGCGTGCATGAAATCGGTGATCCCGGCCTGCTGTTTGGTCCGCGCGAGATGCGGCTTTATCCCAACGGCACCTTGGCTGCACATGTGCTGGGCGGGGCTTCCTTCGGGGCCGAAGGCGTCGACAGTGCCGAGGTGATCGGCATGGCGGGCATTGAAAAGGCGCTAGATCTGCGCCTGCGCGATCCGGCAACGGCGGGCACGCCGCTGGAATTGTCGTTGGATCTGACCGTGCAGGCCACCGTCGAGGAAATTCTGGGCGCGGGCATAGGCATGATGAATGCCAAGGGTGGGGCGGCGATCCTGATGGACGTCAAGACGGGCGAGGTTGTGGCCCTTGCCGCCGGTCCGACCTTTGATCCCAATGACCGCCCCAACAACCCCACCTCGGGCGAGCCCTCGGATTCGGTGCTGTTCAACCGCGGCATTCAGGGCATCTACGAACTGGGGTCCACCTTCAAGATCTTCGCCGCCGCTCAGGCGTTGGAACTCGGCTTGCTCAGCCCCGAAACCTTGGTCGATGCCAACGCACCGATGCGCTATGGCAAGTTCCTGATCAAGGAATTCGAAAACCACAACTACGGTCCGCTGTTGTCGGTCACAGATATCATTGCGAAATCATCGAACGTCGGCACTGCGCATATCGCCATGATGATCGGCGCAGAGCGTCAGCAGGCGTTCCTGAAATCGCTTGGTCTGTTTGATGCCTCGCCCTTAGAACTGGTGGAGGCGAAGGGGGCCAAACCCCTGCGCCCGGATCGTTGGCCCGAGATCGTGACCATCACCGCCGCCTATGGGCATGGCGTCTCGGGCAGCCCGATGAACCTTGCCACCGCCTATGCCAGCATCGCCAATGGCGGCATCAAGGTGACACCGACGCTGTTGAAACGCACCGAACCCATGCAGGGCGTGCGGGTGATGTCGGAAAAAACCGCCATGGCCGCTGTTGCCATGCTGCGCCGTGTGGTCACCGAAGGCACCGCCAGTCTCGCCGATGTGCCGGGCTATGCGGTGGCGGGCAAGACCGGAACGGCGGACAAGACCAAGAAGGGCGGCGGCTATTATGATGACAAGGTGGTCAACACCTTTGCCTCTGTGTTCCCCGCCAATGATCCGAAATATGTGCTGGTGGTGACGCTGGATGAGCCTGTTGAAACCTCGGGGCCAAAACCGCGCCGCACCGCCGGTTGGACGGCTGTGCCGATTGCCGCCGAGATCATCCGCCGCACAGCGCCCTTGCTGGGGATGCGGCCGCAGGTTGAACCTTTGCCGCTGGATGGGCTAACAGCCGTCAAGAATTGAAGATGGTGGGCTGACATGGTGGGACGGCGGACAGTAACGGATTTGGGCCTGACGCCGCGATTGGGTCGGGACGTGGCTTTGAGCGGCCTGACCGTGGACAGCCGCGCCGTGAAACCGGGCATGCTGTTTGCGGCTTTGCCCGGGTCTGCAGTGCATGGCGCGGGCTATATCGCCACTGCCTTGGACAAAGGGGCCGCCGCCATCCTGACCGATGCCCAAGGCGCGAAACTGGCCGCTGAAGTCTTGGCCGCATCAAACGCCGCCCTGATCGTGGCCGAAGACCCGCGAGAGGCTTTGGCCCGCGCCGCAGCCCTATGGTTTGGCGCGCAGCCTGAAACCATGGTCGCCGTCACCGGCACCAATGGCAAAACATCCGTCGCCACCTTTGCCCGCCAGATCTGGATGGCCCTAGGCCACGCCGCCATCAACATCGGCACCACGGGGGTTGAGGGCGCTTGGACCGCGCCTTCGGCCCACACCACGCCCGACCCGATCACCCTGCAAGACATGTTGGCCTCTGCCGCCGCCGAAGGTGTCACCCATGCCGCGATGGAGGCGTCAAGCCACGGGTTGGACCAGCGCCGTATGGACGGGGTGCGGCTGCGCGCGGCGGGGTTTACCAATTTCACCCAGGATCATCTGGATTATCACAAGACCTTTGACGCCTATTTCGCCGCCAAAGCCGGGTTGTTTGATCGCGTGCTGACCGATGACGGCGTGGCGGTGATTAACATGAACGATCCCAAGGGCAATGATATGGCGCTGATTGCGGTGGCGCGGGGGCAAAAACTGATCTCGGTCGGCCATGGCGCGGGCTGCGATCTGCGCATTCTGGCGCAGCGCTTTGACGCGCTGGGGCAGGACGTGCGCTTTGATTGGAAGGGGCAGGTGCATCAGGTGCGTCTGAACCTCATCGGCGGCTTTCAGGCGGAAAACGTGGCGCTGGCGGCGGGTCTGGTGATCGGCGCGGGCGAGGCGGCTGGCGATGTGATGGCGGTTCTGCCGCAGCTTTCGGGCGTGCGGGGGCGGATGCAACTGGCCGCCACCCGCAAGAACGGCGCTTCGGTTTTCGTCGATTACGCCCACACGCCCGATGCGCTGCAGACGGCCCTGCGCGCCTTGCGCCCGCATGTGATGGGCCGGATCATCGTGGTTTTCGGTGCAGGCGGCGACCGTGATACTGGCAAACGCCCGCTGATGGGGGCCGCCGCCCGCGCCAATGCCGATGTGCTGTACGTCACCGACGACAACCCGCGTTCGGAAGACCCCGCGACGATCCGGGCCGCGATTCTGGCCGCCTGTCCCGACGCGAATGAGGTCGGCGACCGTGCCGAGGCGATCCTGCGCGCCGTCGATGCCCTGCTGCCCGGCGATGCGCTGCTGGTCGCGGGCAAGGGGCACGAATCCGGCCAGATCATCAAGGGCGACATCTATCCCTTTGACGATGTGGAACAATCAAGCGTCGCTGTCGCGGCTTTGGATGGGGTGATCTGATGGCTTTGTGGACATCCTCTGACGCCGCCGCCGCCACGGGTGGCCGCAACACCGCTGACTGGACCGCAAACGGCGTGTCGATCGACACCCGCACCATTCAGCCGGGCGATATCTTCGTCGCCCTGAAAGACGCCCGCGACGGCCATGATTTCGTTGCCGCCGCCCTCGCCAAAGGCGCCGCCGCCGCGCTGGTCAGCCGCATTCCCGAAGGCCTGCCCGCAGACGCGCCGCTGTTGATCGTGGATGACGTTCTGCTGGGCCTCGAACGCCTTGGCATCGCAGCCCGCGCCCGCACCCGCGCGAAGGTGATTGGTGTTACAGGGTCTGTCGGCAAAACCTCGACCAAGGAAATGCTGCGCACGCTGCTGTCGGGGCAGGGCCGGGTTCATGCCGCCGAAGCCAGTTACAACAACCATTGGGGCGTGCCATTGACCTTGGCGCGGATGCCCACCGACACCGATTTCGCCGTGATCGAGATCGGCATGAACCACCCCGGCGAGATCGCCCCCTTGGCGAAAATGGCGCAGCTGAATGTGGCGATGATCACCATCGTCGCCCCCGCGCATCTGGAGGCCTTTGCCGATATCGAAGGCATCGCCCATGAAAAGGCGACCATTCTGGATGGCTTGCTGCCCCATGGCCACGCCATCCTGCCTGCCGATTTGACCGTGACGCCCATTCTGTTGGCCAAAGCCGCCGCCTTGGGCGCGCGGGTCAGCACCTTTGGCGCGGACCCAACGGCCGACTTCCACCTGATCAGCGCCACCATTGGTGACACCGCCACCGTCGTCAAAGCCAGCCGCCACGGCACACCGTTCCTTTATAAAGTCCTCTCGCCGGGCCGCCACTTCGCCGTCAATGGTCTGGGCGCTTTGGCGGTGGCCGATGCGCTGGGGCTGGACCCGATGCTGGCCGCCACCGACCTTGGCCGCTGGGCACCGCCTCCGGGCCGCGGCAAACGCGAACGCATCACCCTTGATATCGTGGAAGAAACCGCCTTCGATCTGATCGATGATGCTTTCAACGCCAACCCCGCCTCGATGGCTGCTGCATTGGACGTGCTGATCGCGGCGCAGCCGCAGGATGGCATCGGTCGCGTGGGCCGGGGCCGCCGCATTGCCGTTCTGGGTGACATGCTGGAACTTGGCCCCACCGAAATTGAGCTGCACCGCGCCATTGCCGACCATCCGGGGCTGGCGGCCATCCACACCATCCACTGCGTCGGACCGCGCATGAAATCACTGTGGCAAGCCTTGCCGCGCGCGCAACGCGGCGAGTGGACCGAGACCGCAGCCACCCTGGCTGCCCGCCCCCGCGCCTTGCTGGATGCCGGGGATATTCTGCTGCTGAAAGGCTCCAAGGGCATAAAAGTCAGCCTGATCGTTGACGCGCTGCGCAAATTGGGGCAGTCAGCCCCCGGCCTCACCGCAGGCCCGAATATGGGAGAGGCGTAAATGCTGTATTGGCTGACCGAGTTTTCGGACGGCGGGGACTTCTTCAACCTCTTCCGCTATATCACCTTCCGCGCGGGCATGGCCTTTGTCACCGCGCTGATCTTCGGCTTCATCTTTGGCCGTCCGCTGATCGACCTTTTGCGCCGCAAGCAGGGCAAGGGTCAACCGATCCGTGACGACGGCCCTGCCAGCCATTTCGCCAAGGCCGGCACCCCGACCATGGGCGGCCTTCTGATCCTGTCGGCGCTGATGGTGTCGACGCTGATGTGGGCGCGGCTGGACAACCCCTATGTCTGGATCGTGGTGCTGGTGACGCTGGCCTTTGGGCTGATCGGCTTTGCCGATGATTACGCCAAGGTGACCAAGCAGAACACCAAGGGCGTCTCGGGGCGGGTGCGGATGCTGGCTGGTCTGATGATTGCGGCACTGGCCACCTATGCGGCGGCTCAGTTTCATCCCGCGGCCCTGACCAATCAACTGGCTTTGCCGCTGTTCAAGAATGCGCTGGTCGATCTGTCGCTGTTCTTCGTGCCTTTCGGCATGATCGTGATCGTGGGGGCCGCCAATGCCGTGAACCTGACCGACGGTCTGGACGGTCTGGCCATCATGCCGGTGATGATCGCAGGGGCCACCCTTGGCATCATTGCCTATGTCGTTGGTAACTTCAACTTTTCCGAATACCTTGGCCTGCACTTCGTCCCCGGCACGGGCGAGCTGCTGGTGTTTTCGGCGGCCCTCTTTGGCGGCGGCCTGGGCTTTTTGTGGTACAACGCCCCCCCGGCGGCTGTGTTCATGGGCGACACCGGGTCGCTGGCGCTTGGCGGCGCCTTGGGGGCCATCGCCGTCTGCACCAAACACGAAATCGTCCTTGCGATTGTCGGCGGCTTGTTCGTGGTCGAGGCCTTGTCGGTGATCATTCAGGTCTTGTACTTCAAACGCACCGGCAAACGCGTCTTCCTGATGGCCCCGATTCATCATCATTTTGAGAAAAAAGGCTGGGCAGAGCCGCAGATCGTGATCCGGTTCTGGATCATTTCGTTGATTTTGGCGATGATCGGTCTGGCGACGTTGAAGGTGCGGTAACGCCGCATACACCCTTGCGTGCGCGCACCTTGACGTGAAACTTCGTGATCAAATCCAATGCTACGGAAGGGAGGCGCAACCTGCGCTTCAATCCAGTTTTGGGGAAAACGAATGAAAAATCTGATCCGCACCACCGCCGCTTTGGCCGTTCTGGCCGCCTTTGCCGCACCGGTTTGGGCCGAAGACATGGACCCGGCCAAAATGACCTGCGCCGAGTTTTCGGCAATGGACATGGAAGGCATGATTAAAGCAGTTGATGCCATGCACAAAGCCTCACCTGATGCCGCGATGGCGATGGACGAAGAGGCGATGAAAATGGCGAATGACGCCACCATGAAGGGCTGCGAAGGCAAGCCTGAAATGATGGCGATGGAAGCGATGATGATGAAGTAACGCAGGTCTGATCAGATACAGCACAGGCGGCGCAAGGGCAACCCTGCGCCGTTCTGGTTTGGGTCGGGCGGTATCCTGTGTTGAAGGTTCTGGCCCGCACCGGGGGCGACATCACTGCTGTCGATCAGTAGTGCTTTACTGACGCGGCGATCTTTCGACGCAATCAACGCCCTTCAACCTCCGTTCCCCCCACTTGCCCCCGACCTCCCCCGCGGGCAATGTGCGCGCCAAACCCAAGGGGGCAAGATCATGATTCCTGTCAAAGGATATGCGGGCCGCAAGGTGGCCGTTCTGGGTCTGGGCCGGTCCGGCCTTGCCACCGCCCGCGCCCTGCTGGCCGGTGAAGCAGAGCCCTTGTTGTGGGACGACAGTGCCGAGGCCCGCGCCAAGGCCGAGGCCGAGGGTTTTTCCTGCAACGACCTGACCCGCGCCAATGCGTTTGACGGGGTCGTGGCGCTGATCGTCTCGCCCGGTATCCCGCACCTTTACCCCAGTCCGAACAAGGTTATCGCCCGCGCGATGGAGGCGGGGATACCCGTCGACAACGACATCGGCCTGTTCTTTCGCAGTTATGCGGGCTCCGATTGGGACGACTTCGACATCACCCCCCGGGTGATCTGCGTGACCGGATCAAACGGCAAGTCCACCACCACGGCGCTGATCCATCACATCCTGCAAGAGGTGGGGCGTCCGACGCAGATGGCGGGCAACATCGGGCGCGGCGTTTTGGATATCGACCCGGCTGAGGATGGCGAGGTGGTGGTGCTGGAACTGTCCTCCTATCAGACCGATCTCGCCCGCAGCCTGACGCCGGACATTGCCGTTTTCACCAACCTCACGCCAGATCATCTGGACCGTCACCACGGCATGGGCGGCTATTTCGCCGCCAAGCGCCGGTTGTTTGCCGAAGGCGGCCCTGACCGCGCCGTGGTGGGTGTGGATGAGGCCGAGGGGCGGTTTCTGGCCAACCAACTGTCGGAAGGCCCGCAGGATGACCGGGTGATCCGCATTTCCTCGGGCAGCAAGCTGGAGGAATTCGGCTGGGCGGTGTTTGCGCGCAAAGGGTTCCTCTCGGAATGGCGGCGCGGCAAGCAGGTGGCCTCGATTGACCTGCGCGAGGTGCAGGGCCTGCCCGGCGCGCACAACCATCAAAACGCCTGCGCCGCCTATGCCGCCTGCCGCAGCTTGGGGATCGGGCCCAAGTTGATTGAGGGCGCGTTCCATTCCTTTGCCGGGCTGCCGCATCGCAGCCAGTTGGTGGGCACCCGCGACGGCGTGCGGTTCATCAATGACAGCAAGGCCACGAATGTGGACAGCGCTGCCAAGGCCTTGCAGGCCTTCCCGAAAATCCGCTGGATCGCGGGGGGGATGGGCAAGGAGGGCGGCATCAAAGGGCTGCTGCCCTTTGTCGGGTCTGTGCAGAAGGCCTATCTCATCGGCCATTCCGCCCGCGATTTCGCGCTGGAGTTGGGCGATGTCCCGCATGAAATATGCGAGACCATGGTTCGGGCGGTGGAACGCGCCGCTGCCGAAGCTGAGCCGGGCGACGTGGTGTTATTGGCCCCGGCGGCGGCCTCGTTTGACCAATACCCGAACTTCGAAAAGCGCGGCGAGGATTTTGCGGCGCTGGTGGCGGTGCTTGTCGCGGGCTGACCAGCGCTTTGCCCTTCATCTAGGCGAAAATACTCCCGCCGGAGGCACCCTGCGCCGGCCAAGACGCTCCGCGGGGGATATTTGAGCAGAGAGGATGGGCAAGCGGTCTTGGATGAGGCTTGATATCGCCATCGACAGAGGGCCGCATCTTGTGGCATAGCCCCTGCCTTTTCCCTAGCCATTGCGGGGAATATTGACTAAAGTTCTGATGAGATCGGGATAACCCGGCACATCGGCAGAGCAGACGGCAACACAGGCGGATACCCCATGACAGAGATGGTCTATGGCTCTATGCCCACACGCGTGGCAGAGCCTGTGCTTCCCCGCTGGTGGCGGACAATCGACAAATGGTCATTGACGGCGATCATGGTGCTGTTTGCGCTGGGGCTTTTGCTGGGCTTTGCCGCGTCGGTGCCCCTGGCCGAGCGCAACGGTCTGGACCCGTATCATTACGTGCAGCGGCAGGCGTTCTTTGGCGGGTTGGCGATGGTGGCGATGATCGGTGTGTCGATGATGACGCCCGAAATGGTGCGGCGCTTGGGCGTGCTGGGGTTTGCGGTATCTTTTGTCGCACTGGCATTGCTGCCGATCTTCGGTACTGATTTCGGCAAGGGGGCGGTGCGCTGGTTCAGCCTTGGCTTTGCGTCGATGCAGCCTTCCGAATTCCTGAAACCCGGGTTCATGATTGTCGTGGCCTGGTTGATGGCGGCCAGTCAGGATATCAACGGCCCGCCCGGCAAGTTCATCTCGTTTGCGCTGACGGTGACGGTGGTGATGTTTCTGGCGTTTCAGCCGGACTTTGGCCAGGCGATGCTGGTGTTGTTCGGCTGGGGGGTGATCTACTTCGTGGCGGGGGCGCCGATGATCCTGATTGCCACCGTACTGGGGCTGGTGGGCGTGGGTGGTGTGACGGCCTATCATTCGTCAGAGCATTTTGCGCGCCGGATTGACGGGTTTCTGGCCTCGGATGTCGATCCGCGCAGTCAGCTCGGCTATGCCACCAATGCCATCCAGGAGGGTGGTTTCTTCGGTGTCGGCATTGGCGAGGGCCAGGTCAAATGGACGCTGCCCGATGCCCACACCGATTTCATCATCGCAGTGGCGGCCGAAGAATATGGTCTAGTGCTGGTGCTGATGATCATCGCCCTTTATGCCACGGTGGTGGTGCGCAGCCTGTTCCGGCTGACGCGGGAGCGTGATCCTTTCACCCGGCTGGCGGGCACCGGCTTGGCCTGCATCTTTGGCGTGCAGGCGATGATCAACATGGGTGTCGCGGTGCGGTTGCTGCCAGCCAAGGGCATGACGTTGCCCTTCGTGTCTTATGGCGGCTCTTCGGTGATTGCGGCGGGCATCACCGTGGGCATGCTGCTGGCGATGACGCGGGCACGGCCGCAGGGCCAGATATCGGATATTTTCCGGCGGGGGCGCTGATGCCATTGCTGTTGATCGCGGCGGGCGGCACGGGGGGGCATATGTTTCCCGCACAGGCCCTGGCCGAGGCGATGATCGCACGCGGCTGGCGGGTCAAGCTGTCCACTGATGCCCGCGGTGCGCGCTATGCCGGCGGCTTTCCGGCAGCAGTGCAAATTGTCGAGCTGGCTTCGGCCACCTTCGCGCGGGGCGGTGTTCTGGCCAAGCTGGCGGTGCCGTTTCGCATCGCGGGCGGGGTGCTGGGCGCGCTGTGGTCAAGCTTGCGCGACCGGCCCGATGTGGTGGTGGGCTTTGGCGGCTATCCGTCGATTCCGGCGCTGACGGCGGCTTGGGTGCTGCGCACGCCGCGGATGATCCACGAACAAAACGGCGTGCTGGGCCGGGTCAACGCGGTGTTTGCGCGCCGGGTGGACAAGGTGGCCTGTGGCACCTGGCCCACAGTTCTGCCTGCGGGTGTGATCGGCGCACACACCGGCAATCCGGTGCGTGCGGCGGTGCTGGAGCGGGCCGGGGCGGGCTATATCGCGCCCGGAGATTACCCGATGGACCTGTTGGTGATCGGTGGATCGCAAGGCGCGCGGATCCTGTCCGACGTGGTGCCTGCAGCGGTGTCGGCCCTGCCAGAGACGATGCGCAACCGCCTGCGGGTGGCACATCAGGCACGGCTCGAGGATGTGCCGCGCGTGGTGCAGGCCTATGAAGAGGCAGGCATTTCCGCCGAGGTGGCACCGTTTTTCGCCGACATTCCGCGCCGGCTTTCGGAATGCCAGTTGGTGATCAGCCGGGCGGGGGCGTCTTCGGTCGCCGATATTGCGGTGATCGGGCGCCCCGCGATCCTGATCCCCTTTGCCGCTGCGACGGGCGACCATCAGACCGCCAACGCGCGCGGTCTTGTCGATGGCGGCGCGGCCATCCTCATGCCGGAAAAGGCGCTTGACGCCGCCGCGCTATCAGTAGAGATGGCGGCGGTTCTGGGTCAGCCTGCAGCCGCCCTGCAAATGTCGCGCAACGCTTTGGCGCAGGGGCGGCCCGATGCAACAATACGTCTTGTCGCGCTGGTCGAGGCGCTTGTGAGCGAGGACTAAGCGATGAACGCAACGAAACTGCCTTTGGAACTGGGTCCGATTCACTTTGTGGGTATCGGCGGCATTGGCATGTCGGGCATCGCCGAAGTGCTGATGACACAGGGGTTTTCCGTGCAGGGCTCGGACGCCAAAGCCAGCAAGATCACCGACCGGCTGGTGCAATTGGGCGCAAGGTTCTTTGAGGGGCAGGGGGCTGCAAACCTTGGTGAGGCCGCGGTGGTGGTGATTTCTTCGGCCATCAAGAAGGGCAACCCGGAACTGGAAGAGGCGCGGCGGCGCAAGCTTCCGGTGGTGCGGCGGGCCGAGATGCTGGCCGAACTGATGCGCTTGCGCTCCAACATCGCGATTGCCGGAACCCATGGCAAGACCACGACGACGACCATGGTGGCGACCCTGTTGGACAAGGGCGGCTTTGATCCGACCGTGATCAACGGCGGCGTGATCCATGCTTACGGCTCCAACGCGCGGGCCGGGGCCGGTGAGTGGATGGTGGTGGAGGCGGACGAAAGCGACGGTTCCTTCAACCGTCTGCCCGCCACGATTGCCATCGTCACCAACATCGACCCTGAACATATGGAACACTGGGGCACCTTTGACGCGCTGCGCAAAGGCTTTCTCGATTTCGTGTCGAACATCCCGTTTTATGGTCTGGCCGTTTGTTGCACCGATCATCCCGAGGTGCAGGCGCTGGTGGGCCGCGTCACCGACCGCCGTATCGTGACCTTTGGCTTCAACACGCAGGCCGATGTGCGGGCGGTGAATCTGACCTACGAAAACGGCGTCGCGCATTTCGACATTGCCTTGCAGGGCGAAGGGGGCGGCTCGGTGATCGAAGGCTGCACCCTGCCGATGCCGGGCGATCACAACGTGTCAAACGCCTTGTCCGCCGTGGCCGTGGCGCGGCATCTGGGCATGAAGCGCGCAGAAATCCGTGAGGCTTTGGCGGGGTTTGCGGGCGTCAACCGCCGTTTCACCAAGGTGGCTGAAGTCAACGGTGTCACCATCATCGACGATTACGGCCATCACCCGGTGGAGATTGCCGCGGTGCTGCGCGCCGCGCGCCAAGCCACCAAGGGCCGCATCATCGCCGTACATCAGCCGCACCGCTACACCCGGTTGCACAGCCTGTTCGAAGATTTCTGCACCTGTTTCAATGAGGCCGATGTGGTGGCGATTGCCGAGGTCTACGCGGCAGGCGAAGAACCGATTGCGGGGGCATCGCGCGATGATCTGGTGGCAGGGCTGATCGCCCACGGTCACCGCCAGGCCCGCGCGATCACCGATGAGGCCGACCTCGCGCGGTTGGTGCGCGAACAGGCACAGCCGGGGGATATGGTGGTCTGTCTTGGGGCGGGCACGATTTCAACCTGGGCCAACGGCCTGCCCGCACGGTTGCAGGCCTAGCCATGCCACAAATTTTCTGCAAGAATTTCAGCAGTGTGACGGTCGGAGTCTTCGAAAAAAATTCGGGGGGTGAAACATGAGCCTGCCACTGATCCTTGGCGCTTTCTGGGTCATTGCCTCGGCGGTGACCGCGATGCTGCCGATGCGGCGACAGATGATTCCCGGTGTCGCGCTGCTGATCGCGGCGCCGATCCTGCTGATCTGGATAGGCATCGCGCATGGCTGGATCTGGGTGGCCTTTGGCATGTTTGCCTTCCTGTCGATGTTCCGCCGCCCATTGTTGCATTTTGCCCGCCGCGCCATGGGCTTGCCGAGTGAAATTCCACCCGAGTTGCGCGATTGAGCGCGGCGCTGGTCACGGCGCTGATCTGGTTGGTCACGGCCAATCTGATCGGTATGTTGCCCAGCCGTGACCATCACTGGCGCAACGCCTATCTGTTGATTGCGGTGGCGGTGCCGATCCTGATCTGGCTGGTCTATGCCAAGGGGGTGCTGTGGGGGTTGGCTTTCCTGATCGCCGCAGGATCGGTGCTGCGCTGGCCGCTGATTTACCTGTTGCGCTGGATTCGGCGCCAGTTTGCATAAGGCACGGTTCACCCGGTCTTTTGCAAAGTCCAAAAGCGGGCCAGCCGCCGCACTCTTGCCAGCCGCCGCGGCATTTCCTATCACCGCGCCATGACACAGCTTCCCACCCCCCGCGGCACCCTGACCCCCAACAGGTCTTTGGCAGATCTGACTTGGCTGCGAGTTGGCGGCCCGGCGGATTGGCTGTTCCAGCCTGCGGACGAGTCGGATCTGGCGGAATTTCTGGCGGCACTTGATCCGGCTGTTGCAGTCTTCCCGATGGGCGTCGGCAGCAACCTGATCGTGCGCGATGGTGGTCTGCGCGCTGTGGTGATCCGATTGGGCCGTGGGTTCAACGGCATTGAGGTTGCGGGCGACACCGTCACTGCCGGCGCTGCGGCACTCGATGCACATGTCGCGCGGCGCAGCGCCGAGGCGGGGCTGGATCTGACCTTTCTGCGCACCATTCCGGGCAGTATTGGCGGCGCTGTGCGGATGAACGCGGGTTGTTATGGGTCTTATGTGGCCGATCATCTGATCTCTGTGCGTTGCGTCACCCGAGCGGGAGAAATCGTCGACCTGCCCGCCGCTGACCTGCATCTGGCTTACCGCCAAAGCACATTGCCCGAGGCTTGGGTGATCATCGCCGCCACCTTCCGCGCAGGCAAAGGCGACCCGGCGCAACTGGAGGCGCGGATGCTGGATCAGATCGCCAAGCGCGATGCCAGCCAGCCGACGAAGGACCGCTCTGCCGGCTCCACCTTCCGCAATCCGGCCGGCCGTTCCAGCACAGGCCGCGCCGATGACAGTCACGAGCTGAAGGCATGGAAGGTGATCGACGACGCCGGAATGCGCGGGGCCATTCAGGGCGGGGCGCAAATGTCACCGATGCATTCCAACTTTCTGATCAACATAGGGGGGGCAACCGCCGCCGACCTCGAAGATTTGGGGGAGGAAGTGCGAAAAAGGGTTTTCCAACAGAGCGGTATCACGCTACAGTGGGAAATCATGCGGGTCGGAGAGCGGCGCGCCTGAAATAACAAGATCACGGGCCAAAAAAGGTCTGGATGAGGCAGTGAATGGCGGGCGGTTCGAGCAGAGCAGCCTCCACAGTGGCGGTGTTGATGGGCGGGCTTTCCTCTGAACGGGAAGTATCCCTGTCGTCTGGGCGCGCATGCGCCGCAGCGTTGCGGGAGGCGGGATACAGGGTTTCAGAGGTCGATTGCGGCCCTGATCTGTACGCGCGACTGTCTGATCTGAAGCCCGATGTCTGTTTCAACGCCCTGCATGGCCGCTGGGGCGAAGACGGCTGTGTGCAGGGTATTCTGGAGTGGCTGGGCTTGCCCTACACGCATTCCGGGGTTCTGGCCTCGGCTTTGGCGATGGACAAGGTCAAGACCAAAGAGGTTTATACCGCCGCAGGCCTGCCGATCGTGCAATCGGTTCTGGCCAGCCGCGATGCGGTCAGCGCGGGCCATGTCTTGCCGCCGCCCTATGTGGTGAAGCCCTATAATGAGGGATCATCGGTCGGCGTCTATATCGTGCATCCGGGCAGCAACGCGCCGCGACTGGCCGACACCATGCCCGAGGTGGTGATGGTGGAAACCTATGCGCCGGGGCGCGAGTTGACGGTGACAGTGATGGGTGAGCGTGCGCTTTGCGTGACCGATATCATCACCGAGGGCTGGTATGACTATGATGCCAAATACAAAACCGGCGGCTCGCGGCATGTGTTGCCTGCCGTCGTGCCCGCAGAGATTGCCGATGCCTGCATGGATTACGCCCTGCGCGCGCATGTCGCCTTGGGATGCCGGGGCGTCAGCCGCACCGATTTTCGCTGGGATGAGGCGCGCGGGTTGGCGGGGCTGATCCTGCTGGAAACCAACACTCAGCCGGGGATGACGCCAACCTCGCTGGCCCCCGAACAGGCGGCCCAGTGCGGAATTTCCTTCCCCGAACTGGTGCGCTGGATGGTGGAGGATGCGTCATGCAATCGCTAGGCCGCGCGCCCGCGCGCCCCGCGCCGCCCCGCCGCGATCCATCGCCCAGCCGTTGGGCCTACCGTATGCAGCGGCTGTGGCTGACGCCGTTGTTCCGGGTGCTGGTGCGCTTTGGCCTGCCGGTGCTGCTGATTGGTGCGGTCTCGGGGCTGATGTTTTATGACGATGCCCGCCGCGCCGCTTTGGCGCAAAGCGTGGCTGATCTGCGTGAAAAGTTCGAGCAGCGCCCGGAGTTCCGGGTCAGCTATGTGTCGATTGACGGGGCCTCGCCTGATCTGGCCGATGCGGTGCGCGCGAAACTTGGGCTGAAGCTGCCACAGTCGTCGTTCGATCTGGATCTGGACATGCTGCGGCTGAAGGCCGAACAGTTGGATGCGGTGCAGACCGCCGAGTTGCGGGTGCGCTCGGGCGGCATTTTGCAAGTGGTGCTGACCGAACGCGAACCGGCCTTGGTCTGGCGCAATGCGGACCGGCTGGTGTTGCTGGATGCCACCGGCCACCGCGTGGCGGGGCTGGCCGCGCGCGCTGACCGTGCAGATTTGCCTTTGGTCGCGGGCGACGGCGCCGATGCAGCCACGCCCGAGGCTTTGGCCCTTTTGGACGCCGCAGGCCCGATCGCCATGCGGTTGCGCGGGCTGGTTCGGATGGGTGAGCGGCGTTGGGATCTGGTGCTGGACCGCGACCAACGCATTCAACTGCCCGCCGAAAATCCGGTGGCTGCCTTGGAACGCCTGCTGGCGCTGGATCAGGCCGAAGTCCTGCTGGCCCGCGATATTTTGACGATTGACCTAAGACAGGAACAGCGCCCGGTGTTGCGCCTTGCCCCCTTTGCGTTAAGCGAAGTGCGGCGGGCGCAGGGGCTGACCACGACAACGGGGAACGACCTATGACCGATCTATACCAATCTCAGCGTGCCATGCGGAACATGCGTCGTGCCGCCATGCAGCGCGGTGTGGTGGCCATTCTGGACGTTGGCACCTCAAAAATCGCCTGTCTGGTGCTGCGCTTTGACGGGTCCGAAGTGGACCGTGACAGCGATGGCGTGGGGCCAATGGCGGGGCAGTCGAATTTCCGGGTGATCGGCGCTGCGACCACACGGTCGCGCGGGGTCCGCTTTGGCGAGATTGCCGTGATGAATGAGACCGAACGCGCCATTCGGACGGCGGTGCAGGCGGCGCAGAAGATGGCGAATGTGCGGGTCGATCATGTGATCGCCTGTTTCAGCGGGGCAGAACCGCGCAGCTATGGCTTGGCGGGCGAATGGGAGTTGCAGGACTCGGTCGTCACCGAGCAAGACGTCGCCCGCGTGCTGGCGGCCTGCGATGCCCCCGATCTGGGCGAGGGTCGCGAAGTGCTGCACGCGCAGCCGGTCAACTTTGCACTGGATCACCGCTCGGGCCTTGGCGATCCGCGCGGGCAGATCGGCAACCGTCTGGCCTGTGATCTGCACATGCTGTCGGTCGATGGGTCGGTGGTGCAAAACCTTCTCTACTGCATCAAGCGCTGTGATCTCGAATTGGCGGGGATTGCATCTTCGGCCTATGTTTCGGGGATTTCGTCGCTGGTTGAAGATGAGCAGGAACTGGGTGCGGCCTGCATTGATATGGGCGGTGGTGCCACCGGCATTTCCATTTTCATGAAAAAGCACATGATTTACGCCGATTCCGTGCGGATGGGCGGCGATCATGTGACGTCGGATATCTCCAAGGGTCTGCAAGTGCCGCTGGTGGTGGCCGAGCGGATTAAGACCAAACACGGCGGCGTGCACGCCACCGGCATGGATGACCGCGAAATGATCGAGATGGGCGGCGACTCTGGCGATTGGGAAAAAGACCGCCGCCAGATCAGCCGGACCGAATTGATCGGCATCATGCGGCCACGGGTCGAGGAAGTGCTGGAAGAGGTGCGCGCCCGTCTGGACGCCGCCGGATTTGACAGCCTGCCCAGCCAGCAGATCGTGCTGACCGGGGGGGCGTCGCAGATCCCTGGCCTGGACGGATTGGCCAGCCGCATTCTGGGCCAGCGCGTGCGCATGGGTCGCCCCCTGCGCGTGCAAGGCCTGCCGCAAGCGGCCACTGGGCCTGCGTTTTCCAGCGCCGTGGGCCTGTGTCTGTTCGCAGCACACCCGCAGGATGAATGGTGGGATTTCGACATTCCCACCGAACGTTACCCGGCGCGGTCGCTGAAACGGGCCATGCGATGGTTCAAGGACAACTGGTGACCGCTACATCCTGCGCCCACGGCGAAATGCTGCTTAAATGTGTCACGCTTCCCCCATATTTTGCGGGGGATAAGACTTTTTTGCGTGACCTTCACCGCGTCTGTGGATAGAATCGGGGATAATTCGGCCACAAGCGCTTTGGGACGGGTGTTTGTAAGATCGAGACAGTAACCGGCGGCGCGCAACCGCCTACAATAAACAGGCGGACTGAAAATGGCATTGAACCTGATCATGACCTCGCAGCGTGAAGAGCTGAAGCCGCGCATCACGGTGTTCGGCGTGGGTGGCGCGGGGGGCAATGCGGTCAATAACATGATCGAAAAGAACCTTGAGGGGGTCGAATTCGTCGTGGCCAACACCGACGCGCAGGCTTTGCAGCAAAGCAAAGCGGTGTCGAAAATTCAGATGGGCCTGAAAGTCACCGAAGGTTTGGGGGCGGGCGCGCGTCCGACCGTTGGCGCGGCTGCCGCCGAGGAAACGATTGAAGAAATCGTCGATCATCTGGCCGGCGCGCACATGTGCTTTATCACCGCTGGTATGGGCGGCGGCACCGGCACTGGTGCGGCCCCGATCATCGCGCAGGCCGCGCGTGAATTGGGCGTGTTGACCGTGGGCGTGGTGACCAAGCCCTTCCAGTTTGAGGGCAACAAGCGGATGAAGCAGGCCGAAGACGGCATTGCGGCGCTGCAAAAGGTGGTCGATACGCTGATCATCATTCCGAACCAGAACCTGTTCCGCCTTGCCAACGAACGCACGACGTTCACCGAAGCCTTCGCCATGGCCGATGACGTGCTGTATCAGGGCGTGAAGGGTGTGACCGATCTTATGGTGCGTCCCGGCCTGATCAACCTTGATTTCGCCGATGTCCGCGCGGTGATGGACGAGATGGGCAAGGCGATGATGGGCACCGGTGAGGCCACCGGCGACAACCGCGCCGTGGAAGCCGCCGAAAAGGCCATCGCCAACCCGCTGCTGGACGAGATTTCGTTGCACGGGGCCAAGGGCGTGCTGATCAACATCACCGGTGGCTATGACCTGACATTGTTCGAATTGGACGAAGCCGCCAACATCATCCGTGAAAAGGTTGATCCTGACGCCAATATCATCGTGGGCTCGACGCTGGACACCTCGATGGAGGGTACTTTGCGCGTGTCCGTCGTGGCGACCGGCATTGATGTCAGCATGAACCGCGCCGAACCGGCGATCACCCGCCGGTCGATGGCGGCACCGCTGGCACCCGCACCTGTGGCCGCACCCGAGCCGAAGTTGACCTTGTCGCAGTCGCCGGTGGCCGCGCCGGTTCAGGCGCAGATGCCACAGCCTGCGCCCGATCTCTTCCACGACACCCAGCACCATCAGCCCGTCTATCAGCCGCAAGCCCGCGAGCCCGAGCAGATGCTGGACGATGATTTGCCGCCGCCCGTGTACCGCGCGCAGCAGCCTGTGGTGCAACCGCGCGCCACTGCGCCGCTGTCTTCGGCACATGATGCCGACGCTGCGGCCTTTGTGGCTCCGCGTCCGCGCGCCGCTGGCACCCCATCACCCGAGGCTTTGGCCCGCCTGCAGGCCGCTGTCAGCAAAGCCCCTAGCCAGGCCGCACGCCCGGCAGTCCAGCCGCAAGCACAGCGCGCGCCGGCCCAGGCCCCCAAAGCGGCCGAACCGCGCCCGCGTTTTGGCATCGGCAGCCTGATCAACCGCATGGCCGGTGGTCATTCTGAAGCCGCGCCAGAGCGTGCGCAGACCGGTCGGCAACAGCCGCCCGTGACCGCCTATGACGACGAGCAAGAGCTGTCTGCAGACCAGGAACGGATCGAGATTCCGGCCTTCCTGCGCCGTCAAGCCAACTGAACTTGTTGCAAATCCATTGAACTGGCCCGGCACTGCCGGGCTTTTTCATTTTATATCAATTGGTTGCGCGGACATTGCGCTGTTACACTTCGTTACAAAGAGTGAGTTGAGATAACCTTTAGACCGTCATACCACATTGCCCAACGGGTCAAGACACCCGGTCTCATTCTGGTCGGAGAGTTCGTTGCAGAACACGTTGAAAACCGCGGCTGTCTTCAAGGGTCTAGGCCTGCACTCTGGTGCGCCAGTCACCATGACTGTACGCGCGGCCCCGGCCGATCACGGCATCTGGTTTCGACGCAGTGACGTGGCCGCAGCATCTGCAATGGTGCCTGCCCGATGGGATGCCGTTGTGCCGTCAAAGCTGTGCACGCTGGTGGCCAATGCCGCGGGCACCTCGGTGTCGACCATCGAACATGTCATGGCCGCGCTGGCCGGTTGTGCCATTCAGAACGCGGTGATTGACATTGACGGACCGGAAGTGCCGATCCTGGACGGATCTGCCGCGCCGTTTGTAGAGGGATTTTTGGCGGCGGGCATTGCCGGGCTGGACACGCCTGTGCGTGCCATCCGTGTCTTGCGCACGGTGGAAGTGCGCGATGGCGAGGCGTTCGCGCGTCTGGAACCGGCCGATATGCTGGAAATCGACTTCCGCATCGACTTTGCCGAAGCCGCGATCGGGCAGCAGTCCAAGCGGCTGAACATGTCCAACGGGGCCTTCGTGCGCGAATTGTCGGACAGCCGCACCTTTTGCCGCAATGCCGATGTGATCGCGATGCGGGCGCGTGGGCTGGCCTTGGGTGGCACCTTGGAAAACGCGGTGGTGTTTGAGGGCGATCAGGTGCTGTCGCCGGGCGGATTGCGCCACGCCGATGAACCTGTGCGCCATAAGATGTTGGATGCATTGGGAGATCTGGCTTTGGCAGGGGCGCCGATTCTGGGTCGCTACACCGGCGAGCGCGCCGGTCACGCCATGACCAACCGGCTTTTGCGGGCGCTCTTTTCCACGCCCGGTGCTTGGGCAGAGCAGGATTGCGCGGGCCTGACGGGCGGAAAACTGCCCGGAGTGGGTGTGCACCGTGGCGATCTGCCCGCACGGGTCTGAAAACAGGGTTGAAACCTGATGCCGAAGGGCGAAAGCCGTTTTGCGCCCCGGAATTTTCTGTGCTACGAGAGGCCAAAGGCGACGAAGACTGCCCCGTTTGACAGGGGTTTCGGCGCGGCAAATGGGGTAGGCGGAAGATGGCAGGCGGACAGACAGGCAAGACGCTGCGGGCGGGCAAAGCTCTATGCCTGATCCTTGTTGTTGCCACGTTGATGGCCTGCGGTCCGAAAGAGGGTCCTGCTCTGGCGCTTGAAAACTCTACCGCCGAAGAAATCTACAAGCGCGGCGAATTGGTCCTGGAAAGCAAGGGCAAGCCCGAAGAAGCCTTGACCTATTTTCAGGAAGTGGAACGTCTGTACCCCTATTCCGAATGGGCCAAGCGCGCGCTGATCATGCAGGCCTATGCCTTGCATCAATCCAAGGAATACGAAGAAGCCCGTTCTGCGGCGCAGCGGTTCCTGGAATTCTATCCCGGTGATGAAGACGCGGCCTATGCCAGCTATTTGTTGGCGCTGTCCTATTACGATCAGATCGACGAGGTTGGCCGCGATCAGGGTCTGACCTTCCAGGCCTTGCAGGCGCTGCGTGTGGTGATTGAAACCTATCCCGACAGCGAATACGCCAAATCCGCCATCCTGAAATTCGACATGGCCTTTGACCATCTGGCCGCCAAGGAAATGGAAATCGGGCGCTACTACCTCAAGCGCGGCAATTACACGGCAGCGATCAACCGCTTCCGTGTGGTGGTGCAGGATTTCCAGACCACCACCCACACCGCCGAAGCGCTGCACCGTCTGGTTGAGGCCTATCTGGCGCTTGGCCTGACCGATGAGGCGCAGACCGCAGGCGCGATTCTGGGCTTCAACTATCAGTCCAGCCCGTTCTATGAGGACAGCTTTGCGCTGCTGAAAGGCCGGGGGCTGGAGCCGAAAGCCAAGGGCAACAACTGGCTGGCCTCGGCTTACCGTCAGATGATCAAGGGTGAGTGGCTGTGATCACCGGCGGCTTTGGGCAGGGCCATGCTGCGCAGCCTTGATATCCGAGATGTGCTGATCATCGACCGATTGACACTGGAATTCAGCACCGGGCTGAACGTGTTGACGGGCGAGACGGGGGCGGGCAAATCTATCTTGCTGGACGCATTGGGCTTTGTGCTGGGCTGGCGCGGGCGTGCCGAACTGGTGCGGGCCGGGGCGGCACAAGGCGAAGTGGTGGCCGAATTTGACCTGCCTGCGGGCCATGCCGCGCGATCGGTGTTGCACGAGGCGGGGTTTGAGGCTGGCGATGAGCTGATCCTGCGCCGCGTCAATTCCGCCGATGGCCGCAAGCAGGCCTGGGTCAATGACCGCCGGGTGTCGGGCGAGGTGTTGCGCGATCTGTCCGACACTCTGGTCGAACTGCACGGCCAACACGATGACCGCGGCCTGCTCAACCCGCGTGGGCATCGGGCGCTCTTGGACCAATTCGCAGGCGTCGATCTTGTCGGCGTGCGGCTGGCGTGGCGGGTGCGGGCACAGACCCGCGATGCGCTGGCGCAGGCCCGCGCTGTGCTGGACCGCGCGCAGGTCGAGGAAGATTTCCTGCGCCACGCGGTGGCAGAGTTGGACAAGTTGAACCCATTGCCCGGCGAAGAGGCCATTCTGGACGCGCGCCGCCGGTCCATGCAAGGGGCCGAGCGCATCCGCGCCGACATCCTGCGCGCCAATGCGGCGATTGCAGGCTCTGGGGCCGAAGCACCGCTGCGCGATGCCCTGCGCTGGCTGGAAGGCGCGTCCACCCGCGCCGAGGGCAAGCTGGATGCCGCGATGGCCGCCTTGGGCCGGGCATTGATCGAATTGGGCGATGCGCAATCCGGGGTCGAGGATTGTCTGCGCCAGCTGGATTTCAATCCCGCCGAGTTGGAGGCGCTGGAGGAACGGCTGTTCGCCATTCGCGCGTTGGCCCGCAAGCATGGCGTGCTGCCCGATGATCTGGGCGGCTTTGCCGATCAGCTGCGCGCAAGGTTGGCTGCAATTGACGGCGGCGCGGCGGGGATTGCCAAACTGGAGCGCGCGGTGGCCGAGGCAGAGCAGGCCTATGTCCGCGAAACCGGCGGGCTGACCACGCAGCGCCGGGCATCGGCCATGCGGCTGGATGCGGCGATGGCGGCGGAACTGGCGCCGCTCAAGATGGAACGCGCGGTGTTCACAACCGAACTGGCGCTGGCGGAGCCCGGCCCGGACGGCGTCGATGCGGTGCAATTCACCGTGGCCACCAATCCGGGGGCACCTGCGGGGGCGCTGAACAAGATCGCCTCGGGGGGGGAGTTGTCACGCTTTCTGCTGGCGCTGAAGGTGTGCCTCACGGGTGATACACCCGGCCTGACGCTGATCTTTGACGAGATCGACCGCGGTGTCGGTGGGGCCACGGCCGATGCGGTGGGGCGGCGGTTGCAGGCACTGGCGGCTGGCGCGCAGGTGCTGGTTGTCACCCACAGCCCGCAAGTGGCAGCGCGCGGCGGGCATCATTGGCGCGTTGAAAAGCGGGTGCAGGATGGGCAGACGCTGTCCACGGTCACCGCGCTGTCTGCGCCCGAGCGGGTTGAGGAAATCGCGCGGATGCTGGCGGGGGATACGGTGACCGAAGCCGCACGCGAGGCCGCGCGGGCGTTGTTGGGGTAGGTCTTCAAAATCCTTCGAAGGATTTTGCAAATGTTTTCGAAAAAATTTGAAGCAGTCAGCCCGGCAGCGCCGTGAAGGTCAAACTCACCGCCAGCTCATCGACCAGAACCGCCACCAACAGCGCGCCAAAGCGGGGCAATTCGCCCCCGGCCTCATCCACCGCGCCCGTCACCACATAGCGCTGGCGCACCAAGGCCGACCCCGGCCCCAAAGGCAGCAGATCGCCCTTGCCCGTGACCAGCCTTGCCCTTGCGCACAGGCCCGATGCCTCTGCGGCAAAGGCCGCGCGGGCAGCGATTTGACCTTCGGCCCAAGCGCCCGACAGGGTCAGCACACTGCCGTCCGGGCTGATCAGACCCGCCAGACCTTCGACATCCTGTGCGCCAAAGCAGGCGGCAAAGCGGCGGGCAAAGTCGGCCGCACTCATGTCTGCGGCACCAGTTTGCCGGGGTTCATCAGGTTCTGCGGGTCCAGCGCCCGTTTGATCTGACCCATCACGCCCCAGGCCGGGCCATGCTCTGCCGCCATCAGATACAATTTTCCGGTGCCCACGCCATGTTCTCCGGTGATGGTGCCGCCCAAGGCCAGTGCACGTTCCGCCATGCGGGTGGCCAAACGCTGCGCCACCGCGTGCTCGGTCGGATCATTGGGCTTGATCAGCAGGATGGCGTGAAAGTTGCCATCGCCGACATGGCCCAGAATCGGCCCCGGAATGGACGAGGCCGCAATGTCGGCCTGGGTTTCCTCCACCGCCTGCGCCAGCGCGGAGATCGGCACGCAGACATCGGTGACAAGCGCCGTCGCCCCCGGCCGTGTAGCCAGAATCGCCGGATAGGCGCTGTGACGCATGCGCCAAAGCCGGGTGCGGTCT
Organism: Paracoccaceae bacterium; assembly: GCA_031428215.1. Taxonomy (GTDB): domain Bacteria; phylum Pseudomonadota; class Alphaproteobacteria; order Rhodobacterales; family Rhodobacteraceae; genus Cypionkella. The sequence goes on from JANPOY010000157.1 coordinate 222,791, forward strand.
TCTTGCGCGCGGGCCCAGAGAAAACCACTGCTGTCAAATTCCTGCGCAATCGCGCCAAAGCGTTCGGCCTGTTCGGCAACCCCGGCAGGCGAGCCGTGAAATTCGACCAAAAGTTGTGGCACAAGCGGCATCGCGGTGCCGGAATAGGCGTTGCAGGCGGCCACGGTTGCAACGTCGAGAAATTCGATCCGTGCCATCGGGATGCCGGTCTGGATGGTGGCAATCACGCAATTCACCGCCGCTGTGATCGAGGGAAAGGCGCAGGTGGCCGCCGACACCGCCTCGGGTTGACCGTGCAAGCGCAGGGTCAGTTCGGTCATCAAGCCCAGCGTGCCCTCGGAGCCGATCATCAGCGCGGTGAGATCGTATCCGGCCGCGGATTTGGGTGCGGATGACCCGGTGCGGATCACTTGCCCCCCGGCCAGAACCACCTCGAGGCCCAGCACATTGTCCCGCATGGTGCCATAGCGCACCGCCGTCGTGCCGCTGGCGCGTGTGGCCGCCATGCCGCCCAAACTGGCATTTGCGCCAGGATCGACCGAGAAAAACAGGCCGGTGGCGCGCAACTCTTCATTCAGCCGCTCACGGGTGATGCCGGGCTGCACGACGGCCAGCATATCCTCGGGATAAACCGCCAAAACCTTGTTCATCAGGCGAAAATCAACCGTGACGCCGCCCCGCACGGCCAAGGCATGGCCCTCCAGCGACGTGCCCGCCCCCCAACCGATGATCGGAAGCGCATGGCGGGCGCAAATGGCGGCGATGCGGGCGACTTCGGCGCTGTCTAGCGGAAGGGCCACGGCATCGGGGCTGCGGGCGTGGATGTGGCTTTCGCTTTGGCTGTGCTCTGCCAAAACCGGCGCTGCCGTGGACAGCCTGTCGCCCAGCAGATCACGCAGTTCGCTCAGGGCTTCGGATATTGCCATGCGGTCATGCTAAGGCAGGGCGCGCGGCTTGCCAACCATTTGTCCCCGGTTTCAGGCGCGCGCAATCTTTTCCATGAAGCCCGCCAGATCGCCATAGCCGGTAAAGCGCCGCTCATAGGCCAGACCCAGACGGCGCGCGCAATCCTCGGCTTTGGCGTCCAAGGTGGGGTCGTTGGTTTGCGCCTGATAGACCAGCTTGGTGTAATTGCCAAAATACATGTCGCGCAGGTGCGGGTGGCGGTCCAGACCCATCGGCCGCCAGACGAATGCATCAAATTGCCGGACCAGAAAATCGGTCAGATAAAAGGCGGTGAACTCTTCGGGGTGGGCGGCGAAGGCGTCATTTCCTTCAAAAAACGAATAACAATGCGGGCCTGGGATCATCTGCACGCCCAGTTCCTTGCACTTTTCAAACAATAGCCCGCCGGTGCCGCAATCAGCATAAAGGATGAAGATCGCGGCGTAAGTTGATTTATGCTCTGTCACCGCTTGCGCCACCGCTTCGGTGATCTTGTCAGGCCAAAGATGCAGATTGGCAGGCAGGCATTGCAGGTCCAAGTGTTCCCAGCCATTCAAACGCTTCAACGCCAGCACCTCATGTGCCAAGGCCCCGCAGGCGATCAGCAGGATGCGGCCCGCATGTTCAGGCGGAAGCCCCGTCTCGGTCAGCGTGGTGTCATCGGGGATCAGCGCCACGCCAGGCCCCGAACCAGCAAGGCCAGAATCAGCGCCGCAATGGCCAGCCAGACCAAGGGCACACCTGCCATAAAGACAAGGGCAATGCTGGCCCCGGCAGCGGCGATGATAGTGGCGATCAATCCAAGGAACAGCGGCAGCGGCATGGTGAACCTTTCGTGACGGGTGACACCATAGATGGTGCGAAAAAGGCCCCGGAACAAGTCCGAGGCCTTTGCAACACTGCGACGTGATTCAAACGCCCAATTGGTTGTGCTTGCGGGCCACGAATTGCTTGGCGGTTTCCACGGCCACCGCGGCATCGCGGCAATAGGCATCCGCGCCGATGGCCTTCGAGAATTCTTCGTTCAGCGGCGCGCCGCCGACCAGAACGATGTAATCCTCACGCATGCCCTTTTCCTTCATCGTGTCGATCACGACCTTCATATAGGGCATCGTGGTGGTCAGCAGCGCCGACATGCCCAGGATATCGGGCTTTTCAGATTCCAACGCCTCAAGGTATTTCTCGACCGAGTTGTTGATGCCCAGATCCTTGACCTCAAAGCCTGCGCCTTCCATCATCATGCCGACAAGGTTCTTGCCGATGTCGTGGATGTCGCCCTTGACGGTGCCGATCACCATCTTGCCCATGCGCGGGGCGCCGGTTGCGATCAGCAGCGGTTTCAGGATGAACATGCCGCCCTTCATCGCGTTGGCGGCCAGCAGCACCTCGGGCACGAACAGGATGCCGTCGCGGAAGTCGGCGCCCACGATGGTCATGCCTGCGACCAGGGCCTTGGTCAAAACATCGTAAGGGGCCCAACCGCGCGTGATCAGGATGTGGACGGCCTCTTCGATCTCTTCCTTCAGACCATCGTAAAGGTCGTCGTGCATCTGCAGCACCAGCTCATCGTCAGAAAGCTCGGATAGGATGATTTCGTCATCGGCCATGTTGGGCGCTCCTTGGGCAATTATGCTGTCAATGGGCCGAAAGGCCGCGCGGCACTTTTCGAATAGCGACATGCGCCGGATTAAAGCCGACTTCAAGGGTCGCGAACAGCAGAAATCGCTTTTGATTGTTCTTGAAATGTTCTAGTTTTGGCGCATGGATCGCGACAACAGCACAATTCTACCTGGGGTGCGGCTGCGCGGGCGCGGTGCTGCGGACAACGCCGCGGGCCGGTTTGAAGCAACGCAAACCGTGGCATTTATCGACGGATGGCAGCCACCCGATGAGCGGGTTCAGCGCACCGAAGTGCGGATGGAACGCCCGCGCTCGGCCATCAGCTACAATCGGTCGCCGGATCTGCCGTTTGACCGTTCGATCAACCCTTATCGCGGGTGTGAGCACGGCTGCATCTATTGCTATGCCCGCCCCAGTCATGCGTTTCTGAACCTCTCCCCGGGGTTGGATTTTGAAACCAAACTGATCGCGCGTCCGGGGATTGCCGAAGTTCTGGACCTGGAATTGCGCGCGAAATCCTATGTGCCGCAGGTGATTGCGCTGGGCACCAACACCGATCCCTATCAGCCGATCGAGGCGTCGCACAGTCTGATGCGCCAGATCCTGCAGGTGCTTGCGGCGCATCGGCATCCGGTGGCGGTCACCACCAAAGGCACGCTAATAGAGCGTGATCTCGATATTCTGGCCCCGATGGCGGCCGCGGGTCTGTGCCGGGTGGGGATTTCGATGACGACGCTGGACGCGGATCTGTCGCGGCGCATGGAGCCACGTGCGCCGGCGCCTTTGCGACGGTTGCGGGTGATCGAACGGCTGGCGCAGGCGGGCATTCCCGTGCGGGTGATGCTGGCCCCGGTGGTGCCGGGCCTGACCGATCATGAGATGGAAGCCATCCTGCAAGCCGCGCGCGACGCCGGGGCGGTCGCCGCCAGCTTTATCGCGCTGCGTCTGCCGCGCGAAGTGTCGGGGCTGTTTCAGGACTGGCTGGCCACGCATGTGCCCGACCGCGCCGCCAAGGTGATGGCACGGGTGCGGGAGTTGCACGGCGGACAGGATTATGACCCGGCCTTCGGGCGGCGGATGCGGGGAGAGGGGCTTTGGGCCGATCTGATGGCGCGGCGGTTTAATGTGGCCGTGGCTCGGCTGGGGCTGACAGTGCGCCTGCCGCCGCTGCGCTGTGATCTGTTCACCCCGCCCGCGCGGGCGGGGGATCAGTTGTCGATGTTCTGACGGCGGGGCGGAATTTCGAAAATTCCGGCCTCTGCGGATCGGAAGACGGGTGTTTCTGACGCCGGGACCAAATTTTTTCGAAAAATTTGTAAAATTCTTCGCAGAATTTTGGTCTGCTGGATCAGCCCCGCTTGCCCCGCCTTTCGCGTTTGGGATCGCCAGAAGTGTCGCCAGTGCCGTCCGAAGCCGAGGAAAACGCGCCCAGTTGGCCGCTGATGGTGTCGAGGGATGGCGGCGTGCCTTTGGGCGTGGATTCTAGGGCCGCGCGCATGGCTTTCAGGTGTTCCGGCATGGTGCCGCAGCATCCGCCGATGATCCGCGCCCCGGCATCGCGGGCCAGAATGGCGTATTCGGCCATCAATGCAGGCGTGCCGTCATAGTGGATATGGCCGTCGTGGTATTTCGGAATGCCGGCATTGCCCTTGGCGATCAGCGGACGCGCCCCCCCCACGGCTGCAAAACCGAGGACAGTGCGCATCAGGTCCGACGCGCCGACGCCGCAGTTCGCCCCAAAGGCCAGCGGCGGATTGGCCAGCTTTTCCACCATTTCGACCATCGCGGATGAGGTGACACCCATCATCGTGCGCCCGGCGGTATCAAAACTCATGGTGCCGCACCAGGGCATGCCTGCCAAAGCGGCGGCTTCGGCGGCGGCCCTGTATTCGTCGGGCGAGGACATGGTTTCCACCCAGAGCACATCGGCGCCGCCTTCTTTCAGACCTTCGGCCTGTTCATGGAACATCTCGACCGCGGCAGAATGGGTCAGCGTGCCCATCGGGACAAAAATGTCCCCGGTCGGCCCGACCGAGCCTGCGACCACAACGCTGCGACCCGAGGCATCGGCAATCTCGCGTCCCAGACTCGCGCCGATGCGGTTCAACTCACGCACGCGGCCCTGCGCGTCGTGCAGTTTCAGCCGGCTGGCGTTGCCGCCAAAGGTGTTGGTCAGGAAAATATCCGACCCGGCGTTGACCGCATTGCGATAAAGCGTGCGGATGTTGTCAGGCTGATCGACGTTCCAGAACTCTGGCGGCTCTCCCGAAGACAGGCCCATGTTGAACAGGTTGGTGCCAGTGGCCCCGTCGGCCATCAGCCAGTCACGACTGGCAAGCAATTTGGAAAGCGCGTCCATGGTATCCTCGGGTCGAATGCGATCAACCTTGTCTGTGCCATGGGTGCAAGGCAGAGGCAAATTCATAATCTGCATGATCCTGTTCGATCGGCGGCGGGTGCAAAATCACGCGGGCGATGGCGGCTGCGGCAAAAGGCAGGGCGGCGCGGTGGGATGTGGCCATGTAGAGCGGCTGCCAGCGCGGCGCAAAGGCTGATTTGAACCGGGCCAGACCGGCGCCATCATCCCGCGTCAGCGTGCGCAGCAGCCGGGCATGGCTGTGCGCGCTTTTGCCGAAAGCGGCTTCGGGCACAGCGGCCAGCGACAGGCGGCGCACACCTTCACGGGTGGCATCCTCAACTGCGGCCTGTATCAGGCTGTGCATGGTGCCATCTGGCAGCGAACCGCCATGGCGCATCAGGTCCAGCGCCCATTCCTGCTCCGTCTGGTGAAAGCTGGCAAAAGCGACGGGTTGGCCAAGGTGCCATGCCACGTAAACCCTTTGCCGCGCGACGTAGTCGCGACTATAGCGCCCCATGGAAAACCCGCGCTCGCCGCCATGAGCGGCGGCCCAGATCGCGGCAATGCGGTCCAGTTGCGGCCAAGGCAGGTTCGTGCCGTGTTGGATCGTGACGCCCGCCGCTGCGGCCCGACGCAGCTTGCGGCGCAGTCCCGCGCGCGACGCGGCGGCCAAATCATAGGTCTGCGGTGACAGCCAGGCCTCTCGTGCAATCAGTACTGGGCAAAACCCTGCGGCTTTGGCCGCAACGGCGGTGCGGGCGCTGCATTTGTAGAGCAAGGGCAGACGGCTTTCGGCCTTTGCCGCGGCCATCAACCCCTGAACGGTGGCGCCGGGGGTGGGGTCAAGCAATGCGATCAGGAAATGCCCGCTGCGCCCTGCCAACCAGCTGCCTTCGCCCACCGCTTGCCGTGTCAATGTGCCTTGCGCCTGCAAACCCAACTCGGCGCGTGCGGGGACGGGTGGCGGGCAGGGCACAGCGCGCCCGGCACATTCTGTCAGCTGCGGGCCCTTGATCGCCACGGCGGCCCCGAGCAGTGCCGGCAAGGCATAGTAGGTCAGCCGCCACGCCAGAATCGCCGCCAGCAACGGGCCCGGATCTGCGATGGGCGCAAGGGCCAGCAGCGTCACCTCGAAAGCGCCAAGGCCGCCCGGTGTGCCGGTGGCAAGACCCGCACCCAAGGCCAGCAAGAAAGCAGGCAGCACTGTCGGGAAAGTCAGCAGCAAACTGTCGGGGCAAAGCAGGTAAAACGCGGCTCCGGCGGCCAATGTGTCCACCGCGCACAGCGCAATCAACCGGCCCAGTGTAAAGCTGTTCGGCCATCGAAACCCCCAACGCGGCGCGATCATTGCCAGGGCAAACAATCCCAGCGTGACCGCCAGCACCGCCATCGCCAGGGGTTTGAACGGCGTTTCTGGCAGTATCAGCAGCACCACCGAGGTTACCACCACCCATCCCGCCAAAAAGGAAAGCGCCACCGCAGCGGTCAGTTGCACCGCCAACCCAAGCGGTTGGCCCGGCAACATGCGCCTGCGGATGATGGCCCCGGTGATGATGCCAAGCCCCAAGGTCTGGCTGACCGCGATGGCACAAATGCCAGCGCGCCTTGTCGTGGCATCGGGCAGGCCGGTTGCAAAATGGCGATGCAAGACAGCGTCATAATGACCAACGGCCCAAAAGCTGATCGCGGTCATCAGCAGGGCACCCGCCCACTGCCGGGGGGCGACCCCGGACAGGGCCTGCGCAACGGCCGCCGTATCCATCGCGCCCAAACGTGCCGAAAGCAGCGCCAAAAACACTGCCGCAATCAACAACGGCACAACCGCGCGCAGCATCAGGCGCAGCCATTGGCCTTGCACCCAAATGGCCGCGTCTGCGCGGTTTGATAAAAGGTCCACCATGTTTTGCCCCAATGATCTGGCGGCAAGCCTAGGCTCAGGACTCATTCCCTATAACCAGAAGATGATGGTGACTGCGATTGTGATGGCGGACATGAAGACTACTGCGCATCTGTCGTAGCGGGTATGAATGCGCCGCCAATCCTTCAGTTTGCCGAACATGTTTTCGAT